>CACAEJ010000005.1 GCA_902531515.1 uncultured Pseudohongiella sp.
CCGTTTAGTTTTGAGTTCAGCGCGAAAATGTTAAGATTTAGAAAATCAATTTAAACACAGATTCAAATGCAAAATTCAATCCGCGAAAAGAAATATTTGAAGGCTATTGGACATACGCTAAAGCCAGTTGTTATTGTTTCCCATAAGGGGTTATCCGATAACATCAAAGATGAAATTGATAGGGCTTTAAATGATCACGAGTTAATCAAAATTAAAATACACACCGCCCAGCGAGAGGATAGAATAGAGATTACCAAACAAATTTGCCTACATCACAACGCCAAGTGTATCCAAACTGTCGGACATGTGGTCTTAATCTATCGGCCTTCAAAAAACTCTAATCCCAGATTATCTAATTTATCTCAGAAAAAAATCTAGATGTGCTCAATTTTCTCAATTTCATATTGCACTTCACCCGCCGGGATTTTAACAACAACTTCTTCCCCCTCGGGTTTTCCCATAACTGCCCTGGCTATTGGTGAGATAACTGATATTTTCCCGGCGGACACATCTGCCTCATCTTCCCCAACAATCTGGTAATGAACAGATTCTTCTTTTTCAATATTATACAGAGTGACGGTTGTCCCAAATAAGACCTTGCCAATAGGATCAATCTTACTTATATCTATTATCTCTGATTCGGAAAGTTTAGCTTCGATTTCTGTAATACGACCTTCACAAAAACTTTGCTGCTCTCTGGCAGCATGATACTCCGCGTTCTCTTTCAAATCTCCATGCTCTCTAGCTTCAGCTATAGCCCTCGAGATTTTTGGGCGTTGAATAGATTTCAATTCGTTCAATTCAGAGCGAAGCCTTTCTGCTCCAGCTACTGTCATTGGCACTTTTGGCATTGTCTTTTATCTTCTTAAAGATGTTTATTTAAATTCAGCTAGTTTAGTTTAATTCCGCATGTAGCTGTTGAATCGTATAAACCGAGAAGTTTTGTCCAAACTCGACCGCTTCACAAACTGCAAGTGCGCCAGCTATTGTTGTAGTGCAGTAAACATTATGCCGTAACGCTGTTCTGCGTATCATCGAAGAATCCGCAATAGCTTGCGTACCTTCTGTTGTGTTGAATACCACTTGAACTTGATCATTTTTTAACATATCGACAATGTGCGGTCTACCCTCTGCGACTTTATTTACTCTCGTGACTTTCAAGCCAGCTTCAGATATCACTTTCGCTGTACCATGAGTTGCGACAAGAGAATAGCCCAACAAATCTAATCTTTTGGCAACCTCAACAACGAAAGGTTTATCTCTGTCACGAACGCTGATAAAAGCGTTTCCCGTCGTCTCAATTATATCTCCAGCTCCCAACTGAGCTTTTGCATAAGCCTCTGCAAAGGTTGCCCCTACCCCCATCACCTCGCCAGTAGATTTCATTTCCGGGCCGAGAATTGGGTCTACACCAGGAAATTTGTTGAAAGGAAACACGGCCTCTTTGACAGCGAAAGTTTTAGGGGTAATTTCTGCCGTAAAAGCTTGATCCTCCAGGGATTGACATGTCATGCAGCGCGCGGCTATTTTTGCTAATGAGCGGCCGATACATTTTGAGACAAAAGGGACTGTTCTAGAAGCTCTCGGATTAACTTCGATTACGTAAATTTCTCCATCCTGATATGCAAGCTGGGTGTTCATTAAACCAACAACACCTAACTCAAGAGCTAACTTAGTTACCTGATACCTTATTTTATCTTGTATATCTGCTGACAAATTGTAAGGTGGCAAAGAACATGCTGAATCTCCGGAGTGAATCCCGGCCTGCTCAATATGCTGCATTATGGCTCCAACTACCACGCTATTTCCGTCGCTAACTATATCTACATCAATCTCTATTGCCGAGGAAAGGAAATAATCTAATAAAACAGGGCTTTCTTTGGAAACCATTACGGCTTCGCGCATGTAGCGTTTAAGTTCATCTTCATTATAAACGATTTCCATAGCCCTTCCACCAAGCACATATGAAGGCCTAACGACTAAGGGGTAAGAGATTTTTTTTGCCTGATCTATAGCTTCCACGACGCTGCGCACGGTGCAATTAGGCGGCTGTTTAAGCCCCAATTTCTCTATTAATTTTTGAAAACGCTCGCGATCTTCTGCTCGATCGATTGCATCTGGTGATGTGCCTATAACTGGGACACTTGCTTCTTCTAGCCTCTTAACAAGATTTAGCGGAGTCTGTCCTCCAAACTGGACAATGACTCCTAACGGCTTCTCGATTTTCACCACCTCTAGAACGTCCTCTAAGGTAAGAGGTTCAAAGTAAAGTCTATCTGAAATATTATAATCTGTTGACACAGTTTCAGGATTACAATTGACCATTATGGTCTCAAAGCCATCTTCACGCATCGCAAGCGCCGCATGAACGCAACAGTAATCAAACTCAATGCCTTGACCAATTCTATTTGGCCCTCCGCCAAGCACCATAATTTTTTGTCGATCTGAAGGGTTGGCCTCGCACTCTTCATCGTAACAAGAATACATATATGCAGTAGCCGAGGCGAATTCAGCAGCGCAAGTGTCAACCCTTTTGTAAACCGGTCGAATACCAAGAGTATGCCTTGAATCCCGAACTTCTTTTTCTGAAACCCCAAGTAATGTCGCCAACCTTGAGTCGGAAAAACCTTTTCTTTTTAACTGGAATAAAAAATCTCTTTCGATTTCCGAAAGATTCAAATTTTCCACAGTCTCCTCAAGTTTTATGATTTCTTCAATTTGAACCAGAAACCAAGGATCTATCCCAGTTAATTCAAAGACACTTTCAATCGACCATTGTTGTCGGAACGCATCTGCAATAAACCAAATACGTTGCGCACCCGGCTCGGTTAACTCTCGAGTAAGAATCTCCTTAGATGAATTAGTCTCTTGATCTAAAATCGGATCAAAGCCACACATACCAACCTCTAACCCTCGCAACGCCTTCTGCATAGACTCTTGAAAGGTCCTTCCGATAGCCATCACCTCGCCAACAGACTTCATCTGCGTGGTTATTCGATCGTTAGCCTGGGGGAATTTCTCAAAGGTGAAACGAGGTATCTTAGTTACAACGTAATCTATTGTTGGTTCAAACGAAGAAGGCGTAGTCCCACCTGTAATTTCATTTCGCAACTCGTCTAATGTAAACCCTATCGCCAACTTTGCCGCCACTCTGGCTATTGGAAATCCCGTGGCTTTCGAAGCAAGCGCGGAGGATCTCGAAACGCGAGGATTCATCTCTATAATTACTAACCGTCCATCTATCGGGTTTGCGGCAAATTGAACATTAGACCCTCCAGTCTCCACCCCTATTTCACGAAGCACAGCAATAGAAGCATTTCGTAAAATCTGATACTCCTTGTCCGTAAGAGTCTGAGATGGGGCAACCGTAATCGAATCGCCCGTATGAACACCCATTGCGTCAAAATTTTCTATTGAACAAACTATAATACAGTTATCATTTTTATCACGAACAACCTCTAGCTCAAATTCTTTCCAGCCGATTAACGACTCATCAATCAGCAACTCACTTGTTGGTGAAAGCTCCAAACCTCGCTCACAAATTTCATTAAATTCTTCCTTGTTATATGCGATTCCTCCACCACTTCCACCGAGCGTGAAAGATGGCCTGATTATGCATGGAAATCCGATTTCCTCTAGTGCTCTATGGGCTTGATCCATATCATGCGCCATTTCGTGACACGGGGTTTCCAGTCCAATTTTCTTCATCGCTTTGTCAAAAAGCTCTCGGTCCTCAGCCTTGTCAATTGCATCACAGCTAGCGCCTATTAACTCCACCTCATACTTTGACAGTATCCCGTGTCGATTTAAATCTAGAGCGCAGTTGAGCGCTGTCTGCCCACCCATTGTTGGTAAAATCGCGTCCGGTTTTTCTTTTTCGATTATCTTTTCAATAATTTGCCACTTTACCGGCTCAATATAAGTTGCGTCAGCCATCGAGGGGTCTGTCATAATAGTTGCTGGGTTAGAATTCACCAGTATCACTCGCAACCCCTCTTCCTTAAGTGCCTGACATGCTTGAGCTCCGGAATAGTCGAATTCACAGGCTTGACCAATAACAATCGGACCGGCTCCCAAAATAAGAATACTTTTTATGTCTGTTCTACGTGGCATACTTGGTTATAATTTTTCTAGTTTAACTCTTTTGCTAATTCTCTTGGCCTGACATCAATTCAATAAAATGGTCAAATAAAGGGGCTACATCGTGAGGGCCAGGACTAGCCTCTGGATGACCCTGGAAACCGAATGCAGGTCTATGGTTACTCTCTACACCCTGCAGTGATCCATCAAAAAGCGATTTATGAGTCGCTTTCAAGCTTGACGGCAAGGTGCTTTCTTCAACCGCAAACCCATGATTCTGACTCGTGATCAAAACACTGCCATCTGAAATTTTCTGAACTGGGTGATTAGCACCATGATGGCCCAGGCGCATCTTTATTGTGTTAGCTCCGCACGCCAGAGCCAAAATTTGATAACCAAGGCATATACCAAACAATGGAACACGCTTGTCCAAGAACTCTCGCACAGCATCAATAGCATACTGGCAGGGTTCTGGGTCGCCGGGTCCATTTGACAAGAACACACCATCGGGTTTCATTTCAAGAACCTCTGACGCGGGTTTCGTGGCAGGCACAACCGTGACCTTGCACCCTCTATCTGACAGCATTCTTAAAATGTTTCTTTTGATACCGAAATCGTACGCGATGACATTAAACCCCTCACTTGGGCTTGATCTATAGCCTGCTTTTATATCCCATACAGCACCGTCCCAGATGTAGGAATCGTTCGCTGATACCACTCTCGCCAGATCCATGCCTTTTAGACCGGGAAACTCTTTGGCTTCACTGATTGCCCTATCATGCAGATCCGTCTCATCGATACCTGAGATAATGCATCCATTCATCGGACCCCTGTCTCGCAACAATCTTGTGAGCCTCCTTGTGTCGATTTCGGCAATGGCAGTAATCTTCCGATCGACTAGAAATGCATTAAGGTCAATTTCATTTCTCCAACTACTCGCCAATAGTGGCAAATCTCTTATGACGAGGCCCGATGCCCAAATTCTCTCAGATTCATTGTCTTCACTATTGGTGCCTGTATTTCCAATGTGAGGATAAGTCAGCGTCACAATTTGCTTTGCATAGGAAGGATCCGTCAATATTTCTTGGTACCCGGTCATGGAGGTATTAAATACGACCTCCCCAGCGGTGATGCCCTTAATCCCTAGAGCAGCGCCCTTGAAAATGCTTCCATCCTCCAAACCCAATATTGCAGTTCCGCCCACTTCTGCTCCTATACCAAAAATTTTCTAGATAACCTTTAAGCAGAAAAAAGCGGAATGAAGAAACTCTTCCTCATTCCGCTTTTTGTAAAATCCGCTTTAATATGTCTTCTCAGCAATTCTCATACTGAGCGAGAATTCTATTAAATTAAGATCTACCTTGTCTATCAACTAATGATCTAAGAGACAAAAAATTTCATTTTCATTGATTACAGCTAAAAGGAAATCCTTAAATCAAGCACATCCTGCATTGAGTAAGTGCCAGCCTGTTTTCCAAAAATCCAATTTGCCGCCTTGACCGCCCCACTCGCAAAAGTCATTCTATTTCCAGCTTTGTGCGAAATCTCTATACGCTCTCCTCGACCGGCAAAAGTAATCGTATGGTCTCCGACTATATCGCCTGCACGCATCGTTGAAAAACCTATCGTATTAGAATCCCTCTGGTCGCTGAACCCCTCGCGCCCATATATTGCTGCGTCCTTAAAATTTCTTCCTAAAGTGTCTGCGACCAATTGACCCATTTTAAGTGCCGTTCCGGACGGGGAGTCTTTTTTATTCCTGTGGTGGGCCTCAAAAATTTCGATGTCATATTCGCTGCCCACTACTCTAGTAGCTATCTCCATTAAGCAGAAACACAAATTCACCCCAATACTCATGTTTGGCGAAAATACGATAGGGATTTTTTCACCAGCATCCGAAACCAACTTGATTTGCTCTTTACTCAGACCAGTGGTGCCTAAAACCATCGCTTTACGGTTTTTCTCACATAAAGCAATATGCCCTTCGGTTGCTGCTGGCGCTGTAAAATCAACAAGTACATCGAAGTCATTAATATACTTACTAATATCGGACACTGTGAGAATGCTATTGCCAACACCCATCGATAGAATGCCTGAATCCATCCCCAGACTGGGATCATCACTCAAGACTGTCGCTACTGTAACTTTCGAGCCAAGAGAGTCATCGTTAAACGCCTCGATTAAAGACCGACCCATCCGCCCAGCAGCACCAGCTATTGCTACTCTAACCATTTCACTTCACCAATAAATTTATTTGCCAAAACACATCAATGGCATTTGCTACTTTTGGTATAAATATTTTTTTGTGTGCCTAGAATTGATACTTAATCGAGCCATAAGCAACACGCCCATTTTGATCTAAAATTTGCGTGTTTGAATTCAATAATTGCACTGTTTTTTCGTTGAAGATATTTCTGATTCCGAATGAAATAATTGCACGATCGTCGTTGCCAGTATTCACTGTATAGCCGTATTGAAGATCAACCGTTGCTATATTGTCCACCAATGCATTAATTTCGTCTAGATCCAAGTCATTAATGTCTTTAAATGAATCAAAGTAATTTGTAATCGCCGAGGCCGTGTGATTGCCAAATTGCCATGTAAGCATCAAACTGCTTTGTAATTCTGGGCTCACTGCTCTATCGACTTGATGATCAAGTCCCGCGCCAAAAAGCTCCAATAACGAGCCTCGGTTTTGAAACTCTCTCACGTAGGTGGTTTTTGTGCTCAGAGTAAACTGACCGAACCTATTTGTGTCCCAAACATAAGAAGCCCCAATATCAAAACCTTTACTTTTAACCGTTTGACCTAAGGCCGGATCATCGATATTAAATTCGTTAATGGAGGAGTCTTCAATGTAAAGCTGAGAAAGATTCCCCGCCGACCCCATTTGACCATCACTTTGCAATCTTTGCTCTATCTCTTGCTGCCAAACACCTGCGTTTACCTCAAGACCTCGGATCGGAGTAATTTGCATCCCAAGATTAAAATTCAGAGCATCCTCCACAATGTTTCCATGGAGGTCTCTCGCTTCAGTTTTCCGAGCTATCTCGATAAGAGGAGCCACTGCCTCGCTCAAAACTGAAGTTGGAGCAATTCTGAAAGTTGCAAAGTTATCTGAATCGGCATCGGTAGAATCAACCGCAAGTTCATTTTCTTGAGCGTACCCACCCTGCCCAAGAACAAATAACGGCAGGGTCATGAAGCTTATTGCAGAAGGGCTGAAGAATCTCACGTTCTTTTCATCTCACAAATCGCACTAATCTGGCAAATCAATTTATTTAGCGTAACAGATTACATTCAAGTCACGGTTATTTTTTAACCGAACTTCGGCCGATCCTATCATTAACCGATGTGAAATTACACGGTTTTCCTCATCATTTTGCGTCGTTGATTTTTCCATCTTCCAGCTTTCGGACCCACTCTCTTTGAGGTAGATCTTTTAGTAATTGCTGTACTGAGAACTTTTGGCCGGGAAGCACAAGATCGGGGGCAATTTCTGCCAGTGGTTCAAGGACAAACCGTCTCTCTAAAGCCCGAGGGTGGGGTACGGTTAGTGCATCTGATGAAAGTGAAATATCACCGAAAAATAGCAAATCGAGGTCGATCGATCGAGGCTGATTATTGAAACCTGAACGCACCCGACCCAACTTTTCCTCCAATCTCTGAATACTCCAAAAAAAACTCTTGAGGTCGGTATTAACGGGTAGAAACAAGGCAACTACCGAGTTAACAAATAAAGGGGAATTAGGAGGACATCCTTGTGGTTCTGACTCATAAAAAGATGAAGCAATATATGGTTGAGAACTAAGATTCCCGAGCTCTTTAATCGCTTTCCGGATTACGTCAAGCTTCGAACCATTTGCAGAATCTAGGTTTGAACCTAATCCCACTATTGAGGTCAAAATGTGCGATTCTTCAAATGTGATACTGGGCCGAGCATTCATGAACTGAGTCAACAAAAACTGTTACATTATCCGGATCTACTCCTGGTGTGATCCCATGCCCTAGGTTAAAGACATGGCCGCTCTTACTTCCGAAATCTGACAAAATGCGTCTAACTTCTTCTCGAATCACTTTTGGAGATGAGTACAAGATCGCTGGATCCATATTCCCTTGCAAAGCACATTTTGATCCTACGAGCCTTTTTGCAGCGCCGATTTCTGTAGTCCAATCAATACCAATCCCATGAGCACCAGTATCAGCAATCTCTGATAACCATTGCCCCCCGTTCTTAGTAAATAAGATTACAGGTATATCATTATTGTCGTTTTGCTTGATCAACTTGGACACTATTTTTTTCATATATTTAAGTGAGAAAGCGAAATATCCGGGCGTGGTTAGAACTCCACCCCAAGTATCGAATATCTGAACAACCTGCGCTCCTGCCCGAATTTGACAATTCAGGTAGTCAATCACAGTTTCAGTTAATTTCTCTAACAGTAAATGCATTGCCTCGGGGTCGTTGTACATGAAAGTCTTTGCTTTACTAAAGTCTTTAGACCCACCTCCTTCTATCATATAGGTGGCCAAGGTCCAGGGACTGCCGCTAAAGCCTATCAATGGGACGGAGCCATTTAGTTCCTTTCGAATTAAAGTCACTGCATTCATGACATAGGCTAAATCATCGACGGCAGATATTTCTCGAAGGTTCTCTACATCCGCTCGTTTCTTAATGACTTTTTTGAATCGAGGGCCTTCCCCAGTTTCGAAATATAAACCTTGTCCCATGGCATCGGGAATGGTCAATATATCCGAAAAGAGTATGGCGGCATCAAATGGGTAGCGCCTCAGAGGCTGCAAAGTCACTTCACAAGCTAACTCCGGAGATTGACATAAATTCATAAAGTCGCCGGCTTTTTTCCGAGTAGCTCTATACTCGGGCAAATATCTTCCAGCTTGTCTCATCATCCAGACTGGAGTTACATCAACGCTCTTCCCCGTTAAAGCCTTCAATAAACGATCATTTTTTAAAGTCACATTTTTCCCCGTGGTAAAGAAATTTCCCACTCAAGCAAAGTTGAAAATAGTTAAATTACATGCAGAGCTGGCTTCCGCTCGTCAAAGTCTCTCTTAAAACCTCTTCACTGACTTGATGCTCAATAAAAGCGGTGCCGATGGCTTTCAACAAAATAAATCTAATTTTACCTTCTTCTACTTTTTTATCAGAGCTCATGAGCTCCAAGTACCGGGTTTCGCTTATATCGACTGGGGGGATAACCGAAAACCCGAAGTCAATTTCTAGCATCTGTCGAATTTTTTTTGCCTCCGCCGAATCAAGCAATCCCAACCTTTTGGAAAGGTCCGCCGCCATTACCATACCTATTGCAACAGCTTCACCATGTAGAAATTTACCATACCCTGATGCTGTCTCGATTGCATGGCCAAAAGTATGACCCAAATTTAAGAGAGCCCTGCTCCCGGATTCTTTTTCATCAGCAGAAACGATATTGGCCTTCGCCTCGCAGCAAATTTGGACCGTTTCAGAGAGATAGTCGTGGTTAAGATCAAGCAGCGCCTTGCTGTGTTTACTAAGCCAATCAAAAAAGTTTACGTTTCCTATTAAACCGTATTTTATAACTTCAGCAAATCCAGCTTTGACTTCACGGCCAGGCAGAGTTCCCAGCACAGCCATGTCAGCAATCACACATTGTGGCTGATGGAAAGAACCAATCATGTTCTTACCTAACGAGTGATTGACGCCTGTCTTCCCACCAACAGAGGAATCGACCAGCGCGAGCAATGTTGTAGGTATTTGCACAAACCTAATACCTCTCTGAAAAGTTGCTGCAGCGAAACCAACTATATCACCGACAACGCCTCCTCCAAGCGCTACTAATATTGTTTTTCGATCATATTTTCCTCGCAGTAGGTGGTCATAAATTAATCCAACAGAATCCAAGTTTTTATGCTCCTCGCCATCAGGCAAGATGATATAAGAATCATAATTAAACCCAAGAAACCCCTTCACCTTTTCGAGGTAGAGTGGGCCTACTACAGAATTAGTAATCACAACGACTCGACTTTTGCCCAAAAAGGGAGAGATTAACTTCTGATCATCGAAAAGATTCGATCCTATAAATATTGGATAACTGCGCTCACCCAATTCAACATTTAAACTATTCATTAACTAGTTTCTCTTCAAGAAGCACTGTCTTTGGCTTGAACAAACCTCTGGATTTCGCTAGCGACAACCAGTGGTTTTTTGCCTCCAGTGTCGATTACCATATCAGCAGCATCTTGATATAGAGGATTTCGATCTTCAAAAAGCTCTATAACCTTTTGCTTTGGATTATCTGTTTGCAGCAATGGGCGATTTTTATCCTTCTTGGTTCTATCAACCAGTTTTTCTATGGAAGCCGTCAAATAAACAACTGTGCCATTTGAGCAAAGTGTGTCCCTGTTTTGCTTCGCTAGGATTGCACCTCCTCCAGTTGCTAGAACAATATCCTGCCTTTGACATAGCTGGCTTATCATTTTGCTTTCCCTCTCTCTGAAACCACTCTCTCCCTCAACATCAAAAATCCAAGGTATATCTGCACCGGAGCTTAACTCTATCTCTTGATCCGAATCGAAGAATCGTAAACCCATAATCTTAGCCAGAACCCGCCCGATGGTGCTCTTTCCAACACCCATAGGTCCGATTAAAAATATATTACCCTTGGGGTCCATTTTTACTCTTTCAGCACAAGAAAGCCGATATTGTACCTTTAATTCGGAATCAAATATCAAAATGGGGAATATTTAGACAAGCAATAGCCCTTTTTAATGATTGTTCTTTGTGAAGTCGATAAAATCAAGAGTCCGGAGGAAAAACCCTTTAATGGCGATTGAACTTAAAAATTTGGCAAAACCTCTGTTAATTGTGGGCGTTGGGACAATGTCCGCCGTCTGTATGTTAGCGTCTGCAGCCTATCTATACTTAGCTCCTCTCCTACCTGAAGCTGAAACCTACAGAAATGTCCGCCTCGAAACACCACTTCGCATCTACACCTCGGATGGCCGTCTCATTGACGAAATCGGAAATCGTAGAAATCCGATTCAATTTGAAGACATACCTCCTGTGTTAATCAATGCCTTGATTGCTACCGAAGATGTCAGATTCTACTCTCACCCGGGTGTGGACATTCAGAGCTTAATTCGAGGTTTCTATGGATTTGTTACTGGAAGGAGGTTGGGCGGCGGGAGCACCATTACGATGCAGTTGGCTAACAATTTGTCCTTTGATAACGACAACGTTTACTTGAGAAAATTTAAAGAAATCCCTTTTGCTCTCCAGATACAGCGAGAACTTACTAAGGAAGAAATCTTAACTTTGTACTTAAATACAATTTATTTCGGAGCTGGCGCTGATGGAATAGGTGCAGCATCCTTTGTCTACTACGGAAAAACAGTTAGCGAGCTTACTCTTGCCGAGTCAGCTATGATGATTTCTTTACTCCCCTGTCCCTCAACCTGTAACCCTTTTAGTAATCCAGCTCGAGCGCTTGATAGAAGAGAAACCCGCCTTTCAAACATGCTCGGCGAAGGGATGATCACAGAGACTGAATTCAAGGAAGCGAACGAAGCTCCGATCACCGCGAACAGGCGAAATCGCAATATTGAAATAAGCGCACCTTATGTGGCCGAGATGGTAAGAAGAACTATTTACGATCAGTTCGGAGAAGCTACTTATTCCAGAGGTTTCGAAGTAATTACAAGTATAAATGGAGACTTACAAGAAGCAGCAAATAATGCTGTGATTAATGGTTTAGAAACATACTATGACAAGCGTCATGGTTTTCGAGGTGTTGACACAAATTATCCCCCAACACCCGAAAATAAAGAGCTCAACTGGCTAGCCCAACTGGCCTCCGTTCCAACTTATGGCAATCAGGAACCTGCAATCGTGGTCGCTGTCGAAGAGAAAGCCTTCGAAGCTCTATTAAAGGATGGTGAAACTGTTAAGATTCGTTGGGATGGAATGTCTTGGGCCTACGCTTTTGTCGATCGTAATAATATGTGGCCCCCTCCAGAAACCGCATCAGACCTCGTCACGATTGGGGACTTAGTCAGGGTAAAACTTAGTGCTAAGGGTGACTGGGAATTGGGCCAGGTGCCAGAAATTCAGGGCGCTCTGGTCTCAATGTCACCCCAAAATGGGGCGATACTTGCACTCGTGGGCGGCTACGATTTTAGGCGAAGCCAAGTTAACAGAGTGACAACTTCCCGCCCGCCAGGATCTAATTTTAAACCCTTTTTATATGGCGCAGCGTTAGAAAACGGATACTCTGCCGCGACTGTAATTAATGACGCACCGATTACGAGAGGCAGCTATCGTCCTAATAATTATGAGAATAATTTTCTTGGACCAATAACTCTTAGATACGCGCTAAAAGAATCACGTAATGTACCCGCTGTCAGGCTTTATGACTTGGTCGGCCCTCAAACTGTCCTGCAGTTTGCTTCGAAATTCGGGTTCCAAACACAGAATTTTCCGAAAAATGATCTGACTGTTGCGCTCGGAAGCCAGGATGTTCAGCCTCTAGAATTGGTAACCGGTTACTCCTCGATCGCCAATGGAGGTTACAAAGTGAATCCTTGGTTTATTGAAAAAGTTGTCTCTGAGGGAGATGGTCTTTTATATCAATCTGATCCGCTCGTAGTTTGTGAAACTTGTTTGGTAAATTCAAATGAAACTAGTCAAAGTCCAAAATCTGCACCCCGGATAATAGATCAAAGAGTGGCCTATATATTGAACTCTATGTTGGAGTCTGTAATTACGGAAGGCAGCGGCAATCGGGTTTACCGTGAATTACAGCGTGATGACTTGAGAGGGAAAACAGGCACAACTAATGGACCTCAAGAACTCTGGTTTTCTGGATTTAACAAAAATATTGCAACTACAGTTTTTGTGGGGCTTGACCAGCCGGAACCTTTGGGGGAAAGAGAACAGGGGGCGACCGTCGCCGTGCCTATTTGGATAGACTTCATGCGTGAAGCTCTTGCCGACGAGCCTGAGACGACGATAAGTCGCCCGGACGGAATTGTTGATCGTTTAATTGATCGATCCTCAGGAAAGCCGGCAACACCAGGAGATCCTGATGCTGTCTTTGAATATTTCCGTACCGAAAATGCCCCCGAGCTCCTTACAGAACCTGTCCCTGGCCTCGATATTGAGGAAAATAGTCAGACTATCTCTACCGAGACAATATTTTGAAAACCAATACTTAGATTAGGGCCTAACTTACAACTTTCGACTGCAAAATCGTTTCTTAAACCCAACTGTCCGATCGCCAAAGTCCATAATTTTCTGTTTAAAAGTGCACAAGGGATAGCACTTAAACAAAAACATTTCTCTCGAGCGTAGATTTGGTCTCAATAGAATTGCCCCGACAGGGTGTAGCTTTGATTAGCCCATAAGCAGGGTAGATGTTCGTCTTAATGATGCCTTGCATTTTGGTTTCCAAATAGCGAGGCGAATTAGGCGTCACGCAGGCACTAAAATATTGTGCTTCAATCTGTTTACTGCGCAGGCGGGTTTACTTCCCATTAGAGGAATAGGGCTAGGCAAGGTACAAGAGGAAAGTTTATCGGTCTATACTTTGGTGATTTTTGACCACCTCTTCCATGATACTGCTAAAAAGTTCTTCAATGAAATCGGGATTCAAGGTTTTTTTATCACATAGAGATCGCAATTTTGCCAATTTCTCAACTTCTCTAGTTTTGTCAACTGGATCCAGTTTGTGTTCTGCTTTAAGAAGGCCTACTTCTCGAGTCAGACGAAAGCGTTCATCCAGTATTTCAATTAACTTGGAATCGATCTCATCTATTATTCGACGAGCCTCCAATAACTGTTTGATAGCAAACTCAGTTGTCATTTCATACCCTCGATCAAATTTTGGAAAATATAAAGCTAATCGATGATTTGAGTATAAACTATGCGAGACTCCATAACAGCAACCCAAACAAAGCAACAGTATCCTCTGCTAGAATTAACGGCATCGGTACATTTGAAATTCCCCGAGAGCTAGACCTTACAGTCATCTCTCTTAATGGAGAAAATGGTTGACTAAATCAAGCATCCGCGATGAAAATATAGTGTATCAAGTCGCCGTACCTTCTCCCCTGCGAGAGGTTTTTGACTACCTACCTAAAAACCCTGGACAGTCAATTTATCCAGGCTCAAGAGTAGTCGTGCCCTTTGGAAACCGCACTGTTATTGGTTTTGTTATTTCGACAACTTCTAAGTCTCAAATTGCCCCACATAAACTAAAGTACATCAAGGATATCCTTGATTATGAACCAGTCGTATCAGAAGAAATTTTGTCAATCTTGAAGTGGAGTTCTCAATATTATCACCATCCAATAGGTCAGGTTCTTGCCGCCGCCCTGCCAAAAAAGGTTCGTGGGGCTAATCCTGTCAAGCCCATGATTAAAATATGGAAAAGTTTGGAGTTCGTGCCAGAGGAAAAATTGGAACTTGTTGAGAATGCTCCAAGGCAGAAAGCCCTGCTCGATCTTCTTCAACAAAATTGGCTCCCAAAAGCTGATATTAATGAAGCAGGTTTTAGCGATAGTGTGATTAAGGAACTTCAAAAAAAAGAGCTAATATTTGAGCTTACTAAACCGGATTTTAAGAGAGAGACTTATGCGCCAATATCAGAAAGAAACCCCAAAGCAATGCTTTTGAATAGAGATCAGAAGTCGGCTTTGACAGCAATAAATAGGACCGAAAATAACTTTCAGTGCTTTCTTTTATACGGAGTCACCGGCTCTGGCAAAACTGAAGTCTATATGCAAGCGATGCAACAGCACCTGGCAAAAGGTAGACAGTGCCTCGTTCTAGTTCCTGAGATCGGACTCACGCCTCAAACACTCAATCGTTTAACTGAAAGGTTTGAATGTCCAATCAGAACAATGCATTCAGGCCTTTCGGACTCCGAACGGCTTGAATCCTGGAATATGGCTCGGGAAGGTCAAGCAGGAATCTTAATTGGCACTCGCTCATCAGTTTTCTCCCCCTTTTCAGATCTGGGAATAATCATTGTGGATGAGGAGCATGATAATTCATTTAAGCAACAGGAAGGCTTTAAATATTCGGCGAGAGATCTAGCAATATTCCGAGCTAAGAAAAAAAATATACCCATAATACTCGGTTCGGCCACCCCAAGTCTTGAGACATTGCAGAATGTCCAATCTGGAAAGTATAAACAGTTATCTCTCCTGAAGACGGCTGCAGATACTCCGTTACCAAGCAGACTCTTAATCGATACGTCAAAGCAAACAATAACTCACGGATTGTCCGAAACACTTTTGACAAAAATCAAGAAACACCTCGATGCAAAAAAGCAGGTTTTAGTATTTATAAATCGCCGAGGCTTTGCACCCGCACTCAGCTGTCAAAATTGCGGATGGGTCGCGGAATGCAGTAATTGTATGTCACAAAAAACGGTCCACATCCACCCTCCGAGTATTTGCTGCCACCACTGCGGCGAAGTAAGTGAACTGCCGAAAAAATGCCCAGCCTGCAACCTTTCAAAGTTAGAGACACTCGGGGTTGGAACTCAAAAGCTCGAAACTTTTCTCAGAGACCATTTCAAGCGTACTCCTATATTTCGTATAGATCGAGATTCTACGAGACACAAAAATCAACTAAACGAAATGCTAGACCAAATTGCAATTGGTGAAAGTTGTCTAATGATTGGCACCCAGATGATTGCCAAAGGACATCACTTTCCTAACATCACCTTGGTAGCAATTATAAATGCTGACACGGGATTGTTTAGTCCTGATTTTCGCGGTCAAGAGTATATGGCACAAACGATAACGCAAGTCTCAGGAAGAACCGGGAGAGCTAATCAGAGAGGCGAAGTGATAATTCAAACGAGACATGCTTCGCACGTAGCCTTACAAAATTTCATGAGAGGCGGCTACAATGAATTTGCGAGCATAATTCTCGAAGAACGCAAAAACGGCAGAATGCCACCATTTTGGCGTCTAGCTATACTCAAGGCTAATTCCAGAGCATTGACTACCTCCATAAAATTTTTAGCTAGTTGTGAAGATTTCATACAAGATATAAACAATAAATATCATCAAAAAGTCGAGTCAATAGGTCCGTTCCCGGCGCCACTTGAAAAGCGCGGCGGAAAATTCCGAGCCCACCTCATGCTGAAAAGTAATACACAAGCGACTTTGCAGCGACTACTAACGGAATTAGTTAAAAGATTAGACAAAATCAAGACTAAGCCCGGCTTAAAATGGTATCTAGACGTGGATCCAGCGGACCTAACTTAATATTCAAGTAGCTTAATTTAGTCTAAAATTAACCTTTAGCTTATAGATTTCTTACCGATACTTCTCATGATATTTACTGCTCTAAGACATCTTTGTCACTAAAAACAATAATTTAGTAATGGAAATATGACTCAAGATTTCGCAAAGATAAAACCTGAACCTATTTTGGAAAGGAAAATATTAGAGTCGCCCCCAACTTGGTCTCTATTACTAACTGGCGGCCTGGTGGGAATGACCGTGGGGGTACTAGCATGCGTCTTATTCTACTTATCGGGGCATGTTCCACCTCTAAACATTGCGCGGGATATAGAAAACGTAGCCCCCGCCAAACCATTGGATCAGGAATCCGAAAATTTACCCTCAGACAATACCGTAGACCTCGAATTCTACACCGAACTTCCGAAGTACGTAGTGCAAACAAATGCTGTACCTGTTGAACTTAATGAACCCATCCCCCAGAATCTACAAAATGAAATACTAAGTAGGCAGGTTATGCTTCAAACTGGAGCGTTTCAGCAAATCTCTTCAGCTGAACGAGAAATGAATAAACAGATCGAACTTGGCTTAAAGGCTGTGGTGAAACTCGCTGAATTGCCCGGAAGGACTCTGTACCTTGTACAAAATGGTCCATACAGCTCACTAGAAGAGTTAGAGAAATCTCGCCAACTACTGAAAAGTTACAATATCAATTCATTGATTGTTGAGCTGCAAGAGTAAAAAGTAAAAATCCCTCGGCTAAACTATCTGCTAAAATCAGAAGCAGTTGTTGATCTGAGTAAAAAGCATTCCTAAACTTGCGCTAGAAATACATGCTCTCTGTTTCTAATTTCTATGGTACTTTATGATTAAAACCCTAGGAGGTCCGGTTTGCAACAATATGACGGAACCACAATAGTCTCTGTACGAAGGGAAAATAAAGTCGTCATTGGCGGCGATGGACAAGTTTCTCAAGGAAATACGATAATGAAAGGGAACGCGAAAAAGGTGAGACGTCTACACAAAGATCAGGTCCTCGCTGGCTTTGCAGGGGGAACAGCTGATGCTTTCACCTTATTCGAAAGATTCGAGGAACAGTTAGAAAAACATCGTGGGAAACTATTAAGGTCTTCCGTGGAACTGGCAAAACTCTGGAGAACAGAGCGCTCCTTAAGAAGATTGGAGGCCCTATTAGTGGTGGCAGATAAAGAATCCTCTCTAGTGATAACTGGGAACGGAGACGTGATCGAACCAGAAGACTCAATCATGGCGATTGGGTCAGGTGGTAGCTACGCACTCTCTGCAGCTCGAGCATTAGTTTCAAATACAAATTTGAATGCTCGGGATATTGTTACGAAAAGCTTGGAAATCGCTGCTGGAATCTGCGTGTACACGAATGAAGTGTACACAATTGAAGAACTCGAGATAAATCAGGACGAGCTAGGGTAGTAAAGTATAGGCTTAAGATGAATATAATGACCCCGCGTGAAATTACATCCGAATTAGATAGACACATAATTGGACAGGACAAGGCCAAGCGGGCAGTTGCCATCGCACTTCGAAACCGATGGAGGCGAATGAAACTTGATGAGTCTATGAGGTCGGAGATAACTCCGAAAAATATTTTGATGATCGGGCCAACCGGTGTCGGAAAAACCGAAATCGCTCGCCGTCTAGCTAGACTAGCTCAGGCTCCCTTTATTAAGGTCGAGGCTACAAAGTTTACAGAGGTTGGCTATGTAGGCCGTGATGTCGAGTCTATAATACGAGACCTTGCAGATGTTGCTGTCAAAATGACCCGCGAGGTGGAGATGCTGAAAGTCAGGCATCTCGCTGAAGATCTCGCGGAAGATAGAATACTTGATGTATTGCTGCCGCAAGCAAGGGTTGACGAAAATGAAGAAAAAACTCAGTCTAGTGCTAGACAATCTTTCCGGAAAAAACTTCGTGAAGGAGAACTAGATAAAAAAGAGATAGAAATTAAGATCGCGGACGCACCACCTGGCGTCGAAATAATGGCACCACCTGGCTTGGAGGATATGACTAACCAATTAAAAAGCATGTTTTCTAATATGAATAGCGGCCGCAAAAAATCGAGAAGAATGTCTGTAAGAGCTGCCCTAAAAATAATTAAGGAGGAGGAGGCCTCAAAACTAATTAATGACGAAGAAATTAAGAACAAAGCGATAGAGGCAGCAGAACAAACAGGCATCGTTTTTATTGATGAAATAGATAAGGTCACAAATAAGCACGATCACGGAAATGGCGGCGTGTCGAGAGAGGGAGTTCAGCGGGACTTGCTGCCGTTAATCGAAGGATCAACCATCTCGACTAAATATGGAAGTATAAAAACGGATCACATTCTTTTTATTGCTTCTGGAGCTTTCCATCTTTCGAAACCGTCCGACCTAATTCCAGAACTACAAGGTCGACTCCCGATCCGCGTAGAACTAAACCCCTTAACCGCCAAAGATTTTCAAAGAATACTTAGCGAGCCAAATGCGTCTTTGGTGGATCAGTATCAGGCATTGTTGGGAACAGAAGATTTAGAAATAAGTTTCAGCAAAGATGGTATTGAGAAAATCGCTGAGATCGCTTGGCAAGTTAATGAAACTACCGAGAATATAGGTGCTCGAAGGTTGCATACCGTAATGGAAAGATTGTTGGAGGATATTTCGTATTCCGCTTCAGATTTAGCACTAAGCACTAAAGAGTCATTGGTCATTGATAAGTCTTTCGTAGAAAAACAACTCGATGACCTTGCTAAAGATGAAGACTTAAGCCGCTACATTTTGTAAACGGTTATTCCCAGATGCTGAATAAAACCCCCACTGAAGTCAAATTGCGCAAGCAATCTAACACCCTAGAACTAAGTTACAATGATGGCAGCCAGCTTGAATTTTCGTCAGAATTTTTACGGGTTCACTCACCTTCTGCAGAGGTCAGAGGTCATGGGAAGGGACAAGAAGTGCTTCAGACTGGAAAGCGGCACGTGAAACTCAAAAATGTAGAACCTGTAGGAAACTATGCTGTAAAGTTGGAATTTGACGATGGTCACAGCACAGGGATTTTTAGTTGGGACTATCTAGTATCCATAGGTCGTGACAAAAAAACACTTTGGGATGACTATCTTTTACGATTACAGCAGGCTGGCAAGACCAGAGACCCCTCTCCCACTGATACTCAAATTATAAAAGTAAAACCTCTAAAAAGTTAACTTATGAAGAATCTAGACGACCAAGAAACGACCCACTTCGGCTATGAGAAAGTACTAATAACGGAGAAGGAGGAGCGAGTCGCTAAAGTTTTTCGCTCTGTAGCGAATCGTTACGATCTCATGAATGATGTTATGTCTCTTGGCACTCATCGACTCATCAAAAGATTTACTATCCAATTAAGCGCTTTACGCCCAGGCCAGAGAGTTCTTGATCTGGCTGGTGGGACAGGAGATTTAAGTAAACAATTCTCTAGCTTGGTCGGTGAGTCAGGTCAAGTCGTTCTAGCAGATATTAATGATGCTATGCTAAAAGTTGGAAGAAATCGACTGATAGACTCCGGCTGCGACATGAATGTTGACATCGCACAGCTCGACGCGGAGAAACTACCTTTTGCAGATAACACTTTTGATTGTATTTGCATCGCGTATGGGCTCAGAAACATAACCAACAAAAAAGCGGCCCTTGAAGCTATGAGAAAAGTTCTTAAACCCGGGGGACGACTTGTGATACTCGAATTCTCAAAGCCCGAAAATTTTGTCATCGACAAGGCATATGGCGCGTTCTCATCACTATGGCCCTTAGCAGGCAGACTTTTAACTGGTGACTCTGATAGCTACCGTTACCTTGTGGAATCAATAAAGATGCACCCTGACCAGGAAACTTTATTAGACATGCTCGTCAAAGCCGGACTAGAACATTGCAGTTATCAAAATGTCATGAGTGGCATCTGCGCTATTCACTTAGGATTTAAAGCTCTGTGAACCATGCCATAGCAACATCTATTCTTTGGCCAGCAGAAAAATTCATCAATCTGCTAATCGAGAACGACTCGCATGTAAAAAAACTTCTTGCTAACTTCTGCGGTAAATCAATAGAGATAGAGACTTTTTTGCCGAACCTCCACTTAACGATAAAGTTTTTTGGTGGCGGGATACGCCTGATTGGCTTTGAGAAAAATTTAGTTGACACTCCTGCTGATGTAAAAATTTCAGGAGATTTTGATAGATTGTTAAGACTATTAATCGACCATAAGAAGTATGGTTTTTTCAACCAAAACATAAAGGTTGCTGGTGACTCTGAACTCGGCCAAAAACTATATGATAGTCTCCAGAAGATGGATATCGATTGGCTAAGCCTATTAACACCTTGGCTAGGACATGTTTTAACGAATGAATTGAACAAAGGGGGAAAAAGAGTAGTAGATTGGAGTATCCAGTTCAACGACTCTTTAAATCGTAATATACAGGACTACTTAAAAGAAGAAAAAAAACTTCTACCCTCGTCAGACAGTTTGGAAAGTTTGAAAGACAACATCGATCTTCTGAAGCTACGGGTTGATCGGGTTATGGCCAAAACACAACTTCTAGCAGAACGTCTCAATAAGCCAGGTGACAAACAATGAGATTATTGATTCTTTCCAAACTCAGATTTGCATATCTTTTCATATTACCCAGATTGAGAGCAGTGGAAATTTAATTGGCCCATTTATTTCATTTACTAAGAGTACTCGGTCATTATCGCCTTGATGAATTTTTAAAAGGGCATGAAGGCACCTTACTTTTGCGTTACATGCTTTCGCCATTTACCCTCGGCAATCGCCAATCCCCAAAAGAACCAATTGCTGTTCGTTTGCGCAAGTCCTTGGAAGAACTCGGTCCGATATATGTTAAGTTTGGCCAACTACTATCTACCAGGAGAGATTTTCTACCAAACGACATAGCAGATGAGCTTCAATCTCTTCAAGATAATGTGCCACCATTTAAGTACCCGTCTATCCAATCAATTCTATCAACTGAATTAGACATAGAGATTGATCAAGTTTTTAAAAGTGTTGAAGACGAACCATTTGCCTCCGCTTCTGTCGCCCAAGTTCACAATGCGATCCTAATAAATGGTGATCTTGTGGTCATCAAAGTCATTCGACCAGGTTTAGAGAAAACCATCAATAAAGATCTAAAGCTATTGAAGACGATAGCTCATCTAATACAGAGGCTATCATCTACCGGCCGTCGTTTGAGACTTGTTGAAATTGTCAACGATTATGAAGAAGTTATTTTCAACGAACTAGACTTAAGGTCAGAAGCAGCGAATACAACCCAACTAGCACGAAACTTCGATTCTTCATCAGAGTTGTACATACCAAAAGTGTATTGGGACTTCACATGCAAGAATATTTTAGTGACAGAAAAAATCCATGGCATTCAAATCTCTAATATTCAAAAACTCAAAGAACATAGCATCGATCTCAAAATATTAGCTGAGACTGGTGTAAATATTTTTTTCACCCAAGTTTTTGAACACAATTTCTTCCATGCCGATATGCATCCCGGAAACATTTTTGTTTCAACATCGTCGCAGCAAAGTCCCCAATATATTGCAATCGACTGCGCAATTATGGGCTCTCTATCAAGTAGCGATCAAGAATACTTAGCTAGAAATTTGCTTGCAATCTTCAAAAGAGATTATAGAAAAGTAGCCGAGCTGCACATCGAGTGTGGTTGGATTCCAAAGGAAACCAAATTACAGGAGTTTGAATCTGCAATAAGAACTGTATGTGAACCTATCTTCGAGAAGCCATTAAGGGAAATTTCCTTCGGAAAATTATTGGTACAACTTTTTCAAACAGCCAGTCGTTTTGAAATGGAAGTACAACCATCACTCGTGCTGCTACAAAAAACTCTTTTGAATGTGGAAGGTCTCGGAAGACAACTCTACCCAGACCTTGATCTTTGGCAAACAGCTTTCCCATACTTGGAGAGCTGGAATTCCAAGCGCCTGAACCCCCTTACATTCCTCAATAAAATTCAGGAAAGCATCCCAAAGTGGGTTGAGCAGTTACCGAATTTGCCTCAGCTTGTAATGGACAATTTAGCTCAAATTCCATCTATTGGAGCTTTACAAGCGAAAGTCTTGCAGGCGCAGCTTAGAAGGGAAAACGAAATCAAAAGGAAAATGCGCTTTAAAAAGTACGTAGGTATGTCATGTGTTTTATTCGCTGGAATTTCTTTAATCCCAACTTCCTTGAATTTCCTTCAAAGTATTCCGAGTGCAACACTGATTTTCGTGGGGTTTGGTATCTATTTTTTGTATTTTGATCGATGAAGGCTCATACTTAGAATATGTCCACTTTCCTAGACCAAATCACATGGAATCAAGATGGCCTGGTGCCAGTGGTAACTATTGAGGTTGATTCTCGACGAATTCTGATGCAAGCATGGGTGAATAGAGAAGCATTGCAAACCACTGTTAACGAAGGATTCGCTGTTTATTGGTCTAGATCACGAGCAAAGTTATGGAGAAAAGGAGAAAAGTCCGGAAACACTCAGAGAGTAGTGGAAGTGTATTTGGATTGCGATAACGACAGTTTATGTTATGAAGTCCAGCAGGCAGGGGGTATCGCCTGTCATACAGGCAGGGAAAGTTGTTTTTTCCAAAAGTATGAAGAAGGCAAATGGTTGGTTGCTGACCCAGTATTAAAAGACCCTTCTTCCATTTATGATAATCAATGACCTGCTAGACGGTATTTAGATCACGAGTTGAATGATAGAATGAGTAAAGTACTTGATGAACTTGCGGAGCTCCTGAAGCTCAGAAAAACCGCGTCCAGTAAGGAATCATACGTTGCGAGCTTACACGCGCAAGGCATAAATAAGATACTCGAAAAAATTGGCGAGGAAGCAACTGAAACTATCATTGCAGCCAAAGAGTATGAGGCAAATGCAGATGACAGCAGTAGGGCAGTGATCCATGAGACCGCGGACTTGTGGTTTCATACTATGGTAATGTTAAGCCATCTCGATCTCGAGCCCAGTAAAGTTTTGGAAGAATTAGAGCAACGCTTTAATATCTCTGGTATTGAAGAAAAAGCATCTCGTAAAAATTAATTCATTATCAACTTTGTTAGCAGTTTGAATGGGAGGTAACCATGGGTGTAGGCGGAATTGGAATTTGGCAACTACTTATAATTTTACTTATCGTGGTGATGCTATTCGGCACGAAGAAACTTCGCAATTTGGGGTCAGATCTTGGCGGGGCCTTAAAAGGTTTCAAAACTGCCATGAAGGATGACGATAAGGATGAGTCAGAAGGAGAACCAGATGAAGCAGACGATTCAGAAGGAGAAACTATAGAGGCGCCCGCTGAGAAAGTCGAATCTAAGTAACACCAATTTACTAAACCAGTTCTTTCTTAAAGTCTTCAGCTATACGAGTCAACTCAGTTTATGTTTAACATTCATTCAACTGAAATACTGCTGATACTAATAGTAGCTTTGATTGTAATCGGCCCTGATAAGTTACCAACAGCTGTGAAAACAGCCGGCTTGTGGATCGGGCGGTTCAGACGTTCTTTCTACAAGGTAAAGGCAGAAATCGAAAGAGAGCTTAATACCGATGAGATAAGAAGACAGTTGCATAATGAATCGGTTATGGCTCAAATCGAGGATGCTAAAGAGAAAGTAAAAACCGTAGCCACGGAAACCGAAACATCTGTTAACTCTCTAGTTAATACTGAAAGTTTTGACCCTGGCGCCTCTGTCGCCACCAATGATCAAACGGTTACTGAAGGACAAGACAAAAAAGAAAACTCAGAGATGACGGGGGATGCTGTACGAGAAGTTTATAGCCCAAGTCAAAACCCAAAACTTGCACAATCTGATAAGACAGGTAAGGTAGTTGAAGAAGATGGCGTCGGCTGAGGAAGAAAAAGAACTGACGCTAATCGATCACTTGGTAGAATTACGTGATCGAATTTTGAAATGTGTAATTGCAATAGTGGTATTCTTCTTAGGTCTATTTTACTGGGCGAACGATATCTACAACTACGTTGCACTTCCACTTATCCAGGCCTTGCCGGAAGGATCTAATATGATTGCGATTGATCCTACCTCCCCTTTCTTTGCTCCCTTTAAATTAACTTTCTACGTTTCATTTTTATTGGCTGCTCCATATGTCCTCTTTCAACTTTGGTCTTTTATTGCGCCAGGGCTATACAAAAATGAAAAGGCCGTGGCAATCCCCCTATTCATTTCTAGCGTCGCTTTGTTTTATACAGGAATCGCATTTGCACGTTATATACTGTTCGGAATTGTCTTCGGTTTTTTTATTTCTGTTGCTCCGGAAGGGATTCAGGTAGCTCCCGATATCAGCAGCTTTCTAAGTTTTGCGCTAACGATCTTCTTTGCTTTTGGCATCGCTTTCGAAATTCCAATCGCTGTTTTTCTGTGTATTTGGGCAGGGTTAGCAGAACCCGATTCCCTCTCTGAAAAACGTCCATACGTGGTAGTAGGCTGTTTCGTAATCGCAATGTTATTGACTCCGCCAGACCCGTTCACTCAGTCAATGCTTGCCTTACCAATGTGGGCTCTCTTTGAGCTAGGAATATTGGCTGGGAGATTAGTGCGGAGAAAGCAGGAAGCAAACGCTAATGAATGATTTAAGAGTCTTCAGGCACTTAAGTAAAACGTAACTGGACCGTTATTTTCTAGAACGATCCTCATATTGGAGCCAAACTTTCCGAATGCTATTTTTTTGTATGACTGTATAGCTTTTGAAACCATAAAATCATAAATACGCTGTGCTTCACTTGGTGCCATAGCTGAAGAAAAACTCGGCCTCAATCCTTTTCCTGTTTCAGCCGCAAGAGTAAACTGCGAAACCAACATTAAACCACCATCAATATCTTTGACGCTGAGATTCATTTTTTCATCTTGATCGTTAAATATTCTGTAATTTAATATTTTCTGCAATAACTTTTCAGCAGTTGATTCACAATCCTTCTTCTCAACCCCGAGCAACACCAGAATACCAGAATCAATTTGACTGAACAGTCGATCATCAATCAACAAATTTGCATAGTTGACCCTTTGTACTAACGCAATCATCTTCCTAACTCTTTCATGCGTCCATCTCGCTTACGCTGATTTTCTGTGAGATGCTTTTTCCTAAGTCTAATATGGTTCGGAGTTATCTCTACCAGCTCATCATCTGAAATAAATTCCATTGCTCGCTCCAGGCTATGACTTACTGGTGTTGTTAACAAAATATTCTCGTCACTGCCAGATGCCCTAATATTGGTTAATTGTTTAGCTTTGGTTGGGTTTACAACTAAGTCGTTACCTCGATTATTGATTCCCACTATCATGCCCTCATAAATTTCAACATTCGGACCAACAAAAAGCCTCCCTCTATCTTGTAAATTAAAAAGTGAATAACCCAGAGTTTTGCCAGTGACCATCGAAACAAGCACACCATTAATACGGCCTCCAAGTTTTGCCTCTTTAAAATCGCCATAGTGGTCAAAATTATGAGTCATCAAACCTGAACCCGAAGTGATGGACAAAAACTGTGATCGAAAACCAATTAGTCCGCGAGTTGGCGCCTTAAATTGAATCCTCACACGACCCTTACCATCCGGAATTAGATCTTGCAACTCTGCTCTTCTGGTGCCGAGTTCTTCGATAACCGAGCCTTGATGCTGCTCATCACAATCAATTAACAAAGTTTCATAAGGTTCTTGTTTCTTACCATTTTGCTCAACAACGATTACCTCCGGCTTTGAAACAGCAAGTTCATAACCTTCCCTTCGCATGGTTTCAATAAGAACTGCTAGATGGAGCTCTCCTCGACCTGACACGATATATTTGTCTGGTGTCTCTCCATCTCTAACCCGAAGTGCTACATTATAAAGAAGCTCACGCTCCAATCGTTCCTTTAGCTGGCGTGTCGTTACGTACTTGCCGTCTAAACCAGCAAACGGTGAATCATTGACTTGAAAAGTCATAGTGATTGTTGGCTCGTCGACTGTCAAAGGCGGCATAGGCTCGATACAAGAAGGGTCGCAAATAGTGTCCGAAATTTGAAGTCCTTCAATTCCTGAGATGCAAATTATTTGTCCTGCTGCGGCAGACTCCACGTCTACACGCTCTAAGCCAAGATGGCTTTTTACCTGCAATATTTTTGCCTTCGTTATGTTTCTTTCTGAGTTAACAACTGCCACGGACTGGTTTCGAACTGCTTCCCCACGAGTGATCCTGCCGATTCCGATAACTCCTACATAGCTATCGTAATCTAGCGCGCTAATCTGCATTTGTAGTGGTTTATTTACTTCCACCTTTGGAGAAGGAACCCTTTCAATAATCATTGAAAAAATGGCATTCATATCATTGTTCTGCCGCTCTAGTTCCAAGCCTGATGTGCCTCGTAAAGCTGACGTATATACGATAGGAAAATCAAGTTGATTATCGCTGGCCCCTAAATTATCAAAAAGTTCAAAGACCTCATCGATCACCCAATCAGGTCGTGCTCCCTTTCTATCTACTTTGTTCACTACAACAATTGGATTAAGACCTTGGGCAAACGCCTTTTGCGTTACAAAACGCGTCTGTGGCATCGGCCCCTCAACTGCGTCTACTAACAGTAAAACACTATCTACCATAGAAAGAACACGCTCCACCTCGCCACCGAAGTCTGCGTGCCCTGGCGTGTCTACAATATTTATATGGTAGTCCTTCCAATAGATAGCGGTATTTTTTGCAAGAATAGTAATTCCGCGCTCTCTCTCTTGGTCATTCGAGTCCAAAATCCTATCAATTTGTTTGCCCCTACTTTTTAAGGTGCCAGACTGCTCTAGTAGCTTGTCAACTAAGGTTGTCTTCCCATGATCGACATGCGCAATAATGGCAATGTTTCTTATTTTGTCTTCCATAATGATTGAAATTTAATCGAGAATATAGTCTTAGTCTTACTCAGCTATTTGTGGTTTGAGCGGAAAGGCGCGAGTATACACGAGCACCTACAGAAAGATAATCAGAAGTTCTATTCTCACTTAAATTAGTTTGAGTTTGCTTTAAAATCGAGAACTGAAACATTATTGAAGCCTAGCTCCATCAAGTGCGCCGCATGCATTCTACTCATCATACCCTTATCACAATAAAGTGAATAATCTTGGTTGGATTCAAGACTCTCAAACTGAGAGGACAAACTATAAAATGGGATATTCAGGATCTTGACCTTAACACCAAACGAAAGAGGACTTATTTCTATGTCATTAGGGTGTCGTATATCAATGACAATACCGCACTCTGTTAGAGATCCCACAATTGAGACATCGTTCTCTTTCTTGCCTACCCCGTCAATCAACTCGGAAATCAACTGGTATTTGGTATCTTCCAAAGCTTCGAGCAAAACCCTCTCATCAATGCGAGACTCTTCTCGCTCGATCTTACTTATTCTGGCTTTGGTGGTTGGGTTCTTAGAAATAACAGCGCAATATTCAGGAACATCGATGGAGAAATTTTCAGTACCTATCTCTCGCGCCATATTGATGATTTCTTGTTTATCACTCATGCACAAGGGTCGCAAAATTAAGCTATCAGAAACATCCTCTATCACAGAGAGGTTTGCAAGTGTCTGACTTGAAACCTGAGCAATACTCTCTCCTGTAACCAATGCATTTAAACCCATTTTCTTGGCAATTGCGTCGCCTGCCCGATACATCATTCTTTTCAATATTACCCCCATCTGGGAGTTTTCCACCTTACTTAAGATTTCTTCGACTACACCTTCGAAAGGTACCGAGATAAACTTAACTCTATGAGAACTGTGAAACTTCATCCAGAGAAATAAAGCGATCTCCTTAACCAGAACTTCATGAGAGCTGCCTCCAAGATTAAAAAAGCAATAATGAGTTTGGAGACCGCGCTTAATACAAAGATAGCTGGAAACGGAAGAGTCAAAACCTCCAGAGATTAACGATAAAACAGAATCCTGACAGCCAAGAGGAAAACCACCTAACCCTTTAAATTTATCTTTGATGATATAGAAAAAATCGTCGCGTATCTCAAGGGATACGGTTACATCTGGATTTCTGAGATTAACCTTTGCCGTGGGACACGACTCTAATATTCCATGTCCAATAAAGCGTTCGACATCTACTGAACTAAACGAATGATCGCCAGTTCTTTTGCAACGGACCGCAAACGTTTTCCCGTTTAAATAATGGCCATGGAGATTTTTGGAGAGCTCCAGCATTTCTTCCATGGATGAAAGTTGGTGTTTTTCAACTACACAAATTTGGGCAATGCCTGGTGTATTCTGAAGTCGATCCTGAATTTGACGAATTTTTGCCTGCTCTGGGAAATTTACGTCTACCTCGATGGCGTCCCATTTACCCCGAACCTGAATTTGATTACCGAATTCCTTCAATACCCTGTGTGTGTTCTTTCTCAGCTGTCGAGTAAAACGCCGCCGAACAACTCGGCTTTTGATGGTAATCTCTGGTGACAGTTTTATAAGGAATAGCATTTAGTGGCCATAACTGTAGGTTTTAAAAACACTCAAAATAGTACTCAGCTCTCAAGTTCTGAATCGCAGATAATGAAAGCGTTCATGCTCTAAGATAAGGCACTTATTTAGTGCATCAATAGTGCATACGCTCTTTTTGGGTGCGTTTATTAGTTGAATTTTATCATAAAGTTATGTAATTTCAGGCTTCGTAATAGCATCTTTGCTGGCATATATTTTGCTCCTACAAAAGCTCATAAGGCAAGCGCCTAATGTAGCAGTAATCTAGGATGCAATTTGATTCCTTGAAGATGCGAAAATTAAGATTGCTCACTTTGCCTTTATTTGTCTGCTGCCCTACTCTTCTAGCATGCCTTGAATTGTGGATAAGCAAAAATATAACGTGTAGTCGAATATCGTTTAGGAGATAGTTAGAAAATGAAATCAAAACTGGAATACATCTGGCTTGATGGTTATAAGCCCACTCAAAGCCTTCGCAGCAAGACACAAGTTAAATCCGACTTCGGAGGAACCCTAGAAGAATGTCCAATGTGGTCGTTTGATGGTTCTTCGACCCTACAAGCCACTGGCGATGACTCTGACTGTTTGTTGAAGCCAGTTGCTATATACCCAGACCCCGATAGAGCTAACGCTTACTTGGTTATGAC
This sequence comes from uncultured Pseudohongiella sp., assembly GCA_902531515.1. Lineage (GTDB taxonomy): Bacteria > Pseudomonadota > Gammaproteobacteria > Pseudomonadales > Pseudohongiellaceae > UBA9145. The sequence goes on from CACAEJ010000005.1 coordinate 29,503, forward strand.
TGAGGTGCTCAATGCAGATGGTTCCCCCCACGAATCAAATGGGCGCGCTACAATAGACGATGACGACGAGGACTTCTGGTTCGGTTTTGAACAAGAATATTTTCTATGGGACAGTAAGACTAATCTTCCACCAGGGTTTCCCGCAGGCGGATATCCTGGACCGCAAGGTCCCTACTATTGTTCTGTTGGCGCAAACAACGCTCATGGAAGGGATTGCATTGAAGACCATCTAGATCTGTGCTTAGACGCGGGAATAAACGTCGAGGGAATAAACGCAGAAGTTGCGGCAGGTCAATGGGAATTCCAAGTTTTTGCTAAAGGAGCAAAGCGTGCCGGCGACGAAACCTGGGTAGCCCGCTATCTTTTGGAGCGAACCGCAGAGAAATACGGCTACGCTATTAACTGGGAGCCAAAGCCTCTGGGTAAGGAGCTGGATTGGAATGGATCTGGCATGCACGCTAACTTTTCTAACGGGGTGATGCGCGAATCCGGAGACAAGGGAGTATTTACTAAAATTTGTGAGGAGTTCGGCAAAAACATAGAGCGTCACATTAGCGTTTACGGTGCGGACAATGACCAAAGACTCACGGGTGAACATGAAACCCAGGCTATAGATACCTTCAGTTACGGTGTTTCAGATCGAGGAGCCTCGATCAGAATACCCGTAGGCACTGTTGAAGATGGCTGGAAAGGCAGGCTTGAAGATAGAAGAACCGCTTCAAATGCTGACCCCTACAAGGTAGCAGCGGCAATTATTAAGACGACTAAGGAAGGTCTATCCTAGCAATTGACTAACTTGCAAAAGCCCGGTTTCCACCCGGGCTTTTTTATAACAACCTTGGAATTCATTGATACGTGCACTAATTTGGTGCATATTACACCTTAAATCGTCCTGCGATAAGCCGATCTTATCAAAAAATGTCGGGTTTTACTGGCACGTAGGAGATTAGACAGATTGGTTTAGTAATTGCATAAGGAATGACAGTTGGGTGTCTCTAGGAGTGCTCACACGTTTGGCCCCTGACCCTGAAGAAGAATTGCTGTGAATCTTAATACCGTACACAAATTACTGTTGGATAACGCCAAAACGGGCATTGTTTTGTTAAATAGCCAGTTAAGATTTTTATATGTCAACGCCTCTGCTGAGGTCCTGTTAGAAATTAGTGACCGCAAGGCACATGACTTGTTTATTGGGGACATCCTCAAAAACGCAGAAGAAGATATCGGAGAAATGAAAACAGCGATCACCAAAAACAATAGCCTTACTAAACTCAGAGCCGAATTAAATACAATCCATGCCAAAAAGCTAGTAGTCGATTACACTGTAAATCCTTTTGAGGAAAATGGTGAGACGCTTGCTCTTTTAGAGCTAAACTCGATTGAACAGTCACAAAAGATTACCCGAGAGGTCTCGTTAAATTCTGCATACACAACGACTCGGGAGTTGGTGCGCGGTTTAGCTCATGAGATAAAAAATCCTCTGGGAGGGATCAGAGGTGCTGCGCAACTGCTGGCCCAGGAAATTTCTGATAATGAACTCATAGACTATACTAAAGTAATCATCCAGGAGGCAGATCGACTTCGTAATTTAGTCGATAGGCTTGTGGGTTCTAGGAAGCCGCTAGAACTCAAAGAAATAAACATACATGAAGTTCTTGAAAGAGTCCGAAGTTTAGTGGCCGCTGAAACTTTGGGCAAAGGAATCAATTTGCACTGTGACTATGATCCAAGCCTTCCGACGATTGTAGCTGACTCGGAAAAAATGATTCAGGCACTGCTAAATCTTTTACGAAACTCACTACAAGCATTGAATAGTCCAGATGTTGATCATCAACTTGGAGAGATTATCTTAAGGACGCGAATCACAAGAAACATAACCATAGGCTCTAAATTTTTTAAACTGGCCATCGCGGTAGACATCATAGATAACGGGCCAGGTATCCCTCAGGAGATTTCCGAGACTATTTTTTATCCAATGATTAGCGGTCGACCAGACGGCTCAGGTCTTGGACTTCCAATATCACACGGGATAGTAACCCAGCATGGAGGGATGATTGAATGCGAATGCAAGCCAGGGGAAACAAAATTTACGGTCACGATACCTATACAACGTAATTCTCAATTTTCAATTTCGAAGGTACAGCAAGCAAATGAACTCAAATAATTCAGTCTGGATAGTTGATGACGATCGCTCGATTCGGTGGGTGTTGGATAAATCTTTAAGTAAAACAGGTTTAAATACTCAAACTTTCGAAAATGGAGATGAGCTCCTCCATCGTCTAGCGCAAGAGTCTCCAGATGCCATAATCAGTGATATCAGGATGCCGGGAATGAACGGACTGGACTTGTTGTCAACAATACAGGAATCTCATCCGAATCTACCAGTTATTATAATGACCGCTCATTCAGACCTAGACAGTGCTGTTGCCTCATATAGCCGCGGTGCTTTTGAGTATCTTCCAAAACCCTTTGATATTGAGGATGCCGTTGCAATTACTCAGAGAGCACTGGACCATAATTGTGACGCTGACAAAGAGTCTCAAGAGTCTTTTAGCCAGAAAAATCCAGAGATAATTGGTGAAGCCCCCGCCATGCAAGAAGTCTTTAGGGCGATAGGCCGGCTCTCAAATAGTAACATTTCAGTATTAATAAATGGCGAGTCAGGCACGGGAAAAGAGTTGGTCGCGCATGCTCTCCATAAGCATAGCCCAAGAAAGGAAATGCAATTTGTACCCTTGAATGTTGCTGCCATACCAAAGGAACTGATCGAATCGGAGCTGTTTGGACATGAAAAAGGAGCATTCACGGGCGCCACTCACCAAAGAACTGGTCGGTTTGAACAAGCGGACGGTGGCACGCTTTTTCTTGACGAAATCGGAGATATGCCAGCAGATACTCAAACGAGATTGTTGAGAGTGCTATCAGACGGTGAATTTTATAGAGTAGGTGGTCATACATCGATTAAAGTGGACGTTAGAATCATAGCTGCTACACACCAGAATCTCGAGGATCTGGTTAAGCAACACTCATTCCGGGAAGATTTATTTCATAGATTAAATGTGATTCGTATCCACATACCAAGATTACGTGAGCGACGCGAGGATATTCCGCAGCTCATGAGTCATTTCTTGAAAATTGCAGCAAACGAACTAGAAGTAGAGCCCAAACAGTTAAAGCAAGAAACAGAGAAATATTTAGTTGGATTAGATTGGCCGGGCAATGTTCGGCAATTAGAAAATTTCTGCCGATGGATTACAGTAATGGCGTCCGGCCGGGAAGTTCATCTCACCGACCTTCCTCCCGAATTCTCCAGTAATAAATCAACGCATGAGGAGAATACGAACTGGACCGACGCACTTCATACTTGGGCAGACCAACAATTGAGCCTGGGGAACACAGGTATACTTGATCAGGCAACCCCGCTCCTCGAGCGAACACTAATCGATATAGCATTAAAGCATACGGCAGGCAGAAGAAGAGATGCTGCCAACCTCTTGGGCTGGGGCAGAAACACGCTAACACGAAAAATTAAGGAATTCGAAAACTCCAACTTGTCTTCACTTAGCGGTAACGGAGGTCAATAAGAAACTGGCCGTCCATAAAGAGAAGATTTGGAACGATGAAATGGTAGATATAGTGCTTTTTGAGCCAGAGATTCCCCAAAATACCGGAAATATAATTCGGTTGGCTGCCAATACAGGATCAAAACTACATTTAATCCAGCCCTTGGGCTTTAAACTCGAAGATAAGAAAATGCGACGGGCTGGGCTCGATTATCATGAGTTCGCTGAAATCTCTGTTTACGATGGGTGGCAGCAGTTCAAAAATGAATCGGTAAAAAACCGCCGCGTATTGGGGCTAAGCACCAAGGGATCTGAGCCCTACACTTCAATACACTTCAAGACCGACGATTTTGTAGTCTTTGGTTCCGAGACAAGAGGGCTATCAGATGCCACTCGAGAGGATATAGGTCAAGAAAATATCTATAGAATTCCTATGATAGGCGGTAGTAGGAGTCTTAATCTATCTAACGCAGTTGCTATAGTGATATATCAGGCTTGGCACCAAGGCAATTTCGCAGGATCAATAGTTTGATCACTAGTCAAGCGACCAACTCAAGTTTGAGATTCGGAGCTAACACCATTGCCTTCCGCAGCTTGATCCGTCTGAGACTGCCTCTGTTGCTGATAGATCGCATCGAAATTTATTGGAGCCAACGCTAAGGCTGGATAACTCCCCTTGAGAACGAGCGAATCTATAGCTTCTCGTGCATATGGAAAAAGTATAGTCGGACATACAGTGGCTAACATCTGCTCAATTTGAGGCCCATCAAAACCTTGCGCAGCAAAGACGCCGGCCTGATGAACCTCTACTAAAAACGCTACTTTCTCATCTATCTGAGCCTCTACCGTAAGAACCAAAACAACCTCGTAGAGGTCATCTTGCAATTTTTCATGCTTACTTTTTATATCGAAATTAATTTTAGGGGTCCATTGCCCTTGGAATACCGCAGGGCTCCCAGGCGACTCAAACGATGAGTCCTTTAAATAAATTCGTTGCAATGCAAACTGCGGTCCCGTAGGTTGATCTTGGTCTGTTGGCCCAGCGGAGGGTTGTAAATTTTCTTCATCAGCCATAATTAATCCTATTTTTCTTTACTAAGAAATTTCTCTCTAACTTTTAATTCTGAACCAACGGGAGAGATTGCGCCTTCCACTCGGTCAGCCCGCCAGTAAGCCGCACCACTTCATCGTGTCCGGCCTCTTGAAGCAACTTAGCAGCGTCTCCAGAATGCTGTCCCAATTTGCAGACAACGATAACCGGCTTTTGCTTATGCTTTCTTAATTCGTTGAGCCTCTGCTTTAACTTGTTCAGAGGTATATTAAGTGAGTCGACGATGTGCCCTGCATCAAACTCTTTCCTCTCTCGAACATCTATCACTACAGCATCTTTACGATTTATCATCATTATCGCTTCTTGTGGTGCCACACTACTAGCCGAGGTTCTTCTATGATAAAAAATAATCGCGCCAAGTGTAATCATCCACATAGCAGTGAGAACTGGATGCTTACCTATAAATTCCAAAAACTGAATCATAATTTTTCTTAATGAGGATTCCCAAGGAACAGAATAAATTCTACTATTACTCTCCCACTAACATGATGCTATAAAAAATGGAGCAGTATACACTTCTGTAGACGACTAAAGAAGGACTAAAAACGAATGAAGCTCCAGAAAATCTAGCTATTTAATCGATTATTTATTTGGCCTTAAACTGCTAACCGAGGGCGAAGAAACTCCCAATACGGAAAATTAGCCCTGAATAATAACAGAGAACTTGCCAATTTTTTTCATAAGTGGAACTATACTCCGGGCTAGAAATTTAGAAAGTATCAAGGAAATTATTATGGTTTTTATAGTCACCAGAGACAAGATGCTGCAGTCAGTACTCGCAGCAATGTTGGTTTGGCCAAGTTTTTCCGTTGCCCAAGACAGCGCAAATACCCCTCTCCCGCTCCCACTAGAAGAAGTTAGAATGTTTACGGAAGCTTTGGAGAGAATTCGAGTATCCTATGTCGAAGAAGTAGACGATAAAACCCTCTTGGAGAATGCAATTAAGGGCATGCTTTCTGGTTTAGATCCCCATTCTGCTTACGTTGTCGAGAGTGAATACGACGCGCTGCAAGAAACTACTTCAGGCGAATTTGGCGGTCTTGGCATTGAGGTTGGCAGAGAAGACGGCTATATCAAAGTAATAAGCCCTATTGATGATACCCCTGCTGATAAAGCCGGAATTCAGCCAGGAGATTTGATAATACAAATTAACGATACACCAACTCGACAAATTATGCCTGAAGAGGCAGCAAATCTAATGCGCGGTGAGCCTGGGACATCCATAAATGTGACCATTGCGCGCGAAGGTGTTGAGCCATTCGAACTCACTATTACTCGGGAGGTTATTGCAATTAATAGTGTCCGAAGCCGAATGCTTGAACCAGGCTATGGATATTTTAGAATTTCGCAATTTAGAGCAAACACAGACCAAGATCTAGAGAACGAGTATGAGAAGGTGTCTGAAGAGAACCAAGATCTAAAGGGGCTTGTGCTTGATCTACGGAATAATCCCGGAGGAGTACTGCAAGCTTCCGTCGGCGTAGTCGACGCCTTCATTAGCGATGGTCGAATCGTTTCCACAAAAGGAAGGTTGGAGGGTAACGATATGGAATTCATGGCCACCAGTCGAACAATTGCCAAAGACATCCCTCTAGTGGTGCTGATCAATAATGGTTCGGCATCGGCATCGGAAATAGTAGCAGGTGCATTACAAGATCATAATCGGGCAATTATCATGGGAACTAGAAGCTTTGGTAAAGGTTCAGTGCAATCCGTGGTGCCCTTGGCTGAACAGAGAGCTATTAAACTGACAACTTCTCTTTACTTTACACCCAATGGTCGTTCGATACAGGCCCAAGGGATAGATCCAGATATCATCGTCGAAAATGCATTTATAACTAAGCGGTCAAACAGCGTAATGCAGATAAGTGAATCTAACCTACCAAATCGCTTAGACAACGCAAACACGGATAAACAAGCTGATAGCGGCATGGCAGATGCGTTAATATCAGCAGAAGAGGTTTTGGTCACGGATTATCCTCTTAATGAAGCCCTAAACGTTTTGAAGGGAATTAATGCATTCTCTTCAAAAAATTCGAGTTTAGACACTGATTCTTTTGCTCAACTCAAGACTGATTAAAAGGGCCTGCTGTCAAATTCAAAACTAACATACCTGAAGAAACGTCCCTTACGTCCTAACCTCTATTCCTTGAGCTGACATATGAGCTTTTGCTTGACCTATTGTGAATTCCCCAAAATGAAAAATCGAGGCTGCCAGAACCGCATCAGCCTCACCTACCAATATACCCTCAGCAAGATGCTCTAAACTGCCAACTCCACCAGACGCAATAATGGGCACTTTAACCGACCTACTAACTCGTCTTTTTAGAGCCAAATCAAATCCATTCTTTGTGCCATCTCTATCCATACTCGTCAAAAGAATTTCGCCCGCACCGTTCTCTACCATCTTAGACACCCACTCAATAGCATCTTTACCTGTAGATCTGCGACCTCCGTGGGTAAAGATCTCCCATCTTTTCTCCTCCTCACCCTCTTGATTAACTTGTTTTGCATCCACCGCAACTACTATGCATTGAGAGCCAAACCTATCGGCAGCTTGCTTAACAAAGACTGGGTTCAGCACAGCTGCAGTGTTTATTGCGACTTTATCCGCACCGGCATTCAGCATGGTCCTGATATCATTAAGACTTCTTATGCCCCCACCTACCGTTAGAGGAATAAACACCTCCCCTGCTATCGCTCTTACCGTATCTACGGTAGTTTCTCTATCCTCATGGCTTGCGGTAATGTCGAGAAATGTTATTTCATCTGCCCCTTCCTCGCAGTACCTCTTAGATACTTCAACTGGATCACCGGCATCCCGAATATCTACAAACTTAACACCTTTTACGACTCTTCCCTTATCGCAGTCTAGACAAGGAATAACTCGCTTAGCCAAAGCCATTCTAACTTGCCTCACTGTTGCAATATTTTTGAGCCGCCATCAAATCCAATTTACCCTCGTAGATCGCTCTACCCGTGATTGCGCCGACTATGTTTGCGCCAACCTCTTTTTTTGTTGCCGCCTTTAAATCGACAATATCAGCGAGCTTTGCGATTCCTCCCGACGCAATAATTGGGATAGGGCTCTGCTTGGCAAGCTCGACAGTAGCCTCAATGTTGCAACCCTGCATCATGCCATCTCGAGCAATATCTGTGTATACAATAGCCTGTACTCCAAATTCTGAAAACTTGTTAGCAATTTCAATAGGAGAGATTTCTGAAACCTCGGCCCAGCCTTCTGTCGCGACTTTACCATTGATAGCATCAAGTCCTACTATGACTTTGCCCGGATACATCTGACATGCCTCAGCAACAAAATCTGGATCCTTTAATGCTGCAGTCCCAATGATCACAAAGCGCGCACCAACACCGATGTAAAACTCAATACTTTCTAGGTTTCTTATTCCACCACCAATTTGTACTTGTAAACCGGGAAAACTCTTTACTATAGAGGCAACTATCTCAGAGTTAACTAAACTGCCGGTAAAAGCACCGTTCAAATCTACAACATGCAACCTTTGGGCTCCCTGCTCAGCCCAATGACCAGCCATATCCACAGGACTTTCAGAGAAAACTGTGCTTTCATTCATTTTCCCCTGCCGCAGTCTGACACACTGTCCATCTTTCAGATCAATCGCTGGAATCACTAACACTATTGACTTCCATCCCATGTTAAAAAATTTCGTAGCAAAGTTTGCCCCATTTCCTGTGATTTTTCGGGGTGAAACTGAACAGCAAAAATGTTTTCTTCGGATAAACAAGCCACAAGATCAAGACTATAATTTGTGACCCCAGCAACTTGGTCCAAATCTTCAGCTTCAACATAATAACTGTGAACAAAATAAAACCTGCTGTCATCTGGAATATTTTGCCAAAGCGGATGACTTTTAGTTTGCCTTACCTGGTTCCACCCCATATGTGGGACTTTTAATACCTTGCCGTGAGGATCTAATAATGGATCTCCAAAGTGTTTGACCCTCCCTTTAATTAACCCCAAACATTTCACCCCATCATTCTCTTCACTCTGGAGCATCAAGGCCTGCATCCCAACACATATAGCCAACACAGGCTTTTCGCTTATAGCCTGTTTAATTATTCGATCTATCCTGAGTCGCCTAATCTCCGCCATACAATCCCTGATGGCTCCTACTCCAGGGAAAATTACCCTGTCAGATTGCGATATGTGCTGAGCATCTGATGTAATAACAACCTCAGTTCTCTCACCGAGCTTTGCTCCTGTATACTCAATCGCCTTGGCGACCGAATGTAGATTACCCATGCCATAATCTATAACTGCTACTTTATTCATCAGAAGCCTTGTTCTTTTAAATGATCTTTGTCTTTACGGATGGAAAAATTGGTGGTCGCTATCTCGCAAAATTACACCTGTTATATGACCTTTCAAATTTATAAACTACCCTTCGTAGAAGGCACTACATTTTTGGCTCGAGGGTCAAATTCAACAGCCATCCTCAGTGCCCTTCCAAATGCTTTAAAAATTGTCTCAATCTGATGGTGAGCATTCTTCCCTCGAATATTATCGATATGCAAAGTAACTAGTGCATGGTTCACAAAGCCCTGGAAAAATTCATGAAACAAATCAATATCAAAATCACCCACAGTGCCTTTCGCAAAATCCACGTTATATTCTAGACCTGGTCTTCCGGAGCAATCTATTACCACTCGAGAAAGCGCCTCGTCGAGAGGAACATAAGCATGCCCATATCGGCGAATACCAGTTTTATCCAAAGCACGAGTAAATGCTTGTCCCAGCGTTATCCCGATGTCCTCAACCGTGTGATGAGCATCTATTTCTAGATCACCCTCGGCTCTAATAGTAATATCAACCAAACCATGCCTGGCGATTTGATCAAGCATATGGTCAAGAAAAGGTAGCGCAGTTTGAGAATCAAGTTTGCCCGTCCCATCAAGGTTTAGGGAAATCTCTATTTGCGTCTCTTTTGTATTGCGCTCAACGCTAGCCGAACGTGCCTTAACTGATGAATCTTCTGTCATAAAAAATCCCGGTCTCAGAAAGACTTCATTATAATGCTGGCGTAAGATAAGTAAAAGCTATAGAAACCCTTAAAACCGATCCAGACTAACTATAAGCGGTGCACAGACAAATCTGTTCCTGTAAACTATTGTTTAATCTGAAATGGATTAATGCCCTTGTCAAAAAATAGAAGATTGATAACTGGCACTGCCGTGCTTGTTGCGCTAACTCTTGTGGTGGTTCTGCTTATCAGAGTAGCCGCTAGTGAAACAAAGAGCCTTGTCAGTGAAGTAGTTCTAACTGCTACTGGCTATGAATTACTCATAGCCGGAAATATCGATGTTAAATTTTTACCTCATTTTGAATTAGTTTTAAATGATGTTCGTTTAAGGAATCAAAACTACTCGCAAGAACTCGCGTCCTCACCTAGGGTGACACTCAGGATGCCAGTCTCATCAATCTTAAAGGATGAAATAAATGTGCTGGAAGTAAATGCTCAAGACCTACACATGAATATACTCGTTAACGCGGATGGCAGAAGTATTTGGCAACAAAATCTTTCTGAAGAACCAAATCAAAAAACAGAGGACGCGATAGATAGTAGAGCCAATTATAATTCAGTCTCTGTTGAAAAAATTAGGATTTCAAATGGAAGCATCGATATTCAGAATGCTAGTCAAGGCTACCGTTACAATCTTAATAATTTAAACATTGAAAGCGATAATACTAATCTACAAGGATTTCCTGTCGAACTAGTTTCTACTTTCAGCTTTTTGGACAACAGAATGACTGATCCACTGCCAATCAGTTTACAGAGCAGAATTACATTAGATGTCAAGTCCGGGGAGGCAATGATTAGCGATATTAATCTTTTGATCTCGCCCATGGTTGTCACAGGATCTATCGACATATCTAATCTTAATGACAGCCTTACTTATTTCGGAGAGTTGAAGTCAAACAATTTCGACATTATCGCGCTAATGCGGACTATGGGTTATATCAAGTATGAGGCTGAATTTTCTGGGGCAATCGAGCCGACCGAAGTCTTTAATTTTGACCTTCACTTTGAGGGAGATAGCTCGGAGCTGAGTCTTGAGAGATTTGATGGAATACTTGGAGAGACTGAAGTCGAAGCAAGAGCAGATATTCGTTTCAGCAATGAATATGGTCCCTATAGCAGTCGATATGAGCTTAGGGCCAGCCGCATTGATTTTTCCCCATTTTTAAGTTTGGCCTCTGAAAAAGCGGACTCTGATGAATCCTCCTCATCCGGGATATTAACGTCGCAAAGCAGCCCCTTTGACTTACCATTAGATAACATCAAAGGATTAAACTTACTTGGAAGTATCGCGATAGAATCCATCACTGCAAGTAACTTCACAATCGAAGATGTAAATTTATTTACCAACATAGAAGATGGTGTTCTAGATGTTGAGCTCCAGCCTACAAATTTATATGGCGGAAGCGCTGAGGGATTATTTAGGATTGATACAAATCAACTAGCGCCTCAGGTAATTGCTCGACTCTCCGTGGAAGAAATCAACTTGAATGACTTTAGTTCAATTCTCTCCCAAAAAATTCCCATAGAAGGTCGACTCGACCTTGAAGGAGATTTCAAGGCCTTCGGAAATAATTCAGAAGACCTAATGAGCACACTCTCGGGAGCGACAACATTTTCAATTTCCGAGAACTCTCTCGACATCAGTCTAGTTAAACAAATTTTTACAGAGATTACCTCTCTCAGTCCGACTGGTGAATCCATTCAGCAATGGCCCGATGTTATCCGATTTAACCAACTAGAAGGTTATGCCCAACTCGAAAGTGGGCTTATAGACGACCAGGGAATCCAACTTCGCTTGGACAACCTCAATATTCGTGGCTCTGGTGGAGTAGACTTAGCCAGAAGCACATTCGACTACGATCTTGAGTTTTCTTTCCTTCCACCCCCTCAAACGCAAACAATTCCAATCAATGAGCTCTATTACGATATCCCGTGGCCTGTGAAATGCAATGCTCGCTTTGATTCCAGAGTTGAGCAATTCTGCCGGCCAGATTTTTCTAGAGTGCGAGAGATATTTGCACAGTTAGGTGCAAATACTGTGAGACAACGGATAGAAGAAGAAATCACAGAACAGTTACCACAGCTTCTAGAAGAACCCGCCCGCAGGATTTTGCGAAACATCTTAAACTGAATCTCTGTGTCCAATTTTTCCTCCAGCCTGGTTAGATGGTTCAAAACGCATGGTCGTCACAATTTACCGTGGCAAAAAAATATAAGTCCTTACCGTGTATGGGTATCCGAAATTATGTTGCAACAAACTCAAGTAAAGACAGTAATCCCTTATTTTGAGAAGTTTATGAGGCGGTTTCCTAATGTTGATGATTTATCTTCAGCGAGTACGGATCAGGTACTGCACCTGTGGACCGGGATGGGATACTACGCTCGCGCCCGCAACTTGCATAAAACAGCAAAAGTTATAGCAAATGAACACGATGGTCTTTTCCCCAAAACCGTTGATGAATTAGTCAAACTCCCTGGTATAGGGAGGTCAACCGCTGGAGCAATTTTAGCTCTGAGTATGAACAAGAGAGCACCCATTCTCGATGGTAATGTTAAAAGGGTTTTGACAAGATTCTATTCTATTGAAGGCTGGCCAGAACAAATAAAAGTAAAGAATCTACTTTGGGACATTGCAGAACAAAACACGCCTCTAAAAAGCTTTTCTCAGTATACCCAAGCAGTAATGGATCTCGGAGCAACGGTTTGTAAAAGGTCTAACCCACATTGTTTAGAATGTCCCCTCAATTCGGGGTGCAATGCTTATAAATTAAACGAGATACAAAATTATCCTGGTAAGAAACCGAAGAAACCAATTCCGGTAAAGAAAGTCTGTATGTATGTCTTAGAAAATGAATTCGGAGAAATCCTTCTAGAGCAGAGGCCACCCTCAGGTCTTTGGGGGTCGCTCTATTCGTTTCCGGAAGCATTTGAACTGAATGAATTTAGAGAGAATCTAGAAACTGACAAAAACCTAAGATTTAAATCGGCACACGCTGAAGAGAGTAATCTTGAACCTTTCAGACATAGTTTTTCTCATTTTCAATTAGAAATTCAGCCTAAATTACTAAAGGTTTTAAAAAATGAATTTGAGACTAATGATTCTATTCCTCGGGTTTGGTACTCTTTCCAAAATCCCGTCGAACTAGGCTTGGCAGCACCCGTGAAGAAGTTGCTATCTTCACTGTCAGCAAGGAAATGAGAAGAGAATAGAGCTTATGAGTAGGAAAGTACTCTGCAGAAAATATAAGAAGGAACTCCCTGGCCTCATAGTAGCTCCCTACCCAGGCCCGAAGGGACAGGAAATTTACGAGACTGTATCTCAGCAGGCTTGGCAAGAATGGCAAGCGCAGCAAACTATGCTTATTAATGAGAAACAGCTAAGTCTTATGGATCTAGAATCCCGTAAGTACCTCCAACAGGAAATGGAAAAGTTTCTAGATAATGAACAACACGACAAAGCAGAGGGATATGTTCCTCCCAAAGAATAACCTACCTAACTTGACTCAAGAGCATTAAAACTATTAAATACTGCGCTTCGTTATCTTAGCCCAGGTAGCTCAGTCGGTAGAGCAGAGGACTGAAAATCCTCGTGTCGGTGGTTCGATTCCGCCCCTGGGCACCACCTAACCTCCTAAACATTTCTATATCTTTCTAAATCAAACTACAGGCATTACTGATGGTCAGTATTTACGTGGTCTGTAGGTATACCTATAGAAGCACTGACTAGCGTCATTAGAAAAGCTGTTGTGATTAGTTTCTTCATATTCATACCCATAAGATACTATAGATATCGGCTAATGAGGAAGCGTATGGTTAGTCCCTATTTAATTGGTGCGCGGGCATTGTCCTCCCCAAATTACAATTCTGAATGATCCGTCTGAATAATTACAGCGATGAGTCTGACCCCGGAGGAAATCCTCTTTGCTGGTAAAGTATCATACCTCGTTCGACTCTGAACTATTGTTTGCTTCACTAGCAACTCGCGTTTTTTGAAAATCTTGCCAATATTGCATCTCAGAAGACCAATCACATTCGAGATTCCTATCATTCAGTGCTTTTAGTGCACCATTTTTTGCTCCTAAGTTAACACTATAATTTATAAAAGCGTCTTCTGGTCTTGAGACGGCTCTACAAATTTCCGGTATATTTGGAGTTACTAAAAATGATTGATAATTACGCTCTGTTTCGCGCTCTACTACATTTGCTGAGCAAGAGATTAGATATAGTGTCGATAATGCAAAAAGTGGTAGTTCGATTTTCATACAGGAACTCCTCCAAGAGAGTCATTCCCCAGAAGATACTATAGATATCAGCTAATGAGGAAGCGCGCACCTAGAGCTGTGTAGTTAGTCATCTACCTAACACCAAAAGAATCGTCAAGCGGACAATCAATTTCACTAATAGATTCGAGGTATGATCTAAACGAAGGAGTGGCTTGACCGAAGAGCATATACCTCGCTTGGCAACCGCGCAGAGTTACTGCGATTCTCAATTCTGCTAATTTCCATACATCTTCTGGCAAGAGGCCAAGTGAATATTGTTGAAAAGCGTTTTGAAGGGATAAGGCCCTGATTCGGTTAATTTGGTTAAAAATCGGCAAGTCACTATCGGTCACACCAGATCTTAAGTACTTTGGGTCTGAAAGCTCAATTACTTTTTCATTACCCTCTAATGATGCAAGAAAGATTGCAGTTAAATTATCGGTTCTCGCCTGAGTTTGAGCACCTAGAGCTATCACTTGGGCCTGACGCAATTGCAGCCCCACAAATACCAAAGAAGCGATGACTGCTATTACTCCAACAACATTAACTGCTCGCTCGATGTTCACTTAGTATATTCTCCAGCGAAGAATGAAGGACTTGTTTGGCTTCTTCATATTCATACCCAGAAGATACTATAGATATCGGCTAATAAGGAAGGTTGATATCAACTAGGTAGTGATTGGCGTAACTGGTGTGATTTCTTCTACTTAATTTTGCTCCAAATTCCAAGGTTGGTCTTCAAAGAACGAGATAAAATCTGGAGTCTGCTGTGTCTTGATTTCCGGCCAGGTAGTTTGACGAAAATAGTTGTTATTTAATACGTGACCTCCTCCAATACCTACAATTGTGTCTGATGGGAGATACCCAGCAGTCCACGAACGGTATAGCCCTTCCCATGCCTTCACAGTAGCAAATTGTAAAGCCCATATTCGTATATTTTCAGAACCGGTGAAGTCACCTTCTTCTGCTCCTAGTCCCAGTTCTGAAATTAACTCTGACAATAAATCGTCTGTTGCTAATTCGAGAGTTATATCCTTTAAGCTTTCCCCAAATTGTAGGTAGGCTTGGTTACGCGCCAGATTCGTATTTTGATTAATTTCAAATGCAACAAACCCAAGCGATCCAATAACACCTAGGAAGCCTAAAGCCTGCGGCAAGTGAACTAATTTAATATTCTTCAATTTTCAATCTCCTCTTTTTTAAATTCAGAAGCCTTTCTTCATCTCTTCTTATTGTTGTAGGATGCAAGGATGTCTAATTTATCTTTTCAGTCTCAAGACTGCAAAATTACACTTGCTGAGGGCATAGAAGAGTATCGAGCCTACTTAAGAGCAAATGGCAAAAAGCAGCTTGTTGATGAACCTGGCTCAACAATTATTAGAGATCACGATGCATGTCATGTTATTTTTGGCCTAGATACCTCTATAGAACAAGAGTCTATGTTAGATTCATGGGTTCTGACAGGCACTAGCTGGAAACTTAAAGAATTATTAGCCTACAACAAACTTCCAGAAGTCAGACAGCTATTTAAAGATTTGAGGCATGATCCCGGTTACTTTAAATTCGTCTTAATGGTTGTAAAGCTTATTCCTATACAATTTAAGATAAGAAAACGCACCAGGCAAATGAGCAAGAAATGGCCTTTTGTGTCACCTGACTTTTTAATGAATCAAAGGGTTTGCGATTTGCGCGAAGAATATGGAATCAAGATACTTGCTCCAGAAGAACGATTAGTTAAAAAACCATTAATCTGGTCTGGAACTATCGTCAACTAAAACATTAGTGGGCTTCGTTCCAATTTTCTCCTGTGTTTGCATCCACTATCAAGGGAATATTCTGTATCTACTACAATTTTTTTGAAATCGTCTTTAATGTATGGAGGATGGCTACTCATTTTTAACCCAATATGAATGATTCTTCGCAAAATCTTCCGAAGAAGTTGTTCTTGCGTTCAGCTTCTCTGTCATCTCTCGATAGAAGTCATCAGCTAATACGATTGATTCGTCATCCCACCATTTTCTTCTTCCGGGAGATTGGAAAATAACAAGGTAGTATTGTTCCTTTGATTCATAGACCAATGGGTCTAGAGCACCTTGCTTGTGAAGTCTATATGACATCTCCCAAAACCCAGCCTCTTTAAGGAAAAAAAGTGAAGCTACTGATCTTTCATCCTCTGATAGTGAGACCCAATCCAAATTTGCTTTCCTGACTGTCGCCCACAGACTTGGATTTGCGCATAGCTCTTCACATAGTGTTCTTAGATAATTATGCACGGCTATCGTTGATGAGCCTTCTAGTTGTTTGCTGTTATGACTAATTTGCCGCGACAAGTAGATCAACGTAACGATTACGCCAATCGCTCCGAGTAATTCTGCAACTGCGCCAAGTGCTTCCCAATTCATGATTTAACTCCACTTTTATTAATTTTTTCAAATTCCACTCTAATGTATGGGAGTAGGTACTATCAATATTAAGAAGGCCCAAAAAGGGGTGCGGGGGCTATATTATTAGGCCCATATCAATGCATTTCAGGGGGCTATCAATGTTTTGTTGGTATCTAGGAAGGTATCTAAAGTTGATAATAACGCCCAGAAGCTTGATAATATAAGGGTTTGTCGCTGCCGCCCCTGGGCACCACCTAACCTCCTCGGCATTCCTATATCTATCTAAATCCAACTACAGGCATTACTGATAGTCAGAAATTGAGGGCTTTTTAGCCATCCTATTGGCTAAATGATTCAAAAACTCTGGTTAGTCAACTTCTTAACTTATTTTTCTCCAACCTAGCATTAATTAATAGCCTTCAGAGTAATAAGAATCAGCTAGACTTGACAGCGGTAAAAAGTGACGACCCTGAATTCGGATAGACCGATGACCTATCAAGTCACGCCCTTCCAGGAACAGCGCGTTGAGCAATATCTGCTAAAGCCAAATTTGCTGAGAGTGAACCGAATTGGTTGCCCCAATCATTA
This sequence comes from uncultured Pseudohongiella sp., assembly GCA_902531515.1. Lineage (GTDB taxonomy): Bacteria > Pseudomonadota > Gammaproteobacteria > Pseudomonadales > Pseudohongiellaceae > UBA9145. The sequence goes on from CACAEJ010000005.1 coordinate 46,471, forward strand.
CCAAGCCGACTCGATATGTATGCTTCTGCCACAATTTGCTCTCCCCGATTGACCAGTAACGCTGATGACCACAACTTTGCCATCAGCTCTACTAGCCTTCGAGCATTAGCTTCTTTAATTTGCTCCGAAAGTAGCTCTTTAAGCCCATCAAGATGTTTATTGATCTCTGGATGACCACCCCCCAACTCAGAGACTTCGACGAAAAAAGACTCCATGGTATTTGGCGACCGTTTTATTGCTCGCAAAACATCTAGAGCAATAATATTACCCGCCCCCTCCCAAATAGAATTTAGTGGAGCTTCCCGATAAAGTCGCGGAAGAATTGATTCTTCGACATAACCATTTCCTCCGACACACTCAAGCGCTTCAGAAACAACTGATATGGATCTTTTGGACAACCAATATTTTGCTACCGCAGAACCTATTCGCGCCAAACTAGCCTCTTGCTCTCCCAAATTCGACCTCTCATAGAGGCCTGCTAGCCGAAAAATCATATGGGAGGCTGCCTCAACCTCAACCTCTAAGTCAGCAACGACATTCTCCATTAAAGGTTGGTCTATCAGAGTTCTTCCAAATGCTGAGCGATTTGCGACGTGCCATCCTGCTTGCGCAACCGCCTGGCGCATCAGGGCGACTGCCCAGATGGTGCAATCAATCCTCGTGGCGTTAACCATCTTAATAATTGTTGGGACTCCTCTTCCCTCCTCCCCTACTATCCAGCCCTTTGCATTATTATATTCAATCTCACTTGAAGCGTTAGATCTGTTACCAAGCTTGTCTTTTAGACGCATTAGAGCTATCGAATTCTGAGTTCCGTCTGAAAGTACTCTGGGGACTAGAAAACATGAGAGGCCACGCGGTGAGTTCGCCAACATGAGAAATGCATCGCACATGGGTGCGGAAGTAAACCACTTATGCCCAGTTAAATGATAACAGTACTCTCCTTCCTGAGGCGCAGGAACAGCAGTTGATGAGCTCGCACGCACGTCGCTCCCTCCCTGTCGCTCTGTTAAGCCCATACCTAATAAACAGCCTGATTTTTCCGCAGGATTAATCAACCGATAATCGTAAGAGTTTGTTCTAATTCGAGGCTCCCAAATTGCAGCGAGTGAGGGCTGCTCTCGCAAAGCCGGCAATACCGCTCCAGTCATAGAAATGGAACAACCGTGGCCAACTTCGACCTGCGCCATCATAAACATTCGAGCCATTCGAGCAACATAACCCCCATCCCCGGGAACACAGCCATAATGAGAGCAGTGAAGACCGGACTCGATTGATAATTTCATCAGAGAGTGATAGGACGGATGGTAATGAACCTCATCTACTCGCTTGCCAAACCGATCATGGGTTACTAATTTAGGAGAATGACGATTTGACTGGTGCCCCCACTCATATGTTTCAACAGAGCCAACTTTTGCACCAAAAATTTCTAAATCTTCAATTTTATCACCAATGCCTTCTAAATATAGTGCATTTTTGAGCACAGGATCTGTTGTAAATAAATTGTATGGTTCCAATGCGCTCGGCTGATTAGTATTGACTGAAGTCAACTTATTATAGTGTGACAATTGAGCCTCTCTATTCTATGGCGTGCTAATGCATTTCACTTAAAAGACCGACTTTTCATAAGTCGTTACAGAAAAGCAGAGTAAGATTATTGTTGTTAGTAGTTTGTTCATATTTAATAAGATTTCAATTACGACAGGCAACTTCAACCTCGCCGGGTAAATCTCGATCATTTCGATATTCAAATTCCCAGCAATCCTTGTCTCTATCGATCAAAAAGTAGATTACCGAGCTTGTTCTCAAACCATCAAAGCTCTGATGCTCAAAGTGATATTTTCGGTCAGCATCAACATAAAAATCTGTTACGACCGTCGTAGAAGCCTCCCCAAATTTACCACCATATGAGTTTGATTGGCCTTGTCTCCGCTCTTTTAGTACCCCTGGTTCGATTTGAAGCGATTCATCAAAATAAGCCCTATGACAACCTTGGATATAGGGTGGAATAGCGGTTGTATAGTAACGTTGTTCACCGTTAGGCATGGTAACAAAATTGCAGTCGTCAAGTGGTTTTTGTGGAAGGTTATTTATTGCATTGTAACGACCCCTGCCGTAGTAATCAGTCCCACCAGTTCCATAATAGACAGGCACTCCATCGAGACTAAATGCGATCGGAAAAGCCAAGTCATGAATGTCCAGAAGGCAGACTGGTGCGTAGTGATAGTGATAGTCGTCACCCTGTCCAGCATGCCCTCCACATTGATCAAGTTCGCCTTGTATAACTGTATCTGAGCGAGCGTCATAATTTTCAATCAATGTTGAGCCGTCAGGCCTTCGTTCATAGTGAAATATTGGCACTCCATTAATCGCAACAGCAATGGGGCCTCGCGGCGATGCCTCGATCTTCTGATCGCTCATTGTCGGATTTAAAGGGATCCGCCATTTGTAGTGATATGGAACCGGTACTCTTAAAATCCAACTAGTAATTCCGACGTTGGATTTATCCTCAGAAAGGCTAGGAAAAAGATTAGGTAAGCCTGTGAGAGTGTCGATGTGGAGATATTCGCTTCCACAATATGGGGAAGACAAGCCAGTATATGGCTTAAATCCGGGTAAGAAACGAGCACATTGCGAATCATTATAACTTTTCAAGTACTTTAATTTAGGTATTCCAGAATCAGTCGTCAATAATAACTGCAGGGCCGTTTTTTGCGCACCTACCATTACTGAGTTCAAAAATAAAATATTGCTTTCTGATTCATAAAAATTTCCTGTATTTCTAGGGTCAACCGAATCACTCGATTCAATTAATTCTAGCCAAGTATCTGGCGCGGTGTATGAAACTTTGAAAGAAAGGTCGAAAAATTTTAAGCTGTCACTACTTACGCTTGGTACGTGTAAAGATGCAGTTTCAGCGTCATAGTGGGCATAGTTTATGGTGTGACTATGAGTTACTTTATGCGATATAAGTATACCAACTATTGCAAGTTTGCTTAGTGATACAAATGAAAGCTTCCGCTTACTACAAAAGCTCTTCTTTATTAACAATTTTTCCACCATTAAAGGTATAAACTATAGGAGCTCCAGTTGGTATCTCAAGCTTAACTATTTCAGTTTCACTCAAGTCATCAAGTTGCTTGATTAACGACCTTAGGGAGTTCCCATGGGCAGCTATAAGGACATTTTTACCTTTATAGATTTGAGGAAATATTTGATTTTTAAAGAAGGGCAGAACTCTTTCTCCTGTATCTTTCAGGCTTTCACCACCAGGTGGGGGCATATCGTATGATCGCCTCCATATATGCACTTGCTTTTCCCCCCATTTTTTCCTCGCATCATCCTTATTTAATCCAGATAGATCACCATAGTCCCTTTCATTCAACGCCTTATCCCTGGAGATAGAAATAGAATCTATAGATAATTCATCAAGAATAAGGTCTCCTGTAGCAATAGCTCTTGTTAAAACAGACGTAAAGAGCGCATCAAACTTTATTCCTTTTGATAAAATTAACTCTCCAGCCTTTTTAGCTTCAAGTTTCCCCAGATTGGTTAGATCAGGATTCCTCCACCCGGTAAAAAGATTCTTTTCATTCCATTCGCTTTGCCCATGCCTAACTAGGACTAAATAATTTAGCACTTCCATTATCTTCAAACCCTAAATCTATTTGAAAAGATACATCGCTGATGCTCGGACTGAATTCATTTCCCAACTCAGCATCAGTCGAACGATAATCATACATACCTTCGACGTCAAAACTTTCCTAGTAGTAGAAGTCTACAGAAATAAACTAAAAAGATCGTGTCGCAAGCAAACAGGCGTCACATTTCTGAAGTTTTATATACCGAATACTAAGGTAGCTCAGAAGAAAATCCTCGTGTTGGTGGTTCCATTCCGTCCCTGGACACCACCTAAACACTTCCAGATCTATCCATTTACAACTAGTAGAAGCATCAAAGGTATTTAGTTAATACTAAGTCTACCACCTATTGTCTAAACCTTCTTAAATCCCTAAACTATGTTGAATTACTTACTGGTAAAGTGGCATGAAAAAAGAGCCAAAATTGCGTCCATTCGCGTTTGTGAAAGTATCCATAAGTTTGCTTTTATTGTTCCACTTCCACCCTGAAGCTTTGGCTCAGCAGGCAGGAATTCAAGATCCGACTGAAGAATCCGGCGGAATCATTCAGCGTTATGGCCGGAACGCCGCAAATGATTTAGAGTCTATTTTAATCGACCCTGAAGCAGACCCCTTGCTGAGTAATTACTCGCCGGTAACTGACGAAGTTTTACAGAATCCCCAAGATTCCGACTGGTTAACCTGGAGACGAACCTACAATAACCAAGGTTTTTCTAATTTGGATCAAATAAATCGTGAAACAGTGTCTGAACTGAAACTAGCCTGGCATCAGCCGGTTACATCAGGCAATAACATGCCAACTCCCTTGATTCATGATGGTGTTATGTTCCTCTACAGTGCCGGCGATGTGGTATTGGCACTCGACGCCACTAATGGCAGATTACTCTGGCGATATAGTCATAATGGGGATGCTGCAACGAGCCATAAGTTCGGTATCGCACTGCATGGAAATAAGGTTTTAGTTCCAACCTCAGACTTACATATGGTGGCGCTGGACGCGCAGTCTGGAGCAGTTGTTTGGGACCATGCTATCGATGTTGGTGAAAATACTGGCTATCAGCTGCGAAGCGCACCGACAATTGCTAAGGGTCAAGTGATTCAGGGAATGGCCGCTTCTTTTGTGCCTGGCGGGGGTTTCATTATTGCCATTGATCTGGAAACAGGAAAAGAAACCTGGCGCTTTAACACTTTAGCGAGACCGGATGAACCAGGAGGGAATACTTGGAATAATATGCCGCTAGAAGAAAGGCAAGGAGGCTCGGTATGGAATACCGGCGCGTACGACCCAGATTTGGATCTTGTCTTCTATGGCGCATCTCCAACCTACAATACGGGTCCATTGCTTTATCCCCTGGGCGTTGACGGCGTTAGCAATGATGCTTTGTACACTAATACTACGTTAGCACTTCGTCCAGCTACAGGTGAGCTCGTTTGGTATTATCAACATGTCGCTAATGATCAGTTTGATCTGGACTGGATTTTCGAGCGGACAATCGTAGAGCTTGAAGTTGGTGGCGAATTGAAAAAGGTGGTTGTTACTGCAGGAAAACCGGGTCTGTTTGATGCCCTCGATGCTGAAACAGGGGAATACATTTTTTCGGTAGATCCAGGATTGCAGAACGTATTCAGTTCTGTAAATCCGTTAACCGGCGAGAAGACTGTTAATCCTAATGTTTTCCCCGATGCCGAGGAAATTCGGACCGTCTGCCCTTTTTATCAGGGGGGGCGCAATTGGCATGCGTCTTCTATAAACAATGACACAGGCTATCTTTTCGTTCCCATGTTCGAAGTATGTATGGATACCCGCTTAGACGGCACCGGCACATTGTTGTCGAGTGGGCTCGGGACAGAAACTATTCCTGTACCCGGATCCGACGGTAACTACGGGAGATTGCAAGCTATTGACCTTAAAAATAGGGAACTTGCATGGCAATATCGGCAAGAAGTCGTGCCAGCATCGGCGAGTTTGGCTACGGCAGGCGGCTTGGTATTTCTAGGGTACCTTGATCATGACTTTAAAGCCTTTGATCAAAGAACTGGAAATGTTTTGTGGGAAACCAAGCTGGATGCAATTCCTGCGGCATTCCCTATTACTTACAGTGTGGATGAGAAGCAATATATTGCAGTGGTTGCGGGCCAGCTGAACATTCATACGGGCATTTGGCTAGGTCTTATGAATAAATTTACTGGTTTTGTGCCAGAAAGTCCTGGATCAGCTTCACTTTGGGTTTTTGCACTGGAGTAATGGTTGACATAGCTGGCGCGAATTCCTTTACAAAAACTATCTAAATTACCTTTAAGCAAGGGTGTGTAATGTCGAAGTTCTCTAAATTCATCAAAGAAGTTATTCTGCCAGAAACAGTCAGCAAAGAACGGAGAAAGAAAATTCTCGACGATGGAATAATAGCTACTTGGAACAGCGATGACAGGGAGCGGAGCGTAAAAGAAGCGAAAGAACTAGCCAAAGGAGCATACAAGAAATCACGCTCAAGCAGCGATAAAGAAGACTAAGTCTAAAATTAGTTAGACCTAATTCTATTGAGTAGGGTTTGACCCCGATTCGGATGCCACAACAGCCAACCCTGTCCCATACTCAGAGATATTTCGCTGAAAAACTCGCCAATAGTGCCACTCCTCCGCGATGTACTCCTTTCCATCGGCGTCTGTCTCTCTCACGATAGGGTCCCTTCCCCCTCGCAATCGAGCTACCTCGGCTCGGTCTCTGACCAATGCGACAGTCATTTCGTAGATCTTTCCTCCAATCTTTAAACGCACACGTGGGTCACGCTCGACGTTTCTCCACCACGCCTTCCCGTACGGAAACTCCTTTTCCAATCTGAAAGTTTGTGCGCTCGACATCAGGTACAACTCTTCGCCACGCGGAACCAGAAGCACCGTGACAGAGTGAGGAATGCCATACCAGGTTCGAGTCTCAAGCTCGGTGCCATTTTCGGCAAATGCGTCACTAAACTGGTTCACCCAATCCCAATTCGTCACCGCGTCACGAACAATCTCCCCCTTCAACCATAATCCGGGTCTGGCCGACCTGCCAGCAGTCATATAGCTCTCAGCACTCGGATGACCGGGAGGCAAGCCGGTCAAGCGTAACACCGAAAGTGTCCCGACTATAATAACTCCTGCCAGCAGCAAGCCGACCTTCAGCAGCTTCATCAACATAATTTCCTCCACAGTCTGTTATCAGGATACAGGGGACAATAACGACTTGACAACTTAAAATGATCTCTTCCAACATTAGCTACTTGATAAAGTATAAATGCTGAGATCTCTTTTGATTAAAACAATGAAACTCCTACTAGTTTTAAACCTTACTGGCCTGTCTTTCGTTTGCTATGCACAAGAAGGCGGGCTAGATGCACGCATATTATCTATCTATCACGGATTAGATCCCTTACCCCCTCTTGCTACTCGACTATGCGGACTGCCCCCCGCTCGTGGTCAAGATGGAATGCCCGTAGTATTCTCCGTCCAAGTGAACAGCGAGACAATTTCTCCAACCGCGTTCTCTGTTGGGCTTAGCTCCGGAGAAAAAGTTACTCCTCTGTGTACGACCCTTCGCCCCGCAATGGAACCACTAGAGCAAAGAACCGTGCTTCTCATCGGCGCCTTCAGTCCCGGAAATATAGTCCCGATCAGTGTTGAAATTGTGGAAGAGCTTGAAGATGTTAATGGAATCTCTCTGCTTGGTTTGAAAAGTGAAAACGTGACCGCGCTTGCATCTGGACCTAGTCTCGTATTTGCAGAGAACTTCACACCAAATAATCCTGGTCTAAACGGTGAGTGCCCGGGAAAGACAGAGCAAGCAGTTTTATTAACTTGGGAAGGCGGAGTAACCGGACCAGACGGCGCTGACCTTGCTGAGGAGCAGCGAACCGCAGTATCGATTTTGCTTCAAGATGGTAAATCTATACACCCACTCAAACTCGCCGATGATGACCCGGACAATCACATCATTGCTTGTATAGCGGAAAAAAGCCCGGCTATTTCCGTCACCGTATCAGCAGGCTACTTTCATGATCCAGGAAATGATTCGAATCCTAGGACTAGAACAAATGTAATTTCAAAAATAAATGACTAAGAACTTTGCTAGTGGAATAACCTTATGAAAGACGTTTTAAAATATTTGTACCTCATCGTTTTTTCTTTTGCTCTCAGCTCTGGAATTTGGGCACAGCAAATTTTGCTACCCGCCCAGAACTGTCAGAATCATCTTGGTTCTGACATTGTGAGCTTCGCCGATTCTGTTTTAGAAGACGAGGTAAAAAAAGCTCTATCTATTCCACAGCAAGAGCACCTTACCTGTGATCTAGCTGCCGGTTTAAAATCACTCGATGCCTCAGGATCAGGGGCGAGAAGGTCAGTTTCAGGCTCTCCAGAGTGGGATGATCCAGAGCATTTATTCCATGATCTATCCGGCATACAAAACCTTACTAACCTAACTGATCTAGCACTTAGAAATCGGGGACTGGCAGACATTACTCCTCTAACAGAGCTCAGCGAACTTGTGAATCTGAACCTTCACACAAACTGGATTTCTGATATTACCCCATTGCGGGGTCTAACCAAATTGGTTCGATTGCGTATTGCAGAAAACCCTCTGACAGATATCAGCGCGTTGAGTGAGCTTACCGAATTAAAGGTGCTGCGGATGCATCGCCACGGCGACTTCATTGGAGGGCAAAATCCGAGATCACATATGGGCGCATCCGGATTACTATTTACTAATGCGGTTACCGATATTAGTTCCCTAGCAACACTCACTAAGCTAGTAGACTTAAATATTCATACACAAGATATAAGCGACCTGACGCCTTTAAGTAGCCTGACATCCTTGATTGAGTTAAGGCTCGCAGGAAACTCTTTCACTGATCTCAGCCCATTGCGTGGTCTTACCACGCTGCAGTATCTCGAGCTGACCGGTAATGACATTACAGATATAAGCCCACTTAGTGGACTTGCCAGCCTAAAACAGCTCGACCTGCGATTTAATCCTGAGCTGACCAACATACAAGCACTATTCGAAAATCCTGGTATCGGAGATGGAGATATTGTTGAGCTAAGGCATACGAATGTGTCATGTGCCGACCTTGCACGATTGGAAGACAAAGGAGTGGAGGTCCGTACCGAGTTATTTTCCTCTTGCGCGACCGCCAATAGACAAAGGTAAAAACCTTAACCCTCAGAGTAAGCATGTTAGTAAGGTGTTTTATTAGTTACCTTAAGTAACTAGAATAAATTGATTCCGTTAATAATCCAGAAGCGTTAGGCTCACACTGCTACTTATAAATCTTCTCTGGAGAAAAAAGAGTCGGAACTTAAAATGAGAAACACAAAGAATATATTAGTCCTAATCCCATGCCTACTCGGCTTCCTCTGCGATGCTGTTGGCGCAAAACCATCAACTGTAAGCATTGCCCGCCTTGGCGATGGGCCTATCATAACTCCTCAGATGGACTCACGAATGGGCGGCAATATTCAGGGGCCCTCATTAATTAAAGTTCCAGATTGGGTAGAGAACCCTCTCGGAAAGTACTACCTTTATTTCGCGGATCACCGCGGAACTTATATTCGTATGGCATATGCGAATGAGGTTGCGGGACCTTGGACCGTTCATTCACCGGGGTCATTAAAACTTGAGGAATCGTTCTTTCCCACTACTTGCCCGCCTTGCTCGCTTGAGCCGGGTCGAAACGCTCCACTGTATGCACACATTGCTTCTCCTGACGTCCACGTTCGAGAAGATCTACAGCAAATTGTGATGTACTACCATGGTCGCGGTGAGGGACGACAGTTTACACGCGCGGCTGTATCCAAAGACGGCATTCAATTCGAGGGCAGAGAAGAGGATCTTGGTCGCGCCTACTTCCGTGTGATTGAACACGAAGACTTCCATTATGCTATGAGCATGCCAGGCTATCTTTTTCGTTCTCGTGACGGTTTGACGAATTTTGAAGCGGGTCCCCAGTTTTTCACTCGAAACATGCGTCACTCAGCACTTTTAATTAAAGATGGGTACCTCTATGTGTTCTTCACTAATCGAGGTGATGAACCAGAACGCATAATGCTTTCTACGATCGAGTTGAAGGGCGATTGGAATCAATGGGCTGCCAGCGAACCGATTGAAGTCATGCGCCCAGAGTTGGACTATGAAGGTGCCGACCTTCCTATAGAAGTCTCAAGAGGGGGATATATCGACGAACGGGTTCATCAACTCAGAGATCCCGCAATTTATCAGGAAAACGAAAAAACCTATCTTTTGTATTCAGTGGCAGGTGAAAGTGGTATCGCTGTAGCTGAAATAAATTTCCAATAACCTTAATAAATTTTTATGCTCACCCTTAACTTAAGAATAAAGAGTCAAAAAAAATGAATCTCATGAATAGTCGCACCTATTGGTTAAGTCTGACAGCTCTATTAGCTGTGTTTAGCTACTCTACCAATTCCGTCACTGTGCTGGCACAAACTACACTTTCCCCCACGGACTACTGCACGGATTTCTCATCAGATTCTATTATAACGTTCGCCGATCCCGATCTGGCCGAGGTAGTGAATAAGGCACTGGGTTTAGATATTGGCGTTGCAATAAGCTGTGGTCAGGTTGCAGAGCTAAAAGAGCTAATCGTTGGGACCAATATCCAGCGTGTTGTCTACGGCGGAACTCTCAGGCCATCGCCTTCAAAGCCTTTTGAAAGTTTGGATGGCATACAGAACCTCACTGGCCTTACCAGGCTTAGTATCATCAACCGCCTCATCACCGATATAGGCCCACTCAGCAATCTGAAGAATCTCGTTAGTCTGAATCTACACACGAACTGGTTCAGCGATCTCGGTCCTATAGAAGGCCTCATCAATCTTGAACAGCTCATCGTCAGCGAAAATCCAATTTCAGATATCAGTCCACTGGCGGGACTTACGGAACTACGCCAACTGCATGTGCACGGACTTTACCCATACCAACTCCAGCATTACCTCAGTATGAATGATGGTCGCGACCCTAATTTAGAATTTAACGGCATTACCGATATAGGCCCGCTGAAAGAACTTACGGAGATGCGCCTATTGAGAATTCATCTCAATGCGATATCCGATATAAGTCCACTCGCAAATCTGCACAAACTTACCCATTTGCGAATTTACGACAGCCAGATTAAAGACATTAGTCCGCTGGGAGACCTTGATAATCTGGTCCTGTTATGGGCACACAACAATCAGATTGAGGATATAAGCCCTCTAGGCAGATTGACTGATATGCAGCAGCTAAGCCTTAATGACAACGCGATAACGAATATTGAGGCCCTTGACGAGATGATTGATCTGGAGCACTTGTTTCTTAGTAATAACAGAATCGAGAATATCGATGCGCTCAGACGGTTGCATGCGTTAAAAGTGCTGAGGCTAGAAAACAACCGCATTACAGACGTGAGCTCTTTGGCCGGATTAGGCCAACTAGAAGAACTAAGCCTGGCTCGTAACTGGTCTCTCTTCAACGTGCAACCGCTACTGATCAACTCGGGCTTGGGGGAAGGCGATGAATTGGATCTGCGCTTCACTTATGTGCGCTGCTCTGACATGGATGCTTTTGGTTCTCGAGGCATTGATTTACTTAGAGTTACTGCGATAAACGGTTCTGCTTGCACTGGACGCAGACTTGAAGACCCCTAAACTAAACATGGTTATCTTATGAATACAAATTGCAACACTAAAGTCTTACTACTTTTACTTCTTTCACTAAATACCACTTGGATGCAAGCGCAAACAAATATTCAAGTGTCCGCCGAATCAGCTAGTCCTATGACTATGTCCGGCGACTTCGTCTTTGCGAGTGTCGGTGACCTAATGATCAGGCGACCCGCCTCCCAGTTAGCCGACCCAGAGGTTCAGGAAGTATTCGATTTAATCCGAAGCGCCGATTTAGCTATGGGAAACATGGAGGGAGAGCTTGCTAATTTGAGAGAGTTTGACGGCCCCATGAATGGGTTCGTAGGCACTCATGAGGTAGCTGAGGATTTAAAAGTGATGGGCTTTGATATGGTTAACCGTGCACAGAACCATTTATTGGATTCTGAAATAGCCGGCATGTTCTCGACAAACTCTTTATTAGACGCCGCTGGAATAATACATGCGGGTTCGGGTAAGAATTTACAGGAAGCCGCCGCGCCCGCTTTTTTTGAGACCCCAAAAGGTCGAGCGGTTCTTATTGGCACACATGCCCCTATTTGGCCGGAGCATAACCGACTCGCAGCAACACCACTGATTGGTAATCTTGGAGGTAGGCCAGGACTCAATATGTTGAACTATAGTGAAACTATCCTGATAACAAGAGAACAGTTTGATGCCTTAGAGAGAGTGCGGGAGGAATTTTTTCAGTATCAAGAAAAATACGACAATCCGCGGACTTTTATAGATGCATCTCCCAATGTCGGCATCACCTTCCCCGCATCTAGTTCTGGGAGGAACAATCCTGTCTATCGTCTAATAGAAGAAGGAGAGATACCTGGCACTATTATTTATGAAGTAAATGATAATGATCTAGATCGCATCCTGCGTAACATTAGAAACGCTCGACAGTTAGGTGACTTTGTAGTTGCTGCTGCGCATATACACCAAAGTCGATCTATTGTAGAGACGCAGCACCTAAGCACAAGACCACCGGCTTTTTATAGAGATTTAGCCCATCGCGCTATTGATGCAGGAGCCGACGCATTTGTTGGAACTGGTGTACAGACTCTTAGGGGCATCGAAATCTATAATGGAAAGCCGATCTTTTATGGGCTTGGCGAATTTTTTAGAGAAGCTCACTGGGAACTCGAGCTGACCATGGGCAATGCAGACGCAAATCCTAGTAGAAGAATGCAACAATTTGCCAGAAATTTCGGTGGCACTTCTCAATCCTTAGAAAGTCTCGTCGCCATTAGTCACTATGAAGATGGTCTGCTTGCCGAAGTACGACTGTACCCAACTGAGTTAGGGATTGATGGTCCCGATTCACGCTTAGGCATCCCCCGAATAGCAGAGCCGCAAACCGCAAAGCGCATATTGGAGCGTGTAGAGAAACTCTCAGATGAATGGGATACGGATATCGACATTGAGGGGAGTGTAGGAATTATTCGAGTTAATTGACTTCTGCGGCTTACTCTGGCGTCCTCTCTAGATCTGCATTCAAGGTCCTTGACGCTAGATAAAAGTGAATACTAGACCATACACACGCCGTTGGTAACACGGCCAACATGGCATAGCGCAAAGATTCTATACCCAATGATGGGTCGAACATATCACTCAAAAGTCCAACCGCAAAAGGACCCAGACCCAATCCAATTATATTAAGAATCAGAAACAGAATTGCTGATGACGTCGAACGCCATCGCAAGCCCACTAAATTGTGTGTGGTCGCGATGGAATTCCCGAGGTATATATTCTGTAAAAATCCTGGCACAAACATGCAAACTAGTGCCAAATAAGTATTACTAGTTAGGAAAACTACCAGCATACCAGGCACCACTAAGAGTGTTGAAAGGCCCGGCACCCATAGATACCAGCGCTTGTCCCTCGCACCGAGCTTGTCTCCTAGAAAGCCGCCAACAAAGATTCCTATGGCACCAACCAATCCCGTAGACAGAGCCAACCAGGTACCAAGCTCTCCCGTGGTCATCCCGTGGCTGCGAATAAAGAAGGATGCAGCCCAGTTCACTGTGCCGTATCCTGCAAACGCGTTCAGGCCGCATGCAAGCCCCATGTGTCTGAAAGTTTTGCGCTGCCACAAGCCAGATAGCACATCCCTAAATGGCACCTGGGTGTCGGATGCTTTCTTATTCTCAAGTAACCCGCGAATGGGCTCAGGAACAGTTGCGAATACAATACCGGCTAAGATTATTCCGGGCACACCAATTACGAGGAATGCTACACGCCAACCGAAAAATTCATTCAGCCATCCACCAAATAAAAACCCAAACATGATCCCCAAGTTCACGCCTGTGGAATAAAACGAGAGGGCACTGGCTCTTTGTTCTTTAGGGAAAATGTCCGAAACGATGGAGTGTGATGGTGGGCTACCTCCAGCCTCGCCGATACCAACGCCGATTCTTGCTAACAGAAGTTGAGCATAACTTTGAACGAATCCGCTGACGGCAGTCATGAAGCTCCACAAACCAACCGAGGCAGCAACAATATTTTTCCGATTACTACGATCAGCCAATCGAGCTATAGGAACACCTGCGGTGACATAAAACATCGCGAAAGCAAAACCAGTCAAAAGACCTAGCTGCGCATCAGTCAATAATAGCTCTGATTTAATGGCCTCCTGCAGTATTGATAGTAACTGACGATCAATAAAATTGAAGGTATAAACTAAGGTAAGAATCCCCAGAGCATAATTTCTAACTTGGGGCTCTTTATACGGATTATTCATAAAAGAAACATACTATAGATTTTTTCTAACACGAAGCTATTCCTGTGTATTCTCAGCTTCCTCAAGGCATCCTAGCTAAGCCGACATTTAACTTACTTAAATTTTTATCGATACTTCGTTGATGACGGAAAAGCCAACTACACTAAGTAACCCCTAAAATGGTCATTGTACTCAACACGAGTTACCACAAAGCACTACTTAAGGCTATACTCATCGTTTACATAGAGCTAGGTTTAAAAAAATAAAATGCGCAAGTTACTGTTTACCCTCATATCAACATTATCCGTTTTGTCAAACGCTCAAGACCGCTTACCAATAATTTTTGACACTGATTTTGCCATGCCACCTCAGGATGACAGCCTAGCACTAATGCTTGCATTGCAGTCTCCGGAGCTAGAAATTTTCGGTATTACTACTGTTGCCGGCAATGATAGTGTCGAGCGTGCTACATCTGATGTTCTCCGTATGCTAGAGATTGCCAATCAGGTCGATATCCCTGTCTATGTCGGTGCTGACATGCCGCTAGTGCATGAAGTAAGTGATTTTGCCATAAACAACTACGGTAAATGGTATTCGAATGAGAGCCCGCCCATACCGCCGGGCGGCTTTGCGATGAAACAAGAAGAAGATGATTCGGCAGTATCCTTTATTGTCCAGGCTGTAATGGAGAACCCAGGGGAAGTTACAATTGTGGCACTTGGCCCCTTAACCAACATCGCACAGGCTATAAGAGCTAAACCAGAGTTCGCAACTAACGTTAAGCAGCTAGTAATTATGGGCGGAGCTATAGCATCACTCCCGGATGGTGCCGGCAATATCACGCCCAATGCCGAGTTCAACTTCTGGGTAGATCCTGAAGCTGCCCGGGTAACTCTTCGGTCAGGCATTCCGATCGAGCTTTCACCTCTAAATGTGTCTCGCAAGTCCGCTCTGACAAAAGATTGGTACGAGAAAATGGTGGCCGAAGATAATGCATTGACCGCCCTTCTTGTGGAGACCTTGGGAGAACGCTTTGAACAGTCACCAGAGCAAACATGGTATATGTACGATCAGATTGCGGTCGCCGGCCTGATAGATCCCACCTTAGTGACAACCAAGTCACTTTACGTCGATGTAAATATCGATCATGGCATCAGTTATGGAGTATCAGTCGGGGGGAAGAATGTCTGGCCTGGTGCTGAAGGGGCAGCACAGATGAACGTGCAGTACGACCTAGACTGGACAAGATTTATAGAGATGTTTATCGAGCGCATACAAAGGCCATTACCCGCGCGCTGATAGCCATTGTAATTTCGATACCCCATAGCATCAGTCAGAGAAATTATGGCGCCTCCTTACGCATCAGGAAATTTATATCCCTTATAGGTCTCTCGTAGCCCAAGCTTATTGATCTTTCCAGTTGCCGTATGAGGTAACTCATCCGTAAAGACAACATCATCCGGGAGCGCCATCTTATGCAGCTTATCTGTCAAAAACTCAAGGACAGCACTTTTCTGCAGAGATTTCCCGGGCTGAGCAACTGCGATCAACAAAGGCCTCTCTGTCCATTTGGGATGATAACGGCCAATCACAGCTGCCTCGGCGATGTCTGGATGATTGACGGCAGCATTCTCTATCTCGATTGAGCTAATCCACTCCCCACCTGACTTTATGACGTCCTTGGTACGATCAGTTATCTGCAGAAAACCATCTGGGGTGATCGCCGCAACGTCTCCCGTGTTAAACCAACCATCCTTATCGACTGGGCACTCTTCATGCCCAGGCACGTCTGATAATCCGTAGTACCCCTTTGCGACCCAGGGCCCTTTCACTTTTAACGCACCGGATGCAGAACCGTCCCACGGTAGCTCTGAATTATTTTCATCGACGATGCGCATTTCTATCCCGAACACCCCACGGCCTTGAAGTAACTGCAAGTCTGTAACTTCTTCTTCAGAAAATCCCTCCATACCCCTCTTCATTGCATAGACAGTTCCTAACGGACTTGTTTCTGTCATACCCCAGCCCTGCACAACCTCGCAATCGTGTTGCTCTCTAAATCGTTCGATTATAACCCTTGGACATGCTGCGCCGCCTACATGGACGCGGCTTAGGCTAGGAACAGTCTTTTGGTTGCCTTCAAGATAATCCAGCAATGCCATCCAGATAGTAGGTACACCAGAAGAAACTGTGACTTGTTCGGAAGTCATCAGGTCATGCAGCGTCTCACCATCCGCCATCTTGGGCCCCGGCAAGACTAACTTTGTCCCTACCATAAGAGCAGCGTAAGGAGCACCCCAGGCATTAACGTGAAACATTGGTACAACTGGCAAACTGGTCTGCATATTGGAGGCGCCAGTCACGTCCGGCAATGCTCCGGCTAGCGCATGCAAAACTGTTGAGCGATGACTATATACAACGCCCTTTGGATTTCCTGTTGTTCCTGAGGTGTAGCACATCCCGCATGCAGTGTTCTCATCAAACTGTGGCCACTCGTATGTATCGGGATGAGCGTCTAGCAACTCTTCGTAACACTGGAGATTAGTCAAGCTAGATTCAGGCATGTGCGACTTATCGGTGAGAACTACAATGGTTTCTACTTGCTTTAGGTGATCCTTTAGTGCCTCCAACAGAGGTACCACAAGTACGTCAACAAAAAGAATCTTATCTTCCGCATGATTTATAATGTAGGCCACTTGCTCTGGAAAAAGTTTAGGGTTGATAGTGTGGCACACCATACCGCTGCCCGAAACCGCATAGTAGAGCTCCATGTGCCGAAAATCATTCCAGGCCAGGGTACCAATCCTATCGCCGAATCCAGCACCCAGTGACTCCAACACGTTCGCCAGTTGTCTGCAGCGCGACGCGAACGCGCGATTATTTTGTCGGTGTCGGGACTGATCAACCGTTACTGAAACCATTTCAACTTCGGGGAAATTCCTTTCCGCATGCTTCAGTATGGAGGAAATCATTAACGGGGTGTTCATCATTAACGCGTGCATAGTGGATCTCTCTGCAAGGCTTGGTAAGTTTGACTTTTATTTTTCTAGTAGTAACTGAGACTACTGTTTATTTATCGTTCAACTGGTAGATGTTTTTCGACGAGACTAACACAAATTCGTTTGTTAATGAGTTAGCTAATTGAAAATCAAATTCATAGATAAGAGTATTCACTTGCACAATATCAGAATAAACTCCGGTGCTAATTTCATAATTACCACTGCAATCTGGAAATTCAAATTTTCTGTTCAATACTTTTGCTAAGTTAAACTCACGATAACTTAACAGCTTAATCTCACCTGCTGAGGCATCAGATACCACGAATGCGACATCAAATTGACTAGTACCCCGGAGGGAATTGATTTCTCCTCGATTGGTTAATTGAAGGCATGAATAAAGTAAACCATCTAGCGCATCATAGACTCCAATATTATTCACTCTAAGATTCAACTTGTCAGGTGGAATAACTCCGTTGAAGTCTTTCGGCCATCCCTCCTTACTTTTCTTATACAACCAGTCGATAAGTTGCAACCGGCTCGATTCGGGTACTGGCCTCCCGAGACCATGGCCACCTTTTTGGATTGCCCATAGCTCTACAGAACTCGCAGCCCTGCATCCTTTAGAATAGACCGTCACCTCGGTTTCAGAACCCACTAAAGATGAATCTAAATCTTTACCCTCCGCTATTAATCCAGGTAATAGACAATCATTGTACTCCGCCCATTGGCGAACTGTAGCCTCAGAACCGGGGTATGGTGAACCCTGGAACGATCCCCCTGCATAGAGTATTGAGGTATCGTTGGTACCTTGTATCTGCAATATATGGACGCCCGACTCTGGATCATTTCTTGAGTTAAAATGAGATGCACCAGCACTACTTACAGCAGCAGCAACTAGATCCGGAAAACGGTAGGCCAATTCCAATGCCATAAAACCCCCGTTTGAGTCCCCGACCACATAAATACGGTTAGCGTTTATGTTGAAAGAATCTTTTAAGCTCTCAATATATTGATACAAATAGGAGCCATCATCGACAGAGCTATTGTAAAAATTACAACAAGCTGAATTTGAGTTCCAAAAATAACTACCCGACTGATCAAGAGTGCCAGAGGGGATAGCGTAAACAAATTGATACTCATCGACTGAGCCAGCAAGCCGCCATATCGACTCAGCCTGATCAGTATTCATACCATAAGCGTGCAGAAGTATTACAAGCGGGTAAGAATTCGAATCCGAATAATCAGCGGGGAGATATACTCGCTCTTCTCCCCTAACAAATTCATCTACCTGGGACCAAACACTCACAGAAAAAAACAACGTAATTACCAAGAAAATAATTCTGTTGAATGTCTGCAAGTTATTCGGAAAAACAAGAGGTTCAGCGTACTTCACAGGACTTGATGTTTACGCTGACCCCAAAAACTAATCCGATCCGCCGGTGTTTTCCATGAGGAAATCTCGAGCCTCAGTGAGGCCTCCAAAGCTCTCACTGCCGGTCCAAATATCCACCAGCATTTGGTAGTTCTCTGCAGCCAGATCATTCTGGCCGACTGCAGCCTGAGCGTTTGCCATACCCCATAATGACCGTGGGCGGTTCGGCATGCGCTGCAGGGACATTTCAAATTGCTCAATCGCGTCGCCATGTCTACCAAGATCTAAAAGTACCTCTCCATACATCTCGTAAAGAGGCTTGATAGGATTGGCAGATCCACGCGGCGGTGCCATAGGCTCTATGATTTCAACCGCCTCCTCAAAAAATCGAACTGCTACGTCGGGATGACCCATACCTGCATGGAGTAATCCACCCACTTGTTTAGCCATAATGGCAGTGTATCCATCTTCTCCAGCTTCAACGCGTCTCTTTAGCTCCTGCTCAGCCGCCTGCAGAGTAGCTTGTTCCTCTAAATGATAAGCGGACAATGCAGTCGCTAGCACCTCGTGGTCGGGAGAATCCTCTGTTATGTCCTGAATTCTCCACTCCTCGGTATCCACGATGTAACGGTTCTTTGTTAAAGCGACAGTGTTTCGCGCGCGTGCGGCACCAGAAGATCCTCGGGCTCCCCCCTCAGCAAAACCACCCTGGGTCGACATGGTCTCTATACGATCAATCCAAAGACGAGCCTTCTCATAGTCGCCCTTCTGTAAGTCGCCATATTGTCCCCAGTCCAGGGAATGAATTGCATCGCCCATGCTTTGACCAGGTCTCCAGAGCTCTCTCGCAGCATCAAAGGCTGATTGGTTGTTCCCAGATACACGATCCCACATGCCATGCTGAATAAATATGTGTGTCGGCATATGCCGCGCATGAGACACTGCGGGCGCAATCTCAGAATAGCGGTAGGCAGCCTCAAGCGCGAGGGGAGCATGAATAGGATCATCGAACGAGTGAATCGTGTAGTGTGCCGCACCCGGATGCATGGGTTTCCTGTTAAATATCTCCAGCGCAATAGTGCCTGCCCGAACAGCCATACGGTTATCTAAATCACCACCGGAGGCTGCACGAGCACTCAAAACTGACAAGGCATAGAAAGCAGCAACTTCATCATCATTGGAATATTTGTCATACAGATCTTCCATAGCCTCCATGTACCCAACCTTCCGATCGGCTATATCTCCCTCACCCCACAGAATTTCTACAGCGGTAAGAAATCCTTTCTCGCGCTCAGTTAGTGCCTTTGACATCCGAATTTCCGGTGTAGGTCCAAGACGCTGAAGCACCGCGCGAGGCTCAGTTGCATCCATCTGGGAAAATAAAGGATGATTGTAAGCTAAAGACTCTCCCCAATAGGCCATAGCAAATTCAGGCGCAATTTCTTGAGCTCTTTGAAACTGTTCCTGCGCCTGCTCCCAGCCAAAACTATGAAGTATTGCCACACCTCGTAAAAAAGATTGCTGAGCTTCGCCTGATTCAGAAGTCGGAAAATTAATAGATCCTACGTTATCGAATTGCGCGCTAGCATGCGAAATTATTCCTAAGAGGAATGAAATTAACACAAATTGTTTAACTAGCTTGTTCATTGTTACCTCCAAAAAGAACGAACCTCAGGATTTTTGAAAATCGACTTTAGCATATTAAGAAGGATACTATAACAATAAACTAGGACTATCAGGCGTTACATTATTGAAAAACATCGGCCGATGGAAAATTGTGTCAAAGTCTAATTTAGGTTTAAAAAAGAATGTTATGGCTTGTGCACTAGCTTTGGGAATGGCACTGCCCTATTGTTCTGCGCCATCGTTAAAACCTGAAACTCCCAATGTCATTTTAATTTTTGCAGATGATTTGGGATATGCGGACTTGAGTATCTATGGCTCAGACAGTTATCAAACACCGTATTTGGACCGACTGGCACAAGAAGGCGTTCGCTTTACCGATTTTTATGTGAGTCAACCTATCTGCTCGGCATCGCGCGCCTCTTTAATGACAGGCTCGTATGCGAATCGAATAGGATTGACTGGCGCCTTAGGTCCGCGCTCAAACATAGGCATCCATCACCAAGAGACAACCCTCGGTGAACTCTTCTTAAGGAACGGCTACCGCACGGCGTTGTTCGGAAAGTGGCACCTGGGGAAGATACCCGAGTTCGCCCCGTCAAAACACGGATTTGATGAATTCTATGGGATACCTCATTCGAACGACATGTGGCCTTTCCATCCTGAAAATCCGGAGGCATGGCCAGATCTGCCTTTATACAACGGAGAAGAGGTTATCGCCTACAACCCGGATCAAACAAGATTTACTACTGATTTGACTCAAAGGTCGATCGACTTTATTGAAAGCGCCGTGAGAGATGATGCTAAATTTTTCCTTTACCTACCTCACCCAATGCCTCACGTACCCCTTTTCGTTTCCAGCGAAAGAGAGCATGGGAGTGGAGCTGGTCTCTATGGAGATGTCGTTAGTGAGATAGACTGGTCCGTCGGTCAAATTATGCAAACGCTGGAAGAGCATGACATCAGCAAGAATACCTTAGTTATTTTTACGTCAGACAACGGTCCTTGGTTGAGCTATGGAAATCATGCTGGGTCAGCAAAGCCACTGCGAGAGGGTAAAGGGACCGTATTTGAAGGAGGTGTCAGGGTGCCTTTTATTGCTCGCTGGCCAAATTCAATTCCAACAAACATCGAAGTCAATACCCCTGCTATGACAATCGATTTATTCCCTACCTTCGCTGATATTTTAAATGATAAAGAGCCAGGTCTCCCTATTGATGGTTTATCAATAAAGCAGTTGCTTACTGGAAGCACTGATTCTTCCCCCCAGGAGGCGTACTACTTTTACTATAATAGCAACGAACTTCACGCTATCAGGAGTGGCAAGTGGAAGCTCCACTTCCCTCACAGTTATAGAACCATGGAGAATCAATCTCCGGGAGCCGATGGATTGCCAGGCAAATACGATTACGGGGTTAGCACTGTCTCAGAACTTTATGATCTCTCTGTGGATGTTGGCGAGCAAAATAATGTCGCATCACATTATCCTGGTGTAATTAATCGACTCACTCTGCTAGCTAACGAAAAGCGTCAAGAGCTCGGCGACAGTTTAACCGACAGCGAGGGAATAGCACTCCGACCACCTGCTAGGTTTGAGAATTAAACCTCTAATCAAAGTTTCTTGGTGGCAAAGACGAGGTAAGCGAGTTTATTATTGCGATTGTGGTGGTTGGACTGCTCTTAGTCTGAAGACAGATAATTCAGCCTACGATCGATATTTAAGAGCTGTGGGCCACTAAAAGATGGGGGAATCATTGCAGATTCAATCTGAATGTCATACTCAGTAAAATCTCTCAAGAGTACCGCTGTGTTAAGAATTATAGTCGCCTCAGCCTCATTGTTAGCGCTCGCCAAGAGAGCGGGTAAGAGTTGCGAGGGATTCTCTTGTCCAATCAAGGCGAGAAACTCTATTGCCCTCAAGCGCACCAAATTCTCATTATCACTTTTTGCAATATCGTTAGCTCTCTGAATAAATCTGTTGGACTGCTCACCGAAAGTGCTTAACACAATCAATCCCCAATAACGTTGCCAGGGGTCTTCGGAATTAAGTGCCAAATTAATGTCGTCGCGAGCACGGTCAAATTCTCGTAAGCTCAAGTCCGCCGTGTCCACTAGCTGGCTGATTCTTTGGCTATTATTGCGACCAAAGACCACCGGGTCATCAAAGGCTTCCTCGAAGAGCATACTTTCTGGAAACATACTCAGATCGTTAATGCTTTTTACCTTACTGCTGAGCGATGATCTCATATCGCCCAAAATTTCGGCATACGCTAAATCACTAGCTAGATTTTGGAGTTCATACGGATCATTTTCCAAATCAAAAAGTTGCTCCGCCGGACGGGGCTCAAAAAACTGGCTTTGAACTTCTTCCAGCTCACCCGATCTGTATAGTTCCCACCATTCCTGGTACGCCAACATAATGTAGCGATACTCGTTCCAAAGTCCATCGACATTGAAGGGCTGGTAATTACGAATATACTTAAAATTGCCTTTCCGCAAACTCCTTACATGATCAATTTTCTCATCGAAGCGATCCGCATAACCAAAGGCCTGATCGCGCTTGTTAACTTCCTTTAGATCAATACTTTGACCCAAAAAAGGCACTCCATCCATGTGAGGCGGCACCTCTATTCCTGCTAAGCTCAGCACGGTAGGTGCAAAGTCAATGAAACTGACAAAACCGGTTACACGAGCACCATACTCTTCGTTAACCAAATGTTTCCAATTCTCTGGCACATAAACTATCAGTGGAACATGTAAACCATTCTCATAAGCATAACCTTTCCCCCTAGGAAGCACTCCACCGTGATCCCCGAAATAGAATATGAAGGTATCATCAAGCACACCATCTTCTTCAAGCATGCCCAAGTATTCACCAAAGTAATTATCCACTTTAACGTGGTTATCTAAGTAGCGCGCGTGTGTGTATCGGAAGATAGGAGTATCAGGAAAATAAGGAAACAAATTCACTGACTCTGAGGGAGTAAGATTCTCGATAGTCATCATTTCCTCTCGCGTGAAATGCAAACTGCTCTCATGCGTCAAGGCTGTATTCTGCACATGAAAGAAGGGTTGGCCTTGTTGTCGGCCACGCCATGAGGCATCGGTCGATGACTCATCCCAACCTTGCTCGACTAGAACATTGTAATCAGTCTTACTATTGTTTGTTGTGTAATATCCGGCTTGTTGCAAGTACCATGGATACATTTTCCCGAGATCTGGCATAGGAACCATCTTCGAACGTCTGTGGTACTGCGCACCGATTCGCGGCGCATAGGCACCTGTCAACAATGTAGTGCGAGCGACCGAACAAACGGGGGCATTCGAAAAAGCATGCTCGAAGATTAAGCCGTGCGATGCTAATCTTTCGATAGTCGGCATTGCTATACCGCCTTCATTGTATAGACGAGAAAAATGAACTGAATTATCCTCAGAAGTAAACCAAACAAAATTCGGCTGATCAGCTGCAAGGCATTCGCCGAAAAGGCTCACCCCTAAAAACAAGGATAAATATTTAAAGCACGGATTATTAGTCATCGGGTTCAATAGTAACGCATTTGAGAAAGTGTTTTACCACTTTTCTTGGGCAAAAAATTTTTAGATCTGCCTCAAACGACTCCTCTAAAAGATCTGATGCCATCGTATCAGTGTTATGTAAAAACTTTAAGCCAATAGGCCTATCTTTATTGTCCGAATCCCAATATGCTCCACCTCCACAGTAATATTTTCGAAGCCAAGCCTTGAGCACACAAGACATTGTCATCACGTTAGCGACCGCCACTTTTTTCATGGCGCTAGTTGCCTATATCTCTTATCGAAGGACGGTAGGAGAAGTCAGCACTCAAGACGGCTACTTTTTGGCGGGCCGGGGATTATCCTCTGTATTTATCGCTGGGTCCTTATTACTTACTAATTTGTCGGCAGCGCAATTAATTGGCCTAAATGGCTCAGCCTACGGATACAACCTGAGTAGCATGGGATGGGAGGTTACAGCCGCTGTTTCGACCGTGGCCATGGCCTTTATATTTCTACCTCGGTACCTGGCTGGCGCCTTCACGACGCTACCACAGTTCCTATCAGACCGATTTGATGAAGGTCTGCGACGCATGACAGTTGTTCTTTTTATGGTCGGATATGGCTTGGTCACCATCCCCGGTGTTCTGTATTCTGGATCAATTGCGGTCCTTCAGCTCTTTGATGTACCCAGTCTAATTTCTGTGACCTACAGCCAGGGGTTAGTCATTACGATCATTATTGTAGGTTGTATAGGCGCCATGTATGCTATTTTCGGAGGTCTTCGCGCAGTAGCTGTATCTGATACTTTAAACGGAATCGGATTGCTAGTCATAGGGATATTGGTGCCGATTCTGGGATTATCGGCGCTCGGAGACGGAAGCGCCTTAGCGGGCATTCACATTATTACTTCATCTGAGACTGAAAAATTAAACGCGATTGGCTCATCCAATGACCCGACCCCTTTTGGGACTTTATTTACCGGGATGATTTTTGCCAATTTATTTTACTGGTGCACTAATCAATATGTTATTCAACGGACACTTGCAGCTAAAAATCTCGCCGAAGGACAGAAAGGTGTTCTTTTCTCGGGTTTCTTTAAGGTGTTAGTGCCTTTCTTGATGATGATACCCGGCGTGATAGCGTTTCATCTTTATGGAAGCGGCATGGAATCAATAGACTTAGCCTATCCTGCGCTTATTCGAGATGTGTTGCCGAAGTATATGGCTGGCTTTTTCCTAGCCGTTTTATTAGGAGCAGTATTCAGTTCTTTCAATTCCCTAATCAACAGTGCAGCAACCCTTTTTTGCCTCGATATCTATTCCCCTTGGAAAAATGGTTCTGTGAGTGAAGTCGAAATGATTAGAGTCGCGAAGATAGCAAGCGTGTTGATAGCAATTTTTTCTTTTATTGTCGCTCCTTTACTTCAATATGCTCCCGAAGGGTTATGGCAAGTCATGAGGATATTTACTGGCTTTTACAACATACCGGTCATTGCTATCGTCGTAGTTGGCTTATTTACGCGTCACGTGCCTGCCTTGGGACCAAAGATTGTCATCTTCTTCCATATTATCGCTTATAGCTTGCTTCAGTTTATTTTTAGTGATTACGTAAATATTCACTTCATCCATTTATACGCCATACTCTTTTTCTCAGAAGTTGGGATAATGTTGCTTGTGGGTTATTTGTTACCTAGAAAGATTATGTGGACTTTTAGAAAAAAAGAGCTAGTAGATTTGACGCCCTGGAAGTATGCACTTCCTTGCGCTGTTTCGTTACTATCATGCGTAGTTGGAGTTTACTTGCTTTTCTCTCCGATAGGGCTGGTAGATGGAATAAGTACTTACTTTGCACCACTTGTTGCTCTGCTAATTGTTTTAAATTCCCTCACCTGGTATCGACATGCAACTAATACTGAAACTGTTCAGTAACAATAGACAAACCATTAATAACTAGTCGGACAATATTTATGGTCAAGAGATTTTATGAAGAGACCTCTGCAGATCGCGGTGCACGAGTTGCGGAACAGCTCGGTTATCAGGAGCGTGAAAAGATGCATAATCTATTAATCATCGGTAGCGGTTTGATTGGGCGCGAACATATCCGGGTAGCATCGCTATTGGGCGCAGGTAGAATACATGGGATCTATGACACTAACCAACAAAGCATGGATCTAGCCGAAGCGGAGCTTCTAAAATACAGTGATGAGAGGGTGGTTCGCTATACATCCCTTCATAGCGCGTGCACCGACCAGGCAATCGATGTGATTCTGATATGCACCCCTAACTATACTCACCATCAAATACTTTCTGAGGCTATTAAGTCAGGCAAACCCATATTTGTTGAAAAACCAATGGCCACAAGTCTCACAGACGGTGCTGAAATTCTCCGACTAAGTGATAATTACTCAACCTTCATCCAAGTCGGAATGCAATATAGATATAAAGCGCAATATGTCGATGCTTTCCATGAAGTGAAAAGTCTTAATTCTTTAGGACGCGTAAAAACCATCTCGATGAGTGAATATCGCCCACCATTTTTAGACAAGGTAGAGCAATGGAATAAATTTAATGAGTACTCTGGTGGTACATTTGTTGAGAAGTGTTGTCACTACTTTGACTTGATTAACTTGATGGCCGAAGCTCGGCCGAGGGATGTATTCGCAAGCGGAGGAAGAGCCGTCAACTTTCTAGATTTTGAATACAAGGGTAGAAAGTCTGACATCGATGACCATGGCTTCGTCATAATAAACTACTGTAATGGCATTCGAGCAAATTTTACCCTTAACATGTTTGCGAATGAATTTTATGAAGAACTCGTAGTGACAGGAGAGAAAGGACGGCTTGTAGCATCAGAGAAAGCAAGTGCCAATAAGGATAAACAAACAAAGGCGTCTATAATGGTTGAAGTAGACGACCACCAGCACTACGAGGGCAGCGAAATAGGTTATCCTGAATCTATTGAAAAAAGCGGTCATCATGGAGCCACTTTTTTTGAGCATGAAGCTTTGATGGGCCAACTGCAGCAGGAAGAAGTCGACGCTGCATCACCAAGGCAGGGCCTCTTGGCGATGTTGGTAGCCAGCGCAGCTCAGAGATCCATTATAGAGAATAGCGTAATCAGCATAGCTGAGCATGCTAAACAGAATGGAATAGAAGGGATACTTCGTCAGTAAAAATGAAAACGGTTCAGTTTTTATGTTAGAAAAAATTTCAGTAGGAAAGTCAAAAATGCCCTCTGTGGGTTTGGGGCTTTGGAAACTTGATCAGTCAGAGACAGCAGCTATCATTGTCGATGGAATAAAGTCGGGCTATCGACACTTAGATAGTGCCGCTGATTACGGTAATGAAATCCAAGTAGGCGAGGGAATAAAACAAGTCCTTGGTCAGGGTATTTGTCGTCGGGAAGATCTTTGGGTCACATCAAAACTGTGGAATACATTTCATCGACCGGAACATGTATTGCTTGCTTGCGAAAAATCTTTGCGGGATTTAGGCATTGATTATCTGGATTTGTATCTTATTCATTTCCCTATTTCACTTAAGTACGTCGACTTTGACACACGATATCCTCCCGAGTGGATTTTCGATCCAACAGCGGAAAATCCTAGAATGCATATCGATCCAGTACCTCTATTCGAAACCTGGTATGCCATGGAGCGATTAGTAGAAAGAGGCCTCGTGAAAGAAATAGGTGTCTGTAATTACAACTCTAGTTTGTTGCACGACCTGATCGCATACTCCCGCATTAAACCCGCCATGCTTCAAATTGAGTCCCATCCATTCCTCACACAAGAAAAATTAATTAAAACAGCCAAAAATTATGGGATGGCAGTAACGTGTTTCTCTCCGCTTGGCGCTCTTTCCTATATGGAATTAGAAATGGCAGACAAAAACGAGTCAGTTCTAAACGAAAATGCGGTGAGGGTCGCTGCAAAAAGACTTAATAGGACTCCCGCCCAGGTAGTGCTTCGCTGGGGGCTGCAGCGAGGTACTGCAGTTATTCCAAAAACAAGTCAAAAAGAACGACTGATAGAAAATCAGTCTATCTTTGACTTTGAATTAAGTGACCAAGAGATATCAGATATTTCTAATCTTAACATCAACCGACGGTTCAATGATCCCGGGGCTTTCTGTGAGTCGGCATTTAACACATTTTTCCCAATCTATGACTGATAAAAATTCCCCTGTTCAGGTACAAATTAAAGAAACAATTACGAACGCTGAAAGTGCTGCAAGCTGGCTTAGTAGCGAACGTGAAAGACTACTTAATACATTAGCCCGCGACGGAGCTGTTCTTCTGAGAGGGTTACCACTGTCTAATGCTTTAGATTTTGATGCTTGTGTTGTAGCACTCGAACTTGAAAATTTCACCTACGCGGAATCATTGTCTAATGCGGTTAGAGTCAACAAAACTGAAAGGGTTTTTACTGCAAATGAAGCTCCACCAGATTTAGAGATTTTCTTGCATCATGAGATGGCCCAAACTCCTACTTACCCCTCAAAGTTACTCTTTTTTTGTGAACACTCAAGTGATACCGGGGGATCTACGCCATTATGCCAATCGGAGCGTTTGTTAAAGCAACTACGAGACAAAGTTCCACAGCTGATAGATGATTTGCAAAGTAAGGGTGTCCAGTACACAAACGTTATGCCTGCAAGTGCCGACTTAGGTTCTGGACAGGGACGGAGTTGGCAAAATACTCTTGGATCCCAGAGCAAGGCTAGTGCTGAAAGTCGACTACGTGAGTTAAATTACACTTGGGAGTGGCTACAGAACCAAAATCTTAAAGTCACCACTCCCGTATTACCTGCCACACGACTGCTAGCTGATGGCAGAGAAGTATTTTTCAACCAACTCATTGCTGCATACCGTGGCTGGAAGGATTCTCGAAACAAAGATAGTAAGAAGATTCGATTTGGCGATGGTGGTGATATAAGTGAAGCGTCCATGGAGATCGTGTGCGAGACTGCAGAAGACATTACCTATGACCATTTTTGGCAAAAGGGCGACTTACTTCTCGTTGATAATTTCTTAATTATGCATGGACGCCGGCCTTTTGTTGGCACAAGAAAAGTGTTAGCGTCTTTATCAATATAGGCGATACAATTAATTCTAGAAGATATCTATAACTTAGCAAACCGTATCAAATTAACTAATACCACTGTCCAAACTAATGTCACTATCATCCCCAATAGTTACTGCAATTTCTCTGGCGAATTCGCCACTTTCATTAACAAGCCGAAAGAAGAACAGATGGCTATCCTGCCAGGCTGGTCGTCACTGTCGACTGAAGAGAGACAGAGGCTTTTGCACTAGTAGTGAGCAGCTCTTCAGAAATTAAGTTTTGAACATTTAACATACTTTAAAAGATTCAAAGAACTCATGAACTGGAAAAAAGAAATAGATGAAATAACTCAACGTCGAAAACTGGCATTGGGTCAGGGTGGCGACCAAGCAGTTGCAAAGCATCATGCCAAAGGTCGTCTGACGATCAGGGAGAGAATCGACAAATTAATCGATCAAAATACTTTTGAGGAGATTGGTCCTATCGCAGGTGCAGCAAACTACGATGAAAACGGTAATCTCGAAAGTTTTGATCCTGCCAATTTCGTTCTAGGCTTTGGTAAGGTGGGTGGTAGAAGAATTGTAGTTGGTGGTGAAGACTTTACTATGAGGGGTGGCTCTCCCTCTCCCGCCGGACTGCGGAAAAGCGTTTATGCTGAAGAGATAGCTATCCAATACAGACTGCCCCTAGTTCGTCTTCACGAGGGCTCGGGTGGCAGCGTCGGCGGCACCAGCGGTAAAGGTGCAAGTTTACCGGGGCCCGTCAACGCGCCGGCGAGATTCAAGTCTGTTGCTCAGGCTATGTCGACCGTGCCAGTTGCGACTGCGGCCCTAGGCGCTGTGGCAGGGCTACCAGCAGGGCGACTTGTCGCTTCACATTTTTCAGTAATGTCTAAAAAAACTGCGCAGATACTCACCGCCGGACCAGCGGTGGTCGCACGAGCCATGGGAGAAGAAAAGACCAAAGAGGAGCTTGGTGGATGGAAGGTCCACACAAAGAACGGCACCGTGGACAATGGCGCAGATGATGAAGGCGCATGCCTAGCGGAGATTCAACGCTTTCTATCTTTCATGCCAGATAGCGTCGAACAACTTGCTCCTGTCAATAATTGTGACGACCCTGTTGACCGAACCGATGAAGAGTTAGCGAATATCGTTCCGACAGATCGAAGAAAAGCATTTGACATGCGTCGCGTTATTTCTTTGGTGCTCGATCGAGATAGCTTTTTTGAGATGGGAGCTGGATATGGTCGCTCACAAATAACCGGGCTAGGTCGGCTGAACGGCCAACCGGTTGGAGTTTGGGCTAATAACTGCAAATTCCTCGCGGGATCGATGACTTCTGACGGAGCACATAAAGCTCGAAGATTTATGGAACTTTGTGAAACGTTTAGTCTTCCGATCGTGAGTCTAGTAGACGAACCTGGCTTCATGATTGGTAGTCAGGCTGAACGCGAAGCAACAATTAGACATGGCACATCTGCAGTACTGACCGCAGCAATGACTACCGTGCCCTGGGCGTCTGTGATGGTTCGAAGATCTTTTGGAGTAGCACAAGCAGCGCACTATGGTCCGGAAGGATTCGTTCTCGCCTGGCCTTCGGCGGAAAGTGGTCCATTACCAGTCGAGGGCGGGGTTGCTGTTGCTTTTCAGCGAGAAATTGCGTCGTCACCCGATCCAGAAGCAAGGCGACGGGAACTGGAGGACGAGTTGGCGGCAAGACAATCGCCTTTTCCCCGAGCTGAGGCACTCGGAGTACACGATCTTATAGACCCAAGACGAACAAGAGAAGAGCTCTGTCACTGGGTTGGTCGGATTCAACCGCTACTGCCAGCATTGTTAGGAATGGCAAAATTTTCTATTCGGCCTTGATTACCAAAGGAGTTTAAAAGAATGACAAAAATAGAACTGGAGACCGGCGGCACGGTGTGGAAGTTACTCACAAAGAAGGGTGATCGAGTTGAAGAAGGTGACATTTTATTCATACTTGAAGTTATGAAGATGGAGGTGCCCTACGAGGCACCCATTAGTGGTAAAATAATAGCGGTGCATATTGCTGAGGGTGACTTCGTAGAGGAGGATCAACTCGCCCTGGAAATAGCGGATTAGACAACCTACTTGAATTTATAGGCTGATCTAGTTATTCGACATCGAGGGTGGCAATAAAGTTGTTCCCCAACTGCTCGGCATGCTACCCATAATTAAGCGCAACTCACCCCCACCCAAAATATCCTTGTGCTCTATCCACGAGAGATCATAATCCTCCCCATTTAAATAAGCTGACTGGATATATTTATTAGCGGCGGACATATTTTCAGCGGTAATTATAAAGTCATCGCCGTTTTCCAAATGCAGAGTAGTAGAATCAAAATAGGGAGCATTTATTAAATAGTAAGACTGTCCAGCATTTGGGAAAACCCCCATCATGTGGAAAGCTAGCCAAGAAGACATAGAACCGGAATCATCATTACCCGGTATGCCTCGGCGGGAAGCATTGTAATTGGAATCGATAATCTCACGGATACGGCTTGAACTGAGATCAGGCCGACCGATCCAATGATAAAGAGTCGGGGAGAGAAATGAGGGTTCATTACCAACGTTGTAGAACCCATTTTTGAAAAAGGAGTCCAATCTCCGCCGAAAAGCGACTGCACCGCCGCTCTTTGCAACTAGACTTATTACATCATGAGGCACGTATAGTGAGTACTCCCAAGAACTAGCCTCATAAAGAAATCCACACCACCAGCACACACAGCGCGGCCAATCTCGCGCTAGGGGGTGATAATCTATGCTTTCCTGGGGCGCATCATTTAAATCGCAATTAATAGTATCAACCCAACTACCATCTGCATTACGAGGCATGATGAAACCGGTTGAGCCATTATTACTAATGTCTCGCCATAGGTTTTGCCAATTGTTGGCTTGATCATAATACTTGGACGCTATTTCTGGTTTCCCAAGCCCCTTAGCCACTGTGGCGATATTGAAATCGTTATAAGCATACTCAACAGTGCGGGTTCCTCCCCTATGAAAGTTTTGAGAGACATATCCAATCGTATTATAGTCCTTAAGTCCGCCCCTGCCTTCTTGTTCCTCGGTTCCTCCTGGCGGAACCGTCGCATCTTTGAGCATTGCCTCTAACGCCTCTTCAAAATCAATACCTGTTAACCCTTTAACATAGGCATCGGCAATAACCACAGCAGAATTTGAGCCACCCTGGGTTCTTCCATTACTGTTCCCACTCCGGGCATCAGGGAGGTAATCATCATATTTATAAATGTTTAACATAGCATTGATAATTTCTGACTGGCGGCTCGGAGAGATCAAAGTCAGTAACGGGGAGGATGTGCGAAAGGTATCCCAGATTGCGTAGAAATCATCATAGTACGGCGTGGCAGTAAAGAGTGGGTTCTCACCGGCTCTGTTAACCGGCATTAACATTGTGTGATATAGCGCGGTATAAAACATGGCCTTCTGCTCTTCGGTTGCAGTCCTGCCCAACTCTATTCGCGCAATCAAATTTTCCCATTTTTCCTCTGCCTCTCGAACTATCCCTTGAAAATTCCAATGGGGAATTTCGTTGCGCATATTCTGCTCTGCCTTTGCGGAGCTGACAAACGAGATGCCAATCTTAAGATTAACAACCTGGCTTGCATGATCCTCAAGTTTACAAACAACCCCAGTCCGATCACCTGAATCAAATTGGCTTTTTTGGTCAGCAAATAACTGATCATTCTTAAAAGTCATAGCTTCACTGCAGGCCTGATCAAATTCAGCATAGTAATAGACCGTGTATGCTTTTCCGGCATTCCAACCACCTCTTATCCGCGTATAGCCGCGAACCTCGGTTTCAGAGATTACCTCAACTTCAGAGCCTACAAACTGTTGCGCTTCCCGAACCTCTTGTAAGTCCAATTCTCCTAGGAAGAAACCTCCATCTATTTTTATGGCATTTTCGGTAGTGTCTTGGAAACTGTATCGATGAAACGCTGTTCGATCTGATGCTGTAAGCTCAACTTGAATGTTGTAGGCGTTAAGATTGACGCCGAAATAACCAACCCTCGCCTGCTCGTTTGACCGCAGTGACGTCTGTTCGAGATTCTTAAAGTCGCCTGAATAGGGCATAGCGGAAATGTTACCGTATTTAGGGCCACCCCCTGTTCCGCTAACATGAACCTGACTAAAACCCAATAAGGGTAAATCTAAGTCAGCGTTATAACCACTATTTGCTCTCAAGTGCACATCTGGGCCAGGCTTGGCCATTCCAAACGGAGTGCTGGGACCAACAAAAACATTACCCGGTCCCTCTGAGCCAATCAATGGATCGATAAACTGGTGATAGTCAGTTTGAGCACTCAATCCGCAGTGAAAAACAAGCATGGTGCAGGCGGAAATAATGTTAAGTGGTTGCATTTTTTTGTGATTGCCTTCCGTAGAGCCAGATATAAAGATAACAAACTAGTAATAAGATAAAAGCAATTTTGAATCCTACCTGATCCGTAAGAAACCCGTATAAGGGTGGAATAAATGCTCCGCCTACTATTGCCGTACAAAGTATGCCGGAACCCTGCGCTTTTGATTCCTGCAGATCCTCTAAAGCTATGCTGAAAATTGTCGGAAACATAATTGAGTTAAACAAACCAACGCCGAGAATTGACCAAAGTGAGAGAAACCCATCGCTCACCATTGAAATCAAGATCATAAAAATAGCGGCAAGCGCTGCACAGCTTAGAATCTTATTTGGACTAAAAACCCGCATTAGGTAGTAACCAAAAAAGCGACCCACCATCGCTCCTCCCCAATAGAACATAACAAAAGATCCTGCCACACCATTATCATCAACTAAGGCTAGTTCCGTTGGTTGAATTTGACCCACAATACCTCGCATAATTCTATTCTCACGAATCAGTTCAGCAAGATTCATGTCAAGAAAGTAATTAATCAAGTAACTGCCAATTGTCACTTCAGCGCCAACGTAGACGAAAATACCTATCGCGCCCAGTGCAAGTTTTCTATTTTTTAAGACCTGATCGTATTGAGAGTCAGGACTCTCTTTGAGGAGTTTAGGCAGCTGGCTTTTTAAAATTACTGCCGCGAGCATAAACAGCGTAAGTGCAAGAATTAGGAACGGCCCTTGAACCGCTGAAGCCTCGATCGCAAAGTAAGCGGACTTACTGCTTTCATCCAGCCGCGCCAATTCATCGCTACTTAATACACTGTCGCTCAGGATGAATATCGCGCCAAGCGCTGGAGCGACAGTCGTACCTAATGAATTAAAAGCCTGAGATAGAGTAAGTCGGCTGGCGGCCATCGCCGGATCACCCAGAACGGTTACGAAAGGATTAGCCGCCACTTGGAGCAGAGTCATACCCGAAGCAAGGATGAAGTAGGCCAGCAAGAACAATCCATACCAACGCATAGACGCGGCTGACAAGAATAGGAGGCAACCAATCCCCATGACCGCAAGCCCAACAATAATGCCTCTCTGATATCCAATTCTTTGAAGCAACTTTCCTGCTGGAATTGATACTAATCCGTAGGCTATGAAAAAAGCAAACTGTACCAAGCCAGCTTGGAAGTAGCTCAACTCGAATATCTCTCTTAATCGAGGTATGAGTGAGTCCACCAAAACAGTAATTAGGCCCCACATAAAGAACAGGGACGTTAGAAGATAAAATGAATTTCTATAAGAGTTTACCATTGAGAAAAATCTGCTTACTTACTCATGATTAGAGACAGCTATCAGTATGTTCGGCGACTTATAAATTTTCGTTAAAATTAAAAGACCACGATTTGATTGTTAACTACTCGCTTTTATCTGAGCTAGTTGGTAGAGCAAAGACTACCAGTTTCGGAGTGGGTGCATCGTTGACTCCCAACGCTATATACTGCCTATCATCCACAGCGTAGCTCATAGGCGCGCTTTGCGGCGCTCCTGATAGCTCTATCCGGGCTAGCTCCTCTCCGGTAGTTTTGTCACGCGCAATCAAGTTCGGACCATAACCCATGTCTTGACCATGAATAAGGAGGGTGGAAGTGACAAGCACTGGATGTCGTCCTCCACCACCTAAAGGGGGCAGGTCTATTCCTTCTAAAGCAGGGTGTTCCTCAACTCTCGACATCCTATCACCGTTAGGCACCTGCCACAAAATTTCTCCTTTATTCATATCGAAAGCGGTAATTGTCGAATAAGGCGGTTTGAGTAATGGCAGTCCGCGCGGACCAACCACCCCACGATTTTGCAGTCGATAGTAGCGAAAGTTCGATTCGCCCTCTGGCAAGGTGCCCATATAAGGGGTAAACGCGCCATTTGTAGCTGGAACAAATAAAACACCAGTTTCGGGATCGAATCCCGCTCCCGGCCAATTAGCTCCACCACCAGCACTGGGGACAAAAATAGTACCTCGTTTCCCAGTAGATTCATCTGGAAGGCTCGCTGGGGTGAAGATAGGTCCGTACACATAGTTGTTTATAATCTGAAGCGCTTCTGCTTTTAAAGCTGGTGTAAAATCTATCAGGTCCTCCGTCGCCA
>CACAEJ010000006.1 GCA_902531515.1 uncultured Pseudohongiella sp.
GATAGGGGCGGATCAGCTATTTAATACTCTCATGGGTGATCAAGTTGACCCTCGACGGGAATTTATTGAGGAAAATGCTCTCTCTGCAGAGAACCTTGATATTTAAAGATGCGAGGTTCTGTAGTTAATTACTTTTGTGCCAAAATCCAACGCACCGCAGACTTTAAGTTATTGAAAACTATAGTTTTAAACTTCAGTTTTTCAGAAAGGGACAACTCTGTTTCTCGACCTTTACCTGTCCTAACAAGTATTGGAGCCATATTAAACGCCGAGGCAGCCTGCATATCTTTCAAGCTGTCACCAACAAAATAACTGTCAACTAAGGAAATTCCTAATTCAGCCTCAGCTTGCTCTAACAATCCGGTTTTGGGTTTTCGGCATGAGCAGCCTGCATCTGGAGAGTGTGGACAATAAAAAATTGCTGATACCAATCCCCCCGCATTTTCCACTAATAAATTGAGTTTATTATGCATTTCAGTTAGTGCTGACTCGTCAAAATAACCTCGAGCTAAACCTGACTGATTAGACGCGATGACTACTCCATAACCACTTTGATGCAGTTCTGCGATTGCCTCTATGCTACCGTCTATTGGTATCCACTCCTCGGCACTTTTAATATAGTTGGACGATTCATGGTTAATAACGCCGTCCCTATCGAGAACTATCGTTTTAGCTACCTTAGTTGGTGCAGGTTGGCTCATTCTGAGCCAGGGTCAAGAAAAGAAATATCAGCTGTCATTAAAAATAATTTGCGTAGCTCTGATAGTAGAGATAATCGATTTTCTCGTAAATTTGGGTCTTCATCGATAACTAAAACGTTATCAAAAAAATTATCAACCAGCGGTTTAAGGGAGGACAAACATAGAAGTGCCTCGGTATAGTTTGATTTTTTTATCAAAGGCACCACTTCTAACCTTTTATTCTCTACTTCTGAGAACAAATTAATCTCAGACTCGTGGCCTAGCAAACTCTTATCGCAGGGAGTTTTAATTTCATCATGCTGTTGCCTTTTTAAAAGATTTGAGACCCGCTTATTTGCTAAAACCAAGCTCGTTGCTTCTGGCAACTTGCTGAAAGCATTCACAGCCTCGATACGAAGATAAAAATCAAGGGGACTTTGTGGTTTTAAAATATAAACCGACTCAAAAACATTATTTGACACACCTTCATCCTGGTACCACGATCTGAATCTATCTAACAAAAACTGAAAGGCTTGTTCCTCAGTGTTGGGAGATAATTTGGCGACGTTATGAGCAGATATGGCGTCTCTGATGGCTTCAACTAAATCTAACTCTAGTTTCTTCTCAACGATAATCTTGAGAATACCGATTGCTGATCGCCGAAGTGCGAATGGGTCCTTGGATCCAGTTGGTGGCTGGTTGATACCAAATAATGAGACTATGGTATCTAACTTATCGCTTATTGCGAGTATTGACCCAACCTCGCTGACAGGTAATTCATCGCCTGAAAACCGAGGTCGGTATTGCTCTTGGATTGCTTTGGAAACCTCTTCTGGTTCGCCATCGTGTTTTGCATAATGACTTCCCATTATGCCTTGTAGATCGGAAAATTCCCTAACCATGTCTGTGAGCAAATCACTTTTAGAAAGTAACGCAGCGCGTTCGCAATGAGCCTCACTTGCTGATAGTTTTCGGGCTATCGAAGTACTAATTTTGGCCACTCTAACGACCTTATCATAGACGCTACCCAGTTGGTTTTGAAAAATTAAATTTTTCAGTTTCTTAAGCCGAGCTTCAAGGGAGGTCTGTTTATCTGTCTCAAAGAAAAACTTTGCGTCCGCCATTCTAGGTCGAATCACTCTCTCGTTTCCCTTTATCACTTGTGAGGGATCCTTTGAGCGTATGTTGCTTACAGTTACAAATTTTGATATCAGCTGACCATTTTTGTCCGTGATATGAAAACATTTCTGGTGCGTCTTCATCGCTAGAATAAGAGCGTCAGAAGGCACCTCCAAAAACGCGGGGTCAAATTCACCGGTTAGGGCTGTTGGATACTCCACCAAACTAGTCACCTCTTCCAGTAATCCCTCATCAACAATCGTTACTCCATCCGCTAGTTTTCCTTGTTCGACAATTTGAGCTCGAATAATCTCCTTGCGTTTTCCGAAGTCTGGTATAACTAACCCAATTTCAGAGAGTGCCTTTTCATATTGAGAGGGCTCTGTTACCAAAATTTCCATATTGCTATGAAATCTATGCCCTCTAGTTTGATTCTTAGAAGAAATGCCGAGTACCTTCAGTTTTAATTGCTCTTGCCCAAACAAAAGGAGTATCCAGTGAAGAGGCCTTATGAATTCTTCTCTTGAGCTACCCCACCGCATTCGTTTTGGCGTAGGTAATTTCCTCAAAGCAGAAGCAATAATTTCAGGAATCAGGCCGCTAGCTTTGCCTCCTCTCTCTGTAGTCTGATAAGCAAGTTTTTCGATACCATTTTTTGTCGTCGTCGTAAGTTTTCCCAGATCAACACCACAAGATTTGGCAAACCCTAAGGCTGCAGGCGTGGCTTTGCCACCTGTATCATATGCGGCCGAGACCGCGGGACCTACCTTAAATAATTCTTTGCTACTTTGATTTTCTGCAACTTGTTCTACAAGCACTGCAAGCCTTCTAGGGGTCGCGAATCTCTGAGTCGAACCATGAGATAAATTCGCTGTAGCTAATGCTGCCACAATCAAACTTTCGAAAGCGATTGAGAGTGAACTTAATGATTTAGGTGGGAGTTCTTCGGTTCCCACTTCTATTAGGAGGTCTCGAGTTGCCATAGTTTACTGATCTAAGTATTCCTTGCGTAATTCGTCTGTAGCCAATGGGAACCCTAACGATTTGCGGCTTTCTAAGTATGATTGAGCTACCAGTCTTGCCAGTGTCCGCACGCGTAAGATAAATCCTTGTCTTTCCGTTACGGAAACTGCTTTTCGAGCATCCAGCAGATTGAAATAGTGGGATGCCTTAAGAACTTGCTCGTAGGCGGGTAGAGGAAGGTTTTTCTCAATCAATATGCTGCATTGCTTTTCGCAATCCTCAAAATAAGAAAACAGCAAATCAATATTTGCAATTTCAAAATTAAATTCTGACATTTCAACTTCATTTTGCTTAAAAACATCTCCATAAGTGATTCGCCCGTTATCCCCGTCGGACCAAATTATGTCGTATATACTATCGACTCCCTGAAGATACATGGCTATCCGCTCAATTCCATAGGTGATTTCTCCACTTACTGGATGACATTCAAGCCCCCCCGCTTGCTGGAAATAAGTAAATTGAGTCACCTCCATGCCATTAAGCCAGACTTCCCACCCAAGCCCCCAGGCTCCGAGTGTCGGCGATTCCCAATTATCTTCGACAAAGCGAACATCATGTATAGATGTGTCAACCCCTAAATACGTTAAAGACTCTAGGTATAATTCTTGAATGTCATCTGGAGAAGGCTTCAGTAAAACTTGGAACTGGTAATAGTGCTGCAGTCGGTTAGGGTTTTCCCCGTAGCGACCATCAGTGGGTCGCCTGCAAGGCTGAACATAAGCAGCATTCCAGCTCTCAGGCCCGATTGCTTTAAGAAAGGTTGTTGGATGAAAGGTTCCAGCGCCAACTTCTAAATCAAGAGGTTGCAACACCACGCATCCCTTTTCAGCCCAAAATTGCTGAAGCGCTAAGATTAGTCCTTGAAATGTCTTTAAATTAAAACTGTGGGTCACGGCATTAGAATTAGACTGTTTTACTGATTAGCCGCAATTATCCTTGATTATGTGCTTGTTAGCCAGAGGCCTCGGTTATCCACCCACTTTCTGATAATTGCTTATTGTCTTAATGCGTTTAAAATATCGAAGTTTATGTTGTATCACAGAGCATCTCTTCATTCGAATTTTACAGTACATTTTATTCAAGGTCTTTTTGCAGCTCGGAGCGTGGCTTCCTCTGTCGTTTTTGCAGTTACTCGCCAAAAGCTGGAGCGCCTGTCTTTATTGCTTGCCGACAAAAACTAAGGCAGTAACTGAAAAAAATTTATCTACTTGTTTTCCGAAGATGTCTGATACCGAGCTTGAGAAGCTAACGCGGGCAAGTTTAACCAACACAGCATGCGCCATGCTGGAAATGGGGAAATCATGGGTTCCCCCCATGGAAGAAAGCCTAAAGTTAGTGGTAGATAGCGAGGGGGAAGAACAGTTTTTGTCGGCTGCACGGTCCAGCTCTGGCGTTATCCTGCTAGCTCCGCACATCGGTAACTGGGAAATATTCGGCTTTCATTTATGCGATAAATTAAAATCTACCTGGCTCTATCAGCCGCCTAAATTTGAATTACTGGATAAATTAATCACAAAAACAAGATCCAGAGCGGGTATTGAAATGACTCCCACGAATCGGGCTGGTGTCTCAAATCTCTTGGGCGCGTTAAAGAGAGGAGAGGTTGTCGGAATACTCCCGGATCAAATCCCTTCGCCCGAAGGCGGACAATTTACGCCATTTTTTGGAGAGCCGGCACTCACAATGACACTGGTTAGTAAGCTAATCCAAAAAACCCAAGCTAAGGTTTTTTGCGGTTTTGCCAAAAGATTGTCCGATGCGAAAGGATACAAAGTTATTGTCAAAGAAGCAAAGAGTGACATTTATAGCAAAGACATAAATAAATCACTTATTGCTCTTAATAAGACGATTGAAAATACTATTCTCATATCTGTTGAACAATACTCTTGGGAATATAAGCGATTTCGCAAACGACCAGACGGGTCGCGGTTCTATGACTAAAATCTTTTTGTGGTTATCTTCGCCAGAACATAGGCGTAAACAAAACTAACAAGGTGAATACTTCTAAACGTCCTAAAAGCATTGCTACACATAAAATCCATTTCGCTTCGGTGGGCAATGAACCATAAGTATCGGAGACATCCGCGAGGCCAGGACCTAAATTATTTATACAAGCACCCACGGCGCTAAAAGCCGTTATTATGTCTAATCCTGTTGCTAACAGAGCAAGTAGCATTACTAAAAAAGCCATTACGTAAACAGCGAAAAATCCCCATACAGATTCTATAACTCTATCTGGTACTGGGTTTCGTCCAAGCTTAACGGGGATCACCGCTTTTGGGTGAATTAAGCGCTGTACTTCCCGAAATCCTTGCTTGAAGATCAATAAAATACGTATGGCTTTCATTCCCCCGCCAGTCGATCCGGCGCAGGCGCCAATAATAGCAGCGTACAAAAGAAGGTATGGTAAAAAAAGTGGCCAGGCATTGAAATCGGCGGTTGTAAATCCGGTTGTCGTCGCGAAAGATACGACTTGGAATACCCCTTTAATTGAAACCTCAAAAAGACCCGAGTAAATTTCTGAAAAATAAAGAACAGAAACAGTGACAGCTGAAACTGTTAATAGGATAAAGGAGTAGAATAAAACTTCAGGATCACGAAAATAATGTCTGATCGACCGAGTTTGCCAAGCTGTAAAATGCATTGCGAAATTGACTCCAGCAATGAACATAAACACTATAGCTACAGTTTCAATCGCTGAATTTTCGAAGTGGCCAATACTTTGATCGTATGTTGAAAAACCGCCTATGGCTATGGTCGCAAAGCTATGACTAACAGCATCAAAAAGGTCCATACCTGCTATCCAATATGATGTTGCGCACAATATGGTGAGTGCTAAATAAATGTACCAAAGTGCCTTCGCCGTCTCAGCTAATCTGGGAAGGAGTTTGTTGTCCTTTATAGGTCCTGGACTTTCAGCGCGATAAAGTTGCATTCCGCCTATTCCGAGCATTGGCAATAGCGAAATTGCGAGCACGATGATGCCCATACCACCCAGCCATTGAAGTTGTTGTCGGTAGAAGAGAAGTGACTTTGGTAAGTTATCTAGTCCGGAGACTACGGTTGCACCTGTCGTCGTTAAGCCAGATACAGATTCAAATACTGCATCAGTTATCGACAAGTCTAATGCTGAAGAGAATACAAAGGGTAGACAACCTGCTACGCCAAGCACCGTCCAAAACAAGGTGACTATCAAGAAACCATCCCTTGTTCCAAGATCGCGGCCACGGTTACTTCGTGTAGAAAAAAATAAGAATCCGCCAACGCTAAAAATAATGATAGTAGAACTCAAAAAGGAAAAATACATTCCATCTTGATAAACTAGAGATACAATGAGCGGCAGGAAGTTTGCTAATACACTGAATAGCATTAAGAGAGTGCCGAGAATTTTTAGTATTATAGAGGCATGCATTTTATTTAAAAAAAGCTGAAACCAACTTGGAATAATCGTTCTACCTGTGGGATCATTTTTCGGTCAACTAGAAACAAAATAACATGGTCGTCTGTCTCAACAACAGTATCATCGTGAGCAATAAGAACTTCGTTGTTTCGTACGATAGCTCCAATCTTTGCTCCTTCTGGAAGTTCTATCTCATCTATGGTTTTTCCAATTACTTTAGACGAACTAGAGTCTCCATGAGCTATGGCCTCCATAGCTTCAGCAGCCCCTCTTCGGAGAGAGTGCACTTTTACTACATCTCCGCGTCTGACATGTGTTAAAAGACTGCCGATAGTAGCTTGTTGCGGAGAGATTGCTATATCTATCTGTCCGCCTTGCACCAAGTCAACATATGCAGGGTTGTTGATTATCGCCATCACTTTCTTGGCGCCAAGTTTTTTTGCTAGAAGAGAGGACATTATGTTTGCTTCATCGTCGTTGGTCAGAGCTAGGAAAACATCCGTGTCTTCAATATTTTCTTCGAGAAGTAGCTCTTGGCTGGACGCTTCACCGTTAAGAACGATAGCACTATTCAGATTTTCGGATAAGTATGTACACCTCTCTTCACTGTGCTCGATAATTTTTACCTGGTATCGCTCCTCGATTGATTCTGCAAGACGCAAACCTATGTTACCTCCGCCTGCAATGATCAATCTTTTGTATGGTTTGTCGAGCTTTCTTAGCTCCCCAATACAGCTTCTTATATGTTCTTTGGCAGCAACAAAAAAAACTTCATCATCTGCTTCGATGACAGTGGTGCCTTCAGGCATGATAGGGCGATCCTTTCTGAAAATTGCCGCGACTCTGGTATCGATGTTGGGCATATGCTCCCTAAGAAGCCGAATTTCGTGACCGACCAAGGGTCCCCCATAAAATGCTTTTACTGCGACTAATTGAGCACCTCCTTCGGCAAAATCTAAAACCTGAAGTGAGCCAGGCAAATCAATAAGCTTTTCCATATAGTTAGAAACTATGTGCTCGGGACTAATAACGTCGTCAACAGCAACGCCATGTTTACCGAATAGTTCTTTGCTGATTAGATAATCTGAAGACCTAATGCTACAAATTTTTTTGGGAGTTTGAAACATTGAGTGAGCGACTCTGCAGGCGACCATGTTAACTTCGTCATTGTCTGTAATCGCTATCATCATGTCTGCATCTTCTCCCCCAGCTCGTCTCAGAACTTCGGGGTGGGAAGCGTGGCCGACAACTGTTCCAATGTCGATACGGTCTTTTAGTTCACGAAGCTTTGCAGCATCAGAGTCGACGACAGTTATGTCGTTTGCTTCGCTGGTTAGGGTTTCTGCTAATGTGCAGCCTATTTGATTTGCACCTAAGATAATAATGTTCATCGTAAAAGCGCTCGCGACTTCAATATTAACGCTGAGTTAAGTTTTATTAAGTAGAGAATAGAAAAAACCATCGTGACCATCTTCGTTGTCGGTCAGGAGCTGTCTACCGTAACCACATTCTACTCCCCAATCGGCCGGGATGCCTTCATATTTAGCGTTATTGGTTCGCTGGATGAATTTCTTAACTTGTATGTTATTTTCGCGAGGTAAGATCGAGCAAGTCGTGTAGAGTAATAGCCCGTTTGGTTTAAGGCATTGCCATAAGGAATCAAGCATCAATGCTTGTTTCTTTGTAAGCGCTTCAATGTCCTCTTCTCTTCGCAAAATTTTTATATCAGGGTGTCGCCTAATCACGCCAGAGCCAGAGCAAGGGGCATCTAAAAGTATCCGATCAAAAAGGCGTCCGTCCCACCATTGTGCGGGCTGTGTTGCATCTCCTTTGATTAATTTTGCTCGAAAGCCTAAGCGATCTAGGTTCTCACGAGTTTTTTGAAGCCTAGACCCGGAATAATCGAGCGCGACCAATTCAGTTAGCGAGCGCTCACTTTCGATAATTGCACATGTTTTCCCTCCTGGAGCCGAACAAGCATCAAGAACCCTGAGCTTAGGTTTTAAATCAAGCAATTGGGGTACTAATTGAGATGACTCATCTTGGACGCTTATCCAACCGTCGTCAAAACCCGGGATCTTATCCACGGGCAAAGGTTTTTCGACATAGATAGCCGTGTTAGCGATTTTTCCGCGACTTACTTGAATATGATGCTCGGAAAAAAGAGAAAAGATCTCTTCCCGAGATTTCTTTGCGATATTTACCCTCAGAGTTAACGGGGGCCTCTGATTACTTCCTTTGAGAATATTTTGCGACTTTGACCCCCAAGCCGCAGAGATTTCATTAATTAGCCAACGGGGGCAAGAATATTTGACGCTCGGTGCGCTCTCAGCTAGCTCTCTACATAGTTCCTGCTGATTTCGCTGATAATTACGAAGAACTGCGTTTACCAACGGTTTTGCCCAAGCTTTTTTTAGCGTTAATGCGCCAGCCACTGTCTCATTAACTACAGCATGATCTGCAATTTTAAGCTCTTTAAGTTGATAAAGGCCTACTAAGATTAAATTCTTTATGTCTTGATCTTTTCCTTTTAGAGGCTTAACCACTAATTTATTTAGAAGGAATTCGAGTGCAAAATACCATCTACAAGTTCCAAAACAGAGTTCTTGTAAGAGTGATATTTCTGGGTGATCCGAGTGTTCAGTTAGCAAGGTTGACAGAGAACCTCGCTGCATTTGTAAATTAGCGATTATCTGCGCGGCGATTGATCTAACATTCATCATTGAAGAGTAAGGTCAGTGTCGAATTGCTTTCCGGGCGCGAATAACCCAGGTTTAGCGTTTTTTAGTTCTTTGACAGTGACAGGCATTTTTCCTGGTATTTGAATTAATGAGATGCATAGATTTCCTTGACCGCAAGCGACCGTAAAAGATTCTTTTTCTAGTTCTATTATCTCACCTGGGGAGGCAGATTTTTTTTGAAACCCTTGAGCCTCTCCAGATAGAACTCTAACTCTTTCGCCATCTAAAAAGGTATACGCTGGCAGTCTACCAATACCCGCCCGAATTTGACGATTAATAAAAGTAGCGTCCCGATTCCAGTTTATGAGTGCGTCTTCCCGACTCATCTTCCCAGCATAACTGCTTTGAGAGTCGTCTTGCTCTTCTGACGACTGCAAGAATGATTGAAGGTTATTTAACACCTTAACCAAGCTTTTTCTACCAGCTAGCTCAAGTTTTTTTTCTAAGTCTTCTCTTGTATCCTTAGGGTGGATTTTGACCTGTGACTTCAATAACATACTTCCTGTATCTAGGCCTTCATCCATTTCCATTATGGTCACACCCGAAACGCTGTCTCCTCCTAATATTGCGCGCTCAATAGGGGCGGCGCCCCGCCATTTTGGGAGAAGCGAGGCATGCACATTGATACAGCCG
This sequence comes from uncultured Pseudohongiella sp., assembly GCA_902531515.1. Lineage (GTDB taxonomy): Bacteria > Pseudomonadota > Gammaproteobacteria > Pseudomonadales > Pseudohongiellaceae > UBA9145. The sequence continues at coordinate 9,597 of CACAEJ010000006.1, forward strand.
AACTTCGGAATATCTAAAACTTTCTTAGGAAGTATTAGTCCATATGCCACTACCACTAGTAAGTCTGGTTTATATGCTGCGAGCTTTTCTTGCTCCTCTGGAGAACTAAGAGAATGCGGCTGAAACAATTCCAAATTTTCTTTCTCTGCAAGCTGCTTTACTGGAGAGCCAACTAGTTTCCTCCCGCGGCCTGATGGCCTATCAGGTTGAGTGTAAACTGAGAGGATCTTGTGCTTGCTAGCTATTATCGCTTCTAGATGGGAAGCTGCTATATTCGGGGTGCCAGCAAATATTAGGCGTAAAGTATCCATGTTTCACACTTTAATTACGATGAATTTTTCTGGTCTTTCTGTAGTTTGTCACGAATTCGATTTCTTTTCAGAGAACTCAAATAATCTACGAAGAGTTTACCATCCAGATGATCAATTTCGTGTTGAATACAAACCGAAAGTATTCCCTCTGCATCAATTGTGAATTTCTCACCCGAGCAGTCTTGAGCGCCAACTCTTATTTTCTTAGGTCGGGATATTTTTTCATAGAAGCCAGGTACAGATAGACACCCTTCATCGTACTCAGATAAATCAGGTTCGATAATTTCGGTTGAAGGATTAACAAATACTTGAGGCTTATCTTTCTCTTCAGAAACATCTAAAACTAAAAGCCTTTTATGAATATCGACTTGCGTAGCCGCCAACCCGATGCCATTGGCCTCGTACATAGTTTCAAACATATTTTCTACAAGACGTTCTAATTTACCATCGAAAGATGTAACCGGCGCGGCTACTTTGCGTAGGTTGGGGTGAGGGAACTCTATAATTTTTAATATTGCCATCTTTTATTGGGACTTGGGTAGTGCTTCGGTGAACATCTTTGGATTGTACAGTATCGACATTGAAACAGAAGTAAGTTTCGGTATTTAAACTTCGACAAATAAACCTCCGTTTGGTACTTGAAAGAAGGCGGTGTGTAAGGTAATTTTCCGGTTTGATTTTTAGCTGGAAGTATTCTAATGAGTAAACCGTTTGTTGCTATTCTAATGGGTTCTGAATCTGATCTTTCTATTATGCAAGCTGGTGCAGATATCTTGAAGCAATTGGAAATAGTTTTTGAGATAAAAATAACTTCTGCTCACCGCACCCCAGCGGTGACCCAACAATATATAAGTGACGCTGAAGCCAGGGGTTGTCAAGTATTCATAGCGGGGGCGGGCTTAGCGGCGCATTTGGCTGGTGCCACGGCCGCCCATACTACGAAACCTGTAATCGGCGTGCCGATTGATGCAGGCCCCTTGCAAGGACTGGATTCGTTGTTATCTACCGTGCAGATGCCGGGCGGAATCCCTGTTGCGACTGTTGCGATAGGTAAGGCTGGAGCGAAAAATGCTGCTTATTTAGCGGCTCAGATTTTGTCACTTGCAGACGACGCTCTTTCAGATAGGGTCAAACTTGAACGTGCGGCCAACTCCGAGAAAGTTCAGGCTCAAGACGCGGCTCTCCAATCTTCACTTTAAATTGTTTTGAGAGCAGTCTTATGGGCACATCAGACGTCTTAGAAACAGCTTGTGCCTACCTTAAATCGGGAAAGGTAATTTCGTATCCGACAGAGGCTGTCTGGGGTATTGGTTGCGACCCATTCAATGAAATCGCCGTCAGTCACGTACTTGATCTTAAGAAGAGGCAAATTTCTAAAGGGCTTATATTGGTGGCCGCAAGCCTAGAGCAAATTAGTCCTTTAGTTCAACCATTGAAAGACGAGCAAATAGCATTATTGAAAAGCTCTTGGCCAGGACCGACTACGTGGTTGATACCGGATCAGTCAGACTGTTTCCCATCCTGGATTAAAGGTCAGTACGATTCTGTGGCGATCAGAGTAAGTGACCATGGGGTCATCAGAGGGCTTTGTCTGAAATTTGGCGGACCGATAGTTTCAACCTCGGCAAACGTCGCGGGGGAACCTGAAATTAAGGATCGCAAAAGGATAGAGGATGTGTTTGGTGATAGTATCGATTTTGTAGTAGACGGAGAACTAGGTAATAAGCATTCTACTTCAGAGATAAGGGACTTAGTCACTGGCGAAAGGTTACGCTAAAGAACAAGGCAGGCTTTAACATTTTGCAAAAAATTGACCCGAGTAATTTCAAAGACTTTCTACTGCGACTTCAGAGTCGAATTTGTGATCATTTGCAGGAAATAGATCCTGATGGGAGTTTTAAATCTGACCATTGGGATCGCTTAGATGGTGGTTCGGGGATCTCAAGAGTAATTAGCGGTGATGGGGTTTTTGAAAAGGGGGGAGTCAATTTCTCGCACGTTTTTGGTAAGGCTATGCCAGCCTCTGCTTCTGCTCAAAGGCCAGAATTGGCTGGGAGGGCATTCGAAGCCATGGGATTGTCATTGGTGATTCATCCTAAAAATCCCTTCGTACCTACCTCTCACGCTAATTTCCGATTATTTCTTGCACAAAAAGACGAAGAAAAAAGCGTTTGGTGGTTTGGTGGAGGTTATGACTTAACTCCTTACTATGGTTTTGATGAGGATTGTATTCACTGGCATCAGACAGCAAAGTCAACTTGTGAGATGTTTGGAAAACACTACTATCCTAAATTCAAAAGGCAATGCGACGAGTACTTCGAAATAAAACATAGACAAGAGCCTAGAGGTATTGGTGGGTTGTTTTTCGATGATTTCAACGAGCTTCGATTTGAAGACTCTCAAAAATTCGTCCAAGCTATAGCAACTAGCTATTTAGATGCCTATCTACCTATAGTAAAAAGAAGGATGGGTTCTGATTTCGCGGATAGCCATAAAGAATTTCAAGAATACCGGCGTGGGCGTTATGCCGAATTTAATCTCTTATATGATAGAGGAACTGTTTTTGGTTTACAGTCAGGCGTAGGTAGGATCGAGTCCATTCTTATGTCGCTACCACCAAAAGTTAGATGGACGTATGATTGGAATCCAGAGCCCGGTAGCGAAGAGGAAAAGCTTTACACTCGCTACCTAAAACCGCGGGATTGGGTTAATTAAAATAACTAAATTTTTGAGTTGGCTAGTTTATGTCTTTCTACGCGGTTATTGGTGATCCAGTATCTCATAGCAAATCGCCTTTGATTCATTCTCTTTTCGCAACGCAAACGGGTGAATCAATATCTTATATTGCTCAAAAAGTAGTCGCAGATAAATTTGAGGCTTTTGTATCGGAGTTTTTCGAGGGCGGTGGGTTGGGACTAAATGTAACGCTACCTCACAAAGAAAGGGCGTACAAACTTGCCAGAAACTGCGACAAAGGCGCGCAAACGGCGGAGGCAGCGAATACACTGTTCCTTGATTCAACTGGTGAAATATGTGCGGCCAATACCGATGGCCCTGGCCTTGTTGCAGACATTAAGCTCAATAACGGTGTTCAGATCAGAGGCAAGGATTTATTGCTCCTTGGTGCTGGTGGCGCAGTAAGGGGCGCTCTTGTTTCTCTCATTGAGGAAAAACCATCTTCAATTACCGTAGTGAATCGAACTTTGTCTAGAGCAAATTCTCTGAAAAATAAGTTTAATAAAATTCCAAGGATTAAAACATCCACATACGATGATCTTGATCATGATTACGATCTTATCATTAATGGTACCTCTTTAGGTTTAACCAATGAGGTGCCGCCTCTGAAAGCCATGAATGTTCGCCAAGGCGCATTTTGTTACGACATGTTTTACGCAGACGGGCAAACGGCATTTGTTCATTGGGCGAAGGCAAATGGTGCGGAAAAAGCAATTGATGGGTTGGGGATGTTGGTAGAGCAGGCTGCGGAATCTTTTCTTTTATGGCGAGGAGTGCGGCCAGAAACAAGACCAGTTATTGAGGAATTGAAGAAGGCGTAAATATTGGGATTCCTCTGAGCAAAAAAATAGGGCTACTAATTCAGGCGCCCTATCTTTTCCGTTTCGCAGAAACCTAGTGTTCGCCGCCGCCTCCGTGGTCGCCACCTTCACCGTGAAGGTCGGATGGCGATAACGCTACAGCGTTTCGGTCATGCCCCATATAGTTGAAGCGGGCTTCCTCGGCATACTTTCCTTCTACAGTCATCAATCCGATTAACACTAGCAAAACGCTTGGTGGTCCGAGAATAGTGAGAACTAGAGCTAAGCGTTCCCATACTACATGCATGAAAATAGCAACGATGAATCCAGCTTTTAAAAACATGAATAGAAGTACCAGGGCCCACCGCATGCCGCCTTGCACTTCAAAATAATCGACGGCATATGAAAAGCCACTGAGCACGAAAAGAAGTATCCAGATCTTATAGTAAATCCCCAGCGGATGTTGTTGTCCTTCGGCAGAAGCCATTATTTCTTACCCCTAAAGTAAATAGAAAAATGCAAATATGAATACCCAAACCAAGTCAACAAAGTGCCAGTAAAGACCAGCAATTTCTATTATTTCAAAACCCTTATTGTCATAGTACCCGCGTTTAACCCTAAAGGCGACCCAAAGTAAATAAGCTACGCCGCCGGAAACATGTAGCCCATGGAAACCAGTCACCATAAAGAATATAGATCCAAACTGCGGCGCTCCGAACGGGTTACCCCAGGGGCGAACACCCTCGTCTAGTATTAACTTAGACCACTCAAACATCTGCATGCCGACAAAAGAAGCGCCAAAGGCGGCTGTGATGCAGATTAGCCAAAATGCCTTCATTTTTTCTTTACGATAGCCCATGTTTACTGCAAGAGCCATTGTCCCCGAGCTCGTAATCAATATGAACGTCATGATAGCGATCAATATAAGCGGAATCGGCGCGCCGCCGAAAGATAAGGCGAAGATCTCGCTTTGCGGGGGCCAAGGTTCGGTGGTTGTTAATCTAACATTTAGATAGCCCACCAAAAAACAAGAAAATATAAAGGTGTCACTGACGAGGAATATCCACATCATGGCCTTTCCCCAAGGAACCTGATAAGCCTGTCTGTCAGCCGACCAGTCGTCGACTAGCCCGGTTACCCCTTCTTCAGGGTTGCCCTCAATTGCTTCTGCTTCGCTCATTAGTGTTCCCTGTTATTTTTCTATGTATTCGATAAAAGCGCAAAAAGCACAAGCCACACGATCAGCAGGAAATGCCAGTATAACGTGCACAGCTCGATGCTGAGTTTAATGTCCTTTGGTTGTCCTCCAGAGAGCAGCGTTATTGAGCTCTTGCTCCAAACCCAAAGGCCTCCTAGTAAATGTATCGCATGTAACCCGGTCATCAGATAGTAAAAAGCGTTTGCGGGGTTTGAAGCTATGAAGTATCCCGCACTTTGCAAGCTGTTCCATGTGATGACTTGCCCTGCAATAAACAATATTGCAAAAACACCAGCCCCAAAAAAAGCAACGCGAACGTTTTTCTCACCATCGTCTTTTGTAATGTTTCTCGCCCATTGAAATAGAATACTGCTTACAACTAGCAAGGCTGTGTTGAACCATAGTTGTGCAGGCTCAGACAGCGGACGCCAATCAGGTAGCTCCATTCGTAAAATATATCCAACCGTGAACAGAGAGAAGACAACTGACGCCACCACTAGGAAGATTGATAGGGCTACTTTTTCGTTTGGCGACTCAAAGGCGCCTTCTGCCTCAAGCCCACCGATTACCCCTTTTCGCTCCCAGGGCTTGTCTGTGACGTTTTTAAATATACTCATTAGCTAACTGATTACGCCTCCTTATCCATGTCCACATTTTGGTCGTCCATGGTAGGTTCCTCATTCTCGGGCGTATTCTGTGGAATAAAATCCTGTGCAGCGCCTGGCACGCTATAGTCATATGCCCAGCGGTAGACAGTCGGGAGGGAGTCGCCCCAATTTCCATGACTAGGCGGTGTATCAGGCGTTTGCCACTCAAGTGATGCGGCGCCCCAAGGATTAGGATCAGCTTTAGGCCCGTAGCGTAGACTCCATAATAAATTGGCAAAGAAAAGTATCTGGGACACTCCAACAAAAAGTGCCGCTACCGTGATTGTCGTATTCAGGTCTTGAGCTGAAGCTGGAATGAAGTCTGTAGTGCCCAAGGCATAATAGCGTCGCGGTACGCCCAAGAATCCCAGGTAGTGCATAGGCAGGTAAATGAAGTAGGTTCCTAAAAAAGTGCACCAGAAATGGAGTTTAGCTACTCCCTCGTGAAACATGCGACCACTAATTTTCGGATACCAGTGATAAATTGCAGCAAAAACTACCAGCACTGGGGAAACTCCCATAACCATATGAAAATGCGCCACTACAAAGTAAGAATCAGAAAGTGGCAAATCGATAACGACATTCCCCAGGAATAGGCCGGTTATCCCGCCATGAATAAAAGTAAAGATAAAACCGATTGCGAAATACATAGGTGCGTTCATTCGAATATCACCTTCCCAAAGGGTCAAGATCCAATTATAAACTTTCAGTGCGGTGGGCACCGCAATGATTAGGGTTGTTGTCGCAAAGAAGAAACCAAAGTAGGGGTGCATACCGCTGACGTACATATGGTGTGCCCATACAATAAAGCTCAAGCCGCCTATTGCAATTATTGCCCATACCATCATGCGATAACCAAAAATATTTTTCCGGGCATGCACACTCAATACATCAGATACCAGCCCGAAAGCAGGAAGTGCAACGATGTAGACTTCAGGGTGGCCGAAAAACCAAAATAGGTGCTGGAAAAGAATCGGGGAGCCACCATTGTGATCCAAGGGAGTGCCGGACTCAATGATGGCCGGCATGAAAAAGCTGGTTCCTAGCAAGATATCAAAGAGCATCATAACCGCAGAGACTAAAAGTGCCGGGAATGCGAAGAGAGCTAGTAATGTAGCGACAAATATACCCCATACCGTCAGTGGAAGCCTCATCATAGTCAGACCGCGGCAACGATATTGCAGGACGGTTACTACGTAGTTCAATCCGCCCATCGTCGCCGCTACGATGAATACCGCCAGCGAAATAAGCATCAAAACAATACCCATATCATGACCAGGTGTTCCGGCTAGATTGGTCTGCGGGGGATAAAGCGTCCAACCTCCTCCGGTAGGGCCTCCGCTGACAAAGAAGCTGGCCATAAGAATAATAACGGATAGTAGGAAAACCCAAACGGACAACATATTTAGGAATGGGAAAACCATGTCTCTAGCGCCACACATGAGTGGAATCATGTAGTTGCCGAATCCACCAAGGAACAGCGCAGTCAGGAGATACACGACCATAATCATGCCGTGCATAGTTACGGCTTGATAATAGAAATTAGGATCTATAAATGTTGCGGTATCTGGGAATCCAAGTTGCATCCTGAAGAGCAATGACAGCACCAGGCCAACGATACCGGTGAATACGGCCAAGCCGCCATACTGAATAGCTATAACTTTATGATCCTGGCTCCACACGTATTTTTCCACAAAACTATGTGGATGGTGCATCTCCATCTCATGGTCTTGATCAGCTAGTGGTACATATGCCATTACTTCCTCCTAAACTCTTTTTCCTGCGTTATTGCTCGCCTATATTAATTCTCTAAAGACTTACGATTCTATCGCAATGTGTTGATGTAGGCCGCTACGTCGTTAATTTCCTCTAAATCAGCCATAGCCGTGGCCATTGAAACCATTTGTTCGCCGTAAGCGTCAATTGGGTGCAGTCCTCTAATTCCTGCCAAGAAATTGCTGATTTGGGTCACAAAATACCAATCGCTCATACCAGCGAGTGCGGGGGCGTCGGTGTACCAAGTCCCAGCACCATCATCTAAGTGACACGCCGCACAGTTCCGATCATAAATTTCCGCGCCATTGTTTATGTCACCAGCTATGGTCGCAGCGCTTGGCTCGTCTGAAAAGGTCGCAATGTACGCGGACACATTTCTAATTGCGGCATCATCGACAAGGGTCATCGCCATGGGAACCATGGCCGCACCATTTGTATCGCCATCGCCTCCGCGAGCGCCTTCCTTGAAATACTTTAACTGCCTTTCTAAATACCAAGCCTGCTGGCCAGCTATCTTTGGAGAATTTAATTGCTGATTGCCCTCGCCCTGAGCTCCATGACAAGTTGCACAAATTGCATAGGCCGCCTGCCCCGCGACCAAGTCCGGCTCGGGCACGGATTGCGTTTCTGCAAATGTGGGTTGCGCCGCAATCCAAGCATCAAAATCTTCTTGAGATTCGACTGTCACGGAGCCGCGCATAATATAGTGCCCTATGCCGCATAGCTCTTCACACAGTAGATCATAGGTTCCTTCTCTTGTTGGATCAAACCACAAATAAGAAACCATTCCAGGTACTAAATCCATTTTTACACGAAACTGTGTGACCGTGTAGTTATGCAAAACGTCATGAGAGCGAAGTAAAGCCTGAACGGGCTGATTGACAGCCAGATGCATGTTTGGATCATTAACTACAACATCATCTTGCCCGTATGGATCTTGCGGATTAATGCCGAAAGGGTTTTCCTCGGTGACGTTAGACACATCGGCGGCACCTAATTGCCCATCAGCGCCAGGGTAACGGAATTGCCATTGCCATTGGGATCCTAGAACTTCGTATTGTAACGCCTCTTCGGGAACGGTTACAAAATTTGCCCAAACAAAAAGCCCTGGCGCGAGCATCGCTACCACACCGATGGTAGTGATGACTGTTAAATTCATTTCTAATTTGTGATTCTCTGGCTCATATACCGCTTTATGACCCGGCCTGTGTCGAAATTTATACACACACCAAGCCATGAAAAGATTCAATATTACGAAAGCGGCGCCGGTCACCCAAAAAGTAACATTTATTGTGAAATCGATAAGACCCCAATTTGTCGCAATTTCCGTGAAATACCAGGGGCCATCAAAGGCCTGAGAGAAATGGAAAACTACCGTGCCGATGACTAGTAAAACAATAACGACCGCGAAAGCCATAAATCTAGTTTCCTTTTAAAATTTAAAAACACAAATCAAAGGGACTGTCTAACGAGAAATTCTCGCGCCCGGGAGAGTTGCATTGTCTGTTTTCATCTTTTCATTCAAGGGACATAAAAGTAACGCTTATTTGCACTGTCTAGTTCAAGTTTGCTGACGGCATTCTCTTATACTAGATTGGCAGATATCGCTCTCTTTCCCCTATTTTTCTCCCAGCCCAGAAGTATTTTCCTGGATCTCCCGTCCATACGGGTTTTGATCGTTCTTAGGAGATTTTTCACGCATTTTCAACGCACCGGAATCGTATAGAAAAATCCCTTATATCGCAAGTAATTGTGGCATTTACAGCCTCTAAAACTGGAATTCTGACAGCCTTTTGTCAGCCGCAATTTGCAGGTTTGCCTCTATGCGAAAATTCTAAACGTAATTTTGATGAACTGAGTAAAAATAAATAACGTAACTTGAGATTATTAGAGTTTCATGATTGAATGCCGGCGCCTTTGGAGGCGTTTCATTTAGCGTGTCATGGAATCGATAATCTGGTTAAATATTTCTAACTTGTTTTAGACCGAACACTTGTGACCGAATTAATAATCAATTTACGGGCCAGCTGGCGAGATTACTACGAGATGTGCAAGCCTCGGGTGGTTCTCCTTATGGTTCTAACTTCCGTTGTCGGCATGTTTTTGGCGGTGCCAGGTATGGTTCCGACAAGCATACTTCTGTTAGGCAATCTTGGAATCGCGCTGGTTGCGGGAGCAGGAGCAGTTTGCAATCATCTTATTGACCGCAAGATAGACCTTAAGATGAAGCGGACTCAAAACAGGCCGTTGCCTCAAGGCAGAGTTGGGTCGAGACAGACGATTATTTTCGCACTATCTATTGGTCTCTCGGGCATGAGCATCTTGCTATTCTGGGTTAATCCGTTGTGCGCTTGGTTAACGCTCGGTTCTTTTGTTGGGTATGCTTTTATTTACACGGGATATCTCAAGCATGCGACACCCCAAAATATAGTAATAGGTGGTCTTGCCGGTGCGATGCCCCCCTTATTAGGATGGTCGGCTGTAACAGGGACCATAGAGCCTGGTGCGGTGATTCTGGTTCTCATCATATTCGCTTGGACACCACCTCATTTCTGGGCTTTAGCGATTCATCGGAAAGATGAATATGCGAAAAGTGGCGTGCCCATGTTACCCGTTACTCATGGGGAACAAGTGACCAAACTGCATATTATTTTCTACACCGGCATACTGATTGTGGTTAGTTCCATGCCCTATTTTGTAAAAATGAGTGGAGGGTTCTATCTAACTGCTGCCATGCTGTTAGGCGCAGGCTTCTTATTTTTTTCTTGGTTATTACTCATTAAGCCTGGACCGCGGACGGCAATGGATACGTTTCGTTATTCAATCGTTTATTTAGCGCTTTTATTTGTTGCTCTTTTAATAGACCACTACCTGTTTTAGACAAACCTGCAGTGAATTTCTCGTCTTCGACAAAACTAGCCATCTTATCTTTTGGAGGTGTATACCTTGCGCTTGCCATTATTTTTGGTTCTGTTTTTGTTTTGCGATCCGAACAAAAGGTGATTGAGCAATTAGACGAGGTTGGCACAACATTTTTCAGAGAACCTTTTACGGTAAACGACTTTGAGTTGACGGATCAGTACTCAAACCCATTTACGTTGGAAAATATGAAGGATCGTTGGAATATTGTTTTTTTTGGCTTTACCTCCTGCCCAGACATATGCCCTTTAACGATGGCAGAGCTAGGCAGGTTTGCTGGACTTTGGTCAGAGGAAGATTTAGGGCCTCTTCCACAAGTTATTATGACAACGGTGAACCCAGTTGTTGATGGGTCTGAAGAAATGAAAGATTACTTATCGAAATACAACAGTGATTTTTTAGGTTTGACAGGGAAGCCTGAGATGCTAGAAAAATTTGCTGACAATTTTTTTGTTGGTTTTAGCGAAAACTCTAGTGACACCGAAAGTGAGGCAGAGCAATTGCATGTTGGTCATAATTGGAGGAAAGGTGGACCCATTGATCACAGCAGTCATTTATCTATTGTTGATCCAGAAGGTAACTTTGTTGCCGCAATGCGTCCTCCTCATAGATCAAGAGATCTGGTCAAGGTACTAAAGATAGTAACTGGTAAGTAGTAGCAAACCACTTCCTTCTAAATCATAAAAATTCATTACCCCGAAGAATATACTCACGGTGACCACAATCGGTATACTCTGAAAAAGAGGCACTCGAATTTGTTTGGGTACTTAGCAAAGTATTTTCGAAAATTTTTGAGAACTAATTATCCATTTTAGAGGTGCGGAGGTAATCAAAATTAAAGAGCTGATATTAGTCGATGGGTCCTCCTATTTATTTCGGGCATTTCACGCACTTCCTCCCTTGGTCAATAGCAAAGGACAATCAACGGGTGCAATAAAAGGTGTCATTAATATGATCCGAGCGTTGCTAAAGGATTGTTCTCACAGCAATGTGGCGATTGTATTCGATGCTAAGGGTAAAACTTTCCGGAACGATCTCTATGTCGATTATAAATCAAATCGCCCGCCTATGCCCGATGAGTTGCGCAGTCAAATTATGCCAATTCACGAAATTATTATAGCGATGGGACTTCCTCTAATTGTAGTGGAAGGAGTTGAGGCGGACGACGTAATCGGGACAATCTCTTTCCAGGCGGCACAGGAGAATATAAACACCTTAATCTCGACCGGAGATAAGGACCTAGCCCAGCTTGTTAACTCCCGAGTAACGCTTATGAACACCATGACGAATGAAGTGCTTGATGAGGACGGTGTTTTCAAGAAATTTGGAGTAAAACCCGATCGCATCATCGACTATCTCGCGTTGATTGGTGACAAAGCTGACAATATTCCTGGGGTTCCTGGGGTAGGACCTAAAACTGCAGTCAAGTGGCTTGTTGAATATGACTCGATGGAAGAAATAATTGCTAATGCGCCGGCAGTTGCTGGAAAAGTCGGTGAACGCCTTCGTGAAAATATCGGACAGTTAAGGCTCTCATATGAACTCGCGACAATAAAATTAGACGTAGAGATGGATGTTTCGCTCTCAAAGCTATCTAAAAAAGACGAGGACCATCAAAAGCTATATGAGTGGTTTTCTGAATTGGAATTTAAAACTTGGGTACGAGAGTTAGACGAAAGTGGCAATGTGTCTGAATTGAAGAGCAGGCCGAAGAGCATTAAGCAATTAGAAAACCATAAGGAGCGGTCAGAAATTGATAGAGTTTCGATAACTGAAGTTAATTATTCGGTTATTACAGGAATACAAGAGTTAGACGATTTGGTTGAGGAGTTAGGCAAAGGCGATCAGCTTTGTATCAATATAGAGGCTCAAGGCAGTCATTTTCTTGATATGCAAATCATTGGAATTTGTCTTAGCTTAGAGCCAGGCAATGCGAGCTACATACCGGTAGGACACTGTTATGAGGACTGTCCTAAGCAAATCGAGCTTACAGTGGTTTTAGAAAAGATACGCCCGATTATTGAAAATGAAGCGATTAAAAAGTGTGGCTACGACATGAAGTTTGTGAGCCATATTTTGCAGTCTCATGAAATTAAATTGCCAACAGTGACTTCAGATGTGTTGCTGGCTTCGTATGTTCTAAACTCGGTAGCAACTAGGCATGAGTTTCGCGACATCGCCAAACAATATTTAAACACCACACTTTGTGATCTTAATGATCTCGTTGGGAAAGGTCGCAACAAACTGACTCTAAGCCAACTATCGATTGAAGAATTCGCAGCATTCGCTAATGAAAAAACTGACTACATTAAAAGGCTATCTGTTTTTTTAGAAGAAGAGCTAACAAACTTCCGTACGTTAAACGGAGTTTACAAATACTTTGAGCTCCCGTTAATCGGCGTATTAAAGCGAATGGAGCAAAACGGAATTAGTTTGAATAGAGAGGCGTTGGAAAAACAAAGTGAAGAATTAGAGGTAAGTTTGAATACCCTGCAAGAACGTATCTACTCGATTGCTGATGAGGAATTTAATATCGGTTCGCCCAAACAATTGCAATCGATACTTTACGAAAAGTTGAAATTGCCTATCCTCAAAAAAACACCAAAGGGTCAGCCGTCAACTGCAGAGCCAGTGCTACAAGAGCTCGCTGAAAAATTTGAGTTGCCAAAGTTTCTCTTAGAACATCGATCACTGAGCAAGCTAAAATCAACATACACTGACAAACTGCCTCTTGAAGTGAATGACTCGAGTGGAAGGATTCACTCGTCCTTCCAGCAAGCAGTTACTGCTACAGGACGATTATCTTCATCGGATCCGAATTTACAAAATATACCTATCAGAACAAGAGAGGGCAGGAAGGTTCGCCAGGCATTTGTATCCACCAAAGGCTACAAGCTTTTAGCGGCAGATTATTCTCAGGTTGAATTGCGTATTATGGCTCATTTATCCCAGGATCTAGGCCTGCTTTCAGCCTTCGAAAAAGAGCAAGATGTTCATAAGGCGACAGCTTCAGATGTTTTCGGCGTTTCGCTAGATGACGTGAAAGACGAACAGAGACGGAGTGCGAAAGCGATTAACTTTGGGCTTATCTATGGGATGAGCGCGTTTGGACTTGCGAAGCAATTAGGGGTGAGTCGAGGCGAGGCTCAAGAATACGTGAGTCGCTACTTTGAAAAATATCCTGGCGTAAAAACATATATGGAAGAAACACAAGGCTTTGCGGATGAAAAGGGGTACGTTGAAACTATTTTTGGGAGGAGACTATATCTCCCCGACATTCGCTCCGGAAATGCAATGATCCGGAAGGCAGCCCAGAGAACGGCGATCAATGCTCCTATGCAGGGTTCTGCTGCAGACATAATTAAGCTAGCAATGATAGATATAGATCGATGGTTAGAGTCCAGTGATCTGGATGCCCGTCTTGTGCTGCAAGTACATGATGAGCTCGTATTTGAGGTTCAAGATCAGGATGTGGATTTGTTGAGCGAAGGTGTCGGATTCAGGATGATGAGTGCGGCATCACTACATGTCCCCTTGGTCGTGGATATTGGGTTTGGACAAGATTGGGAGCAAGCGCATTGAAAGCAGCTAAAGCCTCGTGAGCCACCCTGTGATGACTTCCCTAGCTTCCGCTATTCCTCTAGTTTTAAGCGAAGAAAATAGCTGAACCGTAACATTTGGAAAGTTTTCTGTTTGTGTGCGCACCTTTAGCAGTGCATTTTGCGCAGCACCCTTTTTGAGTTTATCGGACTTTGTTAAAAGAAGATGAAGGGGCAAACTAGACTTTACCGCCCAATCTATCATCACCAAGTCATTATCTTTTAGTGGGTGTCGTATATCTGTTAAAAGAATTAGTCCTACCAAAGGTTTTCTCAAGCTTAAGTATTTCTCCAATTCTTTTTGCCATCTGTTTTTAACTTTGAGTGGTACTTTTGCAAAGCCATAACCTGGCAGATCTACCAGATAGCTTGCGGGTTCGATTGAAAAGAAATTTATTAACTGGGTTCTTCCAGGTGTTTTGCTTGTGCGCGCAAGTCCGGATTGGGAACAGATACTATTGATCGCGCTTGATTTGCCCGCATTTGATCGTCCAGCAAATGCTACTTCAGCCTCGCTGTCTGCTGGGCATTCAGATAAGGCTGAGGCACTTGTTAAGAATTGGGTTTGACTAAAGTTCATGTCGTACTCACGCGCGATTAATCCAAATATACTTAATTTTGTTACTTGTGACTGATAGTCAGCTTCATTAGAGTCATTTCTGAATTTAGTTTATAATCTTAATCTCGAAAAGAATCCCGTAAAAGAACTTAAACGCCGGAAGATCCAAAAATTCCGGGGGGAACGTTTAACTGATTAAACTCTCGAGCTTAAGTATTGGTGGGACATATCATGTATAAGCTTTGTATTTCAATCTCTTCGACACTCTTATTAGTGCTTGGATCACCTATTCTTATCGCGCAGGGCGACCCAGCGGCAGGCCAAGCTAAAGCAGCGCTCTGCGCTACCTGTCATGGCGTTGACGGCAACAGTGAGCTTTCAGCCAACCCTAAGATAGCTGGGCAAAATTTCAAATATATCTTCAAGCAACTTCAGGACTACAAATCTGGTGCGCGCGCTAATGCGACAATGTCAGCAATGGTGGCAGCATTATCAGAACAGGATATGATGGACATTGCGGCCTGGTTCTCCTCTCAAGAAGTCACATTGCTAGGAGCAAATCTTGATGAATTGGAGTTGGGAGAGAAAATATATCGGGCTGGAGTAAAGGAATTGTCAGTGGCAGCGTGCTCGGCTTGTCACTCCCCTACTGGGGGGGGGCAATGGGCCAGCTGGTTTCCCATCATTGAGTGGTCAACACCCCGAATATACATTGATGCAGTTGAAAGCATTTCGCGCTGGCGAGCGTCAAAATGACTCGAGTGCAATGATGCGTTCGGTGGTTGAAAGGCTTACGGATGCTGAACTCTCAGCATTGGCAAATTACGTTTCTGGTCTACATTAATTAAGTTTCTTAGGGTCGTAATTTACGTGAAAGATGACATCAGAAATACTGGTGTGGTAAGTTCATGACTAGGTTTTAAGTTTTTAAGAGAAAATGGAGGGTTAAAGTGACTCAAAAACGGCTTCTTAAAAAAATTGTGCAGATTACATTGCTAATTGCAGTCCTGCCTAACGGCATGATAAGTCACGCCCAGATTGAACGATTCATCTCAGGGACCCACTATCAGGAAATTGCCAATCCGGTTAACACCAACGATGCCTCTAAAGTAGAGGTTATAGAGGCGTTTTGGTATGGATGCTCGCACTGCTTCCGTTTTGAGCCTCTGATTGCTGATTGGGAGGAAAACAAGCCGGAATACGTTGATTTTGTCAGATTCCCAGCTCTCTGGAATGGTTTGATGAAGGTTCACGCTCAGGTCTATTATGCTGCAGAAGCTCTCGATTCAGTAGATATCCTCCATGAACATATTTTCAACGCAATTAATGTTGAGCGTAATATGCTGCAGAATGAGGATCAAATAAGCGAACTTTTTGCTCAGCATGGAATCAGCCAGTCTGATTTTGATAGTGCCTTTAATTCTTTCTCTGTTCGGACTAAGGTTAATCAAGCTGAGAAAAGAATGGGTGACTATGGAATTCGCTCTACACCGAATATGATTGTTAATGGTAAATATCTTGTTGCTACCGGTGAGAACGTAAGAACCCAGCAAGAAATGTTAGAAGTTGTTGATTTTCTTGTAGAAAAAGAGAAAGCTACGATCATGGGCTCTGGAGACTAGCAGAGGACGACACGAAATTCTTAGTGCGCTCTAAGTCCATCTTTATCTTAAGCGGGAGGGTTAGACTAAACGCCCCTGTGGAGCTTCAACTTATTCCTAATCCAGCTTTATTTCTGCCTTCTTGACCGCTCTCATTCCTAACCTAGCCCATGCGCCACTTGTCTTTATCTTCTGAAAGCCATTAAAACTATTTGTAAGCTAGATTCGTCCTAAGGACTCAACTTTGAAGAAACAAAGGCCGCAAATCCGAATTTTGGGGCCACAAGGGCAAATTAAGCGCGAGTAGACTCTAAGAAATGGACATCCTTAAAAGCCAGATTAGAGATTTTTTACCTAATTTTTTCACAGGGAAGCCAATTAACAATTCACATAGGGAGTTATCAAAATCGGTAAATGCTAATTTTGTGTTGTTTAATAAAAGGCTCCACCTTCTTGAATCTGGAGAATTTGAGCAAGTCAGTGACGATTTTTGTTTTGATGAATTGGCGTCTAAGAGCAAAAAGTTACTTAATCATAGGCATGATCAAGTATCGATTCAGTTACTTCTCCCTTCCGGAGATTTCCTATCCACTCGGCATGCCTTACCTGATCTTCCAAAAGAAAGTTTGGTCTCAGCACTAAGACTGCAAGCCGAAGAAACGTTACCCTCTTTTGAAAAAGCTGTAGCCATTGCGTTTGATTCTTCGAAGTCAGACGCTGAAGAGGAAACTATAGTTTTGTGGCATGACCAGGAGAAGCTAGACAATCTGTTCGTAGCTTTCAAACAGCAAGGATTATTTTTGGCAGTCATAAAACCTCGCATTTTAGCATTTGAATTTGAAGATTTATCATGCGGAGTTTTGGAGCGGGATGAGGTTAATGAAACTCTTGTGATCTTTGGCGATGGCAGGCTAAAAGTATGGCGGCAGGTGCATAAAATTGATTTAGATCAGGAAGAGCTTGGAGAGCAATGGAGAGCAAGTCTTTCTGAATACAAGACTACTCCAGTGCATGGAGTAGATAACTTCCACAAGCTAAAACAGTTTTTCACAACCGATATTGAAAGTGAGTACGGGTTTTTTCCATCAGGTGCTGTGGATGCCAGGAAGAAGATAGATAAAGGTCGCAAAATGATTTTAGCCGGCGCCATCTCGGTAGCTCTTTTATGCGTAGCGGCATCCCCATTTCTATTGCAGTCGATAGAGTTCAGGAGGGCAGGAATGTTGTTGGAAGCGACCCGCCTAATGTCTAAAGAGGCAAGGCAGGACCAACTAGTAGTGGTGAACTTTGAAACTCAGTGGGGGCCATTAAATGATTTTCCAGAACAGCGATTGACACAAGCAATGTTTACCCTGCAAAACGTGCTAAGTCCGGAGAGGCTTTCTGCAATAGAAGTTTCTGAAGGTCTTATTAAGTTGCAGGGAACGAGTTCTGACCCTCAAGCTATCCTACAAAAACTTGAGGAAGATCCGCTCTTTACAGAGGTGCTTTTTTCTAGAGCAACAAGCAACTCAAGGTATTACATAGATTTACGTTTGAGCCCGGTAAATTTTGAAGCTTACATGGTTAGATACTTTTCCGAGGATTGACTTTAAGTATGCAATTTAGCCAACGAGAGATGAACTTAGTTTACGCCGCACTTATAGTGACGGTAGTCTTTGCTGCCACGAAAGTCGTGCCGGCCGTCCAATCAATCTATTTGGATAGACAGAGTAATATAGAACAGGTTTTATTGAGTGTTGAACGAGAACGAATCCTTTTTGAGAATTCGGTAACTTGGAGAGAGAGGCGTATCGATGTTGAGGAGAGAGCTGCGCAACTAGAGCAACAAATTTTTGCTGGCGACACAATTCCGTTAGTAGAGGCAGAGTTACAGAGTCTTTTGTCCAGATACGCGAGAGAGTCATCAATCATAGTCGGCTCAACTCGGCTAGCGGAACGCCTAGAAACCGACGATTGGTTGATGATCAGTCAGGAAATGTCTTTTCGAACGGACAATGCGGATAACACCGTAGGTTTCTTGGAAAGGTTAAGTAGTTCTGTTCCTAGATTGTTCGTCAAAGACTTTTCTATAAACCGCACACGATCTCAGTACACCGGAGACATTATCGTCGTTGGCTTTGCGCGGAGTGAGGGTTTGGTTACCGGGGAGGAAAGCCGACGCTAGGCTTGGAAATCGATGAATTTCGCCCCCATTACTTTACCGATTTTTTCTCAGTTATTGGAACCAGATGGTATGGCTCCGGCTCAAGACTTTGAGGAGAGTGGGGAGTTAATTTGTAACCAAATTCCGAATGAAGAGTTACGAACAAAAGTTCGTTTCATAATCGGCCAGATTGTCCTTTTTAGGTTGGGTGCAGATGAAGAGGTAAGGAGACTTAGTAAATATTGGCGGGCTGAACTTTCACCACAAATAGAGGGCGAGGAAGCAGAGGGTTTTGTTTCAGGATTTGAAGACGATGAGGGACTTACAGATCTTGCATCTGAAGCTCCCATCATTAGATTAGTTAATCATTTATTTGCTCGTTCGTTGGATTTAAATTCAAGTGATATCCATTTTGAGCCTAATGAAAACTACTTAGATGTGCGCTGTCGAGTAGACGGGATAATGACAAGGATAGAGCGCTTACCTGTTCGTATTCACACTGCGGTAGCTTCCCGGTTAAAACTCATGGCTAAACTTGATATTGGTGAGAAGCGACTGCCTCAAGATGGTCGGATAAATTATCAAGTAAGAAGTAGGGACTTGGACATGCGTGTATCAACGTTGCCAGGCGTCCACGGAGAGTCGATAGTACTTAGAATTCTTGATCGATCCGATACCTCGGTAGATTTAGCACAGCTAGGCATGCCTAAAAATGTTCTTACGCATTACCAAAAAATTATTAATCAACCGCATGGCATGATCCTTATTACGGGCCCAACAGGCTCAGGAAAAACCACCACCTTGTACGCCACTTTGGAGAAGATAAATAGTGAGCGACAGAAAATCATTACAGTTGAAGATCCCGTCGAATATCAACTAGAGGGGATAACCCAAATTCAGGCAAATGCTTCCATCGGACTAAATTTTGCAGCGGGGTTACGCTCCATTGTCCGCCAAGACCCTGATGTGTTGATGGTCGGGGAAATTCGTGATCATGAGACCGCCGAAATCTCTATCGAGTCTGCACTCACGGGCCACCTGGTTTTTTCAACTTTACACACGAACGATGCCGCTGGAGCTGTCACCCGCTTGCAAGATATGGGGGTAGAGGGTTACTTAATTAGTTCAAGTTTGCTAGCGATTCAAGCACAGCGTCTAGTTAGAAGGGTTTGTACCGAATGCTCAGAATTAGTAGACATCAATCAAGATGAAGCCTTGGTGCTCGCTATTGAGATAGAGGTTTGTCCCCAGATAAGGCGGGGACTGGGTTGTGAGCGTTGCGGTAATACTGGCTATAAAGGCAGGGTCGGACTTTATGAGCTTTTGTTGATGAGTGATGCAATTCGTCATCACATTGCTAATGACGCTGACGCAAACGTGATTCGAGATCAAGCAATTGCTGAGGGCATGCAGACTCTTAGGGAAGACGCTTTAGGAAAATTAAAAGCTGGACTTACGACTCCAGAAGAAGTTATTCGGGTAACGAGGTCCGCATGAATTTAATGTTTTTCAAGTATCGAGCATTTGATAGCCAAGGCAAGGTCCAGGTTGGCCAAGTTAATGCGGAATCCGAAAAGGAAGCTATTAGGATATTGAAAAAAAGGAACCTGACCCCTATTAGAATTGGAAAATTTAAAAAGAGCCATGGCAGCAGTTTACGAAGAAAAATTTCGAACAACGACCTATTGGATTTCACAAATGGCCTATGTACGTTAGTAGAAGCCAGAGTCCCTCTTGATAGGGCGCTTCGACTTCTTGACGGCATCACTGACTCGCCGGTTATGAAAAATTTAGTACTTAATTTGCTGAGTGACGTTAAAGAAGGTAAGAGCCTAGCAAGCGCTATGGAAGTCCACCCCACGATTTTTTCAAAAATGTACATCAATATTATCAGGGCCGGTGAAGAGGGCGGAATCTTGCACGAACTCTTACCTAGCTTAGCCGAATTTTTAGAAACGAGTTACAAGACTCGGCAAGCGATAATCTCCGCAATGATTTATCCGATTGTATTACTTGCAACTGGAATAATCTCAGTATTTCTCCTTCTTATTTTTGTTGTACCGCAGTTTGCGGCCATGTTTGAGGATTCTGGCTCTGAGATACCTTCTTCAGCGGCGTTCTTGCTTAACTTGAGCGAAATTATTCAATCCTATGGAATCTTCATGTTATTGGCTCTAGCGGTTCTGATTATTTTCTGGCAACGCTTGGACAACGACTATCGCAGCAAACTGCGTAAGCATGAATTCCTTCTATCTTTGCCGCTAATCGGCACGCTCATTTTATACAAGGAGAGCGCAGTATTTTCTAGAACTTTAGGGGCCTTGTTAGGAGCAGGTATCCCTTTAATCCGTGGTTTACGAGTTTCTAAAGAGGTTGTCCTAAATTCTTTTCTAGTTGGGCACCTAGATCAGGTCGAAGAAGATGTTCGTGGAGGGGCTGGATTAGGTATTTCTCTCGAAAAAACAGGTGTTTTCCCAGTCTTGTTGCATCAATTAGTTGCGGTCGGAGAAGAGTCCGGTAGAACTTCTTCAATATTGTTAAAGTCAGCAGATACCTTTGACAATTTTGTGCGTAATCAAATGTCGGCTATTGTTTCAGCATTACAGCCGGCCTTAATAATTTTTCTTGCCATAGCTGTTGGGGGCATCACGATAACGATGCTCTCAGCAGTATTCAGTATGAATGCAGTGGATTTTTAGAATTTGGAGAGTAACGTGAGTGTTGTTAAGAGTAAAAGGAAAGTCCCGATTAGCAGGTTGTCTAAGTTCACCTTATGCATAGTACTAACAATATTGCAGTCTTGTTCGCTTCTGGGTACAAAACCTGAGGAATTCTCTCAGGCTGAAAAGGTGTCTAATCCGGCTCAACCGTCCAGCGGATTATCGTCAAACAGTATGAACGAGATCCCCGTAATTTCTGGGACAGATATCGTCGAACAGCAGAGTCTAATTGACGAGATAAATCGTAATGGTCAATCGTTCAGATACCCTGGTTTCTCTGAGCAACCCCCAATTCCTCTAGATATTGAGGGGCCGGATATAGTCGAATTGAATTACGAGCAAGCGGATTTAAGACTTGTTTTAGAACAGCTAGCGGATTCACTAGATATATCTATTCTTATAGACCCATCAATAGATAATCGAATTAGTATTAGAACTTCCCCCGACAGGCCTCTTCAAAGAGATGACATTTGGCCTCTAATAAGATTGTTATCAAGAGACGCTGGCATTTTTCTTGAACGTGTGGGAGATGTTTACAACGCTCGCAAGATAGATTCCGGTATGCCTCCCGAGATTGTGAGCCCAGACTCTGGAGTTGCGAATCAAAGCGCAGAGGTTTTGCAGGTCACACCTTTGACATACGTTTCAACTGAAACGGCTGTTCAAGCCCTTACACCTTTATTAGCGCCGGAAGGGAGTGTGAGCCAGCTTGGAAGCCGTGACTTACTTTTGATTACGGCTTCAGACTTTCTCCTGCAGCGCGCTAATGAGCTACTAACGCTGATCGATGCAGACCCCTTTACGAATCAAGGAATACATCTGTACCGGTTAAGTAATGCAAATGCCACTGAGGTCGCCGAGGAATTGACTGAAATCCTTGGCCTCATAGAAGGCGATAGTCCGTCTTATCAAGTTCGTGGTATTGAACGTATAAATGCTATTTTGGTAACAGCCCCAGCCGCAAGGGGTTTTGAGGAAATCTCGCGATGGGTGCAGATTCTTGACGCAGACAGTCAGGAACAAGTCGAACAGTTGTTCATGTACAAGGTGAAAAACCTGGACGCCTTAGAGTTGGCAGAAACGCTCTCTACGGTTTTCGAAGAAGTAGATGAACTGTTTTCTCCTCCAGGAAATGCTCGTGGAGCAGCATCAACTGTCATGCCTACATTTTCTGGAGAAGCTGATCAAGCCACGTCCATAGAAACTGAACAAGTGTTCCAATCTGAAAGTACAGCGCCACAAAATGGAGCCGTCTCGGCAAATCTAACCGTAAAAATCGTAGCCGACGAAGCAACTAATAGTCTGTTGATTCGGTCAACTGCGAGAGACTATAGGGAATTGCTGACAACAATTAGTCAGTTAGATGTTGTTCCATTGCAGGTTATGGTCAACGCAGTTATCGCCCAGATCACACTTGCAGATGACACCCGCTTTGGCGTTGATTGGAGCCGTGTCGCGGGAAACACATCGAACCCTATTTCAAGCAGCACTGTGACAGATTTTGCTCCTAACCTGAACGGGTTAATGTTTACCAGGGGCTTCATTGATGGTTCGGCTAGGGTGGATGCAACTCTTGAAGCGATTGCGCAGAATAACGAGGTACAATTATTGGCAAGACCTTCCCTAACAGTAGGCAATAATCAAGAAGGCGAAATACAAATCGGAGCCGAAGTTCCCGTCGAGGCGGGTCAGTCCATAAGTGCTGGTGGTTTATCTACCACGAACATTCAATATAGAGACACTGGTATTGGGCTATTAATAACGCCGCAGATTAACGATGATGGTGTGGTTAATCTAATAATAAATCAAACGCTTCGTTCAGTTGATAATAGTGCATCGGGCATTAACAACAACCCAGTTTTTAATAATCAAGAAATCACAACTACAGTTGTTGTTAGAAATGGAGAAAACGTTGTGCTGGGCGGTTTAATTCAGACAGACACTGAAGCGTTGAACACAGGGGTGCCGTTCCTTAATCGAGTTCCAGGGCTAGGGAACTTATTTTCTTACCAACAGGATAATTTAGAGAGAAGAGAACTTTTCATAGTTTTGAGGCCAGAAATCATTGATCTAAATGAGCGAGCTGGGCCTCAGTATTCAGATATTTTAGATCGTTTCGAATTAGCATCAGAGCTTTTTGAAGAATCTGATATGTAAGGGTTAAAAGTTGTCATAAAATGCTGGAAGATAAAATCGATATAACTTGCCCGAGGACAAATTTATGGTAAGGCAAAAATTTTCTAAGGTTCGTCATTTTCAGTTGACTAATGGGTTTACCCTTATAGAGATACTAGTAGTTATGGCTATCATTGGTATGTTGGCTGTAATGGTTGCCCCGAATATTTTTAACCAGCAAGCCGGCGCGCAACGGGACGCAGCTCTTTCGCAAATATCGGCGCTTGAGGCGGCACTAGACACTCATCGCTTGGATGTGGGCGAGTACCCTGACTCCTTAGAAGGCTTGAGGGAAAACATTTCAAATAGAGCTTCTTGGAATGGCCCATATTTGCGACGCGAAGTGCCTCTGGACCCATGGGGGTATGAGTATGCGTATGATTCAAATGGAAGAGAGTTTACATTAGCTTCTTACGGCCCTGATGGTGAAAGGGGCGGCGAAGGTGATGACGCCGATGTTGGCCTTCAATAGGAAAATTTCTAAACTTCGTCATGCCAAGAATGATGGCTTCACGCTTCTTGAGATTATTCTTGTTCTTACGATTATTGGTTTGGCGAGTGTTCTAATTTTTCCTAACGTTGGGGGTCTGGAGTCCAGAACTTTCAGCGCGCAGGCACGCCAAGTTGTATCGCTGCTAAATTTCGCTAGACGAACTGCTATTGTACAGGGCCGACCGGCTTCAATTGAGATTTATGCCGCACCGATATCGGAAATGCCTCAATCACCGTTATCGGTAGGGCAATGGGAATTTATTTATGGGTCGATAAGGTTCGAAGAGAGCACTGATGTTGAATTTGAAGTGGAAGATAAACTTGAGGTTGTGTTCTACCCGGAAGGAGGTAGCACCGGAGGGACAATTCACCTTAACTTTGAGGGGAGGGAACGCACGATTTTAATCGATTATTTTACAGGGCAAGTGATACTAGATCATGAAAGTTAAGAAACAAGATGGGTTTACTTTACTCGAGGTTATCGTGGCCTTGGCTATCACGGGGTTCATCCTAGGCGGGCTATTTTCTTTGCTTGGTAGCAGCAAACAACTTTCCTGGAGGTCAGAAGAGAACTTACTGCGAGCCTCTCGCGTTCGTGCCGCGACTAATTTTGCGCTGCTGCACAATGAGTTTAGAGATGTTGAAGAAATTCTTAAGGATGATGGATATGAAATCCGCTCATTGGAGTTACTTGATGACCCAATAAGAAAAACGGAACCGTTGCTGTACGCTCTGCAGCGGTATCAAATTACTGACGATAGTCGAGACGAACAGTTTTTTGGAAGCCGATGGATTCGATTAAATCTTCCGCAATAGGAACTCATAGTGTCCCCTAAAACTGCAAATAATTCAGGGTTTACCTTAATAGAAGTAGTGTTAGCGATGGGATTAACTACGCTTTTATTGGGGCTGCTAAGTACTAGCGTTTTTATTGTTGCTGGTGATTGGAACCGCAACTCAAACTCTTTAGATGAGAACTTGGATTTATCTTTAGCACTGCTCCAGGTTGATCGCTCTCTCCATGGTGCTTTCCCTCATAGTTATACGAATGAAGAGACCCTAAATAGGCAGATTTACTTTACTGGAGAGAATGATTCTCTGAGCTGGGTCTCTACAGTTTCGCCTCAACGCTCGTCTGGACTGACGGCTTGGGAGCTCTTTGCGGTTACTGGCGAGGGAGTTTATCTAAAGCTTGCTCCGGCTTTTAGTGATAACCCAAGTTTGCGATTGAATGAGTCTAATCCAGTTCTTCTCTTTCCGGGATACGATCTCGAGTTAAGTTATCTTTATGAAGAACTCGATCAGAATAAAGTTTGGACCGACAGGTGGGAAGCCCAAGATCTTCTGAGTTTGCCGTTAGCTGTTTACGCGAGGCTAGTTCCGAATATTGATATAAACGATGAGTTTGAAATCATAGCTAGGATTCGTAACAGCGAACATAGAAGTATCCGCCCGAATGAACTAGAGCGTCTGGATCTTTAGGGTTAGCGAATGGCATCAATCAGAAAACAAAAGGGTTCTGTGATAATAATAGTGTTATGGACATCAGTTTTGCTAACAGTATTAGTAACGGCGATGGCAAGCGCGGTGCGTTTGTCCGCGATAACAGTTTCTAACAATCAAGACGCCTCAATCGGAAGGTTAGCAATCCAGAGTGCGATCAATCATGCCGAAATGGAGCTTCTTCTAGAACGAATGCCGAGGCCTATAGGAGAGCAACTAGAAGAGACCGAAGAGGGTGAGATAAGAACGCCAGCTTTCCGATTTAATGGCCAGGCATTAGAGTTGAATTATCCTAAGGCGGCAAACGTAACCGTGAGGATCTACGATCATGCCGGAAAGGTTAATATCAATCGGATTCCCCGAAGGAACATGCAGTTATTAATTGAGAAAAGACTAGGCGGGCAAGACGCAGACCCAGCTGAAGTACAAGATTTGCTTGCTGCGTGGACAGACTGGACTGATCTAAATGATTTGGAGGGGTTGAACGGAGCAGAGAGCGACTACTACGAAACTCTGGATCAAGGTTACACTCCCCGAAACAACCCCGAGCTTGATACAGTAGAGGAGCTTCTCCATATTCGGGGGTTTTCAGAATTATTTCAGGGCGTTAACTTGCAGGCTGCTTTCACTATTTATGGCAATGCTCGCACAGTTAACCTTAACCTTGCTACCCGAGAGGCAATGGCATTGTTGCCTGGTTTAGATGATCAATTAATCGAAAACATAATTGCTTATAGACAAATTGAGGATATTAATAATCGGGCAGAGATTGCAGAGATTGTGCCTTTTGAAGAGCTTCAAGAACTGTCGCCGTGGGTTGGAAATGCAACTTCAAACTTCTACAGCATCTATGCTTACTTCGAAAGTCAAACTAATGGTAGAGACCCGACCCTTTTTAACGGTCAAGATGAAGTCATTGAATTAATACCACCTCAAGCATTTATGGAAATAGTTGAGGTTAACGGTTTCAGCGATCTACCAACGATTTTACGAATTGATCCTTATGGGAGAGTGCCTGATTCCTTGCCCTCCAAGATACAGGAAGAGGATTATAACTTTCGGTGAGACTAGTTCTTCTGAACGGACCACTCAGAATGCATAATTAGAGGCCCGACACCTTTGCTAGGGCCGACATGAAAAAGTTTGCTGAATTTCCTTTCGTACCAGAGTAGGCCGCTTTTGTCTGCCAGTCCTCCTAGAACATAAAAATCGCCAACTCTCATGGGGAGCCCGCTTACGGTTAGAGACACGGTAAAACAATCTCCTCGATTGAATGGCCCTTTTTCCACTTCCTTAATATCAGTGGTCAGAAACGAGGCAACAGGCTCCTCAGCGGATTTCATAAATGCGAAGCCGAAATTACCTTCAATATTTTCTTTGAGAACTTCAACCTCCATTTCTAAGACGTAATCCTCAAGAGGCGTGAAAGAGGTTGCCTCTTCCCCGGTAGTTAATTTCACGGACAGAGAGTTAATCTTACAATCAGGAATCTTCTCTGGGGTGTCTTTTTCCAAAGCACTATTCCCATCATCAGAGCTACCATCTGAAATGTTGTGATAAACCTTTTTACTATTGCAAAAATCTTCATAGTGCCCAACGACTTTATCACTTTCACCAATCTCTCTTATTTGCCCATGGTCTAGCCATATTGCTGTTTCGCAAAGTTCTTGAATATGAAACATCGAATGACTGCAAAATATCATTGTCTTGTTCTGGGAAATAAACTCATTCATCCGTTGGACACATTTCTTTTGGAAAGTAAGATCGCCGACAGAAAGTGCTTCGTCTATGATAAGAATATCTGGCCTTACCATTGTAGCGATAGAAAATGCCAGCCTGACGTACATCCCAGAGGAATAAGTTCTTACTGGTCGGTCTATGAATTGCTCTAACTCTGAAAACTCAATAATGTCACTTTCTAGCTCAAGTATGTTTTCTTCTGGAACACCAAGCAACGAAGCATTTAGGTAAATATTTTTTCTACCACTAAACTCTGGATGAAACCCAGCCCCGAGTTCTAGAAGCGCTGCTACTTGGCCTTTCAAAAAATAGTCACCACTAGTTGTCTGCAAGGTTCCTGCTAGAATCTTCAAGAGGGTCGACTTGCCGGCTCCATTAATTCCGATTATTCCTAAGCTTTTACCATCCTCAAGTGCAAAGGAAATATTGTTCAGCACGTGAAATACACTATGCCTTGGTTTTCGGAGCACCAACTCTAGCAACCTATCTTGAGGTCGCTCATAGATTTTGAACTGTTTACAGACATTATTTACTGATACTCGCGACATGAAATATTCTCAGTTGTTAAAGCACATCACCAAAAGCATGTTTAATTCGCACAAAAAACCATCCACCTATCACGTAACTCAATATTGATGTTGGGATTACGATGCTAAAATTTATGGCCTGAAACTCTCCTATTAAGATGATATCTCGATAAAGCATTACAAAACTATGCATAGGGTTAAATAGAAACCAAGATTTTAAACTTTCGTTTTCGATGAGGGATACGGGATATATGATAGGAGTAAGAAAAAACCAAATAGTTAGGGCAAGGGAAATAAGTTTTTGTAGATCACGAAGGAACACGCTGAGTGACGAGACAATCGCAACCAAACCTAAAGTGAACATAAATTGTAAGCAATAAACTATAGGGATTAATAACCATAAAGATGTAAAGTATCCAAGCCAAGCCAAGTAAATCAATAGCAAACTAAAACCAATAAAGTGAGTCAAGTAAGGAATTACAGAACAAACTACCGGAAGGATTTGAACTGGAAACATCACTTTTGTGATCAATCCGGCTTTTTCAAGTAAGAGCCCAGTAGATTTTCCTAAGGCATCTGCGAAAGCGAACCAAGGCAAATAACCGACCATCATAAAAAGAACGAATTCAGTTTCACCAAACTCAGGGGATGCCCTCAATTGGAACACATATCCAAAAACAAAAGCGTAAATCAGAATGTTGGCTATTGGTGTAATGAATAACCAGAGAAGCCCGCCGACAGATCCAGAAAATTGGGCAAAAAAATCTTGTTTGGTAAAATTCTTGAAGAGCCTATAATTCTGTACAGGGGCGTTGATCCAATCTCGCAATAGCGCGAAATACATGCTTCTCCTCTTTTTAATTCGTCGTAACCAAAAACGAAATTGTTAGGCCTTAACCTCGAATTTAAACATGAAATCATTAAAAAAACTAAAAATGAGTTGAACTAGGCTTTATACTCACTAATATTACTCACCTTTGAAGTTCCAATGTTTAATCAAGAAGACACCCTCATTCCATTTAATGTATCGCAACTTCCACCGGCCCCGTGGTTAGTCTTTGCTCCTCATGCAGACGATGAAACTTTTGGTATGGGAGGAACAATATTAAAGGCAAAAGAGCGAGACTTAGAGACAAATTTAGTTGTTCTTACTGATGGATCCAAAGGTGGAGAAGCAGACGATTTGGTTGAAGTTCGCGAGAGTGAGGTGCGAAAAGTAGCGCAATCACTCGGAATTGCCTCCCTGCACACTTGGTCTGAACCAGATCGATCTTTGGAGCCTGATGATCAAATTATCACTAGAGTGAGCAACTTAATTCTTAAGATTTCACCCGGCACAGTATTCTTCCCGGGTCCTTTAGAGATTCATCCTGATCACAGAGCGGCCGCTGCTCTGGTTTGGAAAGCACTTCAAAGAGTTAAAGTCAGTGAAGAGCCACCAATCCCCATTTCATATGAAATCAGCGTTCAAAATCCAATTAACATGTTGATTGACATTACTCAACAAATCGACGAAAAAAAGAAAATAATGCGATCCTATGTTAGTCAGAATCAGGAGAATAATTACCCAGAATTAGTAGTCGCACTCGACAAAGGTCGGACTTTTTCCTTGCCGCAGGAGGTTAAATTTGCCGAAGGGTTTTTCAAGTATGAAAAGATAGATTTAGGCTTAAGTATCAGAGATATGATACATAGTGTGATTGATCTTTATGCGGAAAAAGTGTGAATTGGAAATCTCAGTGAACAGATTTTTCCTCTGAGTTTGGTTGACTGTGATCGTTAGCCATCCAGTCCGGCCAAATTTGAGTTTGCCATCCAGTTTTTCCCCAAATTGCATGCAGCATTCCCAGCCATTGTCTGAGCTGCTCCCTGTTGAAAAAAATGTCGTAGACTGATTGCGATTCCCCCTTAAAAATTAGTGAAACTCCATTTTCTGTCTGTTTCACATCGATTTCAATTACAAGGTGTGTTGGAGCGTCCGCCGATACTTTCACTGCTTTTTCCTCGGTTATCTGTTGCTCTGCAGATTTTTGAACAAAATTTTGTATAGTTTTCCTGGACTGCTGGCTCGTAGTCGGCGTCTTTTCTAACTCTGGGGTGTTTCTTTCAAGTAGGCTAAGGCAGTGTATTATGAGTCTACTCATAAGTCTCATGGTAAACCACAGGTTAACTGTTTGACTGCTATTGGTGAGCCCCGCTAGCTTTATTCGATCTTCTTGCTCACTATATTCGGTCGTGATTCGTCTGAGACTGCTCATCCTGCTCTCTCATTTTACGGAGACCTGGGTTCTAGCCAGCTCCCAACTTCGAGCATATCCTCTGCATTCAATGTCCCTGTTTCTCGCTTTAGCAGGAGAAGATACCTGATGTGGTCATAGCGTATACGCTGAAAATCTCTTTCTGCTTGGAACTGATCCCGAAGTGCGTTTAAGACGTCAACACTAGTGACTGTGCCGAGAGAAAAACCTTGCTGCATTGCTTCGGCCGATAGTGCCGTCGATTCGACCAAGATCGCTGCTGCATCAGTTTGCGCATCGCTAGCCTCTACCTGGAGGAAAGCGGATCGGACTAACTCCCTGGCTTCTAATTGTGTTGCCCGCAATTCATATTCAGCAATGCTTCGTCTACTGATAGCTTCGCTTACCCCTGCTTTGTTTCTTCCTCCAGCGTAAATTGGTATGACCACGTTAAGGCCTATGTAGGTATTATCTGTTCTGTTAATAAGTAAGTTTTCAAACCCAACGTTCGAGTCCTGGCGCTGCGCAATTAATGATATCTGAGGCATATAGGCACCTCGGCGCTCTGAAACGCCTTGATTGGCCGCTTTAAGTGCGTACTCGCCGGCTAGAACTCTGTTATTTCTCTCTTGAGCCTGTTTCACGTAGTAGCTTTGATCGAACTCTAATGGCGAGATTTCAACGTCTTCTCTCAGTTGTAATAACGGCCCAACCTCTAGCCCTGAGATTGAGCGTAAACTCTCTCTGCTAAGTGCCAGGTCTGCCTCTAATTGAAGCTGTTCGGCCTCTACTGCGGCTAAACTAGCTTGAACCTGATAGAGATCCGTTACCTGAGCTAACTGCCTGTCGAAGAGATTTTGAACTTGGTCGAGTTGATTTCTAAGTGCTTCGATTTCCGATGCTATTGATTCTAGGGTATCTCTTGCTTGCAGCACGCTAAAGTACCTATCTGCAACATCTGTCAGGAGAACGGCTAACTGATAGTAGTACTCTTCCTCCGATTGGTCTTCTAATAAGTGTGCCTGTTTTCGCAGAGCAAATTGTTGCCAATTGAACAAGGTTTGTGACAAGGCCAAAAAGTATCGTTCTCCTCTAAAGTTCTGACTACGGTTAAGTTGTTGAAGGTCATTATCTGAGACATTGGCGCCAGCATTTAACTGGGGAAGCAGTTGACCATTAGCAGCCTTTTTTCGTGCTGTACTTATATTCAATGTTTCCGATGCTATTTGCAGTTCCGGACTGAATTCAATGGCCGAACTAAAAAACTCTTCTAACGTAACGCCAGGTAAAGTGGAATTTTGGGCAAGCAAGGATTGAGAAATGAAACCAAAAAGTATGCCCCCTAATAACCGCATCTTTGATTTAAGAACCATTGGCTAATCTTCCCTCAAGCCTTTAGCCAAAGCATTAGTAAACGGCTTGAATAGATACTGTAAAAATGTCCGTGCTCCAGTCGCAATAAATACATCAGCGGGCATGCCTGATATCAGTGTCAGGTCTCCCAAATCGTCCAGACCCTCGGGTGTCACTTCGACTCTCGCTAGATAATATGCACCGACAGCCTCATCTACAAAGCTATCAGCAGATAAATTAATGACCCGGCCATAGATTGCGGGGACACTCCCCGTCCCAAATGTGGAAAATCTAATTGTGGCGTCTTGCCCAACCGCGACTCGGTCGATATCTGTTGGCGAAACATTTGCCTCTACAATAAGCTCGTCTTCTTCTGGGACAATGTCGACTATTGTCATACCTGGGCTGATAACGCCACCTATAGTATGGACTTGCAATCCAGTGACTATTCCGGATTCTGTTGCCCTTACCAGAGTCCTAGAAACAATATCCTCCAGTGCATTTGCGCGCTCCAGAGCATCGCTAATATTGACTTGGACCTCTCTGAGTTCTGAGACAACTTCGTTCTGAAATGTCCTCTGTACTTGGAGAATTTGCAGTTGGGTTTCACCAATGGCTACCTCACTGCTGGCGATGTTAGCGACTAACTCCGCAACATCGCCGTCCAAGGTTGCGACATTGCGCTCTATAGCTCTCAGCCTATTTTTGTCAGAAAAACCCTGGCTGAGAAGTTCTCCGACATCTTGTAATTCTTCGTTAAATGACTTTGAAAGACGCTCCTTGCTGAGTTGCAGGCCCTGAAAACCATTAATTTGTGACTGAAGTTGTCCAACTCGCTGCTCCAACAACTCTATTTGACCTTCTAGGGCTGACTTTCTGGCATTAAATATCTCTATTTGAGACGCGGCTTCTTCCCTCGCTCTGGCGGACCCCTCCACAAATGTTGAGGGATAGCTTAGAGTATCCGCGCGTTCGCGCTCAGCTGAAAGTCGAATTTCTAATGCCCTTAAGGAGAGCAATTGGCTGTTTACTATTTCTAGTTGAGATCTAGGTTGAGTGCTATCGATTTCAAGGATCGGGTCGCCTAAATCCACATTTGCCCCATTCTCAACAAAGATACTCTTGATGATCCCGCCTTCCAGATGCTGCACGACTTTGCTATAAGAACGAGAGGTAACCCTTCCTGACGCTACAGCCGCTCCTTCAATCGGCGCGGTCGCTGACCAGACTCCACCAAAACCGAAAAGTACTACAAAAATAAACAACCCAAATCGCCTGTGGGTTTTGAGATCCGTATCGAATGTTTCGTTATTCGATCTGATTTCCATTATGTTTTTCATTTAGATTGGCCTGCCGAATGCGATGGGTGAATTTTCTACGCCTTGCTTGGGAGCTTTGTAACCTTTGAACTATCAGGGCTGATATCCTTCAAAACTGCGTCCCTTGTCCCGAAATTCGTAACTAATCCGCCTTTCATCATTAATAACTTGTCAACGAGGGATAGTATGGATGTTCTATGCGTTACCACGATAATTGTGCTACCTGACTCTTTCAGTTTTCGCAAGGCACTTAGAAGATCTCTTTCTCCCTGGTCATCCAAATTTGAGTTAGGTTCGTCCAGTATAATAAGTTTCGGATTGTCATAAATCGCTCTAGCTAAACCTACCCTTTGCTTTTGGCCAGCGGACAGCGCGCCTCCGCTCGAACCGATAAGAGTATCGTATCCTGCTGACAGTTGAAGAATCATGTCATGTATACCCGCGGTTTTAGAAGCTTCTATGATCTTCTCGGAATCTCGTCTGGAAAAGCGGCTTATGTTGTCTGCTATCGTCCCTGGAAAAAGCTCGATATCTTGTGGCAGGTAGCCTAAGTGGGGGCCCAAATCGTCTCTGTCCCACTGATTAATGTCTGCACCGTCCAGCCTAACTAATCCCGCTCGAGCTGGCCACACGCCAAGTATTGAACGCGCTAAGCTTGTTTTACCAGCTGCACTAGGACCTATGATACCCAGTGCTTCACCAGCTGTGAGTTCAAAGCTTATGCCTTTGAGGCAGGCACTATTTGACCCGGGCGGTATAACTACTAATTGTTCTACGGAGAGGTTTCCTTCGGGGCGGGGTAACTTTAGGCGCCCTGCCGATTGGGTCGGAAATTGCAGAATCTCACTTAATCGTGTGTATTGACCTTTGGCGTCAACGAATAATTTCCAGCTTGCAACCATCATATCAATTGGCGCGAGAGCTCTTCCAAGTAACAAAGACCCGGCGATCATCATTCCCGGTGAAATTTCTTGATTTAAAGCAAGATAAGCCCCTAAGCCCAATAAAAATGATTGCGCCAGCATTCTGAAAGATTTACTGATTGCCTGTAATTTAGAGGCGGCAATACTTGCTCTCGCTTGCTCGTCCGCCGCACTGTCGAATAAGATATTGTCCCGAGACTGGATATTTTCTGACATACCCATGCCATGAATAACTTCAGAATTTCGCAAATTACTCCCAAAAGAAGTTTGCGCGGATCGAGAAAGGCTGTTTGCTTTCGCTAATCCTTCAGCCGTGAGTTTTTGGTTCAGTATCGCAAGCAGTACCATAATGATTGCCGCAATGATTGCCGCATAGCCAAAAAACGGATGGAACATAAACATCACGCCTATGTATATCACTGCCCAGGGGGCATCCATTACCGAAATAATTCCATTGCCAACAACGAATTGTCTTAGATTCACCAAATCAGACATCGCTAAGTTGGCCCGAGCTTCATTGCCATTGAGCAAAGCATTTTGAAAAGCAGCTTTTGAAACCTTATTGCGTAAATTCTTTTCCGTTCTAACATTTGCCGCTATTAGCAATTTGCTTCTCGCCCATTCAAATCCGCCTGAGGATGTCAGCAATAAAAACAGAAGTAAGGTGAGCATGACCAGTGTTTCCATACTCCCACTTGAAATCACTCTATCGTAAACTAACAACATGTAGAGTATGGGTGAAAGCATCAGCATATTCAGCGATGCGCTAAACAAAGCCGAGTAAAAAAAATAAGCTCTTACAGATTTAAGTTCTTCGAGTAAGGGATTTTTAGCGTTGTTTTGCATGATTTTTAACAGCTATTTTCCACGATCAATTAGACTTGTGCTGGATACGAATAGTTGAGGCGCGTTTTTAAATTTCAAGTAGTCATCCGAACGTAAGCCGATTAATTTTGCCTAGTTTAAAATTTTTCGGCGCTTCAGACTGGGTTTTATTTTTTAGCAACGACACCTAGCCTAAAATTTAGATGCCCATATGAAATGAGTTTCTCCTCTCTGAGTTTTTATCGGCTGAGTGAGCGTTTCCCATAACCAAAAAGTCAAATCAATTTATGCCAGTCTTCACATTGGTCGTTATATCAGATCGACTCCTGTAAGTCACAAATCACGGGTTCCTTCGGCGATTCCTCTCAGAATCTCCGGTTGATTAATGAGTAATTTATTTGGCCCTACCCTAGAAACGATTTGTTTTCGTTGGAGTTGCTGAAAAACCCGGGTTATTGTTTCCCTACTCAAATTCAGCATGATTGCGATTTCCATATGCGTAGGGAGATTCTCAATATCAGGTGTCTTTTCCGCATCAGTTTTAGCAATAAGTAACCAAAGTTGGCGACATACTCGCTGCGAAACTTTGGGCAGACTTAGAAGCGACCTCTGAGCATTCATCTGCCGAATGCGCCTCGCTAGCTTGTTTCCTAATTGGAGCATAACCGTTGGGTTCCTTTCCGCGACTTCTCTCATAGTCTCCGAGGAAAATATGACCACCACAGACGAATTTAGAGAGATAACATGCTCTGGCTGCAGGCCTGAATCGAAAACGCAAAGCTCCCCGCAGTAGTCGCCAGGTTCGACGAAATATAGCCCTACTTCCTTTCCATCAATTGTAAAGTCAATTCCTTGCAGCCGTCCCTCAAAGAGCATACATATCTTGTTCTCGCTTACGCCAGCGTTCAGAATCACGGCTCTTCGCTCGTATCTTCTGACGAATGATTTAGAGCACAATAACTCTAAATCAGAGTCTGAAAGTGTTTTGAAAAGGCCGAAAGTTCTAAGTAGATCACGTGTTGCTTGCATCAAATTAGAGGCCAAGTATCTGAAATAGGCAAAAATTAGTTGGCGATGAATGGCGCAGTATACGAAACTCATCCCTGCAGGTAAAAATTCTCGGCGACATTTGTGACCGGAGTCACTTGCTGGATAACGGGATTACGTTAGTGTTACGGTATGAAGAAAGAGTCTCCGAGGGATTAGATTTATTTAGTCACCAAAAGTATTCATGGCTGAGTAGTGAAATTACACGTAAAATCTTAAATTTAATAGTATTATTGCCATTATGAAAGGTTCAAAATCAAGAATTAGCGGACTGAAATTTCCCGCACCTTTGCTCATTTTGTTGGGGATTTGTGCCTTCAATAGTTTGAAGGCGCAGGAAATTAGTGCCGGTGATAACGAGTCAATTGCGAGCCCTGTCGGTGAAGTTAGTCTTGTTATTGGAAAAGCATTCATTGAATCTCAAAGTGAACGAGTTGTCAGGGTGAATAATGGCGATTTTGTTAGAGAAGGCGACACTATCCGCACGGAGTCTAGTGGCCATGTTCATATTCGATTTGTTGATGACGCTGTCCTAAGCGTAAGGCCTTTGAGTGAATTAGAAATTATCGCCTACCGTTTCGATCAGGTTAATCCCGAGAATTCCTTAGTTAAACTAAGTTTAGTGCAAGGGACCGCCCGCACCGTTTCTGGGGAGGCGGCCAGAACTGCGAGGGACCGATTTAGATTAAATACCCCGATAGCAGCGATCGGAGTCCGTGGCACTGATTTTGTTGTCTCAACGACTTCGGAGTCGCTAAAGGCATTGGTTAATGATGGCGCGATAGTTGTGGCGCCCTACTCCGCTCAATGTCTGCAGGGAGGTACAGGCCCCTGTGAAGTGAACAGCATTGAGCTGGGCGGCCAATCTATGCAAATTCTTGAGTTTGATTCTGAAATGACGCAACCCAGACTGGTACCGATAATTGCTGCCGGTCAGGATGCGGAGCAATTTCAGGGGATAGTCGGATCTTTGGCGGCGATATCTCAGCCTCCAGATAATGATCTGGTGACCCTGGGTGGCGCTCCCGAAGAGGATGACGCCACTTTCAGAGAAGTGATCACCGACAGAGATGTGATTACAGAGGGTGTCACCTCTGTCGACCTTGGAGTTAATGCGAGAAAAAATGCTCCCTATGCCACAGGATATACTCCTGAGACACAAATTTCGCCTGCAGAATTAAGACAGAGGCAATTGGTATGGGGAAGGTTTGCTGACGGAAAAGGTAATTTGGAGAGATTAACCTTGCCATTGTCAGAGGCTGCGCAGGGCAGAAACATTTCTGTAGGTGCTAACTTTGAGTATTTTTTATTCCGGCCCGAGCAGGGAGAGGTACAAGTAAATAGTGGTCTCGGTGAGATAGGATTCTCCCTCTCAAGTGCCCAGGCATACTTCAAGAGCGACGGTGAGGTTTCGCCCGTGGCTGTGACAAAGGGAGATTTGCTAATGGATTTTGTTAATAGCACTTTTGAAACATCACTGGACCTCTATCACATACAGCTTGGAGAAGCTCAATTTTCAGCATTGGGTAAAATATTTCCTGCGGGATATTTCCACTTCAGAGACGGTCAATCTCGGCTTGTTGGTGCGTCAAGTATAGACGGCGGCGAGTCAGGGTACTTTTTCGATTTCTATAACTGGGAAGGGCTTGTCCAGGGGATCACCCTCTGGGACGCGAAGTAGCGGTTGAATATATGACTCTCTCAGATAACTCAGGTAATTCCAGGCTTTTTCGAATCTTCGGAGAGGGTGTGGCAGTGAATTCAGCATTTGCAGTAATTGCCGCGGCCCTGGCTACAATAGTCTTAGTTTTTTCTTTGGGAGGCCCTCTCTCATCAATAGAGGAGCGAGCAGGCTCTCTTCCTTGGCTGTTCGCATCAGATACTACTCCAGAGGATCGGATAGCCATTGTCAGCATAGACGAGCGGAGTCTTGCAACAGTGGGCCCGTGGCCTTGGTCCTGGGAGGTTATCGCTGACCTGGTAGATAAAATTAACGAGGCTGGCGCACAACTCCAGATCCATGACATCCTCTATCCAGCCGGCGAAAGAGCTTACGACGCTCGCTTGTTAGAGTCCTTGACCGGGCAAGAAAAGTCTATTATCGCCCAGCTCCCGATTCTGCAGTCGCAGTCAGAGAGGCTTCAGACTGGCACTCTAACCCATTCAGCGTCCGGTATTTCTTGTGAAGCTTCCAGAGCGCCAGGACAGTTTCCTCAAGCTAGTAGCTTTATTGGATCATCCAGTGTGCTTTCCCCTGTACCCAAGGGACACATAGCGCCAATAATCGACCCCGACGGATCTGTTCGCAGGATACCTGCATTGGTTTGCGTTGACGGTAATGCCTTTCCAGCTCTTGCTCTGGCGCCCTTTTTCCAGCTGGTCGGGTCGCAGAGTTGGCAGGCAGATGTGCGTGAGGACTCCGGGGTTTTCAGTCCTGATCAAATTCTTACGTTCGATTCATATCCCGGGCTAGAAGTCCCGTTAGATCGAGAGGGGGCAATGCGAATATCGTTTCAAAAGTCTCCGACCGCTTTCAGATCAATTTCTGCGGTAGACGTACTCAATGGCAACTTTGAAGAAAACATCCTGGACAATGTGCTTGTTTTGGTAGGGGCTACCGCTTTTGGTCTGGATGATATTGTTCCTACGCCCTACAGCGGGTACTCACCTGGCGTTGAGCTCCAAGCGCGGTTACTGTCCAGTGTTCTTGATGAGCAAGTGCCATTCGCGCCTTCTGGCAAAGGGCTTATTGTAGTCATAGTTAGTACATTAATAGCCTTAATCTGTCTACATATGGCTTTGAGGAGAGGTCGTTATGCCATGCTAGGGCTGCCGCTGATGGCCGTGGCGTCGCCGTTTTTCGCTATAGGGCTTCACGGATTGGCGTTAGTCAATTATGGTTTGTGGATTGGGTGGATTGCGACTGCGCTATTTGGTTTTATGGCAAGCTCGATTTTACTTATTTTTGAGCATGCTAGAGTTCGGCTAGAAAGATCGCGGGTTGTTCAAAATCTCACTAGCTATCTTCCTGAGGAGACCGCGCAGAGAGTGGCGTTTGAATCTCCATCTTCACTTATTCAAGCGGAACGATCCAGTGTTACTCTTTTAAGTGCAGACTTAAGGAATTTTTCAGCAATAGGAGAGAGAAGGCCTCCAGAAGAATCCGCGGCGATCCTTCACTACTTCTTCACCAAAATTAATCAGATCGTAGAGCGCCACGGAGGAAGGATTCACGAGTACAAAGGCGACAGTGTCTTGGTTGTTTGGGGTGGGGATGGTGCTACGCCTGCGCTTAGAGCATTAAATGCCTCACTTGAGATCGAACGAGAAATCAATTCAACACTGCTGAGTGAGACCGGCGTGGAAGGCCTCGAACCCTTAGCCGTTGGCATTGGTATAGAGCAGGGACCAGTGTTGAGAGGCTCTATCGGGCCGGCTAACCGCAGGGCTCATACTCTCTGTGGAGAGACTGTGTCTGTTGCGCTTCGCATTCAAGAGATGACAGCGGACCTTTCCTACCCGATCTTAGTTGGTGAGGTTGCCGCGCGATACCTTCATGATGCTTCTCTGAAATCCCTCGGGCATTACATGCTGCCTGGTTTGAGTACAGCCCATGTGCTGTTCGCTCCCCGAGCCCTTGAAAAGGAGGATAAGGGCAAAAAAGCCGAGCTTACGCTGCTGAAAGGCGGGATCGTCTGAAAGCCAGTTGGCTCAGTAACTCTCAAAAAATTATGCAATAATTAGTGGTTAGGGGCTGTTTTATCGACGCCCACTAAGATTGCGATTGGATCGCTACTCTGGGTATCCGTTTTTAACGTCTCTAATTTTAAGGTGTAGTTCCCCTTGGACAAAAAGAGTAACAGTTTAAAGCCCCTATTAGCTCTGGCAGGCTTCTTGGCTTCGACCTTGAGTTTTGCGTGCCCCAATTTACAGAGATTTTATGACAGCTTGGAGAGAGAGCCCCTAGCCTTAGTT
Organism: uncultured Pseudohongiella sp.; assembly: GCA_902531515.1. Lineage (GTDB taxonomy): Bacteria > Pseudomonadota > Gammaproteobacteria > Pseudomonadales > Pseudohongiellaceae > UBA9145. The sequence goes on from CACAEJ010000006.1 coordinate 48,725, forward strand.
GAAGCATTGGAGGGTATTCTTGACCAATGTTACATGAATTCGGAGTATTTCGCGCTGAATGGAGCAGCCCATCTTAGCATGGGTGACCTTCTCAGAGCATTGGAGAGTCTTGAGAGGGCTTTGTTGCTTGATCCAAATAACGGCTCAGCTGCGGTTGATTTTGCAGAGGTATTGTATCGGCAGGGTCAGGTGATCAACGCAATCGAAGTTAATTCTCAACTCCTCTTAAGGGGCGATCTGCCAGACGATTTGCGCGAGGCGATATCTTCTCGCCAGCGACGCTGGAGCAGTTCGAGGAGCCAAAGGTCTTTATCCCTCGGGACCGCTGTGGGTTACGATAACAATTTAAATAGCGCGCCTATCGCTGACCAGCTTGCCCTTACCCTGTCCGGTAATCAGGTCCTTTTTGATGTAAGTTCCGATTTCCAGGCAGCGGGCGCAGCCTATGCACGATTTACGGGCGCTGGCACTCTGTTGAGGGTGGGGCAGAACGTCAACACCGGATTGACTGCTTCGGTGACCGGTCGTTTTAGCAGGGATTCTGATTTTGACTTAATCCAAGGGTCAGTCCGATATCAATTGAGTGATTCGAGTGATAGGCCTCGTTGGACTTCAACATTTGGCCTTGACCATCTTGTTTGGGGGGGTAATACGGTTTTCAGCAGCGCGACAATTAGAGCGGGTTATCGTCTAAAAGACTTTGGAGCTTGTAGGGTCTACCCAAGGCTTGCGATGCAGTATCAAAAATACGAGGCACAGGAGCTACTCTCGGGGTATGAATACTTCCTTGGGCCGGGTAGTGAGTGCGATATTGCAATTGGAGGAGTGCTGAATAGGTTTGGCCTTGAATTCGGTGCTTTGCGTAATCAAGCAGAATACAGTAGACGCCTCGGCGGTGACAGAAAGGGCTGGCAGAGTAATCTCTTTTGGCAGCGAACTCTGGGCGGGGGTCAAGTCGTAGGTCAGTACCAATTCACAAAATTTAATGATGAGGAGAGTTACAGCCTTTTATTCAAAAACGGCGTCAGGAGAAAGGAAAATCTTCACTCTGTCTATTTCAGTTACGTTAGACCTATCAGATCACTAGGGGGGAATGCGCAGTTTTTAGGCACTGCCGCGTACCACAATCAGGACAGTAGCATTGCTTTATTCAGTACTAGGGGCGCCTCGGTAGAATTTGGCGTCACGTGGGGGTTCTAAATTACTGGCTCCGAAATAGCATTTACTTGCTTAATATCAATACTTTATTACACAAATATGCATAATTTGTTGAAAAAAGTGTCACAGAACTATTAAGAAAGCAAAATTTAGGTCGATAGAAGCGTGCGTTAGGGAGATATATTGTTGTATGATACGTCTTTGTGAATCTTGTGTGGTTGTTTTCGCGAGCAGCACCGATTGAGGATTCACATGGGACAAGCGATCTTCCTCAGATGTGTGTGATTGAGGTCACATAGATCTGAGGATGTTCGTTTTATTATTGAAGGGCCTGAAAACTAGGCCGAGTATTAAAAGCGTGTACCTTCAGGTTTAGGTGCGAGTAGCTGACGCTAACAAGCTATAAACAAATTAATTTGATCAATTAATATTTAAACTTTTATTCGAATAAGTACTAGGTTAGACCTCAAGGAGATAAAATGGCTATAACAGCAGCGGTTAGGCAAGACATTATGGAGCTTGCCGTACTAATGAATAATACAGCGCCGGGAACAACGCTACTCAGTGAGCTAGTTGCCAAATCAGTCGCTGGAAGCAGTCTCACGGAGATTGCCGAGCATTTGGCGGGTAGAGCTGAATTTACAGCAAAATACCCTACGTTCCAGACAGCGACCGAGTTTGCGAGTGAGTGGCTTGCAAACGCGTTACCAGAAGCCGATGCAGCCTTATTGGCCGAGTGTGTCACTATCGTTGAAGCGCACATTAACGGTGGGGGTTCAATTCCTGATCTTGTAGTCTCGGTTCAGGCTTTTATGTCTGACCCGGCGAATGCTGATGGCGCAGTGAAGACGCACATAGACAACTTCAATAACAAGGTCACCGTTGCGACTTATCACACGATTACTAAGGAAGCGGCGGCTGAGTGGGATATTCCCGCTACAGTAACCTCAGACGCAGCGAGTGTGGCCACAGCAAATACAGCTGTCGACACGGCTACTGCGCCAGCAGCGGCCGCGGCGGATACTAAGAACCTTACGATCTCTACTGACATCTATACGGGTGGCGCTGGAGACGACATTATCAACGCGACTCGCGCTGGTGCGGCTGGCACAACAATGACTTACAGCGCAAGTGACCAGATAGATGGTGGAGAGGGTACAGATTCCATATACATCGAGTCTAGTATCGCCACCCTTGGTATGACGACACAGAAGAGTCTGGAAAAGATCACCATTAACGCTGTTGATAACGCTACCGCTGTTGCTGTTAACTTGCCAACTGACAAGGCTTACAAGACATTGGAAAACCTTTCCAGTATTGCTGCGGTGACCTTCAATGCAGTTAGAAACGGCGACGTCGATTTACATTTGACCTCAACTTCGGCTGCCGCTCCAGATGTCACTACCCTTACTTATCATTCTACTGCCCTCACAGGCGCGGCTGACAACCTTGATGTTCAGCTGAATGCTGCGTCAGGTAATCTAACAATTGCGGGCACTAACTCGGCGAATGCGTTAGAGACTTTGACACTGAATTCAATCGCTGACTCCACAATCACTACATTAGCACTTGGCAGCTCGGAGACTTCTAAGTTGGTGGTTACGGGTTCTGGAAGTACAACAATCACCAACCCAATTACCGGTGTTGATGCGACACTCAATACGATTGACGCAAGTGGTGCTACGGGCGCACTGACAATGTCGACGGTTAACACAACTGCTAATACGGTTACCGGTGGTGCTGGTAATGACGTCCTTACGTCAGCTGGTGGTAATGACACCATAAGCTCGGGTACGGGCGATGACACCGTGACCAGTGGTGCCGGTGACGATAACGTTACTCTAGGTGCTGGTGACGACCAGGCTACTATTGCTGGAGGCGACGTAGACAAAGACGACGTTATTGATGGTGGCGACGGTACAGACACCCTCAGGCTAACAGGCACTTTGACCTACTCCACAGTTGGTGCGGGCACCGACGATGCTTCTGGAATCAAAGGTTTTGAGACACTTTCTTCTGGCGGAGCCGTTACCCAAGATATGACTGGGATCGATAAGAACAATACGATTACCTCCGCAACAGTTGGAAACAACCATACGGTTGCTTTAACCAACGATACCACTATAACTGCGGCTACGTTTACAGCTGATGGCGCTAGTTTAACTATGGCATCGGCCGGTACTCAGACGTTGACCCTTGCTGGTGATAACGCTGGCGTTCCTACGGACGTAAGCTCATCTACATTCAAGTCTGGCGCAACGGCCCTTAATTTGGTCTCTGGCGGTGTTGATACACTTGCTAACAACGCGGTGGCCTTGACGGGCACGGCGCTAGCTACATTGACTGTTACTGGTTCTGAGAAAATCGACGTAACTGCTAACCTGTCCAAGGTGCTTGCAAGTGCTGACTTCTCAGGTTCTACAGCGGAAGAGGTGAGCTTCTCAGCATCCATCTCTGAGGCGGCGTTGACTTATAAGACAAGCAGCGCAACTGATACAACTGCCCTAACCACAGGTAAGGGTGCGGACACGATCACACTAGGTGATAAAGACGACACTGTTACAAACTCTGGCGATGGTGCTGACACGATCACGGCCGGCGGAGGTAACGACCTTATTTCCCAAACTGGCGCGGGCGCTGACCACATCGATGGTGGTGACGGCAATGACAACATTGTCGCTACCGGTGCCGGTAACGATACCATTACTGGTGGTGCTGGTAACGATACCGTTGGTAGTGCAGGTGCTGACGACGACCACATTACGATGGGTGCCGGTGATGACACAGTCACTGATGCCGGCGCAGGTAACGATACTGTCGATGGTGGTGAAGGTAATGACAACATTACTGGTGGTGCTGGCGCTGACAGCCTGGTCGGTGGTGCTGGCAACGATACTATTGCCGACGGTTCGGGCAACGACACGGTAACTGGTGGTGACGGTGACGATACGATCAATATCACTACGGGTAACGATAATGTCGATGCTGGTGCTGGTAACGATACGATCTCAATCACTGGACTCAGTGGCGCAGATACTATTGACGGTGGTGCTGATACAGACTCGATTACTATTACCAATAGTTCTACAGGTACTCTTACTCCAGCGTTCAAGAATATTGAGAGCGCTACTGTAAATACTTCTAGTAACTTTACCTTGTCACTTACGGCTGCTACTGATAAGACGTCGCTGACTTCTTACACGATTACTAGTACTGATAGTCTTGCAGCTGATGACATAACGATTACTGACGGTGCGACTAACACTGTTGTTAATATCTCGGACGATAGCTCTTGGGATGGACTAGCTGCTGCAGATAACACTGGTGACATTGGAGCGGTATCAGTTGGTACTACTGCGGGTGGTACTATCACGGTGAACGTCAACGCCAATGAGGACGCACTGCTACACGCGGGCTCGTCGTTTACCACAACTACCATAACCAAGTCAGCTGTTGTGAACATTAACGCCAGCAACTCTGATAGCAACAAGATTCAGCATACGCTGGGTTCAGTCGGCGGCTTAGTGATTGATACTGATGAGACGCAGACTCTTAACTTGGTGGCAAATGCTAACTCTGGAATCGTCGCCGGTAACATTAACGCGGCTTCTACTGCGCTATCTAGCTTAAGCTTCACGACTGCTGCCAATGCGGCCTCGACTATCGGCACTATGACTAGGGCCGACTCCTTAGCGACACTGAACTATACCGTTACTGGCGGAAACACCGCGAACTCGTCTACATTTGTAGCGGGTGTCATAGGTGAGCACGCCTCGGGCGCGGCGCAGTTAACGTCACTGAATGCTCAGGTCACTGGTGTTGGCAGTACAATGACTCTGGACTCGGTTGATACCGCGAATAGTTCAGCGATCACTTCGATTGACTTGAAGGCTAATTCCGCCAACTCTGCGCTGACTCTAGCGACGGGCCACGCGGGAGTAACGACAACGTTGATCGACGCAGGTAGCGCAACTGTTGCCTCTTTGAACATTACGGCGGCAGATAACGCGTCAATCTTGATAGACGACTCGAACGCGAACGCGACAATTACGTCTGGCGCGATTACTGCGGCGACAGTTAGCTTAGGTAATTACTCTACATTTGCGGATGTCGGCGGTAACTCAGGCGATAATTTGGTTATCACGGGTGCGCCTACTGCCCTTAATATCTCACTGGGCCGAGACATTACTCACGCGGCTAATGATGAGATAATTTTTAGTGGTACAACCGCCGCGTTGAATCTATCGAGCACATTAGATGACGATGCCATCGCATTTAACACTAGCAACCAGATATCGTACGGTGGCAATGTGATGATAGACCTGGGTACTGTTACTAAGGCTACTTACACACACACTGGTTCCGGTACCTTCGCTTGGGATGGTACAAACGTTGGTACTAATATCGTTAAGGCGAACGCTACCGAGTCAACCACTGGCGCGATTACTGGTGGTGCCGGTAACGATACGTTGCACGGTAACGAAGGGGCACAAACCATTACTGGTGCTGCTGGTGATGACACGATAGTAGGTCTAGGTGGTGGTGATACTCTCACCGCTGGTGCTGGTAACGACAGCATTACTGCGGGTGAAGGTGTCGACGGCGTGACTGGTGGTTTAGGTGCAGACTCGATTAATGTGGCTGAGAGCACCCAGGCGATTGACACCATTAATATTACTGCTGGCGCCATTGGTACTGCTACTGACAACGAATCGGAAGATGTCGTCGGTACAAGCGCTGCTGTAGTTGACGATAGGGGTCAGGACACCATCACCGGTTTCGACGCGGGTTCTGACATTATCGCAATCACGGCGACCAACGTAGCAAGCTTTGACCACACGTCTAACTTAGCAGTAAGTGCTCCGGCGGATGCAGGTATTAGCGCGACTACAACAGGAACGCTAAACTCTTTCGTCAAGAACACGCTGTTTATCGCATTGGATGCCGATACTGACTATGACGATGACGATGACGTTGTTATCACTTTCACTGACTTCAAACTGAGTGGTGTAGACCAGTTAGCCGCTTCGGCCACTGACTACCTAACAGTTGCTGATGTGAGTGGAAGGATTTCCTATGACCTTACGGGTGATGCGTCCGGCTCCGACACTGTTGTCACCGGTGCTTTAGCAGATACCATTACCATGGGCGCGGGCGCTGATAGTCTGACACCAGGTCTTGGTGCCGATAAGATCTACTATACGTTCGTTACAGTTGCCAACGCGGCGGCCGAATCAGGTGCGGCCACAGGTGACACGGACTGGGTACTGAACACTGCTGGTGACACGATCACCGGGTTCGTGTCTGGTACGGATAAGATCTATATCAAGGCGACGGCGGTAACAAACGCGAAAGGTACCGAGACCGATACCCTGCTAGAGATAGCTAGGACCGGTACGGTTGCTAACACGGCTCGTTTCGTTGAGAACACGACCGCCGTTGATGGTACCACTGGTGATCTGATTCTTGACTTGACTAACATGACTACTACGGCCATTGAAAATGGTGATAGTTTCGTCGTCTTCAGTAACGACGGAGTGGACGGGTACTTGCACTTAGTCGAGAATGATGGAACCGCTGCTATTGCTGCCGGTGAGGTAACGTTAATAGCGAAGATCTTGGGTGTTACAAACCTTGCGGACGGAGACCTAGTCTCTTACTAAGTAAGGTATCAAAAGGGGGAGACCCCTTTATCGAAAAAGAAAAGCCAACTCTTCACGGGGTTGGTTTTTTTTTGATTAGCGTTAACTGGGTCCGTATGCGTAGCAAGCAAAAAGGTTCACTACCAAGATGGATATATCGAGGGGGGTCCAACTCACAAACGGATACTATAGAGGCCTGCCTTAAAATAATGCTAGGGTGCACTCTCGTCATGTCATGACGAACTCAAATAGGTCCCTACAACATCTGCGAGGCAGAGATAAAGAGTAATTAATGGAACTGACTATTCAGCAAGCGTTGCAAAAGGGTGTTACGGCACATAAAGCGGGAAAGCTTCAAAATGCCGAACGCATTTATCGGGCTATCTTACAATCTCAGCCGGAGCATCCAGACGCTAACCATAACCTGGGCGTGATAGCAGTCTCTGTGAATAAAGCGGACGCGGCATTACCTTTATTTAAAACTGCTCTCGAAACCAATCCAAAGATCGAACAGTATTGGCTGAGTTACATTGATGCACTTATCAAAACAGAGAAATTTGATGACGTAAGGCAAGTTTTAGTTGATGCAAAGCAAGCTGGAATTGCGACAGATAAACTTCAGTTATTGGAAGAGCAACTGCAGTCTAACCCACCCCCTAGTAGTGATAAACCTCAGCAAGAATTTGGCAATCAACTACAGAGTCATCAAGATGAATTGTCACAAGCAATCGAGTTGCGAGAGACCGGAAAATATAGAGAGGCTCAGGAGTGGCTACGTGGCATTGTTGAACATGACCCTAAAAACGCCGAAGCTTTATCACTGCTATCCCAAGTACTCTTGCTGGATAAAAAAGAGGCGGAAGCAGAGAGAGTGCTGAAAGCAGCTGCATCTATTAATGCAGAACTCCCGTCTGTCTATCGCAATCAAACAAGATTATTACTAAAACAGTCTAAAACTGCAGAAGCACTGCAAAAGGCGCAATTCGGATGTAAGCAATCGCCGGAAGATCCAGAGAGTTTACTGATGCTAGCTGCTTGTCTTGGAGCATCTAAAAGAGACTTAGAAGCATTGCCGATAATTGAAAAAATACTGAAAGCCAAACCAAATTACGCTGAAGCGTATGCGAGTAGAGCGCTCATCAAACTGCGGGCGAAGGATATAGTGGGGGCTATCAAAGATGTAGAAATGGCTGTCTCGCTTAAACCTCATTTGGCTGAAATGTGGTTGCTATTAGGCTCTTTGCAATATCAAAGTAATAACCTTAGTGGCGCAATTGAGGCACTGAGAAGTGCCCATAAGAATGACTCAGAAAACATAGACTTTATGACACAGCTTGGAGAGTTCTTGAGGCTCGATAATAAAGCGAGTGAAGCTATTTCTATTCTTGAGAAGGCTACAGAACTTGCTCCAAAAGATGCCAATGCGTGGACTAATCTTGGAACGGCTTTTCAGCAAGATAAAAGAATTGAAGACGCAAAATTAGCTTATGAGACGGCGTTGACTCTCAATCCTCAATCAGCTGCTATATCGAGCAATCTAGGTGTTATGGCAAAGAATGCTGGAGAATTGGAATCGGCTTTACACTATTTTGAAAAAGCATTGGAGATTGAACCGAATCTCGCAGAAGTGCACAGCAACTCGGGTACCATACTTAAAGAGCTGGGCAGGCTTGATGAGGCGGTAGCTAGTTATAAGCAAGCAATAGCGTTGAAGCCGGACTTTGTCAAAGCGCACGATAGATTAAGTAACACGCTATATGAGCTGGGTAGATTAGAGGAGGCTACCGCTAGCATGAGATGCTTAATTGTGTTGAAACCTGATTCTGCCGAAACATACAACAACTTGGGTAGCGCGTTCAACAAACTGGGTAGGTTTGATGAGGCAGAGGCGAGCTTGAGACAGGCGATGGCGTTGAAACCTGACTATGCTGGAGCTCACAACAACCTAGGTATTACACTGAAAGAACTGGGCAGATTAGAAGAGGCTGAAGCAAGCTATGCCCAAGCGATAGTCTTGAAACCTGACTACGCGGAAGCCCACAGCAACTTGGGTAATGCGCTGAAGGAACTAGGCAGATTAGACGAGGCTGAAGCAAGCTATACCCAAGCGATAGCGTTGAAGCCAGACTATGCCGGGGCCCACAATAACCTAGGTAACGCACTGAAGGAACGGGGCAGACTAGAAGAGGCTGAAACAAGCTTTTTGAAAACGATAGCGTTGGAACCTGACTATGCTGAAGCCCACAGCAATCTGGGTACCACGCTGCAAGGACTAGGAAGATTGGAAGAGGCTGAAGCAAGCTATACCGAAGCAATAGCGTTGAAGCCTGACTTAGCCGAAGCTCACAGCAACTTGGGTAGCACTCTTAAAGAACTGGGCAGATTAGAAGAGGCTGAAGCAAGCTATACCCAAGCAATAGCGTTGAAGCCTGACTTAGCCGAAGCCCACTACAACTTGGGTAACATGCTCCCAGAATTGAGCAGATTGGCAGAGGCCGAGGCAAGCCTTACCGAAGCAATAGCTTTGAAGCCTGACTATGCTGAAGCTCATAACAGACTATTGGTGTGTTTATATCTGCTGGATAAAAAGTCCCCCTTTTTCGATAAATTAGACTACTTGATAAATCAGGATAAAGCTGATGCAGTTATTGGCTCGCTTACCAGCCGTGCCGCATTGAAATATGGGCTGGAAAAGCCAAATATATTTTGTAGGGAACCACTAGAATATGTTTTACACATTGACTTGGATACGCGATATGCTTTTGAAGAAAATTTTGTACAAAAAACAAAATCCATACTTAATGGGAGCAGGATATCGAATAGAAGACAAACTCTTCTTTTGAACGGTTTCCAAACTTCTGGAAATTTATTTGACATAGAAAGTGATCTCACAGACAAAATTCAAGAAGCTATCCGATTAGAAATAGAGGAATATCGAATTAATTTTAAGAATAGCGAAGAGGGCTTGATAAAAAAATGGCCAACAGACTATAGTCTCTATGGCTGGCTTATCAGTATGAAAAGTGGTGGTGAATTACAGCCTCATATCCATGAACAAGGGTGGCTCAGCGGAATTATATACATAAATATTCCTCCGAGATTAAAGGCTGACAGCGGCAACCTGGTTGTTGCCTTGGGCGAAGAAAAAGACGCAATTGATGCGCGTACAAATTTGCAAAAAATAATAAAAGTAGCTACAGGGAGTTTGGTTTTATTTCCAGCATCCCTGACGCACTACACTATTCCGTTTGAATCAGAAGAAGAGCGTATCGTTTTAGCGTTTGATATGAAAGAAAAATGATTATGCCAAAGAATTCTTAAGGTGTTATATTTTCCAGATGCTTGAATTGAGTTCGCTACTACAACAGGCAACAGCCCATAGAGAGTCTGGCGAATTTTCGCTAGCGATAGACGTTTTAAAAGAGCGAGTTAGCGATTTTTCAACTGATGCTAGTTTTCTGGCACTGCTAGCGCACTGTTACATTTTGAATGATGAGGTGGAAAATGCGACAGTTTTTTTAGAAAAAGCAAAGGAGGCGGATCCTAAAAATGCTTTAGTGGGTTGGAATGAAGCACGCCTTATGCTGAAGAATAAGAGCTATACGGAAGCTCTAGTTGTTGCTAAAAAGACACATGGTATTTTCCCCAATGACATAGAGGGTATGGGAATTCTCGGGGCGTGTTTAAAAGCCAACTCGGAAATTGAAGAAAGCCTTATCTATTTAAACAAAGCGATATCACTTGATGCAAATTATAGTGAGGCTTTGATAAACAGGGGTCTAATTAAGTTATCTCAGGGCGATAAACTAGGGGCTCTCTCAGATCTTGAGCAAGCTCACAATCTTAAGCCTTATATTAGAAAAATTTGGGATTTAATTCTCAGCTTGAAATTACAACTTGAGCAATTTTCCGAAGCAGTATCATTCACAGTAGAAATTATCAAAATCGACCCGGCGGACGAAGAAAATTATATTCGACTTGTTGCGCTTAATCATAAGTTAAATAATCCGGATATAGCTATCAAGAGCTTCGAAGACGCCCTTAATATAAGGCCCAATAGTCTTTCCATTCTTGTTAACCTTGGACTGGCGTTCAGGCAGAAGGGTCAATTTACTGAAGCGATGTCTAGCTTTAATAAAGCTTTAGAAATTCAGTCTGATTGTGCTGAAGCTTTTTATTGTAAGGCAAAACTGCTGACGGATACAGATGATCTTGATGCCGCTATAGGAAACTATGAAAGGGTTGTGGAGATTAAGCCTGACTCCGCTGGCGCTTGGTTTAACTTGGGAAATGTCCTCCAAACCAAAGGGAGATTGAAAGAGTCTCTTAAGGCGTATCAGCATGCTCTCAGAATAAAGCCTGATTATGCCGATGCCTTCCATAATATGGGTAATGCAAATCTGGCTATGGGTAATCTAGATAGCGCAATAGAGAGTTATCAAAAAGTCCTCGATATAGACCCTGATCATTCCGGAGCTTACTGTAATTTAGGTTCTATCCTCCGAACTCAAGGTAATCTGGACGGCGCGATAGTTAAATTCAATGAAGCCCTAAAGCGCAGGCCTGACTTTACGGAAGCACTTAATAATAAGGGCCTTGCTCTTAACCAGAAAGGTGACTTAGTAGCAGCTATTGAGAGCTATAAGCAAGTCATAAAGATTGAGCCTGACAATGCCTCAGTCTATTACAATATGGGTATTGCGCTTGATGAATTTGGTGATCTGGAAAACGCCATAGATAGCTACAAGCAGGCTCTCGAAATTAGACCAGAGTACCCTAAAGCTGCTTGGAACTTATCAGGTACAGCAAAAAATATTAAAGAAGCAAAAGGTTGGTTAGAGTTATGCCTAGATTTAAAAGGGGATCATTTAATGGCTATGATTTACCTTGCTGCACTAAAATTTTATGAAGGTGATAAGTCTGATTTTAATAATCTTATACAGTCATCACTAAATCAGAACCCTTGGGTACGTTCATGTAAATGGGCTTTTGATCTGCCTAATTTACCTGAATTATACTTTAATCGATGGTCATTTTTTGATGGCGTTGTTGAACGCAGTTCTACGACCAGGCCATTTTATGAATTTGGGGTTTGGCGAGGCATAGCATTTGGATACTTGATTAAAACTTTCAAAAGTGGCTATGGCTTTGACACATTCGAGGGTTTACCCGAAGATTGGCATCAAGAGAAGGAAGGCAAGTATTCTAGCGATGGAAATATTCCTAAAATTGATGGAGGAGAATTTATAAAAGGAAAATTTGAAGACACCTTGCCCAAATTCTTTTCAGAGCCTCGTCCACTAGCGTCAGTAATTAACTTTGATGCAGATCTATATAGCTCTACGATCACTGCACTAAATTTTTCTAAACCGGTGGTCGATAGCAAAACAATATTGATTTTTGACGAATTTCTAATAAATCCGAAATGGGAACAGGACGAATATCGAGCTCTAAATGAGTTTTGTGAAAACAATAACTACACTTATGATGTTTTAGCGATTTCTTTCTTTACAAAACAGGTGGCAGTAAGGCTGATAGGAATATAAGTCTTAAGGTTTTTCCATTGCTATTCCGCGCAGCATCAAAGACAATAAAAATTTACCCCGATTATAACTCTATCCTTATTCCCACCATAAACCGAGGAGTGGTTTCTATCTGCGGGGAAGATCGCTATCAAACCCTCAGTTGGCAAAATATCTTCTCTAGGCTCATATAAGGTCAAAAATCCTGGCTCGCTACATTCTTGATCCCCAACAGAAAGGTAATAAACAAGGGCGTATTTCTGATTTGCTAAGCCAAGGACAGGATTTTGGTCTAGGAGCGACACATGATTGTGTTGAACCGTGCCACCCCCGGCGGCAAAGATGGTAAAGAAAGACTGGTGCACAAAGATCTCTGAATCAAATGTCTTCATTAAGATACGCTCTAAATCTTTTGCTAGAGTTTTTATTATAGGGTGCGTATCTAGCAAAAAATTTACGTCGTTGCTAGAGCCCTTGGCACTACCGAAGCTAGGGTCTCTTTCTTTCTTTAAGTCTAATGTTTCTAATCCATATAAATAAGCAATGAGCTCTTCTTCTACTGTCCTCTGTAACTTAAAGACCTTACGGGGAAGCTGAACATTATGATCAGAGTCCCTTGTATCGTAAGATCCAGTTGCTACGCTTTCGCGTGACTTTCTTGTCTGCAGAATCCTTAGAATGGCACTGTAGGTTTTTGACTGAGGATCAATAGAACTTGCTCGTTCGATGCTGTTGAGGGCAGCATCTATATCGCCATTACCGTAAAGACTAACGGCCAAACTGCAGTGAGCTGCTCCGAGGTTAGAATTCAACGCTATGGCTTGCCTGCAACTTTTTTCAGCCTCTGATAATCTGCCTAGATCTAACAACGTGCGGCCGAGGTTATTATGGGCGTCGGCGTAATCTGGTCTTATCGCGATAGCTTTCTTATAGCTTGTTTCAGCCCTATCGAGTCTACCTTGTTGTGATAGCGTATCACCCAAGTTGTTATGCGCGTCAGAAAGGTTGGGTTTCAACCTTGTCGCTTGCTTAAAACTTTCTTCAGCCTCATCTAACTTTCCCAATCCGAGGAGCAATCTACCTAAGTTATTATGGAGCTCAGCAGAGGCAGCATTTAACGTTATCGCCTGTCTATAGGTTGCTAGAGCCTCGTCAACTTTGCCCTGCGCTGTTAGCGTAAAGCCCAGGTTGTTATGCGCGTCAGAAAAGTTAGGTCTCAACTTTATCGCTTGCTTAAAACTTGCCTCAGCCTCATCTAAATTGCCTAGCTCTCTTAGCGTGTTAGCCAAGTTGTAATGGGCTTGATGGTTCTGAGGCTCTAGCTGCACACACTTTTGATCGGCAACTAATGCTTCAGACATTCTGTTAGTCTGGCTTAGTACAGCACCCTTTATTTTCCAGCCATATGGATGGTCGGGAAACCTTTGAGTGATTGATATTGCTAACTTTTCAGCCTCACCGTACTGTCCAGTTTGATAGTATTTTAACAGTTTTTTTAATTTTTGCTGAGATGGAATCGCACTATTAACATTCTTTGGGTGAGCTATAGGCATAAGTTGCGCTTCCAGAACATTTAAATTCTCATGAGTCACGCCCTGGTCCTTTGCTCGTTCTATGACCCGCTTTGCATTTTCAAACTGCTTTTCTTTAATCAGAGCATCAATGTAACTTAACCAGAACTTCTCTATTCTCGGGTTTGCTTCCACCGCCATTCTGAATAGTGGGAGCGCCTTCACAAGGTTATTCTCAGCGACTGCGAGAACCCCTAAATTATGATTAGCAAGAGGATGTGCCGGTCTGACTTTTAATATCTCTCGATATAGAAGTTGAGCTTTTTCAAGTTTGCCTTCTGCATGTGCAATGGCACCATTCTGAAGAGCCTGTTTGATAGTCATTTTCATGCTAAGCTAAATCCTGGCACGTGCTCGTAATCATTTGTAAGCATCCTGTTTAACTGCAGTAGAGACTTTCTGCTCTTAGCGGACGCACGAGGAGGTACTTTTGGTGACTTTTCATGCCCTTGTATCAGCGGCTGTACCAGAAAACATTAGATAATAGTTTAGGGATTTAGAAACATTTAGACAATAGGGCAGTTAAAAGTCAGGTATTTACAAGAATGTAGGGAAGGTGTTGGAAATAATTAGAAGACTTTAGATACGATTAATAGAAAAAATGGGAATAGATATCAATTGCTAACCTATTGATTTTATTAAATTAGTTATTCCACAAAACTTTAACTCAAAATCTAACTGATTGATTTAGCTTAAAATTTCTCTTACAGTTACACGGAATGTTACACAAACTCGTGATTACTGAAAGCAATAGTAACTCGTAGGCAGAATTTGGCACTCAAAAAGCAAGAAATCAAAGACGACGAAATCCCAATCTTCGAGGAAGCTTGTGTTTTCAATCGCGGAGAGTATTGGCAGTTTCGTATCTGGCTTTCGAAAGAAAAAATACCCACGTAGAAGCATATGAACTTGCAGTGAACCAGCAGCTGTTGAAAGTGGTAAAGCAGCCTAATTACAATTTACACAAATCAATAGCAAGATGAAAACAGGCGCTTATAACATGCGTTTAAGAGCAATTAATGAAACTAACTATTGACGAAGTATTGCAAGAGGGTGAGGCTGCATATAAAGAAGGTAAGCTTGAAAAAGCTGAACGTCTTTATCGAGCGGTTTTGCAATCTCAGCCTTTGCATCCAGACGCGAACCATAATCTTGGTGTATTAGCAGTATCGGTTAATAACGCAGGTAAGGCTTTACCGTTATTTAAAACTGCTCTCGAAGCCAATCCTGAGGTAGAACAGTTTTGGCTTAGCTACATTGAGGCCCTTATCAAAGAAAAGCAGTTTGAAAATGCAAAGCGGGTCATAGAACGAGCTAAGGGCCAGGGCGTGACTCACGAGAATTTAAATGCCCTTAAGGCACAACTGGCCCCTATGCCTCAAACAGAAAACGCAAATCGTGCGAGCCCGTCTCAGCAACAATTGAATAGTCTGGTAGAGTGCTACCAAACTGGACGATACGGTGATGCTGAGGAGCTTGCAGTATCCATCACCGAAGAATTCCCCAAACATCAACTTGGCTGGAAAATACTAAGCGCGATACTCAAACAAACTGGCAGAATAAGTGAGTCATTAGTGTCCAGTCAAAAATCTTTGCAGTTAGAACCCCGAGATCCCGCAGCCCACTATAATTTGGGCAACACGCTCAAAGCATTGGGCAGATTAGACGAAGCTGAAGGATGTTATCGGCAATCGATAACGTTGAAAGCTGACCTAGCCGAAGCCCACAGCAACTTAGGTAGCACGCTTAAAGAACTGGGTAGATTAGACGAGGCTGAAGCAAGCTGTGCGCAAGCGATAAAATTAAAACCTGACTTAGTCGAAGCCCACTGTAACTTAGGTAATGCGCTCAAAGAACTGGGCAGATTAGACGAGGCTGAAGCAAGCCACAGGCAAGCGATAAAGTTGAAACCTGATTATGCCGAAGCCCACAATAACCTAGGTATCTCGCTCAAAGAACTTGGTAGACTAGAAGAAGCTAAAGCGAGCTACACGCAAGCGATAACGTTGAAACCTGACTTAGCTGAAGCCCACAATAACATAGGTATCACGCTCAAAGAACTGGGTAGACTAGAAGAAGCTGAAGCGAGCTACGTACAAGCGCTAGCGTTGAAAGCTGACCTAGCCGAAGCCCACAGCAGCTTGGGGATCACGCTTCAAGAACTGGGTAGGTTAGAAGAAGCTGAAGCGAGCTACGCACGAGCGATAGCGTTGAAGCCTGACTATGCTGAAGCCCACAGCAACTTGGGTGTCACCCTCCAAGAACTGGGTAGACTAGAAGAAGCTGAAGCGCGCCATACACAAGCGATAGCGTTGAGGCCTGACTACGCCGAAGCCTACAGCAACTTGGGTGTCACGCTCCAAAAACTGGGCAAATTAGATGAGTGTGTAGAGGCTCACAACAAGGCGCTAGCTATTCAGCCCGGAAACGCTGAAGCTCTATTCAATCTCAGCACTGCCAAAATGAAATCGGTTCCGAGCTGGCATATTCCAATGATGAATGAGCATGACAGAAATGAAGCTTATCAAAAGGCCATGAAGTCAGCTATTCGAAGAGATGATGTAGTGTTAGATATAGGGACTGGGGCGGGCTTACTCTCAATGATAGCTGCAGATTGTGGCGCCAAAGAAATAATAACTTGTGAAATGTCTAAAACTATTTCAGGAATCGCAGAAAGAATAATTCAGAAAAATGGCTTTGATGATAAAATAAGGGTGATTAATAAAAACTCTAAGGATCTTATTCTTGGGCAAGACATTAATAGAAGAGTGGATGTGTTGGTTTCGGAAATTTTATCTAGTGAGTTTGTAGGCGAAGGGATTCAAACGACTGTACTAGATGCAAAGAAACGGTTGCTTAAAAAAACTGGGAAGATGATCCCTGAAGGAGGAACCATTATGATTGCATTAATCGAAAATACAGGAAAGTTAGCGAAAGAACTTTTTGTTGATAATGCGCTAGGTTACGATATCGGTGATTTTAACCCCATAACAACTAACAAGCACCTAATAACGTTAGAAGACGAGCCTGTATTCTTAAGTGAGCCAGTTGAAGCATTCACTTTTGATTTCTGCAATTTTGAACAGATTTATAGAGACAAAAAAACAATAAAAATAGAAGCTAACAAAGCCGGATCCTGTGCCGGCGTTATACAGTGGCTTAAGGTTCAATTGTATGACGACATTGAATATCAAAATAATCCCGTGGAAATGCATCAGTCAAAATCAGTATCAGGTTGGAAAACACCGATATTTAAATTTAATGATCCTGTAAATGTAGCGAAGGGGCAATTATTGAATATACAGGCTACTTTGCATGAAGATTTCTCTTGGTTTAATTTAGACCGCTTATAGCTACCAGGATCTTGCAAAATCGGCCTCTTGATTTCGTTAATAAGTCATCAACGGTACGCGAGCTTAATTGGCTGCATTTGAAATGGTAATACCCGCATTGCCCTCATCTGAAACAATGGGCAAGGAAGAAAACTGTGAAACAACGCAAGCAGAAACTATAGGTCATAGTTTAGGTATTTGAAATAATTTAGACAAGAGTGTAATAGCAGCATTTACCGCCTCACCTTAAAGCGCTGTATAATTACTTCCTTCCTTAGTGAGTGATAATATGAAACTGACGCTTGACGAGGCGCTTCGCAGGGGACTTGAGGCTCACAAAGCTGGGCGAACTCAGGAGGCAGAGTTTCTTTATGCCGCCATTCTCAAGAAGAAACCAAAGGACTCTGACGTTAATCATAATATGGGCCTACTAGCTGTAAGTCTCGGGGACGTGCACAAGGCGTTACCATTTTTTAAAGCGGCCCTAGAAGTCAATCCAAATAGTGTGCAGTTCCGGCTTAGTTACATCGATGGGCTGATTAGGCTGAATAGATTAGCGAGCGCACGAGCCGTATTGGAGCAAGCGAAAACCGAAGGTTTTAAAACCAAGAGACTTGACCGATTAGAGAAGCAATTGTGCTACCTGGAGAAAAAGCCTCTTGATCCCGTTCAAGAGGTTACCGGTGAAAGGGAAAATACTGTAAAAAAAAATATCTTAGATACGTTAAATTCAGACCAAGCATTGCAGCTCGCGAAGAAGGAAATCAAAAAAAATTCATTGGCTAAAGCACCGGCAATCGACCGCGATATCCTTCAAAAATTTCCAAATAACAAAAAGGCAACAGCTGAATTGGCGTCTATGCCGGTTGAGTCCGTTAAGACCCAAGACCCACCGCAACACCTTCTTCAGGCTTTAAACACACTCTTTGCCCAAGGAAAACTTCAAAAAGCGTTAGAGCAAACTACTAAATTGCTCGAACGGTTTTCCAATTCTGTCATTCTTTATAATGCGTGTGGAGTATCTAATTCCGGCTTGAACCAACTTGACGCTGCGATAACTAGCTTTAGGCGCGCCTTGCAGATTAAGCCAGACTACGCTGTAGCCCACTACAACATCGGCACTGTCCTTGACAAAAAGGGCGACTTATTAGGCGCGATCGAAAGTTACACGCGGGCGATAAAGATCGAACCAAATAATGCCACATATCACTACAATATCGGGATTGCCCTTCAAAAAAACGGCGACTTTTTGGCAGCTACGAGAAGTTATAAGCGGTCCCTAAAGATTAAGCCAGATCAGGCTAAGGCTTATTACAATATGGGTGGGGCTTTTAAAGAGACAAATGATCTATTTGCTAGTCTAAAAAGTTATAAGCAGGCGCTGAGAATCAAGCCTGACTATGCTGAGGTTTACTCCAGTATTGGTGATTTAGTCGGGAGGATGAACTTTAAAAAGGCAGATCCTGACCTGTTGGTCATAATTAATTCTCTGCTCAAGCAAAAAACGTTTATTCACCCCACTGACATTTCACATAGCGCAGTAAGCCTTTTAAAATTTGAGCCAAGTTTACGTAAGCACCTGCATACTTCCGTAGATCACGTAAGACACACATTCATGGAAGTTATCTCAGACTTATCTGGCTTGCCCGCCCTAATGACATTAATGAGTGTTTGCCCTGTTGATGATGCTAAATTGGAGAAATTGTTTAGAGAGATTCGAGCTAGCTTACTTTTTTCTTGCTCCGAGTCTCTAGCTTCACTTGAAATATCAAAGTTCCAAACTGCATTGGCACTCCAATGTTTCAATAATGAGTATCTTTATCCGCAGAGTGACAGTGAAATTGAAGCGCTTGAAGCCGTGGAAGAATCGATAACGGAATCGTTCTCTATTGGCAAACAGCCAAGCTCGTTTTCCATATTATGTTTAGCCTCTTACAAGGCCTTAAACAGCTATGAATGGTGCGATCTACTAGAGGTGACCAAGGAAGTTGAACAGATTTTTTCCCGGCAAGTTTTCCAAACGCGAAACGAAGACCGCCTGAAGACCGGCATTTCTGTGTTGAAAGAGATCACTAATAAGGTTTCGGCAAAGGTTAGGGGACAGTATGAGGAAAATCCTTACCCCAGGTGGGTGAATATCGGATTACCGTTGAGCCCTAAGCAAATTTCTGAAGTAGTTGATCAATCAGAGCTTAGACTCCTTAACAATAGGATCAACGAGGTTGATACTCCAAGTGTTCTAATTGCAGGTTGTGGAACTGGGCAACATTCAATAGGAACCGCAGCACGCTTTAAAAACTCTAGAGTTTTAGCTATAGATCTAAGCCTTTCGAGTCTAGCCTATGCTAAACGAAAGACTGAAGAGCTAGGCTTAAAAAATATTGAGTATATGCAGGCTGATATTCTTGATTTAGGAAAACTCGATAGGCAGTTCGATATTATCGAAAGTGCCGGAGTTCTTCATCATATGGACAATCCTATGTCTGGATGGAAAGTATTAACAGGCTGTCTAAAGAGGGATGGTCTCATGAAGGTCGGGCTCTACAGTGAGCGGGCCAGAGAAGATGTTGTAGCGATAAGGAACGAGATCAAAGAATCTGGCGTAGGAACAAGTAATTTCGAGATGCTGGCATATAGAGATAAAATAATGAGTTCGGAGGAAGAGCATCATAAAAGAATACGCACTGTTCCCGATTTTTATAACCTCAGTATGCTGAGAGATCTTCTATTCCACGTAGAAGAGCATCGATTTACCTTGCCTCAGATAAGAAACTGCCTCTCTGTCCTTGGTCTAGAGTTTTGCGGTTTTGAAAAAAGTGACTTAATCGAAAAATTCAAGCTAACGAATATTGAAACAGGTGATCTCTATGATCTCGATAAATGGCACGCCTATGAAGAAGCGAACCCAAGCGCATTTTTGGGGATGTACCAATTTTGGTGCCAGAAAATAGTGTAATCGTAAAGCGCCCAGCGTTTGTTATTATCCATTGAATGTAGGAAAATTAAACCTTTCGGAAAAACACGGTTCACGACCTAGGCGGTAAGATGGAAAAATCGCGGGGTATCCAGTACACATATGGATATTATAGTGCCATGAATTCAAATCATGCTCGGTTTACCTTGGCAAACCATGGCGTCAGACCGCCTAAAATCAGGTCGGCTTGTGAGTTAGGCTTCGGGCAAGGATTGTCACTAGTCATAAACTCAGCTGTAACGAATTCGACGTGGATCGGTTCTGATATAGAGCCGGCCCAGGCGGCCTTCGCTCGAAAGCTTTCCAGCCACTACCAGAATAGATGCAAGATATTCAATGAGTCCTTCGAGAAGTTTAGTGATAATCCATCGCTAGAACAATTTGACTTTATTTGTCTCCATGGAGTCTGGACTTGGGTATCGGCCTCTGATCGTAAGGTGATATGTGAGTTTATAGATAAGAGATTGAAGCCAGGTGGTTTACTTTATATTTCATATAATACCCTGCCTGGCTGGGCGAGTTTTATGCCTTTACAAAAGCTGATTGCCTTGTTTAGTGATAATAATCGAGCGGTGACGTCTAGCCAATTGAGTAACCTCGCGGAATCATTTAAATTCGTTGACAGGTTATTGGATACTGATCCGGCGTTTTTAAAAGTAAACCCGGCCATAAAGCAAAAGATGGAATCAATGAGGGGTCAGGATGACGCTTATTTAATCCATGAATACTTGGCCGCTGATTTTACTCCAATGACCTTTGATGAAGTGGCGCGCTGGCTTACTCCCTTAAACATGAATTATGTATGCTCAGCGAGCATTACAGATGATGTGTCTGTTATGCATCTAACTGAGGCGCATCAGAAATTTTTAGCAGAGATTAAAGAACCGATCTTCCGAGAAACATGCAAAGATCTTATGGTTAACAAAACCTTTAGATCAGACTATTGGATAAAGGGTGCTGAGCCTCTGTCGAGGGCTGGTATTGAGCGCGAGCTCAATGAATTCTCGCTACTACTCACACACCATAGCCTGGATGTGAAGCTTGAATTTAAAGGCACGCTAGGCAAGGCAAATGCGGATGAGGCCGTTTACCGGCCGCTTCTAGATCTATTAAGCAACCATGAAGTAAAAGGTTACAGAGAAGTTATTCATTCTATGATGGAACGTGGGATAGGAGAGACTAAGGCGGCAGAGGCCATAAAGATGCTATTTGCCAGCGGATACCTAGCTGCAATCGGCGATGAACAGAATAGTGGGGCCGTCGCCGAAGACGTTAAAAAGCTTAATAACAAGATTATGGATCGTTCCATAAATGATGAACTCAAAATAGAATTCCTTGGATCCTCAATAATAGGTGGTGCCTGTCTTTTTGATAGGATCACTCAGATGCATATAAGAAGTTCGCTGTCTGGACAGAAGACCCCCAAAGAGTTAGCGGAGTCCGCATGGGAAACAGTGAAATCGCTCGGCAGAAGAATTAAAAAAGAATCAAAGACGCTCCAAACAGAAAAAGAAAATTTAGAGTATCTCGCGGCCCATTCTGAGAAGTTTCTAATTAAGTCAGCTCCTATTTGCAGGGCCCTCGGAATTCTAGAGTGAAGAATGAACGCGCGTCAGCTGAGTGGCGTTCGAAAACCCAAAAAATGGCTCAAATCTTTGAAGTTTAGAACCTTATATCCAGAATAGGTAGCTTAGGCCCCGGGGAATAATTATGCCTTCTGAGTTAGCTCAAAACGTTTTCAGCCTCTTAAAACGGGACTTATTTAGCGAAGGCAATATTGATAACGCAAAGCTAAATCAATCGCTGAGGTTGTTAGCTAAGTGGAGGAGTGTGTTAATCCAGAACACACTGTTAAGCCATGAGGGGACAAGGATAACCAGGGGACCCTTCAAGGGGATGGATTTCTTAGCCGAGTCCGCAGAGGGCTGTCATATCGCAAAGTTAATCGGAACCTACGAGCAGCCACTGCACCCGCATATTGAAAGAATCAGTGAATCGTCCTATAAAAAAGTAATCAATATTGGATGCGCGGAGGGTTATTATGCAACCGGGCTGGCGCTAAGGATGCCGAATTCAAAGATTTTCGCTTACGATACTAACAAGAAAGCACAGGAAGCTTGCTGCCAGCTTGCTAAGAAAAATAAAGTGATTGACAGGGTAGAGGTGTTTGGCGAAATAAAAACTGAAGATTTAACAAAGCAATTATTGGAAGACGCCATTATATTTTGCGATATTGAAGGCGGGGAGATGGATCTGCTAGATCTGGATAAAGCGCCAGCGTTGCGGCATGTCGATATAATTGTAGAATCTCATGAGTGTTTGGTCCCAGGGATCACGAATACTCTTAAGAGTAGGTTTAGTGATACCCATGATGTTACTGAAGTTGAGGACGATGGCATGAGGATCTTTGAAGATCCTCCTCAATGGCTTTTGCAGTTCTCACACCTAGATCAGTTGTTGGCGACTTGGGAGTGGCGCGCTGGACCGACGCCTTGGCTCATCATGAAGAATAGAAATAATTGTCTCGATTAGTTTTTGGTTAGAAACTTCTCTTACTCTCAGGTAACAAGTCCAAATAATATGTTAGCTATCACAAATTCGAGGAAAATCACAAGACTCCTATCTCAGGGCATCAGTTTGAAGTGGTTTCATAGAATTATAAAAAGTACGTCATGAAAGTATCAATAACCGAAGCGCTCAAAATTGGCGTCAAGGCGATTCAGGACGGTGAAACTGATAGAGCGCAGAGAATATTCGCGACTATCCGCGAGACCCAGCCTGATAACCCTGAGGCTAATTTTAATTTGGGTGAACTTGCTTTGGGTTTAGGAGAAAGCAAAGATGCTCTATCATATTTAGACCGAGCGTTTAAAGTAGAGCCCAATAGGGCTAAGTATCGTATAAGTTATATTGATGCTTTGATTAAAAATGATCAGCTTGAAAAGGCCAATCAACTCCTTACGGAAGGAAAGGAGCTGGGGATGAACGGCGAGAAAGCTACTGCCTTAGAAGTTCAGTTATCCTCTAAATCAAAAACAGCACAGATAATTCCATCTAATGGGCAACTCAAGAATCTCCTGGTTCTCTATGAAAATCGCCAATTCAGTGAGGCGGAAGAATTGGCGCTGTCTATTACCCAGGAATTCCCTGAACACCAATTTGGCTGGAAAGTTTTGGGTGCTTTGTTTGAGCAGAGCGGAAGAAAACAAGATGCGCTTCAAGCGAACCAAACCTCTGTTCGATTGCAGAGCAAAGATCCTGAGGCGCACAATAATTTGGGTAACACTTATCAAGAGCTCAGCAGACTAAAAGAGGCCGAAGCAAGTTATACCCAGGCGATAGCTTTGAAGCCTGACTTAGCAGAAGCTCACTACAACTTGGGTAACACGCTTAAAGGCCTAGACAGAATGGAAGAGGCTGGAGCAAGCTATATCCAAGCAATAGCATTGAAGCCAGAGATAGCCGAAGCCCATAGCAATCTGGGAGTCACACTTCGCGAACTAGGTAGATTAGAGGACGCCATAGCCAGCCTTAGGGACGCAATAAGCTTGAGGCCTCACTATGCTGAGGCACATGTTAATTTGGCTATCACACTCAAGGATTTAGGCAGATTCGATGAGGCTCAAATTAGTTATACTCAGGCTATAGCATTAAATCCAGACTTAGTCGAAGCTCGCTATAATTTAGGTGTAATGCTGTTTGAAAGGCAACAGCATAAAGCTGCAGCGGAGCAATTCGATGGAATTGAATTTAAAGAAAGCAAAATCTTTTCGCTCCGGTGTTCTTATCTGGAGAGAGATGAGATTACATTCAATGAAAAATTAGACTCCGCAATAAACGATGGGGAGCTTAACGCGGTCATTGGCTCTTTAGTTAGTTGCGCAGAGGCAAGGTTTGGATCTAATCGATCTAATCCGTTTTGTAATGACCCATTAAAATACATCGCTCAGAGCCACATAAATAAATCCTACGATTTCAGGAACATTTTTGTTAAGACCGCCATAGAAGTATTGAACGATAGTTCTTTATCAACTAAATCGCAGGGAAATTTAACGAACGGTATCCAAACTTCAGGTAATTTCTTCCTTATGGACAGGGTCATGGAAACCGAGATTGAAACTATTATCCGCAACGAAGTTGAAGAATATCGAAATAGATTTAAAGATAGTGATGAGGGCTTTATAAAGAATTGGCCACCTTCTTATGATATTAGAGGATGGCTTGTTAGTATGCAAAAAGGGGGTAAATTAGCTTCGCATATACATGGAATTGGTTGGATAACAGGCAGTATCTACATTAATGTGCCTCCCAAGTTAAAATCGGGTAGCGGTAATCTTGTTTTGTGCATGGATGATTTAGAAGAACACTCTGAAGTAGACAGTGGTCGAGAAATTATCATTGATGTAACGACCGGTAGCTTATGCTTTTTTCCATCTTCACTTCACCATTATACAATTCCATTTGAAGAAGAAGAGGATCGAATAGTTTTAGCCTTTGATGTCGTGCCACGAGGCTGAATTTTTCAACGATTGATGTTTATAGCCTAGCGTTAACCCGTATAACCAGTTCTATAGTTAAACTATGCCGTTTAGGATACAAATGACGGAACTATCGCCTCTGAATGGGAGGTTAACACGCATATCCCGTAAAGACTGTCTGGTTCACTGCCATAGAATCAATCTCCCTACTTGGAGTAGAATAGTTCTTAAAATCTTGGAACTTGGAGCACTAAAGGCTAGACGGATAACGGTGATTAGGATAGAGGAGCGTTCTGGTTAATGTCTGTTTGTATTTATTTTCATCCTGAAGCGTATTCGACGAAGGGCGAGAAACTTATGGGAAGGAATGCCGCAGGGGAGTCATTCCTCAGAGGTTTTTTCCTACACGCAAAGCCCAGCGAGTCCTTATGGGTGTTAAACGAAGATGAAGAAGAGACAAAAAATTATAGAAATTTGGCTAGGAGCTATAATCGTACCGAAAATGTGGTTTCGATTAATAAGAAAAAATATAGGCGGCTTAAGGATGCCTCTGCATTGTATTTCCCGGGGCCAGAACTATCTGACCTCGCATGGAAAAGAAGATTCTTCGGTGACGATGCTTGGAGTATTTGTGGAATTACACACACGACCGCATCTGCCAGGGCCATGGATAGTATTGTTAATCTCGTTTCCTCACCAATCAAAGAATGGGACGGCTTGATTTGTACTTCTACTGCTGTGAAGGGTCACGTAGAGAATATACTTGAAGCCCAAAAGGAGTATCTTAAGACTGAGCTAGGTGCTACACGCTTCTCTTTGCCTCAAATGCCAGTGATCCCTTTGGGAGTCCACCTAGAAGATTTTGTCTTTACCGATCAAGTAAGAAGCGCTTCCAGAAATTCACTTGGCATAGATTCACAATCAATAGTGGTGCTTTATGTTGGCCGTTTGTCATTCCACGCGAAAGCGCACCCACTTCAAATGTATAAGGCTTTAGAATCAGCGGCAGAGACAACGTCAAAGAATCTGGTTTTAATTGAATGTGGCTGGGCAGCGAATGATTATATAAAAAAGGCCTTCTCTGAAGCAGCGAGAGAAATTTGCCCTTCTGTTAGGGTAATCAACTTGGATGGCAGAGTAGCTGTTGAGAGAGACAAGGCTTGGAGCTCAGCCGATATTTTCTGTTCGCTATCTGACAATATTCAGGAAACTTTTGGCATAGTCCCCTTAGAAGGCATGGCAGCCGGACTTCCGGTAGTTGTGAGTGACTGGAATGGTTACAAAGATACTGTCAGTGATGGGGTAGAGGGATTTCGGATCCCTTCGATTGCCCCTGGAGCAGGATTAGGTGGTGATCTTGCGTACCGTCACGCAATTGGGATAGACACGTATGATATGTATTGTGGGTTCAGCTCATCATTCGTAGGGGTTAACATTGAAGTGCTCTCTGATACATTTTGTCGGTTAGCTGAAGACAAGAGTCTTAGGTTGTCTATGGGGGCGAAAGGACGCGAAAAAATAAAAAGCAGGTATGATTGGGTTCATGTTATTAAAACCTATGAAGATTTTTGGGATGATCTTACCGAGCGGCGAAAAGTGAGTACTAAAAAGGACGACTTGAAGAGCCAGCAGCCAAAGTACCTAGATCCGTTTGAAGCCTTCAGCCATTATCCATCTAAAAATCTGGACTTAGAGCTAAGCCTCAGTCTAATTAACTCGGATAAGAGTTCGGCTATAGATCTGGTGAGCGAATATCGAAAAATGACTCTAGTAAACTATGTTAATGACTTACTACCTTCAGCGGAAATGGTCTCGGCTCTTATAAATGCCTCTTCTGACAGACCTAGGAAGGTAGAGGAAATAATTAAGCAATTCGATGGAAGCTCAAAATATTTGGCGCGCAGAGCGTTAGCTTGGCTAGTTAAATTAGGAGTCTATAAGTTTAAATGAAATTTTTGTTCATCCATCAAAATTTCCCCGGCCAGTTTCTGCATCTCTCTAAGGAACTAGTAAGAAGAAATCATGAGGTTATTGCGCTAACCCTTAACCATCGTAGGTTGCCCTCCGATTGGTCTGGAATTAAAATTATCGAATACGAATTTGTTAAAGGAAACGGCAAAGACATCTTCGAATTGGCAGTTGACTTTGAGAGTAAGACTATTAGAGGGGCATCTTGTTATTTAAAAGCATTGGAATTAAGGGACGAAGGCTATAGTCCTGATGTCATCATAAGTCATCCAGGCTGGGGGGAAAGTCTATTTCTAAAGCAGGTCTGGCCCAACTCTATTTTAAAAATTTACTGTGAATGGTATTACCACACCTCTGGGAGAGATGTAATGTTCGAGCCGGAGTTTGAGAACCAGGCCCAACTTTATCTACCAAGAGTAATAGCTAAAAATAGTAGTCTTTTGTTACATTCAGAGCAGGCGTATTCTTGTATCAGCCCTACGGTTTGGCAAGCTTCCACTTTCCCAGATCACTTTAAGAAGAAAATATCAATAATCCATGATGGGATTGACACAGATACTGTGAAACCTGATGCTAATTCTATACTCATACTCGATAAAGATAGAAAATTTTCTAGAAAAGATGAAATTATCACCTTTGTTGCTCGTTCTTTAGAGCCTTACAGAGGTTTCCATATTCTTATGAGAAGCCTGCCAGATCTTTTAAAGCAGAGAGAAAACTTGAAAGTATTAATAGTAGGAGACGATGGATTTAGTTATGGCGGCTCCCCGCCGAAGGGTTACTCCTGGAAAAAGTTATTTCTCGAAGAGATACGACCCTTATTAAATGACCAACAACATCGCCGTATTTTTTTTCTAGGAAAGCTGCCTTATGAAAGTTATAAAGCGCTTTTGTGTGTCTCCACAGTTCATGTTTACTTAACATACCCTTTTGTTTTAAGTTGGAGTCTTTTGGAGGCGATGTCTTCCGCGTGTGCTATAGTTGCCAGTAGAACATCTCCTGTAGAGGAGGTGATAAGGAGCGGAGATACAGGTATTCTGGTCGACTTTTTTGATCATAAATCAGTAGCAGAACAAACGCTTGAACTTCTGGCAGATTCAAACAAGAGACGTATGCTTGGGAGTAATGCTAGAGAATATGTAAAAGAAAACTATGATCTTAAGACGAAGTGTTTGCCAGAACAGGTCAGCTGGGCAGAAGCGCTTTAAAAAATGGTTTTAAAGGTGAAATTAAGAGAGAGCCAAGGGAAATACGATAGGAAAA
>CACAEJ010000007.1 GCA_902531515.1 uncultured Pseudohongiella sp.
CAAATCGGGGTCGAGGAACTGGAGGTCGCACCGAAATTGAGTATGCTAATGCGGCGCCCGAAGTCCGTTTGGTCGGAATTGAAGGTGAGCTGCGTACGAGCGTTGGAAGGCCGACCAGTTTGAGAGTTTTTGCGTCTGATGATGGCGTGCCTGGTCCTTATGAGAGGAACAGGAGAGGTAAGATGGCTAGATTGCCTAACGACTTACCCGAGGTTGGTGGCGGGATCGGAAGAAATTCACCAAAAGAGCAGGGCATAGTTAATTACACCTCTGCAGATAAAACAGGTCTAGCGGTCACTTGGGTGAAGTATAGAGGGCCGGGTGAGATCTATTTTGAAAATCAGGTTGTAGAGTTAGATCCAAGCGGCGAAGAGGTCATCGCATCCGCAACTTTTAGCGAGACGGGTACCTATGTGCTTCGTGCGTATGCCGACGATTCAACTTATACCAGCTACTCGGAAGTAATTGTTGAAGTGCGATAGCGTTTAACTTCATTATTAGGTTGGAACCGCTACAAGCTTTTCGAACGTAAATTAATTCACAACTTTTTCCTTAAGTTTATGTGATTGGCGCCTCAAACTTGGCATTGAGGTTTTGAAAACCGAAAATTAGTTATAACTGGGGGGTTATAAATGCAGTTTGTTATCTACAAGGTTTACTTTTACATATTTCTATTACTAACTCTGATTATGAGTTCGCAGTTATTCTCTCAGGCACCGATTATTCAACCGGGCCCTCCTGGTGAGCCTGGTCGAGTCATATCAGCCCAGGAGGCGGCTGACCTCGCGGGCATTCAATATTCCGCGGGAGATGTGATGTTTCTTCAAGGTATGATTCCTCACCATGCTCAGGCAATGGAGATGTCTGGCTTGGTGGAAGCTCGAACAAACAGAGAGCCGGTAAGGCTGCTAGCGCAGCGCATTTCTCTATCTCAGGAGGATGAAATATCAATGATGCAGGATTGGCTCGTTGAAAGGGGTTTAGAAGCACCGTCAATTGACGAACATCACAGCGCTGATTTTGAACTGATGCCGGGAATGCTGTCGCCGCAAGATATTGAGCAATTAGAGCAGTCTGAAGGGGATGAATTCGATCGCTTATTTCTAAGCTTTATGATTGAGCACCATGAAGGTGCTTTGGAGATGGTGGACAACTTGCTAGATCAGCAAGGAGCTGCCCAAGATCCTGTGTTGTACGCATTCACATCAGATGTTACTTCAGATCAAGGAGCCGAGATAGATAGAATGGATGCAATGTTAGCCGGTTTTTCGCCTGATCCCCGGGTTAATTTAAGTCCCGGGTTTCGGGACGCTGGGGAAGCATCACTGAATGTCCAACTGGTTGTTTCTCTCCCAAAACCTGAGGGGTTTTATGATCCGGATAACCCTTCAGGGTTGCCAAATCGCCGGGAAGCAGATGAGACTCTTGAGCCTCAAGATGCTGCTGAGGGATCGGAGTCCGAAGAGGAAGAGGTCGTCAGTGAGGAGGTTGCGAGCGGTCTCGCCGAAACTCCCGCTGAAGAGGATGAGGAAGACGAAAACGCCGACCCTAGACCTTCCTTGCTTAGATTTTCAAATACTGACCTGCTCTTTAGTGGTAATTATCTAGTTGCTGGCAACTATCACGGTTTTAATACCTACGACATCAGCAATCCTCGAGCTCCTATGCTCCTGAGTTCCGTTGTATGTCCAGGCGGACAAGGTGATGTCTCGCTGATCGGGAACCTACTGATAATGTCTGTTCAAGAGACAAGGGGGAGATTAGATTGTGGCTTGGCGGGTGTCCCGGATCCAGTAAGTGAAGAGAGGATTCAAGGGATACGTATTTTTGATGTCAGCGACTTTAGCATGCCGCTTCAGGTAGGCGCCGTTCAGACCTGCCGCGGATCGCATACGCACACCGTAGTCGGGCCTCCGGATGCGAGTAACAATGCTTATGTCTACGTATCCGGAACATCAAGAGTGCGGGATGATGAAGAATTAGCCGGATGCTCTAATGATTCTCCGTTTGAAAACCCAGAATCTGCCCTATTTCGTATCGAAGTCATAGAAATCCCGATGGATAGGCCGCAAGACTCAAAGATTGTTAATCGGCCGTTTATCTTTTCTGATCCGGAGTCCGGAGTTTTAGCCGGCCTTTGGGAGGGAGGGGATCATGGTCCAGATACGCAAAGCACCAGAGAGACTAATCAGTGCCACGATATAACGACTTTCCCCGAAATAGGACTGGCCGCCGGCGCATGTTCTGGGAACGGGATTCTAATAGATATTTCCGACCCTTCAAATCCACAGCGTGTCGATCAGGTTGTAGACCCGGGTTTCGCGTACTGGCATTCAGCGACATTCAATACTCAGGGCACTAAGGTGATTTTCACAGACGAATGGGGCGGGGGTGGCAGGCCTCGTTGCAGGGCATTAGACCCTTTGACTTGGGGTGCTGATGCTTTCTATGACATCGTTGATAGTAAGTTAGTTTTCAGATCCCATTATAAGATGTCTGCGCCCCAGACAGACACTGAAAATTGTGTAGCTCACAATGGATCTTTGATTCCTGTTCCTGGCAGAGACATTTTCGCTCAAGCTTGGTATCAGGGAGGCCTATCTATCGTGGATTTTACGGATTCGTCCAACCCAGTAGAGATCGCATTTTTTGATCGAGGGCCTCTCGATGAAGAAGAGCTGATAACGGCTGGATATTGGTCAACTTACTGGTACGGTGGTTATATCTATGCTACCGAAATCGCTCGTGGGTTGGATGTATTTACATTAGAGCCAAGTGACTATCTGAGTGAGAACGAGATAGCGGCTGCATCACTGCAGGATGCAAATGTAACGGTTAATGCGCAAACGCAGGAGCGGGTCAGCTGGCCTGCAGTGCCCGTTGTTGCTCGGGCATACTTAGATCAGTTGCAGAGAAGCGATGCCATCGACGCTCAGCAACTGCAACCGCTTCTTCGTCTGTTAGAGCAGGCCGAAGACGCACTTGATAGTAGCTCAAGGAGTGATTCGGGAGTCTCAAATGAGTTAGGAAATTTTGCGAGCGCACTGGAGGATCAGAGTGGTGGTCGATCCGGACTGGTAAGTGACAGGTATATTTCTTTAGTATCAACCTTAAGAGGTATCGCAGATCAACTGCGTTAATCATTATATCCTCTAGCTGTCTCGTAAAAAAAAGGGTCGCTATTGCGACCCTTTTTTTTATTCTAAAGATTTCTAACGAGCGCTACTGTCGGCTGCCAATCTCTCCTCAGCTCGGTGCCCAGATAGAATATTTGTCATACCATAATTGCCTTCGTGACAGGCATACTCATAGATTTTGTCTGGAGTTCCATCGAAGATGATCTCGCGCGTATAAGGCGCAGAGTAGTTCCCTGGATCGGTGGAAGTATACTGATACTGCAAAGCATTTTCGCTAATGCGGGTCAGTCTCTCGACATTCACTTTCTCCACTGTGCGTGGGCTAGTGCTACTCGCCTCGGAATAGTTCGTAGTCTCAACAACCAGTGTATCTCCTTCCCACCAACCTCTAGAGTCTCCGTGCCAAAGCTTCACGCTATCGTCCAAATGAGGCTTTGATACGATCGGGACGATTCGAACATCGTGCGCCATTTCTTGAATAATGGCGACAGTTTCCTTTGACTGAACAATTTGCCAGTAACTATTGTACCCAGAGCCTAATCTAGGTGCACCGAAGGAAAGACAGCGCTCTCCTAGGGGCCGGTCTTCCCAAGTATCTGCTGGGTGGAGTCTTCTATGCTCCGCTAGATCTCTTGATGCAGCTATGGCTGCCTCTGTGCGAGGAGGAAATTTACCACTTGGGGGATCGATAATTTGCGAAGTTCGCCTGTGAATTGTCCGTGGCGCCATCCATTGAGAATCATAGTTTCCGGTCGTGGGATCGTATGACGTAATTTCACCGGCAAAAATCGCTTGCAAAACTCCCTCTCCAAACAAAGCGTCTTCTCCGGCAGATTCGATTTGGCCGAGTCTTGACGTTAGAAATTCTACATCCTCATCGGTAAGGAACTCTTTGTCCCCGAATACGTCTGGCCTTTCTACAGGTGTGAGTGTGTTATTTTCCCAAACACCCTGCAGATTCGGATGCCCGTCTATGGTTCGCGGGACTTCATAATCATTGACGTCTTGTGCACTGCCTTGAGACGCAAATACAATGAAAATCCCAGCGCTTAATATTCTGAGTAATTTATCCATTGAATGGTACCTATTGAATTGCTCTATGCTTGTGTGAATCTCCACCTCTATTCTAGCAAGAAAAAAGGAGTTCTATTCACTGGTTTTACATTTATTTTTTCTGCTCCCATAATGTAATACACTGCCTATTATGTTAACCGCTTAAATTTAAAAATTTCATAAAAAACAGGAATATAGATTCGATGAATGTAATTTTGAGATGTTCAATTTTAATACTTGGTTCATTAATTATCGCTTTTTCTTCATTTGCGGCCGATAGATGGCCCGCTGAACCTCCCGCGGAAGCGCCTGCCAATTGGGGCCCCGTCTCGGCAAATTTTGAGGAAATCGATTATCCTTATCCCGTTCATTTCTTGAAGCTGAGGCGTTTTGATCAAGATATGAACATGGCCTACATGGATATTGAGCCAACTGGCAGGGCTAACGGGCAGACGATCTTTTGGCAACACGGTATGAATTTTTATTCTGAGGCTTACACGCCGACTCTTAAAGCTCTTGCTGCCGAGGGCTTTCGGGTTTTAGCCGTGGATAGAATAGGCTACGGTAAGTCTTCAAAGCCAGTAATCCCATACAATTTCAACTTTGTTGCCTCTAACATGAAAGCCCTTTTAGAACAGTTGGATATCGAGAAGGTCGCGATCGTGGGACACTCTATGGGAGGTATGGTAGTTAGCAGATTTGCGATGCTCTACCCAGATATAACGACTCATGTTGCTATGGTTAACCAAATAGGCTTAACCGACCAGCGTCAGAGTAGACCCTGGAGCGACCCTTATGGAGCGGAACTTGTTCCCGCGACATATCGAGGCATTCTAGCTGGACATCGCCGCTACTTTCCAGAGGCATGGCCTCCAGCCCACTTGGAGTTTGTGCGAAGGCAGTATGGGCAAACACTAAGCGGTGAGTGGCCTCGACTGACAATGGTGAGACGTCTTCAAGGTGGCATGTTGTATAACGACCCTGTAGTTTATGACTGGCAACATATTTCTACCAAAGCTTTGGTTATTGGTGGAGAAGAGGATGGGTTGGTCCCCGATTTTCCTCCTCTCGCTGAAAATGTGGCAAATCAATTACAAAACTCGGCTTTACTACTATATCCGGGGATTGGTCATGCTCCTCAGATTGAAATTCCAGATCAATTTCACGCAGACATTGTTCGTTTTTTGAAGTCGGACCCAAACCAGCCGGCCAGTGATTGGCAATAAGAAAACCCATGAAAATAAGGCGAGTCTTAGTATAAGGAAACTTCCATGAATGCATTCATAAAAGCTGCAGTTAGTCTCTTGAGTTCTATATTTTTTTTGTGGCCGACTTGGTCGATAGCGCAAGTAACTCTTGGCACGGAAAACGGTGAATGGCGGTACATCGGCGGAACGATAGGTCATACGAGGTACTCTCCTCTAGATCAAATTAACGCAACAAACTTCAGTGATTTGGAGCAAGCATGGATTTGGCGTACTGATAACTTTGGTCCCAACGTTGATTATTTTTCCCGTTCAACTCCTATCTATGTGGATGGAATTTTGTATACGGTCGCAACACCGAGGCGGCAAGTCATAGCTATGGATCCTGCGACAGGTGAAACTTTATGGACATTCAGGGAGCCAGAGACTATTCGCCACCAGCGTTCTCCTCGGCAAGCTTATGGAAAGGGAGTTACTTATGGAGAGATTGATGGTCGTGGAGTGATTTATATTACGACGCCTGGATTCTTTTTGTGGGCATTGGATGCAAAAACCGGTAGACCACTCGAAAATTGGGGCGGTGCATTCCCGGTAGGTGGATATCCGGAAACTGGCGTCATAGATCTCATTCCCTACCTTGTTGATGACTGGGGGCCATGGCAGGACTACTTGGTTGCGGGAGGTGAATATGATGCCGATTATGGTATTCCCAGAGAATTGGGCATGGTGACAGCCTCAGCACCTCCAATCATTGTGAATGGGGTACTGGTTGCGCTTGTTGGACATCAGCCAAGTTACGGACAGACCCGGATAGAGAATGTTCCCGGAGACATTATGGGGTTTGATATGGTTACTGGCGAGAGGCTTTGGAAATTCCACGTGATTCCTCGCCCTGGTGAAGTAGGTCATGAGACATGGCATAACGATGCTTGGCGTTTTTCGGGAGATATGTCGACTTGGGCTCCAGCTTCGGCTGACCCAGAACTAGGATTGGTTTATCTGGTGACCAATGCATCTACTGTGCAGGCTTATGCTGGACATCGACCGGGTGATAATTTGTTTGGTGGTAGTTTACTGGCCATCGATGTTCAGACTGGTGAAAGACGTTGGCATTTTCAGATTCATCGCAGTGATCAATGGAACTATGATATACCAACGCCTCCACTCCTTATGGACCTTACTGTTGATGGTCAACAGATCCCGGCAGCAATTCAGAATACTAAACAAGGTTTAGTATTTGCTTTTAATCGTGAAACGGGTGAGCCGATTTGGCCGATCGAAGATAGACCAGTTATTCAGACTGAGGTGCCAGGCAATTACACGGCAGCAACCCAGCCTTTTCCCACCTGGCCAGAACCAGTCGATCTGATTGCTCACAGCGGAATTACCGAAGAATTTGTGATTGATTTTACACCAGAGCTCAGAGAGCAAGCGTTGACCATTCTTAATGGGTATCGTGTTGGTGGATTGTATGTTCCTTCGCTGCCAAATACTTATGAGGGTGAATACATAAATAATGTCGGCTGCCTCGCAGGAGGGAACATCATAAACCATCCACCGGCAGCAGATCCAACGATCGGCATGATGTTTAATTCCCATAGGCGTAATTGTTTTGCGCCTGGGTTTATGCGTCCCACTAACGGTGTTGATCGTGATAACCCAAATTATCCTGAGCCAGGAGAGGGAGGCGCAACTCCGAATAGCACTCCGACGACAGGGAACACGGTCGTTGCCTGGTTACCCGGCGGAGGCGGAGGTCTTCCAACTATAGATGGATTGCCAGTTTATAAGCGAATGAATAATCAGCTTACAGCCTACGAAATGAATTCTGGTGATAAGAGTTGGTCTCTGCCCGTAGGACAAACACCGGATGAGTATGAAAATCACCCGTTGTTGGAGGGAATTGATGTGCCAAATTCAGGAGGTACCGGCTGGTCAGTCCAGATGGTAGCTGGAGAACTATTAGTGCAAACGAGAGCTCTGAGTGAGGGTATGGCGCAAATTGAGCCAGATGCTCCCTTGACATTGAATGCGCGCGATAAGATGACCGGTGAAATAGTCGGCTCAGTGCCTTTGCCTGCACCCGGGCAGTACGGAATGATGACGTACATGCACAGGGATAAGCAGTACATTGTAGTTCAGGTCGGTAGCTCGCGAACTGATTATCCGGGAGCCCTTGTTGCTTATCGGCTCCCAGACTGATAGTCATTGCCAAAGGAAAAATAGGAAATCAGGTCATGCTTAATAGTCGCACCGTAACCCGCATTTTTTTTTCGAGCGTTTTATATGGTATTTCCGCTTATGGATTAGCGCAACAGGACAGTTCTTCTATACGATTTGATCCGATTAGCGATGCTGAGCTCGTTGAACCCAGTGATCAAGATTGGCTAATTTGGAGAAGGACCTATGACGCTCAAGGATACAGTCCGCTTGATCAGATTAACAAAAATAATGTTGGAGAGTTAGAAGAAGCTTGGAGAGTTAGCCTACTGGAAGGACCAAACATGGCGACCCCACTTGTCCATGATGGTGTGATGTTCCTAGCTAGTGCTCAGGATACAGTTCTTGCTCTTGATGCGACAACTGGAAAACAGTTATGGAAATATGAACATAGACCGACTGGTTTTCCAAGTCCAAGGATTGGCATTGCATTGCATGGCGATAAAGTTATTGTTCCAACACAGAATATGCAGGTTGTCGCACTCGAGGCGGCCACTGGAGAGGTGCTCTGGAAACATGAGATTGGCACACCACAGCATGAAGAGCCGTTAAGGTTGCCATATTCCCTCCGAGGCGCTCCTTTAGTTGCAAATGGAATGGTGCTCCAAGGTGTCACAGCAACAATGATTCCGGAAGGTGGATTCATAGTTGGTTTAGATCTTGAAACAGGACAAGAAGTTTGGCGTTTTCACAGTATTGCTCGCCCAAATGAACCTGGCGGTAACACATGGAATAATCTGGCTTTAAAGGATCGAAGCGGAGGGTCAGTATGGGTGCCTGCCAGTTACGATCCAGAACTCGATTTAGCCTATTATGGCACAGCGCCAACATACGATACCGCTCCGCTTCTCCACTCATTGAATGAAGAAGGTGTAAGTAATGAGGCTTTGTATACCAATGCGACAGTTGCCTTGCGGCCAAGAACAGGGGAGTTAGTATGGTTTTTTCAGCATATGCCAAACGACCAGTGGGATCTCGACTGGGTTTTTGAGAGGCAAATAGCTGAGTTGGAAGTCAATGGAGTTAGACGCAAGGTAGTCTTAACCGCGGGGAAAATGGCGCTCTATGACGTTCTCGATGCCGCCACGGGAAAGTATCTTAACTCCTTTGATGTTGGTCTTCAAAATATAGTTACGGCTGTTGATCCCCGTACAGGAGACAAAATCATTAATCCAAGAGCAATTCCTAACGCTGAGGACGCTAATCTTCTGTGCCCTATGGCTAATGCGGGACGAAATTGGCCTTCCGCGTCAATTAATCCAATAACGAAGATGTTGTACTTGCCGCTAGCTGAAATATGCATGATGTTTGGCCCTACGAGTGATACCCGGACTCTTTTAACGACAGGGGTAGCTATTGTCCCTCAACCAATGGCGGGTAGCGATGGGAAATTTGGACGTGTGCAGGCTATTAATCTCGAAACTGGCGAAATGGAATGGAATTTTAGAGAAGTAGTACCGCCAGTTTCGGCTACACTTTCAACTGCTGGCGGAGTGTTATTCGTCGGAACGTTAGATAACCGATTTCTCGCCTTGAACGATACTGACGGGGATATACTTTGGGAAGACGACCTTGGAGATATTCCAAACTCGTTTCCGATCAGTTATGGAGTAGCTGGTAAGCAATATGTTGCTATTGTTGTAGGTCAGCCAAGTGTTTACCATGCCACCGTATTAAAGTCTTATGTTGATGGATTTCTTGGGGACGAAAGCCCACTCGTGAACTTGCCACGAGTTGGGCCTGCTTTAGTCGTTTATTCGCTAAA
The DNA here is from genome assembly GCA_902531515.1 of uncultured Pseudohongiella sp. Taxonomy (GTDB): domain Bacteria; phylum Pseudomonadota; class Gammaproteobacteria; order Pseudomonadales; family Pseudohongiellaceae; genus UBA9145. The sequence continues at coordinate 9,381 of CACAEJ010000007.1, forward strand.
CTAGCTATAGGTTTAGTTTATCTGGGAACAAATTGTCGTCGTACAATATGGTCTGGATCTGCATCCGATCTAGGTACTAATTTTTGGGGGCGTCCAGCTTGATTGTCTGTCCCATAAAGATTCCCATCGTCATCGACACCTAGTGAATGCATCTCTATCCAAAAGTCTGGGCCTTCTACAGGTAGGGGCCAGGTATATTCTCGAGACCCATCAAGGTTGAATTGTACAATCTTTGGTGGGTTCAAATCTGTTACCCATGCACTGTCGTCGCTCACCCACACGTCCAGCGGTAATCCTAAATCTTCCCATGTAGTAACATGGCTATATGTTGGATATTCCTCAGAATCTTCTCGCGCGGTTTGTTGGAATACTTTGACGTTCCGGGCATCGCGATCAAGTGCATAAAGATGTTCGTCAGGACCCATTGCCAAGCTATGGATGGAAGTGAACTGATGCGGTTCGTCCCCAGGCTCACCAAACTCGGAGTGGTAAGAACCATCAGCGTTTCGCACGACTATACGCCTATTATTTCCCAGGCCATCTGCAACCAAAAATTTGCCATTTGGGAGAAACGCTACATCTTGTGGCATGTGATAGTGAGTTTCATCATTTCCTGGCACGTTTTTTTCACCAAGCGTCATGAGAAGCCGCTCTCCATCATTGGAAAAAATATAGATAATGTGTCCCGTTTCATCTATCACCCAAACTCGTTTTTCTGGGTCATAAGGGCTTTGTGTAAGTCTGTGTGGTCCAGGACCATCAGTTCCCATGAAAAGGTGGTCCCATTGATCCCAAACTTCCTGAACATTCCCATCACTGTCCACCACGTAAATGCAGTTTCTCCAGACTCGACCTCTGCCTCTTAAAACATTCCACCCTAGTGATCCAGCAAAGGTTGTGTACTCAGGTGGTAGCGGGTTCGGCAGTTCAGTTTCACCCCTTTGAAGGAAAAAGATCCGGTCCGTTGACTCAACAAAAACTGAAGAGTTGCCACCCCAGGTAAATCCGTCTCGAGCAAAGGGCTTCATCCATGTCTCAGTGGTAAAGTCATAGGGGCTCGGGCCAATTACTCCAGTGTCTTGAGCCAGCGCTGACAAAGCTAGGATAAAACTTAATATAATCGCTGTAGTTTTAATTTTAAACATGAGAGTCACCATGTCGGTAAGTCAGGAATTATCGCTGAGAAGACCTCAGATTTGGCTCCAGTATAGGCTATGGATCGCATAATTACCTAATTTTGTACAATTTATTGCAATTCCGCTTCCATACTACGTGGTTACTGGGCATGGTTTTTCATTTTTTCATATATCGACTATCATTCTATTATGTATTTTATTCGTATAAGTTTCGTACTCTTTACTTTTGCACAAATTGCGCTTTCACAAGATCAGTCGTTCGAAAGTTGGGTTCAGGAGCTTCGGCAAGAAGCGAGCCTACTTGGCCTTTCCGAAGAAACTCTGCTCGTTCTGGATCAACTCGAGACCCCTTTGGAACGCGTTCTTGAATTGGATAATAGCCAACCGGAATTTGTTCAAACTTTTTCCCGTTATCTGTCGCTTCGGGTGACACCAAATCAAATTAGGCAAGGAATTGATTTGATTCAGGAGCACAAGGTTCTCTTAAATGAGGTGAGACAAGTCTATGGAGTTCAACCGCATTACTTGATCGCTTTCTGGGCTGTCGAGAGTAATTATGGACGAAATACTGGAGGATTTTCGGTATTACAGGCTCTAGCCACCCTTGCATTTGACCCAAGGAGAGCCGAATTCTTTCGAGAACAATTACTCATCGCTCTCCAAATTATTGATGCAGGACACATAGAAGTAGAGGATATGAGTGGCTCCTGGGCGGGCGCCATGGGACAACTCCAATTTATGCCAAACATATTTTCTCGTTACGGTATAGACGGTGACGGAGATGGTAGGGTGGATATATGGAACAGCTTGCCAGATATCTTTCACTCTGCCGCTAATTTCCTTTCTCAATCAGGTTGGCGCGGAGATGAGCGCTGGGGCAGAGAGGTAATATTGCCTGCCGATTTTGATTTCAGTCTAACGGGTACCCGAATGAGAAAACCGCTCGAGCAATGGCGCGCATTGGGAGTGGTTCAAGTTAATGGAGATCAAATTCCAGTTGCTCCTATGAACGGATCCGTAGTTTTGCCTTCTGGAGCTGGTGGTCCGGCATTTTTGGTTTACAATAATTTTAGGACTACAATGACCTATAACCCTTCAACGTTCTACGCTTTGACGGTTGGTCATTTGGCTGATCGTTTTACGGGTGGTGGGCCGGTTCAGCGAATATCGGTTGACGAGCAGGCCATGAGTGTAGCTAATGTGCGAGAACTGCAGACGTTGCTGAACGATTTGGGCTTCAACTCCGGTGAGCCGGATGGGAGAGTCGGCAGTCGAACCAGATCTGCAATTCGCTCGTATCAGGAACAGAGGGATCTGCCGACGGACGGCCATCCCTCTAACCAGCTGCTAGAAAGTTTGCGGGAACAGCTCTAAGGCAAATTAATGCCAGAGCTGAGTTACTGGCGGTAATCCCAACCTTTCAACTGAGCGGAATTTTGATGAACTCCCATGGACCTAATTCAGTGCATAAAAAAGAAATAGAAAGTTTCCGGCGTCTTGCTTTCATTACTCTCGGTGCGGTTTACTTTCTTATTGCGGTGGGCGCAAGTGTAAGAGCTTCCGGGGCAGGTATGGGATGCCCTGACTGGCCGACATGTTTTGGACAATGGGTACCGCCAACCAGCGAGGCGCAACTTCCCAGTGATTATCAAGAAATTTACGCAGACCTTGGTTATGCCGACACTCGATTTAACGTCGTGAAAACATGGACAGAGTACTTAAATCGCCTAATTGGTGTAAGTATAGGATTGCTTATTTTTATGACGGCCGTTTTCTCTTGGCGTCTTAGGAGCTATGATTTTTCTATCTTTGTATCATCCCTCGCTGCCTTTTTCATGGTGGGATTTCAAGGATGGTTAGGATCAAAAGTGGTAAGTTCAAACTTGCAGCCAGGTATGATTACACTCCACATGCTGGTGGCATTAGCCATTGTTGGGACGTTACTTTTTGCCCTTGCGCAAGCCCGGCTGCAGATTATGCTGAGTCAGCCCGTTACAGCAATAGATCCTCGTGTAAAGCAATGGCTATTGGTGGTTGTTGGCATATCGATTTTGCAGATAGCTATGGGGACCCAAGTGAGAGAAATGACTGACTTTTTAAAAGAAACGCAGGGTGAGGAGTTAAGGTCTTCATGGATTGAATTTATGCCTTGGTTTTTTTATGTTCACCGATCCTTTTCAGCTGTATTATTATTAGCCAATCTCTGGCTAGCAAAGCTATTGGTCGATTCACTCGGATGGAGCCACACTCTAACGCGACTTACTTTTCTTATGATCGGCGTAATTTGCTTTTCAGTTGCATCTGGTGCGACTTTGGGACACCTAGGAATGCCGGCATTTATTCAACCAACACATTTGGTAGCTGCAGCACTTCTTTTTGGTGTTCAGTTTTTGATCTGGGTTAGTTTCCTGCAGGCGGCGAAGTGGTCTCCGGAAATTAGCACCAATCATATTAACGTTGTTTAGAATTTATTCGTTAAACACCTTAGCATTTTGTTTGGTTAACCTTGATTTTTGGTGAGTAGATACCACAACTAAAAAAATGACTGACAAAGAATTTGATGTTGTTATCTTCGGTGCTACTAGTTTTGTTGGGCAAATACTTTGCAGGTATTTAGCCGACGAGGGTAGCGAGCCAGATTTAAAATGGGCAATAGCTGGAAGATCGCAATTTAAATTAAGAGAGTTAAAAACAAGTTTGGGAAAGTCAGTCCAAGCTGTACCTATTTTTGTTGCTGATTCTTTTGATGAAGTTGCTCTAAATAACCTTTGCGCACGAACCTCTCTTGTTATTACCACGGTCGGCCCTTATGCGCTTTACGGAGAGACTCTCTTAAGAGTTTGTGCTCAATCGGGAACAGACTACTGTGACTTAACTGGCGAGCCTCAGTGGATAAAGCGAATGATTGCTTTGTACGAGGATGATGCAAAAGCATCCGGTGCCCGAATCGTAAATTGTTGCGGGTTCGATTCGGTTCCCTCAGATATTGGTGTAAAGTTTCTGCAGCAAGAAGCACTTAAGAAATTTGGAACTATGTGCGATAAAGTTAGACTCCGTGTGAAAGCCATCCGAGGTGGTCCTTCAGGGGGAACTGTCGCTAGTGGAATAAATACTATCACGCAAGCAGGAAAAGACAGTGCTTTGAGGCGAGAGCTCAGGGACTTATATTCGCTTTGCCCGCCAGGACATCGAAACATGGTTCGACAAGATGAGATAAGAGTGATGTACGATAATGAATTTAAATCTTGGGTTGCTCCATTCATCATGGCGACAATAAACACGAGGGTTGTGCTCCGCTCCAATGCTCTCATGAACCCATCATATGCTGAGCAATTTAGATATGACGAAGGATTTCTTACTGGTGATGGCAGCAAAGGACAAAAAAGAGCTAAGCAATTAGAGCTTCTTCTAAAAATTTTGATCGGATTACTTTCCATACCGCCGTTGAGGTTTTTCCTTACTCGGTTCGTTTTCCCAAAACCAGGAGATGGGCCTTCATTGGATGAACAAATTTCTGGATTTTATGATTTTAGATTCTTAGGTCGGACTCAACATGGTGATGAGATAAAAGTAAAAGTAACCGGTAATCAGGATCCAGGCTACGGCTCTACTGCCAAAATGTTAGCCCAAGCTGGGGTAAGTCTTGCTAGAGATGTTGATAAGCAAAAGGTACCCGGCGGTTTTTGGACTCCAGCTACTGTTTTTGGTGATGATTATATTAATCGCTTGACAACGAATGCCGGTCTATCTTTTGAGGTGCTCTCAACCATCAGAGGATAGTTCTCGCGAGGTGGTTGAGGAGGATTAAGGTTTCGCGTTTGCATAGGCTCAAAGCCGAAGAATGGTCTGTAAGTAGAAGTAGTGACTATCACCTTTATTCACTGCGTCCATATAGGGCCCAGCATCGATCCAAACGTAACCGCTATCGATAGTAAGCCGGTTTGGCATGATGTGCCAACGAACTCGGGTTTCTAATTGATTCCCTAAATGATCCTCGCCCAGATTTCCTGGATGTCGATAGCGAGTCGTGCGCCATCCCTGCGCACTTTCGGCGAGAGACGGACGCTGCCATCTCACATAAGCATCGATATTTGATTTAGGTTGAAGATTTAACATGACTCCGGGAGAACTTGTGTTGACTCGCTGGAATGCCCGAAAAAGTCCAGTGGGTCCGAAATCCGGTCGTGGGACGCCAAACATATGGTCGAGCTCATTAGATTCATTGTCTAGGGGGTCTTTGTCTCCACTCCCATAGTGATATAAAAAACTTAAACGTGGCTGCCAGCTGATACCCATGGTATATCCAAAAGATAAATGTAAGTATTTTGCTTTGTGATCAATTTGCTGTGACAGTGCATCTAACGCAGGGGCATCACCAAACTGATATACGGATTCAAGATCGTAGTGCCAAGCTTCTGGCGCCGGGTTTCGAAATAGGCGAGCACCGGCTGTAAGCACCTCGAAACGCTGATTTGCCGGCCGATCTCGCTTCTCGTCTGCTCCCAGCAAATATAACTGTGATGAGTCTTCTCCTTCGGTCAGTTGGGTTGTCAAATAAGCCCCCCAGAACAAATCTTCAGATTGTTTGTCAAGGCGAGGGTCGTTGTCGATCCAATCACCAGAGACACGCCGCTTCGTGGGTCGAGTGTAAAATAGTTCCAGCGATGATCTCTCACTCTCCAGTCTAGCCTGTATTCCGGCGAAAGAGTTAATAGTGTTACGAAAACGATTTCTCGCTACGAAGCGTCGGCTTCCTTGATCCATGGTGAAACGACCTATTCGGACAAATCCGCGGCTCGCCTCTTTAAATATCCCAGAAAATGGTACTGTCAAATTAGCTTGAAGGATATCTAGCGGGTTGTTTATAAGGCTATCTAAGGGCGTGTCATCGTCCGCCAGATAGGTGCGCATATCAGCAAACTCTGTTGTGATTGAAAATTTCTCGTTAATTACTTCAGCTTTAAGTAAGTTGCGCCACTCAAAGCCCTGATCGCTGCCACTAACACCTGCGCGAAACTGCTCATCTAAGTGTTGCATCCTACTCTGTTGCTCAAAACTTAGTGATAACCAGTCGGGTAGACTGGAAGTGGGCTCGGCATCCGCAGATAGAGCCACCACAGTTAGCCAAAAGGTAAGTAACTCAGCAATGCGTTGTAACCGGTTTTTTCTTAATTTCCACATGTTTAAACCAAGAATTAGTCCTCTGTTTAGTAGTCAACACCTAATAAGTTTCTTATCGTCCATGCTTATAAATAATTCTTAGCGCCATGTTGAACATTCTCTATCATAATCTTGAATTGAAACCTAAAAATCATGGAATAAGAATAGTCTGTATCGATCACGATCAAATTAGATTAACTTAGCTGACATTAAAGTGTTGCGCATGACTGCCTATCTTTTTCTTTAAGTGCTATTTATAACATTAATTATCGATATTCCCAAAGAACCCCTAGAATGCTTAAATTCTCAGAATAGCTGTCATTTAAGGATGGTATAGGAGTCTAGCTTATCTCGCCGTCGTCCTGCCGCTACAGAATGAATAATTTTTTGAAGAACAGGTATAATATATTCGGCGTTATATTGTGTAATATCCCTTTTTACCGTTTTATCCTTATTACGCAACTCGCAACATCTTAAAGCTTCGCTTTTGCGGGCTTTGCTTTAGAGGAAAGGTAACGAAGGTGATTAGTCCATTATTGCTTTTTGCGGCTCAGGTAGTCTCAATTTTTTCGGTATTGCTTCTTGCTACCGGTTATTTAAAGACAGATCCAAAATCGGCTAGCTCTAAAATTTTTGCATCTATTTCCGTTTTTGTTGTTTTTTATCTGCTCAGTGGTATGGGTGCTACCCACATCGATCCGCAATTCAGATTAGATTTATCATCTTGGCAGCCCGTTATTAATTTTGGGGTTAGCGCTATATCTGGACTATTTATGATTTACTGCTTTCTAATTTTTCAAGAAGGAGAAAGATTCCCTATACCTTTAGGTGTGGCCTTCTGTCTTCAGGTATTTTTTGACTTTATCGCGGACTCTATGCTTCGTATTGATGACCCGTTTACGGTGTCAAATTTATTCGATTGGTCCGTGGTTGCCATGGACGTCTTTCAGTTAGCTTTTGTTGCGTTTGCGATCTACTGGACTGTGAAAGGCTGGAGGGCAGACTTGGTGGCCGACCGAAGGATTCTGCGGTGGTTTATCATTAGTCTTCAGGGTTCACTGATTTTTACTGTAGTATTTATAGAAAATTTCCTTCTAGTTGGTGGGTCTGAAAGCAACGCAACTGGACAAGCCGTGATCGTGTATTCCATAGCACTGTTTACATTGGGTATGCTTGTGGCTGCTCTTCGCTTTGATTTTGTGTCGCTTAGCAATGTTATTCGGAAGGTAACCGAACCTTCCGCTGAATTGGTGGGAGCTTCTCCTAACTTCGATAAAGCTAGCTTTGACAGCATTTTTAAGAAGGGACAACTGTATAGAGAAGCAGGTTTAACAATTTCGACCTTAGCGAAAACGCTTAATATACCCGAGTACCGATTACGGGCGTTTATCCACAGGCAACTTGGATTTCGAAATTTCAATGCAATGTTGCACGATTACCGTGTCGAGGATGCCAGTAGTTTGCTTATTGATAGTGAGAATTCAGCTATACCGGTATTAACTATAGCACTCACTGTTGGCTATCAATCCATAACCCCATTCAATAATGCATTTCGGAAAATCAAAGGAGTCACTCCGTCCGAGTACAGGAAGCAACATCGGTAGGTAATGTGTCTTATAATAACGTTACAAACAGCCACATTGGTTAGCTAGATTTTAGTATGTAGCTTGGTTATTCTTAGAACCCGCTACGGTATTTTTTTGTACTCAGTGCAGGCCTCTCTATAAAAAACATTGAGGTTGACTGAGAGTTCTCTGATCGTTGGAGGTTTTAGTGAACGAACTTATCTATAACTTTGCAATATGGCTAGACGACACAACTTATAGCGCTATGTTGCACGAATCTTACTACATGTATAACTGGGTTGAATCAACCCACGTTCTTACTCTAATGGTTAGTTTGGGTATGTTGTTTTTAATTGACCTAAGGATGCTTGGCTATGCCTTTCCTGACGTGCCAGCCTCTAAGATTGCAGAACGGCTAAATGTCCCTATGCTAATTGGTTTCACTGTAATGTTCGTTACCGGCATCCTGTTGTTTTATGCCGTACCCGTTCGCAGCTCACAAAGTGTCTGGTTCCGTATCAAGATAGTTTTACTTGTTGCTTGCGCGATTAACGCTTATCTTTTTCATAAAAAAATGAATGATTCCGTATCAACATGGAATGATGACGTTAGGGCGCCTGATCGGATAAGGCTTGGGGCATGGCTTTCACTTGTCTTTTGGTCGATTGTTGTCATATGTGGAAGGTTTATTGCGTATGATTGGTTAGATTGCATCAGAGATCAACCTGCTTTTATAGAATTTCTAGCAGGTTGTATTGATGGACAAACTCGTTTTTGATTTTATCTTTTTTAAGCAAACAGGAATTTTTGCAATGCCCACATCAATGTTAGGTCCTCATACAAGAGCTATTCTAACCGCTGCGGTTGTTTGTATAACTCTGATTTTCTATTTTACGCTCATGCCTGATGTTTATGTTTGGTTATTTCCTTTCTTTGAATGGATGGAAACTACCTGGTTTGGAGTAATCGGGAAAACCTGGGGAGCAGCCTTCGCTTTCGTGCAAACCATACACTTATTGAGTCTCGCATTGTTGGGGGGAACAGTTCTCGCAGCAGAAGGTCGAGTGCTCGGGTTCCTGCTCACGGATGTATCGGCTAAGGTTGTTGTAGACCGCTGTCATACATTGTTGGTCTGGGCACTAGTTATTTTGATTTCGACCGGAGTTTTCATGGCCTGTGGGGTAGCATTAAAAGTTTATTACTTGCCTGTCTTCTGGTACAAAATGCTGGCACTCGGGGTTGGTATTTTATTCCACTTTTATGTCAGGAAACCATTGTTCAGATTTGATTTAGAAAATATTAACCCGATGATAGTAAAAATGACGGCCCTATCTTCAATTCTAGTATGGTTTATGGTTGCTGCGACGGGACGTTGGATAGGGTTTAGCGGCTAGTGAAGAACCAAATGAGCATGGAGAGGAATTGATATGTCAGGAGATATAAAAACAGATTACAAAGAACAGACTGAAAATGCAGAATTAAAAGATTCCCAAAATTCTGCGTTTTTGGCAGCCTCTACAATAATTATTTTCTCGGCAATTTATTGGGCTACTCAAATAGAATCAGTGAAAGAACTACTAATTCTCGCTTATGGATAGTTGGATGTGTTCTCTATAACTGCCGGGGTTTATCTACCCAGCAGTTATAGCACTTAGTTTTATTTCATTGGCGAATAGTCGGTTGGAATCATATATTTTCGCTCTACACCGCCTAAAATTTGACCATTCCTATTGGATTCCTCTGCAACTCGCTGCCATTCAGGATCTGAACCAAAGGCCTGCCATGAAGCGTCAGCCGCTTCTTGGCTGTCATGGGCAAGTAAGTATACTAAAAAGTCATCTTTCTCTTCCTCGCTGGTTGGGGACCAAAAACCAACAATTTCCATGCCGTGTTTTCGGAAAATCTTTATAGTGTGATCACGAAAACGGGCATGCAAGTTGCTAAGGTTGCCGGGCGTGGCCTGATAGGTTCGTAGCTCGAAAACTTTTTGATCTTGTGCAGAAGTTGAAAAAAAGATGCCGGCACCAAGGCCCACAATGAGTGAAATAATGGGGATTAGCAGTGATTTTAGAATGTTTTTCACATTATACTCCTATAGATTAAGTTTATTTTACAAGTCTCAGGAGAGAGTATAATCAAGGTTTTAATGTATTTCACGGAAATAGAATATATGCCTCCGGCGCCATTGGGCCACAGGTATTTTTGCGGATCAGTCCTCGGAGCTGGTTAGTTCGACTTTTTTACAATCATGGGAAAATAGTCACTGTGAACGTTTGCAGAATTTTATTGAATTCGGTCGTTATACTGACAAGTTTGTCTGTTTTTGCGCAACCTACTCTTCTACAAAAATACGGTGATTTAGACACTGCTATATCCAGAGTAGAGGAACTAGAGCTAGAGTATGGGCAAAATAGCTTTGCTCTTGCAGAGCCTTTAGCTGAACTTGCTGGTCTTTATTCGGAGCATGGACGCTATGACGATGCTTATCGTGCGCTAGATAGAGCTACGCTCATAATTAGGCGAGATCGAGGTTTATACACTCGTGAGCAGATTCCCTTTTTAAGGCAAAAGATAGAAAATTTTGCAGCTTCCTTAGATTGGGAAAACGCCAGAGAGCAGATGGAGCACATCTACTGGTTCTATTTGCAGAAGAGTTCAATTGTCGCGCCCAACTTAATTGAAGATCTACTGCACCTTTCTGACATGCACCTCAGAGGTGTTAATGAGGATTTCATAATTCATCAGAGCTACCATTTCCGTCGGGCTATGACCTTAAATTGGGCAGCTCTAGCAGTAGCTGAAAAAATTCATACCAGTAGCGACAAACGGCTTGTTCCAATCATTTATAATCTATTAAAAAAATACTATTTGCAGCTTGTTGCAGTAAACCATGGGGGTTCGCTGGGCTATCAATTGCGTGAGATCTACCCAGGATCAAATCTAGTTCGCTCTAGATCAGACACTCGCAAATATTTCTACTATATGGGACGGAGGCTTTTGAACCAACTCGCTGCCATCTATGTAGACTCCGATAATTCAAATATTGAGGCTTTAGCAATGGTTTCGTTGTATACCGCTGACTGGCAAGTCATGTTTGGGCTCCATGCTGAGGCACTAAAATCTTATAGAAACTCTTTTAAAAAATTAGAAGACATTTCGCCGAATCTGGTAAGAGCCGTATTTAGAAGTCCAAGGATAATTCCTGTAAGTGATTTCTATGATTCTATGTCAGGAGTAATTGAGGAAGATAATACGGATAGTGTCACTAGTAGAGAAGATAGTAAAAATTCCTATTATTCGTTGATCTTTCTGGAATCTGGAGCGGGGTTTCCAAGCTTAGGACAGCCAGCTGAGTTCGCAATGTCGGAAGATATTTTATCAAATCGAGCATTGTTTACATTTGAGCTGCCTGGTGTAAATTCTGAAGACGCTGATTCCCAAGATTTTGAAGTGAAGCCTTTTTCAAAAGCATTCGATGCTGAAATTCTCGAGATAGACAATCAGAGTTTGGCTCAGTTTGAAAAATTTAACAGTCGTATTCAGGACCTTTCATTTCGGCCGAAACTAATAGAGGGCGTACCTAAAGATTCTGAGGTCATGCTTGAATATAAAATGTTCTCGAGGTTGAAAGAATAGTTCTTTGTTTAGCGACGTTAACTAGTTTTGCTTAATTTCGGTTTTAGTTGCAGACTAAAGCTATTGTTGATATGTAAAAATATAAGAAAGGACGATGTTTTGGAAAATTTGTTGAATCAAGGCGTAGGACTAGCTCTATTTGGAATGGTGACTGTGTTTTCATTCTTGACACTTTTGATTCTTGCGACTCGGCTAATGTCATTCTTAGTTTCTCGAATAGATTCGGGAAATGGCACATCTTTTGTAAATAGAGAACAACTATCGGATAATCGTCCACCAATTGCGGTTATCGCTGCAGCTATTGCGCATTACTTATCGAGAAAGCATTCTTAAATTAATGAGCCACTACCCAAAAACTAGTGGATTCACAGGCGAGATATGGGTACTAATAAAAATCCACTAGGTCTTACAGATGTCATTCTAAGGGATGCTCACCAATCGCTTTTGGCTACCCGTATGCGAACGGAAGACATGCTCCCAATAGCCGAAAAACTTGACGAGGTTGGCTTCTGGTCTATTGAATCGTGGGGTGGTGCGACCTTTGATGCATGTATAAGATACCTCGGAGAAGATCCCTGGGAGCGCATTCGTAAGTTTAAAAAGGCCATGCCTAAAACCCCTCAACAAATGCTTCTTCGGGGTCAAAACATTCTTGGTTACCGCCACTATGCAGATGACTTGGTTTTTAAATTTGTTGAAAGGGCTGCGGTGAGCGGAGTGGATGTTTTTCGCGTTTTTGATGCCATGAATGATATGAGGAATATGGAAACAGCGATCAAAGCTGTTCAGCAATCTGGAAAACATGCTCAAGGAACCATGTCATACACGATTAGTCCTGTATATACGATAGATAGTTGGCTAGATATGGCAAAGGCAATAGAGGAAATGGGTGCTGATTCTCTATGCATAAAAGACATGGCTGGATTGTTGAGGCCTTATGTAGCATTCGAATTAATTTCAAAACTAAAAGAAACAGTAGAGCTTCCTATTCACATGCAATGCCACGCAACAACAGGCCTTTCTACTGCCACTTATTTAAAAGCGATTGAAGCTGGAATCGATAATTTAGACACGGCTATATCATCGATGAGTATGACCTATGGTCATTCAGCTACTGAGACCTTCGTTTCCATCCTTGATGATACTGATAGAAGTACAGGGCTGAATATTAAATTATTGGAAGAGATTGCAAGTTATTTTAGAGGAGTACGAGAGAAGTACTCAGAATTTGAAGGTAAACTTAAGGGCGTGGACTCGCGGATACTGGTTGCTCAGGTACCAGGCGGAATGTTGACTAATTTGGAGAACCAACTGCGAGAGCAAAATGCTAGCGAACGACTTGACGAAGTGTTGGAGGAAATACCAGAAGTTAGAAAAGACTTAGGGTTTATCCCTTTAGTTACCCCTACCTCTCAAATTGTTGGTACTCAAGCAGTGTTAAACATTCTATCTGGTGAAAGATATAAGAGCATAACCAGGGAGACAGAAGGTGTTCTAAAAGGAGAATACGGGGCAACTCCTGCGCCGGTGGACTCACAATTGCAGGAGAAAGTTCTCGCAGGTGCCGCGCCGATTGAGTGCCGACCAGCCGACCTTTTGCAACCAGAATTTGAGACTCAAAAAAACGAATTATTGACGATGGCTAAAAAAGAGGGCGTAACCCTTAAGAATGAAATTGAAGATACTTTGATTTACGCATTGTTTCCACAAGTTGGCTGGAAGTTCATAAAGAATAGGAATAACCCCTCCGCTTTTGAGCCCGCTCCCACCTTAAATAAGAATGCTCCGAAAACTGAAATTGCGCACTCCGATTCTGGAGTTTTCACGGTCGAGGTTGAGAATAAAACTTACGTAGTCAGAGTAAGTGAAGGTGGAGTAATTTCAGATACAAAAGCGTTAAATCAGACAACTGACGATGGAAAACGAAAATCTCTTGCTGGGGAAGTAGTGGCCCCACTTGCAGGGAATGTATTTACTATAAATGCTACTGTTGGCCAATTAGTAAATGAAGGCGATACAGTGCTGGTTCTAGAGGCAATGAAAATGGAAACCGAGATCAGAGCTAGTGAGTCTGGAACAGTGTCCGAAATTAAGGTGGAATCTGGGGATGCGGTAAAAGTCGGGGATGTTCTGTTAACTTTAAACTAAGCGGATAATTGAATGAATCAGCTTTGGAACTTCTGGCAAAGTACTGGGATGTACCAGCTTAGTTTAGATCAGCTCATAATGATCCTTATTGGATTACTTCTTCTCTACCTTGCGATCATCAAGCAATTTGAACCGTTACTTTTAATTCCAATTGGGTTTGGCGGGATCCTGTCAAATATACCTGGAGTTGATATCGCAGTCGGTAATGGAGTGCTGGCGCAATTTTCATCGATGGGTCTAGATACAGGTATCTTTCCCTTGCTGGTTTTTATGGGGATTGGGGCAATGACGGATTTCGGTCCGTTATTGGCAAACCCGAAAACAATGCTGTTGGGTGCTGCAGCGCAGTTTGGTATTTTTTCGACGTTACTTGGTGCAATTGCTATGAATGAAATAGGTTTATTCGATTTTAGTCTAGCGCAAGCAGCTGCAATAGGAATTATTGGGGGTGCCGATGGTCCAACCGCGATATATGTTTCTAGCGTTTTGGCCCCGGAGTTACTCGGAGCGATAGCTGTCGCAGCTTACTCATACATGGCTCTTGTGCCGCTGATTCAGCCTCCGATTATGAGGGCTTTAACTTCGCGATACGAACGAAGAATTCGGATGCAAGTTTTGCGGGAGGTGCCTCAAACAGAGAAAGTTCTTTTTCCCCTTGTGTTGCTTTTGCTTGTTGCTTTGATAGTACCGGGTGCCGCGCCTTTACTTGGCATGTTTTGTTTTGGAAATTTGATGAAAGAATGCAGGGTCGTAGCGCGGTTGTCGGATACAGCGCAAAACGCCTTAATTAACATTGCTACCATTTTTCTTGGCTTATCAGTTGGATCAAAGTTGATTGCATCAGAATTTTTGGTTGGGGAGACGCTTGGTATTTTAGCTTTAGGAATCATAGCTTTTGGAATAGGAACGATGACTGGCGTGCTAATGGCAAAATTCATGAATCTATTTTCTAAAAATAAAATTAATCCATTGATTGGCGCAGCGGGTGTCTCAGCAGTGCCCATGGCAGCCAGGGTTGCAAATAAAGTTGGTATCGAGTCAGATCCGAATAACTTTCTAATAATGCATGCGATGGGGCCTAATGTTGCGGGTGTTATTGGATCAACAATAGCCGCGGGTGTATTGATACAATTTGCTGCAGGATAACTGAATTATACAAGAAGAAAGCGTTGCTCTCGTTTACTCTTTCAGTAAGACTCTCAAGGTTGCTTTATTCTACCCGAGCAAAGTTGAGGAAAAACTTTCAGTGAAGCATGATAGTAATACTTTCTAGGTCTCGTCTTCAAAAACATTTTGCTGCATAGTTTCCGCTGGCGCATCGGATGTGGGCGTGCCAACATTTCTAGCAGGGACGCCTACAACAGTGGTATGTGAGGGAACATTATTCAAGACCACGCTACCAGCGCCAATTTTTGCACCTTCACCTATTTCTATGTTCCCAAGCACTTTGGCTCCAGCTGAAATCAGCACTCCCGAGCGAATTTTTGGGTGTCGATCACCCTGTTCATTGCCGGTACCGCCAAGGGTAACCTGTTGGAGGATAGAAACATTATCCTCTATTATTGTTGTCTCTCCTATGACAATTCCTGTGGCATGATCGAACATAATTCCACTTCCCATCTCACAGGCAGGGTGAATATCAACCGAAAATACTTCTGAATTTCGACTTTGGATAAACAAAGCTAATTCTTTACGATGATTGTGCCATAAAAAATTAGCTAGACGATGGACTTGGATAGCTTGGTATCCTTTTAAATACAAAATTACAGATAAATAGGTACAGACTGCTGGATCTCTATCGTACGCGGCCTTTATGTCTTCGACTGCACTCCCAACAATAAGGGGTGATGAGCGAAAAACATCTAAAAATAGAGCTCTAAGTGCATCCGTAGACATGACATCATCAGAAACTTTATTTGCTAAAATGAAGCTGAGTGCAGACTCGAACGATTCATGCATTAAAACGCACTCAGAAAGGTAATCCTGAAGAAGTTTTTCTTCCCTAACAACCTCCTCTGCTTCTTTACTTAGTTTGTTCCAAATGTCGTTCATCTTTATGCCGGATATATTTTCCAAAGGCCGATTATACGGGCTCGAATTTTGTATACAACAGGGATTTTTGCATTGTTTATGAGTACTCATCCATACCAAGTTACGCTTTGATATCCGTATTCTCATGTTAATATGCCCCATACGTTACAATCAAAGATCCAAAGTACCTATAGTTTTTGAGGTAGCTTCGACAAGCTATCTTTATGGTGATCTAACAATATAGGCATTCTTTATGAGAAACATGATTAGGGTATCCGCATGTTTAACTTGGCTGATTGTGTTTAGCACAAACGCGCAAGAAAGATCTCAATACCAACACTGGCTGGAGCTAGCATCTGCTGATCAGACCTATGCTGATAGGTCTGGCGAAATTGGCCGCACTGAGGCCTTTAGGGAATTTTTGGGTCAAGACTCAATAGTGTTTCGCGACAGCAGAGGGCCAGTTGACGCCCTGGAAGAATACCTCTCAGCTAACTATAGGGCAGATGAATTGACCTGGGAGTCACACTATATTGATGTTTCTCGTGATGGAGATCTCGGACTGACAGCTGGGCCCTATGAGATAGTCGATAGAACCAGAGAGTCTGACCAATATTTTTTTGGGCACTTGGTTTCTATTTGGAAGAGGAGCGAAGGTGAATGGGAATTAATGGCGGACATTGCCGCAGGTATACCCGGCTTTCTCCGTCTTAATGTGGAACCCAATTTTGACGATACTCGACCTGTGCTTGATGAGACAGCGGAGCAAAACACGGATTCATTAGAGAATAATGACATGCAAAGTTTAGTTGACGCTGATAATTTGTTTGGCCTGTCGATTAATTTCAGGGGAGGGCAGCGAGCACTTCTTCGCTATGGCTTGGAAAGTACTAGAGTTTATTTGCCTGGTATGGCTCCTGCTATAGGAACAGAAGCTAGCTCCGTATATGGCGCTTATTTAGATAATGAAATTAGTACTTCTAACCCTATAAATCTCACTCATATGGGAGGATTCCTGTCTAGTTCAAAAGAAATGGGTTACACCTACGGTGTTATGCAGACGGATAACTCTCCAAATGAAGTTGGCTTCAGGGCGGGATATTTGCGTCAATGGCGCTTTAAAGACAATGATGAGTGGGGGATTGCAGTCGAAGTTCTAAGACCACTATAACTCAAGGATTATTAATCGTTATCGATCTTTTCCCGTACAGCGAAGTATTCCCTTGACCATTGATTAGTACAAGTTCCAGCCAATAATTTCCATTTTCAAGATCTGTAGTGTCTATTTCTGCTTTAAATCCAAGGTTCGGAATTTTTGGGTCATTTTGAACATTCATAATCGTGACGACGTCGTTTCTTTCAATCCCATAAGTTGCTTCGGCTATAAACTGTTCATTGAGCATTACATGGACAGATTTAATGCCTAAGTCCTCGTTGTATGCCCAACCACCGATAGTAGATTTCCCTGATAACTTTGCTTCTGCTTTAGGTGAATCTATCCAAGCTCTCGGAGGGAAGGGGCAAGGCGAACTTTCTGTCCGTGTTGATTTTTCTGGGTTCAAAAGAGTGCTTGTAGAGTAGTAGCTATATGTTTTAGCTCTATTAAACAAATTGAGCTCATTTTCGAATGTCAATTCATCGCTGTACTGGCACATTTCTTGGACAATTTCATGTTTCTCCAGTGTGGTGAGAGTGCTGTCCTCTGTGATAAACAAAGTGGGTTTGTGAACATGTTGAATTAAGCCGTCTTCGTGCTTATTCCAAATACGGTACTGTCGTATACGACCGTCTCGCACGGCTTTGGATTTGTCTAGTGTATACACTTCGGCTTGCACTCCGGCAAACTCGAGTTGTGCTCCTGTGTAGTAGTTGTCTGTGACTATTATGGGGCGAGCATCCAAACTTGTATCGCTAATTATCCGACGAGTGTGCTCAGTAAACTGCTTCCACCCCGCCATTTTTGTCGATAAGATTTCGCCGCCGAGTACCTTCTGAAGGGGAGTTTGGAAAGCTTGCGAACCAATACCTATTAGGGCAGCAAATGTTCCACAAAGACCTATAGCTGGGATTATGCTTACCAGAATTTTGGCGGCACTATTATTCGTTTTATTTTCGACCCAATTGTAAATAAACCGCAAACTTTCGGGCAGAAATACTAGCAAGGGTACGTAACCTGATAGTGGCCAATGTATGGTCGTACTGTTGGAATCCGACCATGGTGCTAAGACCGAATAGATAATGAGATTGGTTAATGAAAAACTTAGTAATAGTGCTGCTGGAGAAAAAAGCGCTCTTGTTTTTTCTATCATTAAATATACGGTTGTCAGAAATAGCAAATACATGGGTGGCGTGCTTACCACCGCTTGTTCGAATACATGAAGCAATCCGGAGCTATCAAACTTCCAAGGATGGCGGTCTACGAAGTAAAACGCTGCACTTTCAAAATCATTATAAAAGTTGAACCATAATATCGGTACTAGACCCACGCCAGCCGCTATCATACAAAGCCACAATCTCGGGTTTCTCCACTGTCTTTGAGCAGGTTTGAAAAAGGAGAGGAATAAAATTGCAGAAACTGGATATAAGAAAAATCTGTAGTGCGTACTTAGTCCTAGAGCAACAAAAATACTCGTGGCTAGCCAGAATCTAATTAAATTTGTTCGAACTGCTCTCTCGAAAAAACCAATTGATAAAATTCCAAAAAATATCAAGGGAACATCCGGAACTGCGAGTAGACCAAGAAAACCAAGCAAAGGTAAACAAAGTGAGAGAAAGGCAGACTCTATAGCTTGCTGTTTACTTGTAATTGGACTTGCTAACCAGTACACAAGAAGCGGGATGCTCGCACTCAGTAAAATAAATACTATCCTTACGAAAAGTGGCTCTCCTGGATTAAGTGAGGAGCCAATTCCTGCAAGAAGAGCAGTCATGAAAGGTAGATCGCTATATGCGATCGCTGGGAATAGTGACGCTTGCCAATAGAAGACTTCATCACTATATAAGTCTAATTGCAGAGAAAGAAATATTTTTACAATTGTTAGCGAGAGTATGGCGCAAAGAAGCAATTTGAAATTTTGATAAAGCTTTTCACTTTGTATTAACAATTAATTCAGCCCTGTTATGGATGCCGTACCTGATAATTTCTTAAAGTTTACATCTCTTATAAGTTGTTTTTTATGGAGCACTAGCTTTATATTGGTTAACTGAATCCCTTTAGGATGAAAAAATTGTGTAGCTTCTTGTCTCATCCAAACTTATTTTTACTGCATCACCCGACGATAAGTTGCAACTACTTTGAATTCTAATGAGTACTCTATTCCCTGAACTTAATAAAATACTAGCGGCTTTACTAGCGCCTTCATAACGAATCCATTCTACTATCGCGTTGTTATCGCTTGCGACTTCAAGATTGCAGTCCCAGGGTCGGATAAGAATGCTATTTTTCTCTCTATTATGTTCTATGGGTTTTGCGTCGACATTACCTATTTCAGTTTTGGCGATCATGCCATCTATTTCCGTAGGTAGAAAACTCGCTTCGCCAATAAAGCTAGCTACAAATCTATCAATAGGATAGAGGTAGCAAGCTTCCGGATTATCAAGTTGAACTAATTTCCCATAATTAAGAATACCAATTCTATCCCCTACTGACATAGCCTCTTGTTGGTCGTGTGTTACCCAGACAGCTGAAACTTGATTTGCTTTTAATGCCTCCCTGATTTCCCATCGCAAGCTATCCTTTAATGAGGCGTCAAGGTTTGAAAGGGGTTCGTCTAGAAGAACGTAAATTGGTTCATGAGCTAAAGTTCGAGCAAGAGCTACGCGTTGCTTCTGACCTCCAGACAACTCTGCAGGTTTCTTGTTCCTGACATCATTAAGTTTAAGCAATGCTAGCCAATAGTCGATTTTTTCATTACCTTTGATTTTAAAACCAATATTTTGCTCTACGGTCAAATGTGGAAAAAGAGCAAAATCTTGGAAAACCATTCCAATGTTGCGTTTGTCTGTTGGGACATGATTATCGCCATCAGAACTCCAATTAGGGGTAGCTATTTTTCCATTTGATATCGATAAAAGACCGGCTAAAGCGGAAAGAATAGTTGTTTTGCCAGATCCGGTAGGTCCAACCAATGTGATAATCTCATCGCTCTTGAGAGTAAAGCTCAAATCGCTGACTACCCTCTTATCGCCATAATTTACGCTAAGATTTGAAACTTCTAACATAACTATTTATTCCTGTTAGTTGTTATCTTCAACTATGTCTTCCGTGGACAGCATTATAAGAAGAACAATTATAGAGGCTAAGATCAGAAGGAGGCCAGGAATAGCGGCCCTCCCAAAATAGCCGGCTTCGTAAACACGCCAGAGGTAGGTGGCGAGAGTATCAAAGCCGGTTGGACCCAGGAGTAGAGTGGCTGGTAATTCTCTCATCGTTTCGAGAAAGACTAATGCAGCTCCTGCAGTGATACCTTTAGATACTTGCGGAAGGGTAACACGTCTGAAAACTTCCGTTGAGCCAGCTCCCAGAGTTCTTGCTGCGCTAGCCAGGCTGTTATCCATGCTTTCCAAAGAATTTCTAACAGAAGTTATACCCAGAGGAATAAACCTTAGTACATACGCAAAAATCAGCAATGTAAATGTTTGATAAAAAACAGGCAATTGCAGACCTACGTAAACAAGGGCTGTGCCCATTACTATACCGGGTATACCAAAACCCAAATATGTGACTCTCTCCATGAATTTCCCCGCCTTCCCGCTTAAAGCAGAAAACGCGATCGGTAGAGCTAATAAAACAGAAATTATTGCAGCTACGAATGAGACAGAAACAGCATTTATAACGTTGAAAAATTCAAAGCCTGCTATACCTTCCCTCATCAACCACAATGAAAAAATAAAAATGGGCAGTATTATGGACAGTAAAATAACTGGAAGTGTTAATGAAAGAAAGCCAATTTTCTGCATAGTCGAGGGTTTGATCAAAATCATCTTGCCGGGAGGGGTTCGAGGGACTTTAGCTTGAGCTTCAAAGAGAAGCAATATTCCTACTAGCACTATTAATTGAAGGGAAAGCCCAGCTGCTTGAGAAAGTCCGAAAGAGTTATATTCTACATAAATTGCACGGGTATACGTGTTCACGCCGAGGATAGCTGGAGTTCCAAAATCTGAAATCGCGTAAAGTCCAGCCAGTAATGCTCCTCCTGCGATACCGTTCTTGATGCGAGGGATAACGACTTTCCATAAGCTAATTATTAGGCCATGCCCTAATGTTCGAGAGGCATGCAGCTGGTTTTGGTCTATTCTTATAAGAGAAGCTCTTGTTGTAAGGACTACAAAGGGATAAGTGTAGAGTGATAGTACTAAAACCGTACCCGCCATGCCTTCGATGGAAGGTGGCGTAAAAGGAAGATAGGAATCTAACTCTCCTCCAGTCCCGAAGGCTGCGTATAAGGCAAAAGAACCGATATAACTTGGGATTGCTAGTGGCGTTAGAAGTATTACTAACCATAACTTTCGGAAAGGAATTTCGATGAACGTCATAACGAGTGCGATCGGAACGCCAATGCAAACAGAAATAAACGCCGTGAAGATAGCGACCAGAAAGGTATTAAGAAATATAGTATAGTGCCCGGTGTAAACTATTTGCTCAGCTTCTAAGGCTATATTAACGAGAACCGCTAGGGGCAATATGGCTAAAGCAGTTATTACTAAGCTTACAGAGTCATGCCTTTCCCAGGCTATCACAAAATTCTCAGCTCACGCATTAGGTCAAGTGTCGGCCTCAAGTCCGCTAATTGAGTTAAATCTATCTCTGGAGGAGATAGATTTTCGATAGGTTGAAGGCCTTCTGGGGATGCAATTCCTCCTACTAACGGTATTTCAAAGGCTTCGGTCGATAGATAAGACTGAACTTCTTTTGTAAGAAGATAACGCATAAAGTTTATCGTTGTTTCATCTTCTTTCATGGTCAATATGCCTGAGGCATTAATTAGACAGCCCGCATCTCCTTTCGTAAATGCTAAATCGACTCTTGCTTCTGGTTTTCCTGATTTCAATCTAAGAGTATAGTAATGGTTTGCAAATCCAAGATCTACTTCACCTCGTTCAACACCCATCACAACACCCAATTCTCCCGCATAATTCTTTGAATTATGATTGAGCTTCGTGAGCCACTCTTTTGTGGCCGCAGTTCCCTCCATAATTCTCATCGCTGTTATGAAGGATTGAAAAGAAGCATACTCTGGGGCCCAGCCTATTTGGAAATTTGAATCTGGTAATTTCATAATATCGGTGGGAATCTGGTCACCCGAAATTCTCTGCCTATTGAAAGGTATCGTTCTTACCCTCCCAGAGATTGGAAGCCAATTGTCGTAGCGGAATTCCGGCATTAATTGATTGGTAAGATTAGTCGGCAAGTTAAGCGCGAGACCTTGCGCTGCAATTAATCCAATTGCACCGGTGTCAACAGCCCAAAACAAATCCGCTCGGTTTATGCCTGCTTTTGATTCAGCAATAATGGCATTTGCTAATGCTGCCGTTGGTCCGCGACGAACATTCAAATCAAATTCTGGATTACGGTCAGTAATTGCTTGTAAAACATTTTCATATAAACCTCCCTCCCCGCGACCAAGGTAGAGTGTCAATTCTCCCTCTAACGGAGGCAGATCGTTTACGGAAACAGAAGTTTGAGTCTGCCCGGCTAGGTATGTTGGCCAGGGCGCAATAGCGCTGGCAAGGAGCAGTTGACTCAAACTTCTTCTTTGCATTCTAAAAAACGTCCCTGCGAGCACTGTCAATTTCACTAAGGAGGACCTTAGAGCGATCCAGCTTACCTTTCATTGATTCAACTACAGTTTGAACTTCGCTTAAGGTAGAGCTTGAGTTTAACGCTTGGGGTAGAGTCACGTTAAAGTCTTTTTCTAAATCTTCAACCAAAGTAGCATCCTTTGTAATCAGGTCTCCTTCAAGTCCCTCAAAAAGTTCAAGATAAGCATTAAGGACTATATCAGTGGCTTCTTCCGGCAATCTTTCTGCAAACTTAGCAACTGAGCGATCGAGTGATGATTTGATTTCCTCAAGAGTTTCTGAAGAAGTTAGGGCAGTATAATCCGTCGTTGGTTGACCCCCCAATAGACCTTCTTGCTGGTATTTGGCGGCAAGCTTCACTGCTCCCAACGCTTGCCACATTGCTCTTTCAAGATTTGATTGCTCTTGTTCAACAATCGCAATTTCTTTTCCTTCATCAATACTCGACTTGACACCATAGATGCCTTGCCAGATCGACGCATAAATCTGAATGTAATTTGTTTCTATCGCCGCATGAAAATCAACAGACTCCCAATTATCAATTAGAACATCCGTAACAGCAGCTTCAGTGCCTTTATTTTGATAGTGATTGGTAAGTTTAGTAACTTCCTTGAGGAGCCATACGACTTCTTCCTCATATTGATTTAGATGTCCTTGCAGATCATTTACATGATCTCCTATCTCTCCATTGGCTAATGCGAAAAAACTCACAAGACTGCAGAAGATTAGCAAAATTACTTTGCTCGTTGCGTCTTTAATTATCAATATCGACATTTTCTTTCCTTTTTGCTTGAGAATTAACTTTGCAGGCACCTATGTTCTCAAAATTCGTGATTTTTAACAAAAGATGCAGCTATAAAAATTGGGGTTGTGCATCTGCATGACTTAATTTCAAGAAGAATAAGGCCTTGATAATCCGACAGATATACCAGATCTTAATCTAGTTGACAATCATTCGCATTTGCATTTAATCTTATCAACCCACAGTTGAGGTGTTTATGTACGTTTGTATTTGCAAACAAGTCACAGATAGCGAAATTCGCGATATTTGCAGAGAAGGGTGTGTCGGCTTTGATGAAATTCAAAAAAAGACCGGTGTTTCCAGTCAATGCGGTAAGTGCTGTGAACTCGCAAAAAGCATAGTAGAAGAATTTACCCACACCACCAGCTTCTCTAGCGCTGCCTAAATATTTTATTTAACATTTTTTAGCTAATCGTCACTCTGTTACTAAGGGGGCATATTGCGTGTCTAATCCTGAATCTAAATAAGATTGCTTATCATTATTAATGCTATATAAATCAATAGTTTAAGATATTTTTTTATTGACAAAATGCGTCTAAAAAGGACAATATTGATCTTCGAAATATTGGAGGTCTTTATGAAAGGCGATTCAAAGGTCATTCAGCATTTGAACAAGGCGTTAGCTAACGAACTGGTGGCAATTAATCAATACTTTCTTCATTCTCGCATGCTCGGGGACTGGGGTTTGTTAAAGCTTGCAGAAAAGGAGTATGAGGAATCGATTGATGAGATGAAGCATGCTGATCAGCTTACTCAGCGTATATTGTTTCTTGAGGGACTACCGAATATGCAAGACCTTGGTAAATTATCAATTGGGGAAAATACTAAGGAAATTTTAGAATGCGATTTAGGGCTTGAGCACATCGCTTGCCCGAATCTCAAAGAGGGCATCGCTTACTGTGAATCCGTAGAAGATTTTGTCAGCAGAAATCTTCTGTCTTCAATTCTAGACAGTGAAGAAGACCACGTTGATTGGTTAGAAACTCAGCTGTCCTTAATAAACAAGGTAGGCCTGGAAAATTACCAGCAATCAATGATCTAAGTGCCCTGTCTCAAGCTTTAATATTGTTGACTAAATTATACTGGATTGTCTAATGAGCAATTAAAAACAGCCGCTATCTTTATTCAATAGGAACGTTACGCGGCGCGGTAAAATTGAATGCATGCGTGCATTGACTTAGGTTCTAACAGCTTTCATCTTCTTATCGGTGAGTGGAGAAAGGGCCGCATCGCTATAGTTGAACGGCTTAGTGAGAAAGTTCAGCTAGGAGAAAACGTCGGTAGTACTGGTAATATTTCTCAGCAAGCCTATCAAAGAGGCATGGCATGCTTGCATCGCTTCAAGTTGCTGATGAGGCAGTACCCAATAAAAAATTATTGGGCTCTTGGTACAAATACTTTTCGTAACGCTCAAAATTCTTCTGAGTTCATTAAAGCAGCACAGAAAATAGGTATTGAGATTGCCATTATTACAGGTGTTCAGGAAGCAATACTTGTTTATGCAGGTGTGATCTCTGCTTTGCCTATAAGTGAGTCACGTCGCTTAATCCTTGATGTAGGAGGAGGAAGTACTGAAGTGATCGCAGGGAAAGGTCATGAGAGACTGATCACAGAAAGTTTACCGGTCGGAAGCGTAGCCTGGAGAGATAGATTCTTTCAGGTACCTAGTTTCAGCCGCGCGCATTTGCTATCACAAATGGATAAGGGAGCTGAGGAAGCGTGTAGATTATTTGAAAACGTGGCTTCTGCTGTAAGACGGGCAGATTGGAATGAGGCTTATGCATCGTCCGGTACGATGAAAATGTTGGCCAGTATTTGTGAGGAGCACGGCTTTGGGCAGAAGCAGATTAGCTTAGAGGCGCTAAAACAACTAAAAGATAAAATGGCGGATTTCGTTACCACTGGTGAAGAGCTTCCTGGCCTTAAGGAGCGTAGGAGAGACCTCTTGTTACCTGGCTGGTGTATTGTGACAGGCTTAATGCACGCCTACGATATATCATTGTTGAATTTCAGTGGGACTGCTCTAAGAGAGGGCATGCTCGACTTTCTTGTGAAGAATAAGAAAACAATAGAAACTCTTCAGTCCGGTAATTTACCAGAGGTAAGTTTCGCTAAACATTAATATTACAGACGACCTAACGATTTTTGAAGAATAGCTTGCACACCAAGAGACTCCTGTTCATCAGACACTCTTTCTTCATAAACGCCTTCTTTTGTTAAAGCCCAAGATTGAACGTGGTCTGACAAGTAGACTTCCATTTCTTCAATTATGCGATTTGCCCATTTCTTCTTAATTATAGGGAAGCAGACTTCAATTCGATTGGATAGATTACGCTCCATCCAATCAGCACTTGAGCAGAATACTTGGCTTGGGTTGTTCTCAAAGAAGTAAACTCGAGAATGTTCCAAAAATCTCCCCACGACTGAAATAACGCGGATGTTTTCACTTACACCTTCGATACCCGGTTTTAGGCAACAAGTGCCTCGTATAATCAAATCTACTTTAACCCCAGCACATGAGGCTTCATATAGAGCGTTGATTACGGATGGATCTGTTAGAGCGTTCATCTTTGCAAATATTCGAGCCGCTTTACCCTCTTCAGCAGCTTTCTTCTCAGCTTGAATCATCTTTATTATCGATTTTCGTAAGTTAAACGGTGCGTGGATAAGCGCTTTGGGATGAATTTTTTTGCCCATCCCGGTTATTTGTTGAAAGACCTTATGCACATCGGCACAAACTGTTTTATCAGCCGTAAGCAAACTGTAATCCGTGTACAGTAATGAGTTCTTGCGATGGTAATTCCCGGTGCCTAAATGGGCGTACCGTTTCAGCTTGTTGCCGACACGGCGAACAAACAAAAGCATTTTTGCATGTGTTTTGTAACCCATCACACCATACACAACTACAGCTCCAGCTTCCTGTAATGCGCTAGCAAAATTTATATTCTCTTCTTCATCAAACCTAGCTCTTAACTCGATGACGACTGTAACTTCTTTCCCATTACGTGCCGCTTCCGCAAGCGCTTCGACTAATTCAGACGACTCATTGGTTCGATACAACGTCTGTTTTATCGATAAGACAGTTGGGTCTTTCGCGGCTTGTCTAACCCAGTCAATTATTGGTAGGAAGGATTCAAAGGGATGAAGCAGAAGCTGATCTTCTTTCTCGACTGAGGAAAAAATATCTTCTCCTTCTTCTAAAAGCTCTGGGAGACCAGGAGTAAATTTTGGGAACCTCAAGTCTGGCCTTTCTACCATATCGAATACGGCCGTAAGTCTCTGCAGGTTGACAGGCCCATCTAAGGTGAATAATTCATCATCAGAAAGATTGAATCGATCAAGCAAGAATTTCGTGAGCGTCTCAGGACAATCTTTGTCAACCTCAAGTTTTGCTGCTGCTCCAAATCTTCGACTGAGAAGTTCTCCCTGAAGGGCGCTAGCGACATCTTCTACCTCAACATTCGACATCTCTAAGTCGGAATTCCTTGTGACTCGAAATTGGTGACATCCTTTAACCGTCATGCCTGGGAAAAATTCTTCAACATACTCATGGATAATGGAAGATAGGAATATAAAGTTGTCGCCATCAGACATTATATCTTTGGGTACTTTTATCAATCGTGGAAGTGCTCTTGGAGCCGGGACTATGGCTAGACCGCTTTCTCTGCCGAAGGCATCTTTACCCTCGAGGGTTAAGATGAAATTTAAACTTTTGTTCACTAAGCGAGGAAACGGATGAGCTGGGTCTAGTCCCAAAGGGCTAATGACAGGCAACACTTCATCCGTAAAATAAATCTTCGTCCACTGCTTTAGGTTTTCCGACCATTCATGCCTCTGCAAAAAATGAAGGCTCTCTCTCGCCAATTCAGGCAGTAAGTCATCGTTAAGGATACGGTACTGTTCATCCAAACCCTCTCGAACTTGCTCATGAATTATTTTAAGTACTTGATCCGGAAACTTCCCATCGGGTCCAGGTCTTTGTCTGCCGGTCTCTAATTGTTTCTTCAAGCCAGATATTCTTATTTCAAAGAACTCGTCTAAGTTAGAGCTAAATATTAACAAAAACCTTAGCCTTTCTAATAAGGGATGGCTGAGATTCTTTGCCTGACTTAAAACTCTGAGATTAAACTTAAAATGAGATAACTCCCTATTCTCGTAATACTGAGGGTCTCCAAGATCGATATCTTTTGCTTTTGAGAGACTTTGTGATTTTTGATATGGGTGATCAGAAGTTGCATTCTGATCTTTCACTAACTTTAGCTTTGGCGAAAGAGTTTTATTTAAGTTGTTGGGTTCAGAGTCCATCGTATTCTGCTCAAAGTGTTTATTGATACTGGCTAATTTGCGGCCTTGAGACTGCAAACCATAAATTATGGTTCAGGCGATAGGTGTCGGGTAGTTATTTGTGTAATCAGACTGAACGTTCTGGATAATACCAATTTTTGACATGTCTTCAAAATGTCATATTTCTGTAATAATTTTAATGAGACCTAAGATTCCAAGAATTAGTCTAACTTCTGATTTCTGTAGAAATCTTTTGGGCTAAGAGAATTTGCCTGGGGACTGGTAAACTGAAAAGACTCCCTCGTTACTAACCTATAGAGAAGCGCGGCTCTGAGCCGAACTTGCATCAGTAAGAGACTCTTGAAAATCTTGCCCACTCGAGCTTTTAAACTTGGTAACCCGTGAGAGAGGTAATCTACAAACGAAACGAGACCCAGCGCCGATAACGCTATGAATTTCGAGCTCTCCATCATGGCGTGCTAATATATGCTTAACAATCGCTAAGCCTAAGCCAGTGCCGCCAGTATCGGTTGTCCGGCTCTCACTGACTCGGTAGAAGCGCTCGGTAAGACGAGGAATATGTTTACTGTCAATGCCAATCCCATTATCGCTTATCTCGACATCAAGGTAATTTTCAGAGGCAAGAGCGTCAATCTGAATGCTTCCTGCCTTCTGCGTGTATTTAGCAGCATTCGACAACAGATTGGAAAGAGCGCTATATAATTCGCCTCTATCACCAGTTACAAAAATGTCCGGTTCGCACTCTACCTTGTATTGGTGTTTCTTCTTTGAAAAAACCTGCTGTGTATCTCCGGTAATTTCCGATAAAAGAGATGCAAGATTGACGTTGTCTCTCTGTCCTGTCGGTGTCTCTGTTTCCAACGAAGATAACAACAATAGATCCTTAATTAGGTTTTTCATCCGAATCGCAGACTGGTGCATTTGCTTAAGCGGTTTTTTCCACTTTTTATCGACGTCACCAACATTATCAAGCATGGCTTCTGAGTAGCCTTGAATTACGGTGATTGGAGTGCGGAGTTCGTGAGATAAATTCCCGACAAAATCTTTGCGCATCGATTCAAGTCGGTCTAACTGAGTAATATCTCGTATAATGACTAGTCGTTCTGCTTCCCCAAAAACTATGACTTGATACTCAAAGACTCTCTTATCATCATTGGGTGCTTTACTCCGCAATGGCCGATAGTAATTTTTACTTTGCAGATATTCAGAGAATTGGTCGTCTTTGATTATGCCATTTATGTTTTTACTGCTTATTTCGGCGTACGAAAACTCTAGAAGCACCTCAATTGCCTCATTACACCACACCACATCGTTATGCTCATTTATCACGAGTGTTCCTATTTCGGCTTGCCCAGAGATTTTCTTTTTTACGATCAAAGGATTTCGGGTCTCTTCCCTTAAACTTACGGGCGAGGTAAGAGATTTTTTATCTTCTTGCAAAATAGGTTCTATCAATGAGCTCCAAAACTTCCCTAATCCTTCAATTGGCAGGGATTTTTCAGTCTTATGTTTTGTCAACCACGCTTCAAGGCGATTAATTTGATATAGGTGCATAGCAATGTTGACGACGAGTGCCAGTGTCAAGAAAAACAAGACCTCTCCAAAAAAGAAACCAGCAGCTAGAGCTGCACCCAATAAGAGGAAGAGCTTTACTAGTTCTAGACGCCAATAGTTCAATTCGAATGTCCTTTAATTAGTTTTGCTTTGATCTTTCTGATCTGTGAAGTAAATGAGAGTTTTAATATGCCATAAAATACCAATGTTCGCCCAACTTTTATGATCCGCCGTTTAATTGAGTATGTTGGTTGCACTGGCGGTAATGCGCTAACATATTGGCCTAGTAAAACTTGTCAGGGGATAATTTTGAAGAATCAACGGATAGTATTTGCAAAGCGGCCCATTGGTGAGCCCGATGATGAATGTTTTTGTATGGAAGAGACTGATATACCTGAACTAACCGAAAGCCAATTACTTATTAAGGTGGGGTGGTTGTCACTCGATCCGTATATGCGAGGTCGCATGAATGATGTCAAATCTTATGCGGATCCGATGCAAATTGGGGACGTGATGACAGGTGAATCTGTCGGCATTGTAATAAAGTCTTCGTCTCGACATTTCACGCCTGGGGACTACGTGGCGGTCCATAAAGGATGGCAGTCCTACATTGTTTGCGATGACAACGATCCGCGCTTGATGAAGATAGATCTATCGAATGGCACACTATCTGCCCATCTTGGTGTTGTTGGAATGCCAGGCAGAACAGCCTATTTTGGTTTAAAAGAGGTTGGAAAACCTCAGAAAGGCGAGACCTTGGTGGTAGCGGCCGCCTCCGGAGCTGTTGGTTCAGCTGTTGGACAAATAGCCAAAATAAATGGGCTCCGTGCGGTAGGTATAGCTGGCGGAGACAAAAAGTGCGGTTATGTCAGAGATGAGTTAGGTTTTGATGATTGCATTGACTATAAAGCCACCGGGTTTGCTGAAAGACTTAAGGATTCATGCCCTAGCGGAATCGATATTTATTTTGAGAATGTGGGAGGTGCAGTGACTAAAGCGGTTGCACCTTTACTTAATGCTGGCGCTAGAGTACCCATTTGCGGTTACATTTCTAACTATAATGACGAAGACATCACAAAAGCAGAGACGCCGTTTCATATTTTAAAATCTTTGGACAATGTTCCTGAGCATCGCTTTTTCGTTGTCTATGAATGGCAGGATAGATATGAAGAGGCGACGAGGCAGTTGGGTGAATGGGTCAAACAAGGGGTTGTTAAGTATAAAGAGTGCGTAGGGGAAGGTATATCACAAGCACCATCTCTGTTTAGGGGAATGCTGAAGGGTAAAAACTTTGGAAAACAACTAGTGAAAATCGCCGAATTATAAGAGGACCAAATATTGTCAGAAAATTTAGGGGTAGAGAATCTCTTCTCGATAAAAGGAAAAACTGCCTTGGTTACAGGGGGCTCCAGCGGTCTTGGCTTAATGATGGCTAAAGGATTACTTCAAAATGGAGCGAAAGTTGTTATAGCATCGCGAAACCAACAAAAGATAGATACAGCTATCAGAGAATTAGAAACATACGGAAAAGTTTTTGCGTTTACTTGTGACGTGACGGATGCGATACAGCGCAAGAATCTGTTGAGTTTTGTTTCAAGCTGTTTAGGAAGTCTGGACATTTTGGTAAATAACGCTGGCTCAAACTGGGGCGCACCACTGGAGGATTATCCCGATGAGGGCTTCGAAAAAGTCATTGGCATCAACCTAAATGCTGTTTTTTCTCTCACACGGGATGCTATGTCCGTTCTTAAGATGAGAGGAGATGAGAAGGATCCAGCGAGAATAATTAACATTGGTTCGATGGACGGGATTCACGTTCCTATTGTGCAAAGGGTCCCTACATTTGCGTATTCGGCGAGTAAGGCTGCGCTGCATCATTTGACAAAGGCTATGGCGATTGAGCTTGCCTCTAGAAAAGTTACTGTAAATGCAATAGCGCCGGGGTTTTTTGAATCAAAAATGACAGATTATGTTCTCAAGCACTATCGATCTGATATCGAAAATGACTGTCCCTTAGGTCGAATTGGGCAAGAACCGGAGATGGTAGGCATACTGCTATATCTTGTATCTCGCGCGGGCTCATACACAAACGGAGTTGTGATTCCTATTGACGGCGGTACCAGTATCTCAAAAGGCAGTCGAGAATGGATGACCTAAGTGAAGTTAAACATCGATCTGCATTTCACTTTGAATGGCATAGAGCGAAATCTGGTTAAGAAAGATTTTCTTTTAATTAAAAAATTACGACGACTGGGGTGGATATGAGTTTATTTGATCTGACGGGAAAGGTTGCTTTGGTAACTGGTTCCACGAAGGGTATAGGTAAGGCTATTGCTAAACGCATGGCAGAGCATGGGGCGAAAGTTGTAGTTTCGAGTCGTAATCAAGAGCTTTGCAACGAGGTCGCAACCGAAATCAACGATTCAGGCGGGCTGGCTACAGGAATTAGTTGCAATATCAACTATAGGGAGCAACTTGAGGGCTTGGTTAATAAAACAGAGGAGCAATTAGGTAAAATTAGTATCCTTGTTTGTAATGCGGCCATAAACCCCTACTTTGGACCGTCCCAAGATATTCCGGATAGCGCATTTGACAAGGTAATGCATGCTAATATTGGGAGTGTTCATAGGTTATGCAAATTGGTCATCCCGTCAATGGCCGAAAATG
Organism: uncultured Pseudohongiella sp.; assembly: GCA_902531515.1. GTDB lineage: Bacteria > Pseudomonadota > Gammaproteobacteria > Pseudomonadales > Pseudohongiellaceae > UBA9145. The sequence goes on from CACAEJ010000007.1 coordinate 41,186, forward strand.
ATGGAGGTTCCGTTATAATCGTTTCTTCGATAGGGGGGCTAAAGGGGTCAGACGCGCTGGGGGCCTACGCGATTTCCAAGGCGGCGGATATGCAAATCGCTCGAAATTTGGCGGTAGAGTGGGGGCCAAAAAATGTTCGCGTGAATTGTATTGCGCCCGGGCTGGTGCGCACAGACTTTGCGAGAGCGCTTTGGGAGAATCCAGAGATATACGCTGCAACGGTTTCGAAATACCCTTTAAGGAGGATAGGTGAGCCAGATGAGATTGCTGGTACTGCTGTTTTATTGGCGTCAGATGCAGGAAGCTTTACTACGGGACAAACCATTGTAATTGATGGTGGTGGTACAATAGCTGGATGAAAACATTTGGCTTTAATTAACAGAGGTAGTTATGGATCTTGGATTGTCAGAAAAGTTATTGGAAGTACGCGACAAGATTGAAGACTTCGTCTTCAAAAAGGTTGAACCTGTAGAGTCGGAATACCAGGCGGAAGTGAGCGTTGGTGATAGGTGGTCTCATACCGAACGACAAGAAGAGATTTTAGGAAGCTTAAAGGAAGAGGCACGCAAACAAGGGCTGTGGAATTTTTTCCTTCCTGAAAGTCAAGGAGGAGCTGGTATCTCAAATCTAGAGTATGCTCACCTGGCTGAGATCATGGGTCGCAGTCGATTAGCTTCTGAGTCTTTTAATTGTAGCGCGCCAGATACAGGCAACATGGAAGTGTTAGAGAGATATGGTTCGGAAGAGCACAAGAAGCTATGGCTTGAGCCATTACTGGCGGGGGAAATCAGATCAGCGTTTGCAATGACTGAACCCTCGGTAGCATCGTCTGATGCCACGAACATCTCGACAAGAGCCATGCTAGACGGAGATGAATGGGTTATTAGTGGAGAGAAATTTTATATCTCAGGTGCAGGAGACGCCCGTTGCAAGATAATGATTGTAATGGTTGTAACTGATCCGGATGCCCCTAAGCATACCAGACAATCACAAATACTTGTGCCTATGGAGACAGAAGGTGTTGAAGTTGTTCGACCAATGACCGTATTTGGCAAGGATGATGCCCCTCACGGACACATGCATATCAAATTTCATAATGTGCGAGTGCCAGAGAGTAATATCATTCTTGGTCGTGGGAGAGGATTTGAAATTTCGCAAGGACGGTTAGGGCCAGGACGAATCCATCACTGTATGCGTTCGATTGGAGCGGCAGAAAAGGCGTTAGATCTAATGTGTCAAAGAGCCGTAAGTCGAGAAGCTTTTGGCAAGCCTTTGGCAGAGCTTGGTGGTAACTATGATGTAATCGCAGATAGTCGTATAGAAATAGAAATGTGCCGTTTGTTAACTTTAAAGGCGGCGTGGCTGATGGATAGAATAGGAAACAAAGCGGCTAGGGACGCTATATCTCAAATTAAAGTAGCGGTACCCAATATGGCACTTAAAGTAATTGACAGAGCAATTCAGATGCACGGCGCGGCTGGCGTATCACAAGATTTTCCGCTTGCAGCTCTTTGGACAAGTCAAAGGACATTAAGATTGGCTGATGGACCAGACGAGGTTCATCGAAGGGTCATAGCAAGGAAAGAGCTTGCTAAATATAAGTAAGTTTAACGTTCTTCTTTCAATGGGAACACATGTTCCCATTTTTTTATCCGTCAATATTGACCTTGAAGAGGTTGTTTTTGCAACCAACCATCGCTGCAGTCATTCCAACCTTCAATAGGGGCTCGGTCGTTAGCCGAGCGATTGATTCTGTATTGCGCCAAACGCTTTTGCCCTCTGAAATTATTGTGGTTGACGATGGTTCAACTGACAATACTGCAAACTTAATCGCTGCGAAGTATTCCACTATTTCCTATCTAAAAACCAAAAATAAGGGTGTTAGTGCTGCTAGGAATCTTGGAATAAAAAAAACAAAAAGCGAATGGATTGCCTTTCTAGACTCAGATGATGAGTGGTTTCCTCAAAAGTTAGAGAAACAAATTGCTTATCTCTCAAGTGAACAGAATTATAAATTAGCTCATTGTGATGAGATTTGGATTCGCAACGGTAGAAGAGTCAACCCGAAATTTAAGCATAAAAAATATGGCGGATATATTTTTGAAAAATGCCTGCCACTTTGCGTTATTTCTCCATCGGCCGTTATTATCCACAGAGAGCTGTTCGATGAATTAGGTTGTTTTGATGAAACTCTCCCAGCTTGCGAGGACTATGATCTCTGGCTGAGGATTTGTGCTAAATACCCGGTGCTTTTTGTTGGTGAGCCCCTGCTTAATAAGTTTGGAGGTCACGAAGACCAATTATCTCAGAAGTTTTGGGGAATGGACCGATTTCGAGTTGAAGCCTTGCATAAAATCATAAAATTAGGGAATTTAAGTGAGTCTCAAAAATTAAGAGCTGCTGATGTGTTGATAGATAAGTGCTCTGTATTAATTAGTGGTTCGGAAAAGCGTGGGAATCCTCAGTTAGCAAAGAAATATATAGATTTAGTCCGTATGTATCAGAGAGAGTCAGATGGAGTCTAATATTCATTTTAGTATCAATTTTGTGGTAGCGCATAAATTGGAGGCCAAACCTTTAATAAGACATTTCAATTTGAAAGCATATACCGAGAAGCCTTATGTAATTTTCAAAAATGAAAATGGAATTCGACTAATTATCTCTGGAATGGGCGCCTCAAATGCTAGCAACGCTGTAAGGTATATTTCTGAATTAAGGGGTAATAGGTTTGGCTATAGCGAAGGCTGGATTAACGTTGGAATTGCGGGTCATCGGGATCTTGAGTTAGGTACCTGCTTTTTAGTGAATAAAATATCGAGTAAGAAAACAAAAGAAGTGTATTATCCTTCGCTAAGTATAGAAGCGAAAAATACTGAGGGACTAATAACTGTCGACAGACCGGAAAAACTGTATGCGGATGATGAGGCTTATGATATGGAAGCCGCGGGGTTCTTTAAAGCTGCGTCAATGTGCTCCGAACTAGAGCTCATAAATACCATAAAAGTGATCTCGGATAACGAAACTAGCTCGATAGATAATATAACAGAAAAGCTTATTGAAGATTTGATGCTCAGGACACTGTCTGTCATTGATCCAGTTGTTTCCGAATTAGAAAAGAAGCTAGCGATCTTAAATCGGGTATTAGTGTTAGAGAACAATTTTCTAGAATTGGTTAAGTCAATTCACTTCACTGTTTCTCAACGTAATCAGTTGAAAAGACTCTTTCAGCGATTCGATGCTATGGGGAGAAAAAACGAACTGAGCCGTATTCTAAATTGTAATCTAGTATCGGCAGATCAACTTCTGCTAAAGTTATCGGATGAGTTGAAAAGACAGGTTCAGTAATTGTTTTCCGCCATATACATTGAAGAAGAAATTAAAGATTGGGATCGAGTCAAGGAAATCGTTGAACCCTTTTCCAACGTGCCTCAGATAATATGCGGACGCTATGGTGAGGTTTTTAATAGGACTAATCAAAATTTTAGAATACAAAAGCAAACTCCCGCATTGATACTCGCAAAAAAATATGGAAATCTGGTCCTTCAGGCACCTTCTGGTTATGGCTTTGAAGGAGGTCAAAGCTTTTATTTTTCTCACATGCTTAACTGCATATATGATTGCCGGTACTGCTTTCTGCAAGGAATGTATCGTTCAGCCAACTACGTACTTTTCGTCAACTACGATGATTTTAAATCGCAAATTGAAAAAAGCATTCGCTCATGTGATGGGAATTCAATCTACTACAGTGGTTACGATTGCGATAGTTTGGCGCTTGAACCAGTAAGTTACTTTTGTGATTACTTTTTAAGAGTGTTTGAGGAGAACCCCAGCGGTATATTAGAAATCAGGACTAAAAGCACTCAGGTTCGTGCGCTATTGGAGCGGCCTCCCATTCCAAATTGCATAATTGCAATGAGCTTTTCGCCGCAAAAATCAGCATTACTATTTGAGCATAAGGTGCCTTCAATACAAAAGCGTATTCAGGCGTTAGAAAAACTTCAGGCAAAAGGTTGGAAAATAGCGATTCGCTTTGAACCTGTAATCTTTGAAAATAGACTTGTAGAAAATTATAAGGTTTTATTTGAACAAATTTTTGATTCTCTAGATGTTCACCAGTTGCATTCTGTAAGTCTCGGAGAGTTCAGGATGCCTAAAGCTTATTATAAGAGCGTAGTGAAGCTTTATCCTGATGAGGAGCTATTTGCTCGCGAAACTAAAGTGGAGGGAGGTATGATTTCGCTTAAAGACACAGGCACTGATTCGCTCCGAAATCTTGAAGATATGTTGCAAACATACGTTAGTCATGAAAAATATTATTTCTGTGGATGAGTAATAAATGTTAGAGGTCTAGGTGATGAATACTAGTGTAAATGGAATGGTAGTGCTTACTGGAGCTTCCTCGGGGATTGGGTTGGCAATGACTAAAGCACTGCTTAAGAATGGGTATTTCGTTATTGGAATATCGAAAACTTCTGGAATTGAGACTATAAAGTCAGAGAATTTTAAGCTGGAAAAATTGGATCTCTCAAAGTTGGATGCATTACCTGATAAACTTGAAAAAATTATCGCTGAGATTGATGTGCCGATAAGAGCATTAGTGCATAGTGCAGGTATAGGTAAATTTGGTTCCGTTGAACAACTGGCAGTCTCAGACATGAAGTTAGTTATGGAAACTAACTTTTTAAGCCATGCTATTGTAACTAAAGTTTTTCTTCCAATCTTAAAACGGCAACAAAAGCTAGCTGATATAATCTTTATCGGGTCAGAATCATCGATTTCGGGTGGGCGCTATGGGAGCATTTATTGTGCTAGTAAATTTGCAGTTCGCGGTTTTGCTCAGTCACTAAGAGAGGAATGCGCTAAAACTTCAGTTAGAGTTTCCATCTTGAATCCGGGGGCGGTGAGAACCAATTTTTTTGATGGTTTAAATTTTGAGCCGGGATCTTCGCCAGACAATGCAATTAATCCTGAAGATGTTGCAAAAGTTTTATTGACAATTATAGAGGCTCGCCCTGGAACAGTAATTGATGAGGTGAATCTCTCGCCTCAGACAAAGGTTTGGAATCGAAAATCTAGCTAGTGCGACCGATTGTCGCAGCTGTAGAACGAATACCGAGAAAGCTGAGATAATGAAACCAATGGTTCTTCTGACTGAGGCATACATATGAATTTACTAAGGATTATGATCAAGACGTTTCTCTGCATGTTGCTGGCGTTACCTGCATTGGTTCAAGCGCATACCGCACTGAAGGAATCTACTCCGGGGGATGGTGTAACTATCTCGACTATACCTTCTAATTTAGATTTAGTTTTCAATGCAGACGTTCGGCTTATTAAGCTGGAATTAATGGGCGTCGGACATGAAATGGCTACGAATTTTGAGCCATCTAGTGAAGTGACAAGCATCTATAAAATTCAAACTCCGGGGATGCATCCAGGAGAGTTTACTGTCAACTGGGCTGCAATTGGTTCTGATGGGCATACTGTTACAAATTCTTTTAGTTTTGTGGTAGATCCGACCGCAGCGGCTGATTGAAAGATTGGTACTGAAAGCTTCAGCATCAATAGCTCTGCGTAGGTTGTTATCAGGATGTTGATGATCCCATCGGGCTGGGAGCTGTTGGACCTGGTCTGTAAGCTTCTCACTTATCTTGGGGCGGCTAGTTTATCTGGATCCATCTTTTGTTTGTGGCTCTTTAAAAATGAATCTAGACAGATGAGCCATGAGATTCTAACTTATTTGGCAGCCGGAGTATTTCTGGGTTTTCAAGGCGCATTACTGCGCTTCTTTGTCCAAGTTGGGATGGTTGTGGACAATGGTTTGGTTGGTATGTTCGACTGGGGGATGGCCAAAATCTATTTTGATTCCCCGATAGGAGATACCACTTTTTTTCAATTATGTGGTTTTGTTTTGGCTTTTTTCTTCGGGACAGTGGCTCGCAAGAAAATCGGAACGGGTACTAGTCACTCTACTCAAAATTCTTTGCAATTTTTCAACTTTGGAAGTCTCATCGCTTTTCTTCTGTTAGTCTTTAGCTTTCGATTTTCCGGACATATATCCGTCCTAAGTACAATCTCAAAACTTGCTATCGTACTTCATTACTCTGCATTTTCGGCATGGATTGGCTCTCTTTATCCGCTTTGCCTTTTATCTTTTTCAAAGGACATTCGTTTTATTCGAAGCCGCGTAAAGGCTTTTGGAGATTGGGCTGTATTTATGGTGTCCGTACTAATTATTGCTGGCGGATTTATGTTATTGGATTTATTTGGCTCCATTGACGAAATATTTTCTACTGATTACGGCATGGTAGTTTTAGTTAAATTATCTTTGGTAATCGCCATTATCGGCATTGCTGTCATTAATCGAGTTAGATTGACACCCAACATTGTGACTCACAAGGGAGTCAGGCAGTTTCGTAATTCGGTAACAATAGAAATTTTTGTAGCATTACTGATTCTTATTGTAACTACATACTTGTCTACAGTTGTGGGACCACCGGAGCATTAGTAATTTGTTAGTTGTATTACTTGTTTCAGTTGGTTGATACACTAAAAAGACTTCATTTTCGGCCGAAATAGTTGATGGCGCACAAAGAAATTGTTGAAAATATTCGAATGTTTGAAGTTCGAATAAAAAGTCTTTAGCTTCAACTCAGTGGTTGCCGAATCTGCAGTCTGACGGGTATGAGAAAATCAAGAATAATAGATATGAGCGACAATAAAACCGAATATCGAGACTCCTTGCAATGTTTTAGTTGCCGAAAGTTCTTCTTTGCTCTATTAATTTTTAGTCTAACAGTCCAGCCCTCACTGAGTGACGATAACTCCCTGTCATCAGTGCTGGAGCCTGATTACGGTGAATTCGTCTACTGGTTGAAGAGGGCTGCTGACGACAAAAAGATCCCTGGTGCTGCCTTGGCCATCGTCTCGAAAGAAGAAATCATTTACCTCCAAACCTGGGGCTTGCGAGATAATAAAAAATCCGAACTCGTAGGTCCGGAATCAGTCTTCAGGATTGCGTCCATGTCTAAGACGTTTGCCGGAACATCAGCTGCCATCATTGTAGATCGTGATTTGATCTCTTGGAATGCAAAGTTAATCGATATTTTTCCTTCCTTGAATCTAGGCAACAGCGCTTCGTCGAGGAGCATAACGTTTAGACACATAGTAAGCCAATCTACAGGCCTTATGCCTCACTCTTATTCTAATATGCTTGATGATGGCGTTGTTTATGAAAAAATAAAACAGAAATTTCATGAAATTCCTACGGTTTGCGCGCCAGGTAAGTGTTATGGTTATCAGAATGTCGTTTTTTCTTTAATCGGAGATATTGTTGAGGAAAGCACAGGAGGAACTTATGAGAAGTTTCTTGAGGAAGAAATATTTAAACCGCTGGGAATGACGACAGCCTCTGTAGGATTAGATGCTTTTGATAGTGATTCTAATGTTACGGCTCCGCATCGCTTGGTGAGGGGTAGTTGGAGATCTACCACAACTAATCCCGCATACTATTCCGTAGCACCGGCTTCCGGCATCAACGCCAGTATACTAGACATGGCTATTTGGGTCAGGGCTAACTTAGGGGCTTTTCCTGAAATCATGCCTCCTGAGTTCTTAGCATCAGTTCATGAGCCAGTCATACCGACACCTCATGGTAATTATTTTAATCGCTGGCCGAATTTAGACAATGCGCATTATGGGTTAGGTTGGCGTGTTCTTGATTATAACGACTTGCGTGTTGTGCATCATGGTGGTGGTGTCAGAGGGTTCAGAAGCGAGATGGTTTTTGTACCTGAGCGTAATATCGGTATGGTGCTTCTATTTAATGCAGCATCTAATCTGGCCAATGATGTTGTACCGCATTTTTTAGATAGTCTCGGCAAATGATATTAACCTAAGGTAAATGAATATGAGCTCAGTAATAGACTTGCTGAAATCCCATCGTAGCATTCGAAAATTCAAGGACAAGCCGATTGATTCCGAAGTTCTAAATGAAATATTTTTGGCAGGACAAGCGGCGGCTACTTCTAGTTTTTTGCAGGGTTCGACGATAATTCGAGTGACAAATAAAGACACTAGGAAATCTTTAGCTAAATTGGCCGGAAATCAGCCCTACGTTGAAAAGGCTGCTGAATTTATGATTTTTTGTGCTGATCTAAAAAGAGCCGGCAATTACTGCCGAGAATATGATAAACCTTTTGAAGGAGACTATACTGAGCATTTTATAATTGCGACAGTAGATGTTGCTCTTATGGCGCAAAGTTTAGTGACAGCAGCCGAATCTGTTGGTTTAGGAATTTGCTACATCGGTGGTATTCGAAATAACCCGATAGATGTCTCTAAATTACTTAAGCTTCCAGCAGGGGTCTATCCGGTTTTCGGTTTGTGTTTAGGATATGCAGATCAGGATCCTGAAATAAAGCCCAGATTGCCACTTTCTGTCATCTTAAAACATGAAGTTTACAACGAGGAAAGCGACCAAGAAAAAATTCAAGAGTACGATGAAAAAATTCGAGACTATTATCGAACCCGAATCGGTGGTGGTCACGGAGTTAGCTGGACTGAACAGGTTTCAACATTACTATCAGAAAAATCGAGACCGCACATGAAGGCGTTTTTAGAAGGTCAAGGTTTTAAGTTTAAATAAAATTATTCGCTATTAGATTATTGTATAGTCTCTCTTCTATAGGCGCCCGTTGAAGGTAAAATCTCTTCTCTGTCAGAAATCTGCGTAGCGATGGTTTCAGACGGAGGAATGGCATCATCTCCAAAAGCAAATCTGAATTCTCCATTCACTAAGCCTCGTATGTCGTCCGTAACTGACCATCTGGCTATATAATATTCAGATGGAGGTAGTTGTACCGGGATTGGTAGCACAAAATTATTATTCCTGCGATTGGGGTCATATTTAAAAGCAATATCTATCCATCTTTCATCGGCCGTATAGAGAGCAAGTTTTAACAGTCTCACATCAACACGAAAGCTCATGGTTATCATTTTTGGAGGATCAATTAGTACGGAATCGTCTTTAGGAAAGGTTACGCCTGGAGTTAACACGCCATGGGAATGTTGCGCGAATATGTTGTTTGATACAAAAAAAATACCAAGCAGAAAGATTAGGAAACGATGTTTACTCATATTAATGAACATTAGTTTAATTAATCAAATTCTAGCAAATATTATTACAAGTTTATGAAAAATAGACCATGCACTGTCTCGATAAAGCACATAATCGACCTTCTTCATCATAAATATTTCCAGACTGCTGAGTGTAACCGTTTGCCGCGGCATCGACAAAAAACTCTAAAAAGAACCAATCTGAAAGAATCTCATCAGGAGGTATTACGAATTCCAGGGACCAGGTAAGTGAGCTTGATGGTACAGGAGGCTTCTTAAAATGAGATAAAATCACCGGTGGGGGAATATCGCAAATAGTAATTAATTTTTCTTCTGCGAATTGACTCAGGTCTATATTATGGCGTACCCACATTTCCAAATTGCGACTTAACTGTCCGGCAAAAGGCAGGCCATCATTTACCCATTCCCCTTCAAAGAACCGAAGAAATCTCGGCGTTTGTTTTGCGTGGTCTTCGAATTTTACCCCTGAACCACGTAGCTTAGGTTTAAAGTTCTTATCTGATTTAACATTATATGTATTTCGGGAATTACCAAATGCCGCCATCGCACGGAGGCAAATGCTATCGTTGCATACCACGCTAGCCTCTATTTGAGTTACATTTTTTCCTTTTCTAATAATTGTAGTTATAACCGAAACAAGCCCAGGGGGTACCGGAGCAATAAACGATACCGATAGCGATCGCAGAGGGGTGCCAACTGGTACTAGTTTTTTCATGGCAGTCATTGCAAAGGCCGCAGATATACCACCGAATGCAGAGCGTCCTTGGGACCATTGCTCATCCAATATCGTCGTATTATTTTTATCTTCCTGCAATGACTTAAGTATCAAATCTAAGTTAGAACGCGGCATATTTTCGATTTCAAAACGTTTGTTTGGTCAATTAAATAGGTCTATGTGTTATTATCAGAAGTGGTTTTATATAGAAATCCATCTCGGATTCGCAATGAAATATTATTCTAGGTATACCAATTTTCCAACGATTTTGTTTTGTGTGCTACTCGGCTGCACTACAAGGGTTGTTGGTCAACCGTTATCTTTACCAAGTTTTTTGCAATCCGCGGATACTACAGGAATTGCCGCTAAAACAAAAACATCTCCTTCAGATGATTCGGTTTTGATTGTGGCTCCAAAAAAAATGAATATAGAGTTTCCGAGTCCAGTAAGATTGGTAAAACTGACACTCCGTAATGAGCAGAGAGACTGGGTTGATATAAGCTTTCGTTATTCGCCCTCTGATAGGAAAAACTATGGGTGGGAACTGCCGATCTTGCCACCTGCCGTATATTACACTGCAGACTGGGCAATTCTTTCTGAGAACGACAGATTGATTCGTGGGAGTTTTAGCTTTTCTTTCGGGTCAGAAGCGCAGCGTCCTTCTGTGGTCAAGTCAGCTGAAGCAGCATTACTTTTGCAGAGGTATGGAGACCCAACTATTCGTTATGTTCCGCCGCCTAGAACGCAAATTATTATTAATCAGGATCCGCCGCAATTTGATCCCCCATTTACTATTGAGTTGAGGGATGAAGTTGATAATTGAGACTATTCTTCCACATGCACTGTGATATAAGCGTCATGATAGAGTCCACCGTCGTCAGCTCGTCCCCATAAGAGGTAGCTACCCGAGGATTCAAAAGTTACGGTCACATCGTATATTCCATCTTCAGGAACTGAAGGCGGCAACCATAATTCACCCCATGGTGAATTTGCAGACGTTCTTGTATCTTCCCAGGGTTTGGGAAGTGGCGGATCGAAAGTTACTTTACCTTTACCTCTATAGACGTTCCAAGACAGAAACAATCCATTTATTTTACCCACAGTGACCTGTGATGGTCTTCTCATCATGCGGCGGTCTAACTCATCAGTAGTGTTGGTTGACTCCCGTCTTGGTTTGGGCAAACCGTCGTCCCATACATGCGTTGTTAGATCGACAGGTTCACCTACTCGTGCAACCCTGACATTATCGCCCTGCACGGTCACCACGGGCGGAATATTTGCCCGAGATTCAGGGCTGCTTGTTCCCGCGCCAAGAGAGCCTGTCTCTGAAGCAATTACCATGTTATCAACGAGGTAGTCTTGTCTGAGAGTGGCGAAGGCTTTTCGCTCAACGCCATTCACTTTGAGCGTCCATACTAGCTCCCTGTCACCCCAATCCGAAGGCACAGTCACTTCGAATGTGAACCGATTACGCCGAGGCAAGAAATGAGTAGGCTGGCCACGGTCTGCCTCGCCGGGAGAGAAAAAGTTATTCTCTCCAATCTCTGCATCTGGCTCCTCTTCCCAGTTCTCGTTCATGTAACCGAACATCATGCTAAACGACCCGTCAGGATTGGGTCTCCAACCTTCAAAGGCTGGCTCTACATATTGACCAGAACGGTAAGTTTGAGCATAAGCTGTAGTGAATAATAGAAAGGTCAGTAGCAGCAGAATAAAAATTCTGCGGCTGCTACTGAGTGAAAACGAGCCTGTCATGATCGACCTCTAGTCGTTAGCAGCAACCTCATTGCTGTCTTCATCATCATCGAGGACTGGTGCAACTAGTGGCGCTCCGCAAAGCGGGCATCCGATGACGTGATCATTGGGTCCCAAATCGAGGGCTTCGCGGCGCTCTGCCATAGCTTCATGAAACTGCTCATCTGTCATAGTGACTCTGATACCAAGGTCGATAAACATATTGGTCACAGAGCGATTGCCTGAACCCTGCCAGTTGCGCGGGTCAGGAACGTTGGGGTTTGTTTCAGAATTGTTCATGTACCCAACTATGTGGAGAATAGTTCCCTTAGGTAAAAGAGGGGCAGCATCTTCTGCATAGGGATAGCCTCTGACCCAATTATGGTCATAACCCACACAAGATAGAGTCTCTACTGTATACCCCCAAATGGCCTCTAAGCACATTCTTTCGCCAGGAGCATGAAGGTGTGGTTCAAATGTTATTACCTTAGTATGCTGATTGAGTACGGTGTAAGCATGGAGTTCTTGATTACTTTCATTCCCCGCTATACTTATGTCAACGCCGTTTCCAAGTGCTATGAATGATGCCTGATATTTAGGTTGATACTCTTTTTCGTGGAACCGGAATCCTATTTCCAAATGACCAGTTGTATCTTTTCCGTTAGAGTGCAGGTGAACCGAATCTGAAACTATCCAGCTGTTTGCCTTGAGCAATCTTCCGGCATCTTCATCGAAAATATCTGCATTTCTGCCGACTTCATGGACAGGCCAGGGGATAGAGAGACCTGGCACGCGTTCATTATTTTCATCGACTTGTGCAGTCGCCCAAATCATGTGATGGAAAATATATCTGCCGCCTACTGTATCTCGACCAGTACCGGTTTGATTGTCTACATCATTTACTTCTACGACTTCGACCGATTTAACATACCGGTCTTCGGTCAGCCCAGTTGGAACAGAGTCAATCTCACCCCACCAATCAGCCGTTCCGGCGAGTTTAGTTACATCATTCAGCTTAACTATAAGGTCAGGTTCACCGGCTCCCCATTTCAAACTATCGTCGAACACTAGTGCTTCAGGTGCGTCTGCCTCATTGCCCTTAGGCGTTCCATTTCGAGCCCAATTCGATATCGCACCTATTTCCTTATCAGAAAGGGAAGGATCATCTTTATAATCTTGTATTCCTATATTCTTTTCCATATACCAGGGTGGCATAGCCCCAGCTTTGTCGCGCAATCCGGTTTTATACTCAATTAATCCAGCGAAAGGCGCGACTTGCTCATAAGTGACCAGTGGCATAGGACCAGCTCCACCTTCGCGATGACAACTTTGACAACTTCGCTGAAGAATAGGTTCTATATCTTTGTGAAACGTTACTTGTTCTGTCTGAGATACTGCTGAATTGACTGGTGACAGAGTGATGAATAGTGCTGCTCCACTAAGAATTGATTTGGCGGAAGGCATATGCATAGTTAACTTCTCCTTATGACCCCTGAATATTGTCTACTCAATATGTGGGTTCAAATATACCATTAATGAACCAAACTTTGAACGATTGTTCGATGTATTTTTTTCTGAAAATCAAAGCGTTGAAGAATAAAAGGCTCCAGGCTGAGCATTAACTATCTCTCATCTGTTGGTGAAAGCATTTTCTGTTATTTCAAGTACTTTAAGCGTTTTAGGTGCGGTCACTACCGCGCATCAGTGACCAGAGATTACTGCTGGCAAGAATAGCTGAGAATATGACAATTAAACCAAAGGTAAACCATTGAATTGCATAGGATAAATTTTGATTAACGTCAGCATAAACAGCAGGCCAATGCCTAACGAGCACTCCGGGTTGTTCAGCGGTCAGACGGACTTCGAAGGGGAAGAGCTCTTCGGCTAGTATTTCGCTAATGACATCGATTTCTAATGATCGCATTCGTATGGGCCACTCGGTGATATCCACCTCACTCGGTATTATTCGAGCGTTGGACGGGGGCACGTGGACCTGAGCCCTTATTTCAACCGGACCATCCACAGGTCTAGTTGCTGGGTCGGTGTTTGCGGGTAGAATACCTGAAGTCCATCCCCTATGGACGAGAACTAGCCCATTAGTCTTTGCTAATCGAAAGGGTGTAACTACCCCATACCCTATTTGACCGTCGAAGAATTCCGCCAGAATTAAGAAGGTTCTCTCATTTATGTATTCACCTTGAAGTAAAACATGCCTATTTTGCATCTCTGGATTTGCTCGGTGGAGGTGACCTCTCGGAATAGCCTCGATCGGCCCAGCATTTTGCCGAAGTTCTAGCTCAAGCGCTTCTTGCGCTTCCACTTTTTCTGCCGCTCGACCTAGCTGCCAGATTCCTAAATTCAAGAATGTTAACGCAGTCACCAAAACAGCTGCGGCTATCAACCAATTCACTCGGATGTAGAATACGCCGATCTGGAATTTGCGTTGCATCATAAAAATAGTCTCAAATTTAGTCTAAAAGATTTAAGTTAATCCGGTACTTTTTCAAACGAATCCCATCTCAAATCAGTTCAAGTTAGGATAAGTTGTTGCTCCAAAACTGTTCACTGCACCTGTTTACCATTAGCAAAACCAACACCAGTGGTAAGGAGGTCGAAAATAGGTGATCAGCCGACCGCAGATTATAACTGCCATCCAACACAACAATGAAAGCATCGCAATTATCTTCGCTGGTTCAACAACACTTGTTGCAGCCTCTGTTGCTTTAACCTGATCCGAGTAGGATGCATAGAACCAGAACATGTTTAAGCCAGCGACTAGCATGAAGAGGAGTTTGGTCTGAAAAGCAGGGTTAAATAGATACTGATCGGGAGCGGTCGTAAGAAACATAATGCCAGTTGTTAAATTAAGGCAATAGCCAAAAACTCCAATCTTGACAAGTTTATGCATTTGTAAGTATCCAATACCTCGACCGACTCCGAGCATCCTCAAATCAAATACCCCCACACAACCTATTAACAAACAAAGGCCTAAGAAGTGAATGGACTCTGCTGTGGGCCACCCCCAAGGGCTATTCATGAAAGTATAAATACCAGTGAATTTTGAAAAGCTAGACAACAGTTCAATCATAGGTACACCTTAAAAAAAACGCGAGGCTAGTAAAACGCTGTTGGTATAGGCTAGGAAGCGACCAGTAGTTATGGTGCCTACCCATACGATTATCGAAGCAAGAGCTATCAACTTGACAGTTTTTGAGTTCAACTCATTTTCCGGTCGAGTACGAATCAGATTTTGTAATTTACTAGCAATCATCAAACCTGCTGAGAGCATAGCAAACTTCGCGTAAAAAACGGGGTTAGTCAGAGCCTTTGCTGGGTAAGCAAGTAATAGAGCAAGACCAGATAAAAAAATCAAAATCACTGCTATCCAATGCATTTGATAGAAACGGATTAACGGCTTTAAAGCAAAGGAGGGGACAATTCCTAGTAGGCGAAACGCTATGGCTAAATTAATACCCACTACAAGTGCCATTGCCAGTGAGTGTAAGGTTAGTGATCCGAAAAATGCTAACCCAGATTCACGGAACCAGACACTCAGGGCGGTAATTTCTATACGAGCAAGTGTTTCCAATTGGAATTCCACGATAATTTCAACTTAGCAAAAATTATAACGCTTTCTTGGTACTCAAAGTGCTTGCTATTTATGTCTATTACAGGCTAATTAATGTCTGAAAGCCGATAGTTTAATGTTGTAGAATTGATGATATATCTGTCAATATAAAAATCTGGTGACTAGACAGCATTTTGCTGTGCTAGAATCAAACCACTTTTAAAGCAACAATTTGCTCACAGCTTATAAAAAAGAGAACGGAGTAGGATATGTTATTCATAAAACATAGATTTACTAGCCTTTGGGCGGTTTTTTTGACGTTAATATTCACTATGACCACCCAGGCTCAGAGTGATGATATCCCTCGGGCTGCGGACGGTAGCCCGGATTTCAGTGGTATTTGGCAAGCTATTGGTAGCTCACACTACAATATTGAACCACATTCTGCCGATTTTGGTCCTATGTTTGAGCTGGGAGCAATCGGGGCAATTCCGGGAGGGCTTGGTATAGTGGACGGAGGTGAGATCCCTTATACTGTTGCTGCAAGACAGCAGCAAATTGAAAATAAAGCTAATTGGTTGGAATTGGACCCAGTTGTTAAGTGCTACATGCCCGGAATTCCGCGGGCGAATTATTTGCCCTTTCCTTTTCAGATAATTCAATCCCCTGAACATATTGTTTTTGCATATGAATTTGCGAGTGCAAGCCGGATTGTGTATGTAGATCAACCAGATT
Source organism: uncultured Pseudohongiella sp. (assembly GCA_902531515.1). Taxonomy (GTDB): domain Bacteria; phylum Pseudomonadota; class Gammaproteobacteria; order Pseudomonadales; family Pseudohongiellaceae; genus UBA9145. Next base: position 57,076 of record CACAEJ010000007.1, read on the forward strand.
TTGAGTTTCCTATATACTCATGGATGGGTCATAGCCTAGCTCATTTTGAGGGGAACACCTTGGTGGTTGACGTAACTGGCCAGATCGCAGATACCTGGTTTGACCATGCAGGGAATCACCATACTGAAGATTTGAGAGTCACCGAGCGATATACACATATGGGTGAAAACGTTGTCATGTATGAAGCAATTCTTGAGGACCCCAATGTATATACTGAACCATGGAAAGTTTCTTTTCCGCTATATCGTCGATTAGAGGAAAATATGCAGTTGCTTGAGTATAAGTGTGTTGAATTTACAGAAGAATTAATCTACGGACACTTACGAAAGCAAGACTAGAACCGAGATTATAGTGCCATAAAAGGTAAATATGGCACTAATTAACTATAAAAAAATCAATTTTCTAAATTTCTTAAAAGGGGCGGTGAAACATTTTTAATTCCAGCCATGGAGAGTGTAATCAATAGAGCCGCCTGAGGACCGAGATGAGAGTTTATTGGAATAAACCACTCCCCGGGTGAATGAGCACCACCCCCTTGGCCTCCTCCTGCAATAGTTATTGCAGGAATATTAAGCGACATAGGTAGGTTAGAATCCGTGCTTGAAGTCCCTAGCTCCTGAAGCTCTATACCAAGTGCATCAAATGTAAGTGCGGCTACTTGAACAATGTGCGATTCTGGCGGCGTTTTTCCGACAGGTCTGTCACCTATCAGGTTAAAATCGACAAAAATTTTACCATTATTCCAACGAGCATTTTCTTCTGCTACTGCTTCTAACGCTACATCTTTAACGCGAGATTCGAGTTTCGCGAGCTCGCTTGGATCGTCTGAACGCATATCGATGGCGAACGCGGCATCAGCGGCTATTGAGTTTACCGATGTTCCTCCTCTGACGGTTCCTATGGTGAATGTAGTCTTTGGCAGGCTTGGTGTTTCTATATCAGAAATTTTAGCTATGGCTCTTCCCATTGCGTGGATTGCGCTAGCTCTTCCAAATGCTCCGAACGAATGTCCCCCGGGGCCCTGGAAAACAAACTCAAACCGCCTGCTTCCGGTGCCACCATTAGTAATGCGTCGCAAAAGAGTCCCGTCAATAGAGACATAACCGTCAATCGAAGGATTATCTCGAAAAATTGCTTTGACGCCTCTTAGATCGCCAGTACCTTCTTCGCCTACATTACCGGCAAAGATAACGTCACCGATGGTTTCGATTCCGCTAACATTTAAAGTATCGATAACGCTCAGTAGGGCTGCAAGGCCTCTTGTATCATCGCCAATCCCCGGCGCATAGTACCGGCCACCACGCAATTCAACCGTGGTATCGGTCCCCTCGGGAAATACAGTATCGAGGTGAGCTGATATTAAGAAAGTTGGGCCTACTCCCGTTCCTTTTCGTATTCCGATTACATTACCTTCGTCATCTAAATAAGCATCTTGCAAGCCTCTTGCGCGCATCTGTTCTAGAAAGTATGCGGCCCGTTTCTGTTCTTTATATGGAGGCGCGGGTATTTCGGTGATATGGAATTGCTCTCGAATGGTATCGGGCTCTGTCTCCATAATCCTTTGCAGTGAAGATTGGACTCTCCCATAAGCGGTAACTCTGTTAAAAGCATCTAAAGTTTCCGCAGTAATAGGTACTAAATTTTGCTGTCCCCAACTTGGACAACAAAACAAAAGTAATGCACTAGCACTAATTTTAAAAATCATAGAGATAACAGAATTTACTTGAGTCATGAATTTTTCCTAAAATCTTACGACGAGGTCGATTCCTATTAACTATACCTAAAAACATGCCTTCAGTTTAATGGAATTAACTAATTTTGCGTTGCTATAACCAGCAAGCTATCAAACAATCTGGTTTTATCCTGCGCACTGATATTCTTTATTCTTATGGTGTCATGAAACAAAATTCTATGTTCGTCGCTTATCTGCCCGCCATCAAGATAAAAAGTTGCCAGTTCTTTAACGATAGATTCTCCTAGTTCGGATAGTTTTGGGCGGATGACTTGCTGGAGATCGAGAGGTACGAATGTAGGAGGTGTGCTTAGCCAATCTGCACGATAGCGATACTGAACAGCTTTAGCGACGCTGATTTGAACTCTAAAAAAAGATTCAACAGATGGGCCAAATAGACCAAGCTCGTTCGCGCTTTCAACGGCGTTGTCGATGACGACGGCCTCTCTTTGTATATCTTCGATCGGTGTTTTGGTGTTTTCTTTATAGAGAGCAACATGCTCCATGTAACTCAGTCGCTCATTTATTAGTTGAAAGAGTGTCTCAATATCAGAATTTTGAGCGCTGGTGCTTTCGTTTGAAAGAACTATAGTCAATAAGGCGATAACACAAAAAATAGTGTTTGAGCATATGACTTTCTCTACTTTTGAAACCATGTAATAGTATAATTTCTGTTAGTCAGTAATAGTTGTATAGAACAATGAAAAAGCTACTCAGATTGTCATTATTTTCTACGTTACTAGTTGCGCTGTTTGGTTGCAAGCATCTTGAAAAATTAGATTCGTCTCAGTCCAGACTTCCTGAACGACCTAATATCTTATGGATCGTTGCGGAAGACTTAAGTCCAATCATTCCACCTTATGGTGATCATACTGTTGAAACTCCATACCTCTCGCGTTTAGCCGAGGAGGCTGTTAGATATACAAATGTGTTTTCAACATCCGGCGTTTGTGCTCCAAGTAGAGCAGCGATTGCTACAGGAATGTATCAGAATCGTATTGGTGCACAGCACATGAGAACTACAAGCGTGATTGATGAAGGTCCCAAAGGTTTGGTTCCTTATGAAGCGGTCCCTCCGCCCCACATGAAGATGCAAAGTCAGTATTTTCGAGAGGCTGGTTATTACACAACAAATAATGCAAAAGAGGATTACCAATTTCGTAAGCCGGCCACTGCTTGGGATGACAGTAGCCCGAAAGCGCATTGGCGAAATAGGGATCATGGCCAACCCTTTTTCGCAGTTTTTAATCTTGGGATTACACATGAATCCCAAGTCTGGAGACAGGCAGACAACCCCTCTCTTGTTTCAAAGGATCTAGATGTTCCAGTACCTCCTTATCTGCCAAGTACAGACATCGCTTTAGATGATATCCGACAAGTTTATAGCAACATCGTCTCTATGGATAAACAAGTTGGAACGATTCTCAACCAATTGGAAGAGGATGGTTTAGTCGAAGACACGATCATCTTCTTTTATAGCGATCACGGAGGCCCGTTACCCCGTCAGAAAAGGTTGCTTTATGATTCCGGAATCCAGGTTCCCCTAATTATACGATTTCCAAACAAATGGCGAGCAGGTGAAGCTGATGATCAGTTAATTAGTTTCGTAGATTTTAAGTCGACGACGTTATCGCTTGCAGGTATTCGACCACCGTCATACAGTGATGGTCGTGCATTTCTTGGGAAATTCGTCGAGACGCCTCCAAGAAATTATATCCATGCTGCGGCAGACCGGTTTGATAACGAGTATGACACTATTCGTGCGGTTAGAGATTCTCGCTTCAAGTATTTGCGAAACTATAACCTCGATAAAGCCTATTATTTACCGCTTCCCTACAGAGAACAAATGCCAATAATGCAAGAACTACTAAGATTGAATGAACAAGGAAAGTTAAACCCAATTCAAGAACAATGGTTTAGACAGCAGAAGCCCCTTGAAGAACTTTTTGACGTCGAAAATGATCCACACGAACTTCAGAATCTTGCCGAAGATCCAGCGTATTCTGATAAATTGAATGAATTGCGCACGGAGCTGGATAGCTGGCTCTCCGGGTTTGAAGATCTTGGATTTAAGCCGGAGGAAGAGTTAATCAAAAAACTTTGGCCTGAGGGAATTCAACCGATAACAAAAGCGCCAAGTATGTTCCTAAAAAATGGTGAGGTTCAAATCAGCTCTGACACGCCTGGAGCTAACATTGCCTTTCAGGTTATCCCTCTCGGGGGCGCTCTTGAAGATAACTGGCGAGTATATACGGGCCCTTTTAAATTAAGACCTGCTAATCGTCTGATTGCAGTGGCTCACAGGATAGGCTATTTGCCGAGTGATCAGGTTGAATTTGTTAAGGATTGAAGTTTTTGCTCAATCAGATTTACGTAAGGGAGCTAAACCTCGATCAATAATCGATAGCAGTGTGCTTGCCGACAAGGCCCATGCAAAAATAGAACCCATCAGTTCCATTAACTCTTTAAAATCTTCACCGAGCCCTAGTCTGGAGACTGCCAAGAAAATTAGTGGTCCAAAATACAATATGCCGTTCCATTTTCCAAGAAAGCTCATCCTCAGTTCTTTCTGCTTGTATAAATAGTATGAGTCTATAACATATTGACTAAAAGCAATCAGGATGAGGGCTGGCAAATAAGGATTGATTAGACCAGATAAGGCACACCCTGTTAAACCTAGAGTCACAAAGATAAAGTCGGTAGTATGATCAAATAACTGACCTTTCGCTGAAGCTGTATTTTTTGCTCTGGCCAGTTTGCCATCAAAAAAATCTGTCACGCATGCAAGCATAATCAAGAATAACAGTACCCATCCCGACAAGAGCCCGTTATATGCAAACCCTAGTGTGACAGGTACGGCGAGAGCGAGACGAACTGCGGTTAGCAGGTTCGCCATGATTAGTTAAAAAGTTCTCTCTGAGCTCTTCGCCAAAAGACCAGACCTATAACAGCGTTAAATAGGATAAAGAAATTATGTTGCACAAAACCGAAAGCCGCCATTTGTCCCTCGTTCTCTGGAAACAATATTACCCAGAATGTTATTGCGGCGGCCCGCATGGGAGTTGGAACTGCTGCCGCAAAAAATATAACTGGCAAGTAGGGGAGAAGCTCCATGAATGAAGCTTCGACTCCGAAAAGGTTTAGTGCGAAGGAATAAACAATAACGGCCGCCAGTAGCGCTGGTGATCTCAACACCAAAAACATTAAATAATGTTTTAACTCGGCTTGTGTGAAGGCGTCGAGTATTCGCTTTTTGCGAAACTCATTATTCGGTAATAAGATTCCGCGGAAATATAGTAGCCAAACTACAAAGAATATCGCTGAACCCGCTGTTATCGCGGGCATCAGGCTGAATGCCTCCGGTAATCCTTCGCCTCCAGCTAAATAACCAATTGAGGCCCAAACTAGTAAATAGAAAACCTCACAAAACATAATAAACAGCATGACTGAGCCAACTTCCCATCCCGGTATTTGGTCCCGTTTATTTAGGTAGTAGGCCATGGCGCCTTTACCGATCTGTTCGTTAAAAATAGATATGATGTACGCGCTCGCGCGAATGGGTAGAATATCTCTATATTTGATATCTGCTAAAAACCAGTTCAGTGCGCGAGTGACTACTAACGTATCCACCAAGAAATAGAATAGGGAATAGGCGATCATCAAGCCTAACCAAGGCACCCAAGCTACGTTAGAAAAGACTTCAGTCATGTAAGCGGTTAACGAGAGACCTTCCCTACTCGCAGCCCCGTTTAACCGATAGTAAAGGTAAACGAAGCACATGGCTGTTACAATAAGAAATAAAATCCTTCCTGCTGGACTGGTCTTTTTTTGAGGCATTGCACTTTTCGATTGTGCCTCGCCTGATTCTCTTAATTCTTCTACTTGATTGTTATCTGTCATATCCATCGCCAAGGTTGGTCATGTTTTTTAAGGTTTGCTCCAGAGGGGTAAGTGTAATACCTATTTCACTATCAGCGTTAGTTTTAACTACCTCATCTTGAGTTATCACATCAATAACGGTAGGCGTAATACCCCCACCTTTCAAAATGCTAGTAATTGCGGCGCCGAATTTTGCTAGGAAGATAGGTATGGTTCCAAATGAAACTTCCTTCCCCATGATTTTAGCCGTCATTTCGATTATGTCTCGATACGAAGCGCTTCCAGGTCCAACAAGTTCGTAAGTGACCTGATCCTTCACTGTTGTTGAGCAGAGTATCGTTAAGGCTTCAGAGAGATCGTCGATATCTAAAGGCCGCATTTGATAATGCCCACCGCCTAGTAGCTTTGCTTGTCCAGATGAAACCATTCCAACGATGGCTTGTGAGCCTGCAGCTTGTCGACCAAAGAGGATTGGTGTGCGCAATATCCTTGCTCCTAGACCGGATTCAAGTATTAACTCCTCCGCCACTCCCTTTGAGCGAAAATAAGCATTTCTTGATTTCGGGCTTGCTCCTACAACGCTTATAAAAATAAGATTTTTTACATCGCTTTTTTTTGCCGCGTCAACTATCGCAGCCGTTGCTGCGACATTTGCACTTGCATAATTAGAGTGCTTGCTCTCAATCAAGATTCCTGCCAAGTGTATTACAACATCACTTCCATCAAGCGCTTTTTGGAGTGAGTTAGTATCATCGTAATTAATTATTACTGGATTGATTAATGAACTTTCAGGTAAATCTGGTATAGCTTTTTCACTTCGTACCCCAGCGATTACGGTTACGCCTTGCTCTTTACATAAACGTGCCAGCAAATTTTTGCCTACACTACTATTGGCTCCAGTTACTGCTACTTTCATTGGTTAATAATTCCTTGTTTTGAGTGACGCGGTAAATGGCTGTTGAACAGCGATAACGACTAAATTTTGGATCTCAGATCTATAATACTTGACTGATGTTATCTAACTTTTTACTACGTTGAAGTTTTTGCGCTGCCGTGTTTTCTATCTGTTCCAAAGTGGACGCCTTGAAGGCCAACTTCTTCATTTTTTGAGGAGCTGTCTCATAGTTCGTTGTCCTCATTTTCGGAGCTCTACCCATCTCTGAAATGGTTTCCTCCATGTCTGAAGGATGCCATTCTTGCCCATGGTCTGCCCCGGCAGCTCTTGTAATGCTTTCGTTCATTAAGGTACCACCAATATCGTTCGCTCCGGCGTTTAGGCAAGCTCGAACGCCATCTTGACCCATTTTCACCCATGAAGTCTGAATATTGTTTATAAGTTTTTCAAAAGCAATACGGGAAATTGAATGCATTAGAATGGCCTCTCTGAAACTTGGGCCACGCCGAGATTTGCCTTTTAGATACATAGGCGCTTCCATGGGGACGTAGGGTAGAGGAACGAACTCTGTGAAGCCTCCGGTCTGAAGCTGTAATTCTCTGATGGCCGTCAAATGATTTGCCCAATGTAAAGGGGACTCAATGTGTCCGTACATGATAGTCGCTGTCGTTTTGAAACCTACTTGATGCGCCGTTTTCATGACTTCCAGCCACTGTGATGTGTTGATTTTGTCGGGGCAAAGAGATTTTCTTACTTCGTCGTCAAGAATCTCGGCGGCAGTTCCAGGCAACGTAGACAACCCGGCTAATTTAAGTTGTTCAAGAAACTCTTTTAAAGAAATACCTAGAGTTTCTGCTCCTTGCCATACTTCTAATGGGGAAAAGGCGTGGATATGAAGCTCTGGCACGGCAGTCCTAACCGTTGAAAGGATATCTAAATAGGTTTGACCAGTGTAATCAGGATGGATCCCGCCTTGCATACAAACTTCTGTAGCACCCCGAGACCATGCCTCTGAGCAGCGGCGAGCGATTTCCTCAGCGCTTATATCATAGGGCTTCCCGCGGAGGTTCTCACTCGCTTTCCCTTTTGAAAAGGCACAGAATTGGCACTTGAAATAACACACATTCGTGTAATTAATGTTTCGATTTACAACGTAGGTTACCTGATCACCATTATACTTTTTTCGTAAATCGTCTGCGGCTCTCGCAATGTAGCTAAAATCTGCTCCCCGGCTTTCAAATAATGCTGCTAGCTCGGATATTTTCGGCCGTGATGTTTTCTGTATATTTTTGAGTATTGATTTCACTTCAGCGGAGACAGAGTTTTTGCTGAGCGATCTCTTAAGCAAATTTTTCTCTAATGAAGGTATCGGTTGCCTCTCTCCAGGTACCCATTGATCTCTTTTAGCAAATCCACTTGCATCAGATAGATCTAAAACAGTTGATCTGACACGACTGTCGACCCACTTTTCAATGTCTTTGATGTATGCGGGATAAATCGTTAGCCTCTGCTCCAGAAATTTGCCTGCTGCTTCAGTCTCTCGGGCTAAATTTTCTAAGTGTGGCCAAGGAGCTTCAGGATTCACGTGATCGGGGGTGAGTGGTGAAACCCCACCCCAGTCATTTATGCCGGCATTAACCAGCTGAGGAAGTACTCCTGGGCTAAGATTTGGAGGAGCCTGAATGCTCATTTCCGGCCCGAATATGAGACGTGAAACGGAAATAGTCCAAAGGAGTTCATTGAGGTCTGGCTCTGGAGCAGAACGCATTTTCGTATCTGGTTTTGCACGAAAGTTTTGGACTATTATTTCTTGTATATGCCCGTGGGCCTCATGAACGCTTCGAATAGCTAAAAGTGATTCGATCCTTTCTAACCGAGTTTCGCCAATACCTATAAGTATTCCAGTAGTGAACGGAACATTCTGCTGTCCTGCTAACTCCATGGTATGAATCCGAACCTCTGGGATTTTATCTGGTGAGCCATAGTGAGGCATACCTTTCTCGCATAACCTTTGCGAAGCGGACTCGAGCATAATTCCCATTGAGCCGCTAACTTTTCGGAGATACGTAATCTCCTGTTCTGTAAGATTCCCTGCGTTGATGTGAGGTAAAACACCAGTCTCGGACATGATTCTCTCAGCTACATGCGCAACATACTGCAGCGTGGTTTCAAATCCTAATGCTGCCAATGCCTCTCTAGCCACCTTGTATCGCAGTTCTGGCTTTTCTCCTAGTGTGAAAAGTGCTTCTTGACAGCCTAATTCTGCACCCTGGCGGCAGATAGACAGAACCTCGTCAACGGAGAGATACGGATTCTCGATTCGGCGAGGAGTTTTGGCGAAAGTGCAGTAATGACAAACGTCCCTGCACAGATAAGTGAGAGGCAGGAAGATTTTTTTAGAATAAGTGACATTATTACCAAAGTAACTATCTCGCATTCCGCGAGCGATTTTGCAGAGTGCCGCTGTGTCTGAAATATCGGCAAGCTTTAAGGCCTCCTCCCTGGAAACAGAGCAATAGGTATCAATTTTATCTAACAAAACCCAGTCCAATTAGTTTTTGGTTGATTATTTTATAAGAGTACCAGCCTGAGCTCGAAAAAGGTAACCTAACTAGTCGTAATTCTCTAATTTAGAAGGCTAAGCGTCACTCCCCACGCCCCGCCTAAAATCAGGGCAATCGCAGAAAGCCAGCCCATGATAAATCCGGGAGCTCTCTTTTCTGGCGCCGTCCGGTAGCCGATAAAAAAGAGGATTCGGCCTATAAAAAATATCCCTGCGCAAATCACAGCAAATGTTTGATTGAGAAAATACGAGCAGATCCAAAGAGCTGGGATGACATAAATCAGTTGCTCGAGTGTATTGTGCTGAACCCTAAAGGTAGCTTCGAAAAAAGGGTCTCCCGTCGTAGCAGGAGCTTTTACACCTGTTTTGTACCGAGCAGCGCCGACAAATAATGAGAATAAAAAATACTGAATGAGGAGAGTGAGTGTAGCACCTGCTGTTAGATTCATGTCATCCATTCTGTAGTCCTTTGAAATTTATTACTAAGATGGATTATCGACCATTAATCGGTGATATTTATTGTTAAAGCAGGTAGTATTTTTCATTAAAGATAATTTTGAAAACCTGAATTTAATTAGGGCGATTTTGGTGTTGATGATGTTTCGCTGTTTCATGAAATTTTGCTTATGGTTTTTGGTGCTTCAGCAAGTTCTGATTATGAACTTTGTGACCGCTAACGCTCAACAAAATGAGTCTCCAAGTAAGGTCGTTATCAAGAATGTTCGAATTATTGTTGGTGATGGCTCTGTGATAGAAAATGGGTCATTGCAATTTGAGAATAATCTAATCACGCGAGTTTCAAGCGATCAAATAGAACCTGCTGATGCTCTGGTCATCGACGCTGAGGGCAAAACGATCATGCCGGCTCTAATAGATGGCCACTCGCATTTGGGTTATCAGGGTAGAAAAGATTGGGGTGCGCATAATTATGGATTATCGAATCTTATCGATAATCTTGAGCAGTATGCTTTTTATGGATTTAGCGCTGTTTTTTCTGCTGGAAGTGATTCTTTGGCTTTGATGAACAGCCTAGATAGTCAGCGTGAATCGGGAGAATTTATCGGCCCTCGTGTGCTGTTTGCTGCAGGGATGGCACCCCCAAATCAGGGACCAAATGATCAATTTCTTACGCATGCATTGACGGTAGAAACAAGATTTGGCGAGACAATCTTGTATGGCTTGGAGAATCCGACTCAGGCTCGCGAGCAGGTCAGGACTGTGTCTGAGAAGGGGTTTAAATTCATAAAAATTTGGGTCGATGACCGAGGTGGAAGTCAGTCAAAACTGAGCCCTGATCTGTATACTGCTGTTATTGATGAGGCAAGCAAATTTGGTTTAAAGGTGTTTGTGCATCAACAGTTTGCTTCCGACATACCACCACTTTTAGCGGTAGGAGCTCACGGCTTTCTACATGGTCGTATTGGTTCTGATTTAAGTGAAGATATTGCAACGAAAATTCGAACAGCTGGCGCCTTTGTCGTCCCTAACTGGGGTCTTGGAGAGCTTAGACAGGAGGCGATAGGAGAGGATGACTTTCTTAATCAAATATACTCTGAAGACGAAATGGTTGGCTTGGTAACAAATTTTAGTCGACGCTTTTTAAGATACCGAAATTCAGCTCAAGTAGAGGCTGAATTAACGAACAGTTTTATGAATATGATCGAGGTAGGTGTAGATATTGTTTTAGGGACAGACGCTGGAGCTGTTCCGAATCATCCTTTTGGATATACGGGGCATCGTGAATTGGAAATTTATGTACGCCTTGGGATGTCACCAATGCAAGCACTTGTTGCTGCAACGAGCAATGCAGCTAAGCATCTTGGGTTGGACGATCTAGGACTATTACGTTCTGGGTATAGCGCTGATTTTTTAATCTTGGATGAGAATCCTTTGGATGAAATCCGCAATACGAGGACAATCAGCAATGTCTATTTGTCGGGTAAAACAATAGATAGAGCGGCTTTACAAAGAAGATGGAGCCCTTAGTTAACATCTCAAAGAATTCAGATATTCCTATCAAAGATAGTTATTCAAGTTCGATAAGTTATCAATATGACAGAACAAGTAGACCCAAATTTTGATCCAGCGGAGCATCACTTAACGAAATCACGTTATTTTGAGGATCTTGTAATTGGTGAGCGATTTATAATCCCGTCCAGAACATTAGGAGATGCTAGTTTCTCAGCTTTTCAATCATTGTCATTAGATAATCACCCAATCCACTATGATCTTGAGTACTGCAAGCGTTTAGGTCATCGCGATCTGCTGGCTCACGGCTTGCAGGTCTCTGCGCTGTGTGCTCCAGGAGCAGGGAATTTGCCGCATGAGCTACACAGCAGTCTTATAGGCTTGTTAGAGCATAGCGCTAAATTTCTTAATCCTGTATACAGAGGGGATACTGTATACCCAGCCCTTGAAATAGTTGAGTTGACTCCATCTAAGAGTACAGGCGTCATCACTCTGCGAGTGACGGTGCATAACCAAAGTCGTCAACTTGTCCTGGAAGGGTTTCAAAAAATGCTGGTAAGGAAGCGCGCCTGAATTATCCTTTATGAGCTAGCTTTTAGATTAATCTTGTTTTTGATTCTAACGTATTTCAATTCTGCCCATCTGATAAAATTCATCATTTGGCCGGATATTTGCCATGTTCGCCAATCGATTTGAGAGGGCAAAAAAGGCAGCGATTGAGCCAATATCCCAGACATCCTGCTCGCTAAATCCATGTGAGGCCAAAGCTTGAATGTCTTCTCTTGAAATTACGCTCGCGTCTTGCGATACCTTGACGGCGAAGTTGAGCATAGCTAGTTGCCTGTCTGAGATATCTGCTTTACGATAATTTGTTGCTATTTGATCTGCAATAAGTGAGTTCTTCTCTCGAATTCTCAAAATGGCGCCGTGAGCCACTACACAATATATGCATTTATTTAGTCCTGATGTTGCAACAACGATCATTTCTCTTTCACCTTTAGAGAGACCAGAATCTTTATTCATGAGCGCGTCATGATAGGAAAAAAATGCTCTGAATTCGTCTGGCCGATGAGCTAGGGATAAAAATACATTTGGAATGAACCCCGACTTTTCTTGTGTTTCAAGAATTCTAGTTCTTATATCCTCAGGTAGCGTACTAATTTCAGGGATAGGAAAACGGCTAATGTTATTGTCTTTCATGATGTTCAAGCTCCTTGAATACAAGCTTAGCCTACTATATCAATTATTGATATATCTTAATGCTTAATGTCTGAGAGTAGAAGCTATGATTCCAGGTTTCTGTTAGAAAGGGGTCATGTAATCTTATATAACCATGTTTATATATTACTATAAAAGAATTTTTTAAGCCGGTCGATGAAAGCCGGCTTAAAAAATCCAAAAAATAAAGGCTATGGGCAGCAAATTACTGTTTTCAATTTGACTCCAAACTGTAGGCTACTAGTTGACCTGGGGTCTGCAGAACAATTCGCTGCTTTCCGTCATGTTCATAAGACATCATGCCATACATGCCTAGCCCGGGTGACTCAATGCGTCCTAGGCGTTCACCTGTCTTCTTGTTAATTGCAAACATATAAGGCGTTTCACCATCATCACCTATCGCTGTATGAAGGAGCATGCTTGGAGTTACCATTAGAGCCGAGTGATTAATGTTACCTGTAGGTGGGATATCTAGGCCTTGAAGCGCGGGATGCTCCTGAACAAACCGAGGTGTGCCTCCATTTGGAATCCACCAAAGATGCTCACCTGTATTTAAATCGATTGCTGTAATTCGGCTGTAAGGAGGCTTCTCTAGAGGTAATCCTCTTGGGCCTCGAACTCCATTAGGAGTGCCCATTCCTACGGCGTAATCGGCAATTGTCATCCCCGTTGGCCGCTCTAGGAGAATGTCTCTCTCTTCGCCGGGTACTATCGTCCGCCAGCCGCAATTTGTTCGTGAGATAGTGTATATAATGCCTGTTGAGGGGTCTGCCGCGGGTGGCCCAGTAATGTTTGTGCCCCCAAGTTCTCCTGGACACCATATAGAGCCAGTTATTCCCTCTGGATTATCTTTTTGTATGGGTGGGTTGAATATCCCGCCAAGTTTGTATTCAGCGACAATCTCAAGCGCTTCATCGCGGAGCTCTGATGTAAAGTCTATCAACCCATCATGAGTGAGCTCTTGAATATCATATGGAGCAGGTTTTGTTGGAAATGGTTGGGTAGGTGATAATTTTTCACCGGGCACGTCTGAGGGAGGAACGGGGCGCTCTACGATTGGCCAAATTGGCTCGCCAGTTTCTCGATTAAAGGAATATAGGAATGCTTGCTTGGTGGCTTGAAAAACGCCGGGTACCATTCTTCCGTCTACTTCAACATCCATTAAGAGTGGAGCTGTCGGTGTATCGTTATTCCAAACATCGTGATGGACCATCTGGAAGTGCCAAGCTCGTTCACCAGTGTCAGCATTAAGCGCGATCAAACTTGCACTAAACAAATTATCCCCAGGTTGAAACCCGCCGTAAAAATCTATGGTTGCGGCATTGGTAGGGATATAAACTAGCCCTAATTCTGGATCGGCAGATAGTGGTGCCCAGGAGGAGACATCGCCTGTGTATGACCAGGCATCATTTTCCCAGGTTTCATGTCCTACCTCTCCAGGGCGGGGTATTACGTGAAATTTCCACTTAAACTCTCCAGTCCGAACGTCATAACCGAGGATGTCACCCGGGACATTTTCAGTTCTCGTCTGGTTGTACCCTTGTTCTGCAGAATTACCCACTACAATTGTGTCGTTAACGACAATGGGCGGAGATGAATTGGTGATATAACCCAGCTCGAGAGGGATCCCTATATCTGGATCATACTCCTGTCCAGAATTCAGCCAGGGACCCCAATCATTTACCAGGTCTGGAATCATATCGACCACACCAGTTTCCTCAAAGCCATCAAGCGGAACAGGTTGTCCCCAGCTCTCTAGGGGCTCACCTGTTTCAGCATCAAGCGCGTAAAGGAAAAAAGCTGGTGTTACGATAAGCACGACACCACGACCGTCAATTTCCGTATAAGCGATACCTTTACCCCAAGGAGCTCGCATGGAGTATTCCCAGCGGAATGTGTTTGGTTCGCGAAAGCTCCAGAGCGTCTCTCCGCTGCCAGGATCTATCGAAACAACGTGTCGTCGGGCACCGGCTACAGTGAAGAGTTTTCCGTTTGCATACACGGGTGTTGAACGCGGAGGTGTAGAGCCGAAGCTGGCGTCATTCCAGCTCCATTCAATCTCTAGACTCTCAAAATTTCCAGCGGTGATTTGATTTAGAGGGGTTGATCGAGTGTGGCCGGCATCTCCGCCAATGTAACGCCAGTCTCCGTTATTTTCTCGGTAGTTTATGTGCTGGCCAGAGGCAGATATGCTGGTTAATCCTAGCATCAGGGTGCATAGCACACTTAAGATTGTTATTAATGCCCGTGTCGTTTGTGATGTAGCTAAGTAGTCTCTCATCCGAATCCTCCCTTTAGTTTGCGCTTGTTGGTCGTTGCGCTTCATGAGGTTTTTATAGTTTTCTGTCGGATAGAGAATAATGAAATTTAATGAAGCTGTAAAAGCAAATTAACCAGATTAGGCTCGAAATAAGTCTTAGCTATTTTGGCTTTTTATGAGAATAACAGCATCATAACGCTTGCAGAATGTGGGTGTTTGCATTGAAAATCTTAACAGTCGAATTTCTAGAGGGCTGCGGTGTGAACAAGACGGATAAGAGCGTAACAATAAATCGCCGTGATTTTTTGAATGGCACTGCATTGAGCCTGTTGAGTGGAGGATCTATTGCACCCTTGGAGGCAATTGCTCAAGGACTGCTGAGTCCCTCTGCCATCCCTTCAGATTATTATCCACCCGCATTGACGGGACTTAGGGGAAGTCATGAAGGTTCGTTTGAAGTTGCTCATAATTTTCGAGACGGTGAGACTTGGGGTTCTGTAGACTCTGGAGAGCCAAAGTATGACCTTGTGGTGGTTGGCGCAGGAATTAGTGGACTCGCTGCGGCATATTTCTATCGCAAAAAAAATGGTCCGGATTCACGTATTCTCATTCTGGATAACCACGATGATTTTGGTGGTCATGCAAAGCGAAACGAGTTTTGGCATGAAGGGAAAATGTACCTTGTTAACGGCGGAACCTTGAACGTCGAAGCACCAAGTCAGTATAGCACAGTAGCTGCCGGTCTTCTCTGGGAGCTAGGAATAGACCGCACGCGTTACTTCGAGAAGAACAGGGACATGTTTTCGATCTACCGGAAAATGGGCCTGCGATCGAGTTTGTTTTTTGATCGTGAATCTTTTGGCGAAGATCGACTTGTTGTTGGTTACGGCTCTGGAACGATTCGCAATTCGATAAGTAAGTCCCCTCTCAGCGATAAAGCAAAGAAAGATGTGGTCAATTTGTATGAGACAACAGAGAATTATTTTCCTGGCCTCACCGCCGATCAAACTCGAATCAAGCTTGGTAAGATGAGTTACCACGATTACTTAGTAAACGTGGTTAAAGTAGATCCGGTAGTGGTCAAACTTTTTCAAGCCTCTTTTCATGGTTCGTTAGTCTGTGGCCCAGACGCAATTCCAGCTATTTATTTTAGAGATAATGGTTATCCCGGTTTTGCAGGACTGATTTTAAAAGATTTGCCGAGAGATTTACTGGTTAACGAGCCTGGTGGTCAGCACGGAAGGGAAAATTTGGAGAGGGCTCGAGAAGGTGATCCCGATATGTATTTTCCTGATGGTAACGCCACGATCACTCGTTTGCTGGTTCGATCTCTTGTCCCTGGATCTTTGCCTGGCAAGGATATAGACGATGCGATTACTTCAATAATGAACTATCAGCAGTTGGATAAACCGCAAAATACATGTCGTATTCGTTTAAACAGTTTTGTGACAAATGTAAGAAATCAACCCAACGATGAGGTATCGGTTACCTATGCGACCGGAGGTAATGCTTATTCGGTAAAAGGAAAAGATGTTGTATTGGCGTGCTGGAATACTGTCATCCCGTATATCTTTCCTGAGATATCAAGCGAACAAAAAGAAGCTTTAGCCTACGGGATTAAATCACCGTTAGTTTATTCGGGGATTCTTCTTTCTAATTGGCAGTCATTTGTGCGAGCCGGCATATCGGGCGTTACGGCTCCTGGTAAGACCTTTTCTAGGTCTGGATTACAAGCCTCCACGGTCATGGGTGAATATTCAACAAATCGAAATCCTGACAAACCTATAGTGTTGCGGATGTCCGCATATTTTGATGCGCCAAATCAAGGTTTAAATCGTCGTGAACAGCATTTAGTAGGGCGAAATAGAATGTTGAATACATCGTTCAATGATTTTGAGTTTATGATCAGAGATAAGCTCTCACGAGTACTCGGTCCGCATGGCTTTGACGATGAGCGAGATATTTTAGGAATTACGGTGAATCGCTGGCCGCATGGATATAGTTATTCCTACAATCCGTTGTCTGATTCGCACAAGTGGGCCTACACAACAAGCGATGATCGTCCCTGTATAGTAGGAAGAGAAAAGGTTGGTAGGGTCACTATTGCAAATGCGGATGCATCAGCTAGCCCTCATACAGATGCGGCTATCAACGAAGCTTATAGAGCTGTAGGAGAACTAGAGCTTTCCGGATAACAGAGTTTTCGCCAATGACAGCAGCGGCTCAGGAAAAATGAGCCGCTGCGGCTTGTGCTCTGCTAGTCGTCCAACCCAAAAGTATAGACTACGTTACCGGAAGCAATGGTCACATACTGTTCCCCTTCAACCTCGTATGTGATTGGCGCAGCGTGGACTCGCCGGCCAAGAGAGATATTCCATAATTCCTCTCCCGTGTTTGCGTTCAGTGCGAAGAAATAACCATCTGCGGTTCCGCTAAACAATAGATCGCCGGCGGTGGTTGTAATACCTGCTGAGGAACGAGGCATTATTGGGAATTCCCACACGGTTTCGGTAGTGGTCGGATCTATAGCTCTTATCCAACTCTTAAAGGCATCCATAGGTCTATCATAACGACCGCCGCCGCCTGTAAATCTCTCACCTTCCTCATAATCTTCGTCACGCTTGAAAAAGATTTGTTCACCGTCAAATGCGGTTACGTAGAAAAGGCCGGTATCCGGACTGAATCCAGGT
>CACAEJ010000008.1 GCA_902531515.1 uncultured Pseudohongiella sp.
CAGCGCTTTACATTGCATAGTTCAGCCACCAGTAAATGCTTTGGGAAAAAAAGCAATCACTACGGGCTTGTCCCCAACAAATTGTGACAGGGAATAGGTTTCCCCATCCGAACCCTGCAAGCTGAAATCAGGCGCTTTATCACCTACTTCAAGTGCCGCAGCAAACTGACTTCCGAGAGCCAAAATTACTGTCAACAAGGGCAGTAGGACTCGAGGCAGCCTATTAGCAAATTGAGACATAATCTCCTCCAGTAAACAATTTTAGATCAACCCTCCTAATCACGCGGGTCGACGGATTCTTTTGTACCTCTTGTAGCAAAAAAATTCCACCAAATTCTCTGAGAATCCGGTTATTAAGTAGTATAAATGTTTTTTACGAAAAATACGCTCTATTTCAGAACAAATAAGGTCTATCGGAACCACGCAGCAACCGTTCTGATTCCATGACTAGCTCACTGATTTGTATATCTATATTCTGCTTTTCAGCATCAGTTAATTCAGAATTGTTATTTCTTATATTTTCCAACTTACCGATAGACCGAGATACGGCTCTAGTATGCCGACTAACAGCAAAACGCTTGGCCTCTCTTTGAGATTGACGATATCGAGGATTTTCTACTTGAACTGCATAACATTGACGGACTACCTGGCCGCGCGAGTTTGGTATATTTCGACACCTGGTCTGATTAATGAAGGGACTCGCGGTACCTTGAAAATTGGTATAGGGCACTGAAGCAATATAGCGTGCGAGCGTCATGTCAACTTGAGTCTTAGTATAGAGCACATTTAGTAAGCTCCTGTTCTGAAGCCCAGCTTCTTGCTCAACTTTTCCAATGACGCGGTTATAGAAACTACTTACTTCTCCTGCCGTTAACACGAGGGATTGGCCAGATTGATTGAACAAATTTTCTCGTATTACTCGCAACTTCCACGCACCGTAAGACTGAACCGAATTGAGATATCCAGTATCCACTGGTGCGAAAACCCTGCTCGAAATTAGATACTCTAGCTCATGAAAATCATCAGCTGACCGCCATTCTTCCGTCTTTATTTTATTCTCTATCAGTAACCGCACGAGCGGAATTTGCTCCGCACTGTAAAGACCCGTATTGATCCGCGCAACTTGAAGAGCATCTAAAAAAAGGGTAGAGGCAGTATCATAATCCTCTATTTCGCTGTGAAGCGCAGCAAGGCTGTAGTATGCCTCGATAAGAGACTGATCATAGATTCCTATCGTGCTTTGAATTTCTTCGATGCCAGCTTGATGAGCTCCAATCTCACGGCTGATCTCTAACGCTCTTTCCTCAGAAATTTCGGATGACTGTTCCTCTTGATCTCTGTTTTGGGCATAGAGACCGGAACACATAAAAAGAGCCAGCGCGAAGCTGAACATCTTCAAAGAAAACCTGGCAAAGTCTTTTCTTTTTTTGATAGGAATCTCTTAGGTACTAAATAATCAATGCTAGTTAAAAGGTTGCTATTGGATTCAGCGGAGAACCGGTGCCTCCGTTGACTCGCAGTGGCGCCGTTGTGAAGAGAAACTCAACCCTTTCGTGGAGATAAGCCTCCTCGGCAACAGCCTTTAGGTCTAGATTATCCAAAATCGGCATTCCCAACGCTACGAGCACTAATGCATGTACGGGCTGTGGGAAGTTCGGCACACCTGATGGACGAACATCCAGCGCACTGTCACTTCCAATTATGGCTATATCGCGTTCTTTGAACCATGCAACTGCCGAAGCATGTAAGCCCGCCGAATCCTGCGAAAGATCCCAAGGGCCAACTGATTCTCGGCGCGACCAGCGCCCTGTCCGAATCAGAACAACGTCACCTTTTCCAATTGTAATCCCATACTCTTCTTCCCACTCATCAAGCCATTCGGTTGTAATTGCAGTGCCATTTTCCAGCCACTCGACACCTCTAAGCCTCGGAAAATCCATGATAATTCCTCGACCAAAGATTCCGTTCGCGAACGAAGTGATTGCAAGTTGAGCGCAACCTTCTGCCGTTACCTCATCTTCAGAGTATCCGTTATACATGGTTCCAAACTGGAACCTGTGACAAAGGGCATCTAGATGTGAGTGAGCATATCCATGATAACTAACACCTAAAAAATCGCCAGACCAGGGCCCTGGGCTCGAACCCACTGACGTCATTCGATGATCATAAGGGTTTCCGTTGTCTGCAGCCTCTTCGGTGAGAACTTCATGCGCCATTGAAACAGACACACCTGTCTCGACGAGTCCCGCAGACGCAATCCTTGTCTCGGTGGTAATGTGATTCACTGTCCCCATTTGGTCGTTATCTCCCCACCTACCCCAGTTCGACAAAGTTTCAAACCACCCATTTACCTCATCCAAAGTTAGGCTTTCTTGACCGGTAGTCGTCCCACTTCCTAAGCTGAATGATAGATAGAAAATTGTAATAGCGATATTTGGAGGAATTTTGATGATCATTTTTGTACCCTCTATCAATTTAAATAATTGGTCTTTAGGTGTAAATCATAGGCAATCGGAACGTAAAGCTAAATAGGCATTTTAAATTCAACCATGTTGTGAGTGAAGAAAGATTTTCGCTCCGTTCTCAGAAACTTGTGCTATTGCATCTTCAGTAACACAGCCGTTTACTCTTAAAATTCGTGAATTAATGAGTAATGCCCATACTAAATTAGTATTTTTCATATAATTTACATAGATATGTCGACATGACAAAATCGCTTAGCTGGGTTAACCTCGAGACTAAACATATCAAAAAGGCTGACCAATTACTCGGCATAGGCCGAACTTAAACAGGAGCACTGAAAATGATAAGAAAGGAACAGTTCTCTAATTTCACCTTAAGGGCAGTTAATCATCTAATAGCCTTCAGTTTCGGGCTCAGTCTCACTGGTTTATTGATTGCACAAGACACTGTGGAATGGACCACACTAGGCAACGATTTCGCCCATACTCGTTCAACTCCAGCAACTCAAATAACGCCTCAGAATTTTGGAGAGCTAGAAGTTGCCTGGACCTGGGATGGTGCCAGTTTTGAGGCACAAAGCGGGCGCGCTACGCCAAGTTACATAAACGGTCGACTCTATACTGTTGCCGGGGCGCGGAGACATGTCGTTGCAATCGATCCAAAATCAGGAGCAACAATTTGGTCCTATCGAGAGCCCGATACCGGGCGCTGGGATTACTCGATGCGCGCTGACTACGGAAAAGGTGTGGGTTACGCAAATATCGACGGACGAGATGTCATTTATATAATATCGCCAGGATTTTTCTTGACTGCACTGGACGCTGAAACAGGTCGTCCCCTAGAAGGTTTTGGCGAGCCAGTCCCAGTTGAGGGTTTTCCCCAAACTGGGGTCGTCGATCTTCTTAAAGATTTAGGTCATCCTTATGATCCCTATGAAGGTATTCCTCTCGAGAGAGGTTACATTACATCCTCATCTCCTCCAATAATTGTTAACGATGTTGTGGTAGTCGGCAATTCAGCAGAGCAAGGCTACCACCAATCACGCATCGAAAACGTCCCCGGTGATATTCTGGGATACGACGCTCGCAGCGGAGAATTCCTGTGGAAGTTCAATGTAATTCCGCAACCCGGAGAGTATGGACACGAAACCTGGCAAAACGACTCTTGGCAGTACACCGGAGATATTTCTTCTTGGGCTCCAATTTCAGCGGACCCAGAATTGGGACAAGTTTTTATTCCAACCAATGGCGTAACAATCGACTACTATGGAGGCCACCACCCTGGCGACAATCTATACGGCACCAGCCTAATTTCTCTAGATGCGAGAACTGGCGAGCGGGTATGGCATTTCCAAATGGTTCATCACGATATTTGGAACTTTGATACGCCAACTGCACCGATCCTGTTGGATACAGACGCAGGACCCATAGTAGCGCAAGCAACCAAACAGGGATATGTCTACGTGTTCAATAGAGAAACTGGGGAGCCGATCTGGCCGATTGAGGAGGTAGAAATGCCACCATCAACTGTACCCGGAGAGCAACTATCCGCGACACAGCCAATTCCTACAAAACCTGACGCCTTTGAGTACACAGGATCGAACGAGGAACTCCTAGTAGATTTTACGCCGGAACTGAAAAGGCAGGCCCTTCAGGCTGTAGCAGAATTTCAAATGGGCCCGCTGTTTAACCCACCTATGCGCGCCAATGACCCGTCTGGCAAACAGGCAGCCTTGATGTGTCCAACAGGTGCCGTCAACATTACTCACCCACCTGTCGCTGACCCTGAGTCTGGAGTAATGTACATTATGTCGCGCTACAGTTGCGGTTCACGGCGACTAGTCTCCGGAGAAGAAGCCGACACTTACTACGACGAACCAACGGGAGTGACGCTCTCCCGCTTCGCTGCCGCGAGCGGAGGACCATCTCCGCGCCATCCTGCGGGAATACCTCTCTGGAAACCACCATACAGTCGCATCACAGCCATTGATCTAAACTCTGGCGAGCATCTTTGGATGAAGCCTGCAGGATACACTCCTGACCGCATAAAAAACCTACCAGCACTTGATGGTGTGGATATAGGCAATACTGGATCGGGCGCAGTTGGGCAAATGGTGGCTACCGGTAACATGCTGATCTATAGCAACGTTTCAAGCGACGGAACACCGCACTTGTACGCACTCGATAAAAATACTGGAGAAGAACTTGCGAAAGTGGAAGTCCCGTCTGGAACTCGTTACGGTATGAGCTCCTGGGTGCATGAGGGTAAGCAATACGTCATTCTCCAGACAGGAAGCACATTGACTGCCCTAGCGTTAACAAATTAACAATACGAGGGAGAAAAAAATGAAGAAAACCTTAATTTATACATCAGCAGCTCTAGTGACATGCGCCGTTACTTTTTCAACGATCAATTCGCAGCAGAATGAGATGAGCTTTTTCATAACTAGCATGGGCTCCGGAGACGGTGCTAATTTAGGGGGTCTTGCTGGAGCTGATGCCCATTGCGCTTCTTTAGCAGCAGCGGCGGACTCTAGCGGGAGGACATGGCGCGCTTATCTGAGTACTCATGCTACAGCCAATTCTCCTGCGGTGAATGCAAGAGATCGAATTGGTTTTGGTCCTTGGTACAATTCCGATGGTGTAGAAGCCGCGTCAAACTTGAATGTCCTCCATGGACCAAACAATAACCTGAACAAGCAAGTGTCTTTAACCGAAAATGGCGATGTCGTTTTAGGTCGCGGGGATACCCCAAACCAACATGATATTTTAACTGGCTCAACCCTGGACGGTCGCACAGTTGATGATGGAACTAACCATACCTGCAATAATTGGACGAGCAATGGATCAGGTTCAGCTCACGTTGGTCATTTTGACAGAACGGGCGGTGGCCAAAATCCAACCTCCTGGAATAGCGCTCACGGCTCTCGTGGTTGTAGCCAAGAAGATTTAGTGGGAACTGGTGGAAACGGCTATTTTTACTGTTTTGCGATAGACTAGCCGCAGAACTGATCAACTTCAATTTGTACAATGGTGTAGCTAAACTTTAGCTACACCATTTTTACTTTAAGGATTAGCGTAATTATGAAGCTATACGGTATGCAACAATCCAGATCATTTAGATGTCTTTGGGCCCTGGAGGAAAGTGGATTGGAGTATGACTACATACCAATTAAATTAAGAGTTAGCGAGGAGGAACCCGATAGTGCCCAAAATCCAGCCTATCTTTCCATTAATGTTCAAGGGAAGGTACCGACTTTAGTTGATGGTGAAATGATACTGACCGAAAGTGTCGCTATACTCAATCATATTGGGCGAAGTGCACCCGAATCGGGATTACTCCCACTAGACAACATAAGGATACAAGCAAAGCATGATGAGCTCGTATCTTTTGTCTTGGCTGAGCTTGAGCAACCGCTTTGGAGTAAAGGTAAACACACTTTTGCACTTCCTGAAGAGCAGCGTATACCTGCAATGTTAGAAACCGCTAAATTCGAATTTGCAAAAGCTGTGCACACTCTCGAGCATCTTATTAACGAGAATGAATTTGCGGTTGCTGAAAAATTTAGTATCGTAGACATCTTACTAGCACAAACTTTTAATTGGGCAATGAGGTTTGAATTCGATGTGCCTAAAAGGTTTGTTGACCTGAGAGACAACCACTATAAGAGGCCCTCCGCAGAGCGCGCGCTTAAACTAGTGAGCTAATGATGAGAATACTGAGTCTAGTTCTCTTTTATAGCCTAGTCGTTGGAAATTCTGCAGCGCAGATTGCTTCTTTCGAATTGTCGTCGGACAGCGATCTAGACTACTTCTTAAAACAAGCTTTCTTCGCAAAGACCAGTGCGGATCGAGTCGCATTGAATCATATAGGGATTGAGAGTAAGAAAGCGGAGAGTGGATACCTAGTCACGGCAGTCCTTGAAGGATATCCAGCACACACGCACGATATCCGCAGAGGCGATATTATCAAGCTTGTAGACGGACGCCCTTTTCACCCAATCGAATCGTTCAATTTTGAAAAAGATAATGACGGGCATTTTTTACCGACCAATCGCAAACACAAGCTTACCGTTTTTAGGTCGAATGATTCTATAGAGCTTTCTATGGTGCCGGTCTTTGAAAATTTGTTTGACAGCTATCGGTCTGCAACTTCAAATTCAGTTTTAGAGTTCTCGGCAGGTAATAAAACTATAGGGTACATAAGGTTTTGGGCGCTTAGCCGTTCCACGCACGATATCATTAATTATCAAAATCTGTTAGCTGAGCTCGATGATACTGATGGAATAATATTTGATTTGCGAAATGGCTTAGGTTTTTTGGCCCCCCAACACCTAGATTTGATTTTTCCTGACCGCACCAACTACTTCTCCTATTCGAATCCTAGTGGCACTCTAAACGACTTTTCAAAGACCTCACCAAGTTCTGATGTCAACGCCTACCGCAAACCCATTGCCGTCTTGATTAATGAAGGCACCCGCGGAGGAACTGAGTTATTAGCGTACCAATTGGATAAATTGCAACGAGTTATTAGTTTAGGTGAGGCAACTCGCGGTGAGATTAGTCATTACTTCCTAGAAGGTGGTGTCCGAAAAGAATCGTTAGAGATAGATGGACAGGTATTTAACAACCATTCAATAAGCCCTGAACAAATTATCATTTATCCTTATGAAAATACCGAGCGCGGAGATCCGCAGTTCGACGCAGCAATTAATGCTCTTCTTGGAATCATTTAAAAAAGAACTCAAACGTTTTCCGGAGCCGGGTCTTTCCAAACTATATCTTGATAATTAAAACCCCTTTCGATAGTTGGTTTAATTACACGAAAATAAGGCGAGAGATCAAAGTCTCTAGGAGTAAAGTGTGTGAAATGACGCTTAGAATATAATTTTTCTCTTAACATTACATTGCCACTATTAGTAATCCTTGGCAATATCGGATAATCAATTTCTTGAAATGATTCTGCGATCAAGGTAGAGCAAATTGCTTTAGTCGGCTCGCCGCTACCAAGGGTAAGTAACTTCCTCCTGAATCGATTGGGAACCAGAGGCTTTTGAATTAAATAACGCGCGAGATCCAGAATGTTCTTTAAGTCATACTTATGTCCTAGTTTGGACTTGGCGTAATTGATCAATTTTGCTCTATCTTCGTTTTCTAGTTCTACCGGGCGACAAATTCGCAGATTATAGCCTGAGTAGTGTTCGAGACTAACCATTCGCACACCTTCCAGAAGGTCCGCCTCTAGAAGAGTAAGGTCTCTAACCCCCGATTCACTTCCTCCCAAATAAAGACACGCATGAGACCATGAAGACTGGGTAAGGTATTTTATCGCTGTGCTAATTCGTGTATCACCTTCTACCAAAACAATGTCGCCAGCCTCAAGCACAAAGGCTAAGTCCTCGAGCGGTATGTCGTCAAAACGCTGATAGCTTGGAGGAGACTTAGATAAGAAAGAGGCGAGTTTCTTGCCCAACCTGTGATTAAACATTGATATCATGGAGTTTCCCTCGCTTAACAAGCCAACCGGACATTATTAGTCATCGGCGTACATTAATTATCGTCTATTCGTGATAGAGCGGTTTGTCGGTTATACTACGCTTCCCCTTCCAATAGGAAATAACAGCAGCGTGTTTGTATCATTAGATACTTATCATCCATAGTAGAGACAGGAGTAGGAAATGAGTGCGGCATATAACAAGTTTTTCATAAACGGCGAATGGATAGAACCTGAGGGTCGAAAGACCCTTGAAGTTGTTAACCCGGCCACCGAGAAAGCATTTGCAACCATCAGTATGGGAAATAGGGATGATGTTGATCGCGCAGCGAAAGCTGCAAAATCAGCCTTTGGTTCTTGGTCTAATTCCAGCATTGAAACACGAAAGGAAGTTATAAGTAAGATTATCGGTGGGCTAAAATCGCGAGGAGATGAAATGGCTAGTGCAATTTCATCGGAAATGGGCGCTCCAATGGGTCTGGCTAAAACCGCACAGCTAGGCAGTGGACTTGGCCACTTCATGAACGTATTAAACATTTTAGAAAATTTTGAGTTCGAAGAAGTCAGAGGCACAACGAAAATTGTTAAAGAACCCGCTGGAGTTTGTGGGTTCATCACTCCTTGGAATTGGCCCTTAAATCAGATTGCCTGCAAAGTCGGTCCCGCCATAGCGGCTGGATGTACCATGGTTTTGAAACCAAGCGAGATCGCCCCGGTAAGTGCGTATATATTAACTGAAATTATAGCTGAATCGGGACTGCCAGCTGGAGTATTCAATTTAGTCAACGGGGACGGGCCAACCGTGGGTGCATCAATTTCTGGCCACCCAGATATCGATTTGGTCTCGTTTACGGGCTCTACGCGCGCGGGCAGAGAAGTGGCGAAAGCTGCTGCCGATGGAATCAAGCGGGTTACTCAAGAGTTGGGTGGAAAATCCGCCAATATAATCCTTGACGATGCCCCAGATTTCTCACGCGCAGTATCGGGGGGCGTCGCTGGCTGCTTTGGAAACAGCGGACAATCCTGCAATGCGCCAACCCGAATGTTAGTGCCGCAATCGCGAATGGAAGAAGCAATAGAAGCAGCAAAAGCAGCTGCCGCGAAATCGGTTGTCGGAGACCCTTCTGCTGAAGGAACAAGATTAGGGCCTGTTGTAAGCGAAGTACAATTCAACAAGATTCAAGCTTTAATTAGAAAAGGTATCGATGAAGGCGCAGATTTGATTGCCGGCGGTCCAGCGCGCCCTGAAGGCATAGAAGCAGGTTATTTTGTGCGCCCCACAATATTTGCAAATGTCTCAAACGACATGACGATAGCTCGCGAAGAGATATTTGGCCCAGTACTATCAATAATTGGATATAAAGACGATGATCACGCTGTCTCTATAGCTAATGATACCGATTATGGGCTTTCAGGTTACGTATCGGGAGAGCCCGACCACGCACAAGCGATTGCTCGTAAATTACGTACAGGCAATGTCCATATCAACGGAGCGGGACCGGACTTTTCTGCACCATTCGGCGGCTATAAACAGTCTGGCAATGGTCGAGAGTGGGGCATTGAAGGTTTTGAAGAATTCTTAGAAACCAAGGCCATGATGGGTGCGGCATAAGAAATAGAATAGAGGCCAATTATGGGAATGGAAGTACAAAAACGGGCAATTGATATTGGAATCATTGCTAAAGATATAGAAGCGATGATGACTTTTTATGGCAACGTCTTAAGTCTCGAGCTTGAGGCCTCCATACCCATGCCCGGTGGCGGAACCATGAATCGGTTCAAAGTCGGTGATAGCATAATTAAAGTAATTGAACTCGAACCATCGGCGCCTGCTGAGTCTCCCCCCGGAGGTATTAGGGGCGCCACCGGTTATCGATACTGGACAATTCACACTCCAAACCTGGCAAGTGTGGTTAAAAAAATTGAGGACAGCGGCTATAAGGTTGTGGTTCCTGCGAAGGTAATACGTGAAGGGATAACTATAGCGATAGTCGCCGATCCGGACGGCAATTGGGTAGAGTTGCTAGAAAGTAGTTAGATTATTAAAGTCCCCCTACTCTGAGATCGTTCCCAACCAGGCATCTAAAGATTCCCAGTTCATGCGAAACATATGTGGCGCACTGTCGAGAATAGCGGCATCTAAATCAACTCCAGCCTCGGTCAGAGCCTCAGCTGTCTCATCAAAACGATCGGCCCACCCCAATTGGTCGGCCCCGCCTATTCTCAAGTAAACAGGAAAGCCGGCAAGCACTCGGTTATCAACAACCGATGTTGCCAAAGCCGGAACCGCTGCTACCCCCATATAATTATCCGGATTCCTTCGAGCTATTTCTAATGCAGACATACCTCCATTTGATATTCCTGCCAACAAAACTTTTCCATCCAAAATCTCTTCTCTTTTCTGTAACTCGACAATTAACTGTTCAACCTTTTCATTGTTTTCGTCCCCTCTAAAAGCCCGATTATTCGGAGATACAGGCACTGCAACTATCCAACCTCTTTCCGCAAAGCCGCCACCTAACCAGATCGATGTATCTCTTGAAATCGAAGCGTTCCCAGGACCACCTCCCATCAGAATAACGAGCGGCGCGGGTCCCGACAAAGTCTCAGCTGGTTTTACGATATACACACTAAGGCGGGAACCATCCTCCAGCGCAATGCGCTCCTGAGCAAAAATCATTGAACAAAATATAATCGCTATCAATATTAGACAAGATTTCAATTTTTTCATCGGTTCCTCTATAAGCATAATTCTTGTTAATTTCATTGTTGTCGCTTTTTATAGACCTCTGCAAATCTATCGTATAAACGTCTCATGCCTCCAAGCCATCGGTCATAATCGTCGGTCTTTCTTCGCATATAAGTAAGCACCTCTGGATGCGGTAATACTAAAAACTGCTCTTGACCTAAAGCATGAATGACTGATGCCGCTAAATCTTCTGGCTCAAGCATACCGTCCAGGCCCGCAACGCCGCCATCGCTCCCCGCAGTCATGGCTGTTCGCACTGCTTGAGGACAAAGCACTGAAACTTTAATACCTCGATTACCATAGGTAATTGACAACCATTCTGCAAAACCAATCGCCGCATGTTTTGTGACAGAGTACGGGGCAGACCCTACTTGACTTAATAGCCCCGCAGCAGAAGAAGTATTCAATAAGTATCCCTCACCTCTTTCCAACATACTAGGTAGGACAGCTCTGGCTGCAAAAATATGAGACATAACGTTAATATCCCAAATGTTTTGCCAGCGATCGTTCGAAACCTCCTCACCACCAGCTGTAAATATCCCAGCATTTGAACAGAATAAGTCGATGTGACCAAACTCACGAAGAGTGTCAGATACCAAGTTTCTTAGCGCATTTTCATTCGAAACATCACATTGTGCCGCCAGCCCATTTGTATCTTTCTCTATATTTGCCAACGTAGCTTTAGCGCCATCAATGTCAATATCCGCAACCACGACTACCTGAGCACCCTCCGCCGCGAATCGCTCGCATAGTGATTTACCAATACCACTCGCCCCACCAGTTACAACAGTAACCTTACCTTTTACTTCCATAGACTCTAATTCTCGTTTTCACTTACGAAACTGCACTTAACAATCTTTGTTTTATTATCTCTTCTGCCTCGGCAACTATGCGTGTGATCAGTTCATTACAAGTAGGAATATCATCGATTAGACCAACAATCATACCAGCAGACCAAATGCCTTTATCTAAATCACCAGTGTCAAAAAGCTCTCTGCCTTTAGCGCCTTGCACTAGCGACTGAATATCTTCAAACTGTGTTTCACCTGGTTCGGACTCAACTTCTACAACCTGTTCTGCCACACTATTTTTAAAAACACGGGCAGTGTTACGCAGAGTTCTGTAGATCAACGAGGTATCAAGCTCCGTTGCCTCCACCATTTTCCGCTTTACATTTTCGTGTATTGGGGCTTCTTGGGTCACCATAAATCTTGTTCCCATATTAATGCCATCTGCCCCCATTGCGAGAGAAGCAGCAAGACCCTTACCATCACCCAAACCACCCGAGGCTAGAAACGGAATTTTCAATCGTTGTGCTGCAAGAGGAAGCAGTATCATATTAGTAACATCATCTTCCCCTGGATGACCCGCACATTCAAACCCATCCACACTTACCATATCGCACCCAATCTTTTCAGCTTTTAACGCATGTCTGATCGAAGTACATTTATGGATAACCTGAATCCCCGCGTTCTTAAACAGTGGCAGAAAAGGCTCAGGATTACGACCGGCAGTCTCTACAATCTTTATTCCAGAATCTACTATAGCTTGTGCATATTCTTGGTAAGGTATTGGTTTAATTGTAGGTAGGATAGTGAGATTCACGGCAAAAGGCTTGTCCGTCATTTCTCGACAACGCTTGATTTCGTTAACTAAGTCTTCGGGGCTTGGCTGAGTTAATCCGGTTAGTATCCCTAAACCACCCGCATTCGATACAGCAGAGGCCATTTCGGCGACTCCTACCCACTGCATACCTCCCTGCACAATAGGAAATTCAATACCCAAAGATTCTGTAATTCTTGTTCTCATAACAATAAATACTCTAATCGATTTAGTCCGCAGTATCCCATTCAGCCGCAGAAAAGTCATTAAAGTTCCACGCTCAACTATACTGACATTCCCTATACAAAGGCCTAGACCAATACGATAGAAGAGGTTAGCCTTCATATCTAAAGCAAGGTCAATTCAGAGAATATCTAGTGATGAAAACCCTAAAGTCAGCGCCTTGGGATTCACCCATAACCTCAAAGTCCATTTTTGAAAGCAGAAAAACTATTTCAAACCTGCAGCCGTGGAAAGATGGATTACTTTTTCTTATCACAGAGCCTTTAGAAGGAAATATAAGCGTTTTAATGTATTCTGATACGAATTCTGTAACAAGAAGAGTTTCTCCTGAAGGAATTAACATCCGCAGTAAAGTGCACGAGTATGGAGGGAGGCCCTTCACCGTGAATGGTAACGACATCTATTACTGTAATTTCGATGATCAAGAGATCTACACGCAATCTTTTCAAACGGATTCAAATAATTTTTCCAATCCAACAGCTGTTACTGATTCACTTGGCGATAATTTGAGATACGTCGATCTCACCCTCGATAAGAACCGAAATCGTTTATTAGCTGTTAGAGAAGATCACAGAAGAACTAATGGCTATGAAGCTAAAAACTCATTAATTGCCCTAACGCTTAGTAGTAAAGAATTTCCGAAAGGTTTGGAGGAGCAAACTACGCTTTTTGAAGGCTCAGACTTTGTATCGTCACCAAGTCTATCCGAGGATGGAGAAAATCTAGCATTCATTACTTGGAACCACCCCAATATGCCTTGGGATAATACTGAACTCATGGTGGCTAGAATTGACGAAGAAGGTAAGCTCTATGATATCCAAAAGGTAGACGAAAAGAGTGAGTCCTCAAAAACACAACCTTCCTTTGTAGCAAACAGCCAACTTTTTTTCCTAAGCGACCAATCGGGTTATTGGAATCTAAGAAGATGTGATTTGAGCTCGAAAAAAAATGAACAAACGAGCGAAAACATTTACCAAGTCAACGCCGATTGTTGCGGACCTCCATGGGTTACGGGAAAGAGAAACTTCTCCGTGATTGGCCCCAGCGAAGTCGCTATCTCGGTCATTACTTCTTGTCAGTGGAATCTTCATCTACTCAACTTTCGTCAGAAGACAGAGAAGATAATCCACTCAGAGCTTGGCGCACTAGACGATATCGTATCCTCCGATCGTTACCTGTTCTATCTAGCAGCCGACCATAAAAATTATGCAGACATTTATTGTCGGGATGGAAAACAACCAATTTCCTCGAGCAAAGAACCACTCATTCAAACAAGAATTCCTGCAAATTTTAATGAGTCTATAATATCTGAACCTCAACATTTAACTTTCCAAACCGAGAACGGCAAACAAGCTCATGGAATTTACTATGGACCCAAGAACCCTCAATTTAAATTGCCGCAAGATGCATTTCCACCTCTGTTAATCAATGTGCATGGCGGCCCAACCGGGACTGCACAAACGGCTCTCAACCCTATGCATCAATTCTGGACCAGCCGAGGTTTTGCGGTATTCGACTTGAATCACAGGGGCTCAACCGGTTACGGAAGAGCTTTTCGAAAAGAACTCTACGGAGAATGGGGTGTCGCTGACGTCAGCGATACAATCCATGCCATAAAACACCTTGTCGAGCATGATTTAGCCAGCGATAGTCAAATTGCAGTTCGAGGCGGAAGCGCCGGTGGATTCCTAGTGCTAGCCTGTCTCGCAGAATCAAACTTGTTCTCAGCCGGCGTGAGCTACTACGGAATCGCCGACCTAGAATTACTGACAAAAGATACACATAAATTTGAGTCTCAATATCTTGAACGTTTGATCGGCCCCTACCCTGAGAAGAGTGAGTTGTATAAGAATCGTTCGCCAATAAACAAACTGCAGAATATCTCAGCACCAGTTCTAATTTTACAAGGCAAACTTGATAAAATAGTACTGCCGAATCAAGCCGAGCTCCTTCACACGGAACTTTCAAAAGGTAATTCAAATACTGAGGTTTTGTATTTTGAAGATGAAGGTCACGGCTTTCGGAAGCCGAGCAACCAAATGAGGGCTTTAAACAGTGAGTTAGCTTTTTACAAGAAGAACTTTTTTTAAGAATAGATTTGTTGGCGCATCATAATATTATTTAAATCATACGGTCGGATGCTCAATTTTTAGTAGCTCGGTAATTTTTGTTTTCATCTACGCTAATTTCCCCAGAGAAATTTTTACTTGAGAGGGCCAAAGAAGCTCCGCATTTTTACTTTGCAATGAACAATGATTAGCCATCAAGGCAAAACTATAACTAAGAATCATGGCGCATATTCGAATTTGTAAGAGTTGGGCAATCTTCTGTTGGTTGAGACAATTTGTCGCACTTCTGAAGTGCGTGTATGGTATAATTTCTCCCGGTTTTTGAAGGGTTTTTGCCCGCAACCAATTTAAATTTCTAAATTTTTTGCTAATTTACGTCTAAAATCTAGAAGATTTTTTGATCAATAAGCAGATGAAACGTATAAATTAAAGTAATTTTGGAGAGTGAAATGTTACGTAAATCGCTGGCGCCTTTTGTAGTAGCCACCACAGTTGTTCTTTCGTGTCAGGCCTTGGGTCAATCTCAAAATGGTCAACAGGCAATCGAAGAAATAGAAGTTTTCGCAGACAGTCGTCGAACCGAAGGCCTTACCAATACAAACGCTGCGATTAGCGTTTTAGGAGAAGAAGAGCTTGACCTGATTCTCCAGACTCATTACCAAGAGGCGCTAGCAAGAGTTCCCGGCTTTAGCGGCAACAGAAATAACGGACAAGAGAGTTTAATGGCTCTGAGGTCTCCAGTTTTAACTGGAGCCGGCGCCTGCGGAGCTTTTTTAATAGCAGAGAATGGTATACCAGTTCGTTCTGCCGGTTTTTGTAATGTAAATGAGATGTTTGATACCCACTCAGAGTACGCCCAAAGCATCGAAGTAATAAGAGGCCCGGCAAGTGCTTTCTGGGGTTCAAATGCACTGCATGGCTTGGTCAATGTACGACTACCAGATCCGGGTGAAATCGGTGAATTAACTCTTGAGCAAGGTCCAAGAGGTTCCTATCGAACAAAAGCTGCTATCGGGTCAGACAATGGCAATTTCAAACAGTCTCTGTATTTGACTGGCATCAACGAGGAAGGCTATAGGGATGACAGTGGCGTTGATCAACAGAAAGCGTCTTGGTTGTACGAATACACTCTACCAAGCGGAATAACAATGGAAGGTGGTTTCACCTATAACAATTTAAACCAAGAAACTGCAGGCTACGTCGCCGGGGCCAAGGCATACGAGGACGGCAATAAAAGAGGAACAAATCCTAACCCAGAGGCCTATCGCGACAGTCAGAGTACTCGCATATGGACTCGATTCACCATGGAGTCTGGAGACTGGGAATACATTGCCACTCCTTATTTTCGTGAGGTGAATATGAACTTCGTCCAGCACTTTTTGCCAGGGCAGCCAATTGAAGACACGGAACACAGGAGCTATGGTATTCAGCTTGCCGCCTTCAGAGATCTGACTGATAGTTCCACCTTCTCCTGGGGCATTGATGCAGAAAACACTGATGGAAGTCTGAAGCAGGATCAGCCTAATCCAACAACAGGATCGCTTTTCGTTAGAAGGACAATCCCACAGGGTATGCACTATGATTATGAGGTAGAGGCAAGTCAGCTCGCTTTATTTGCTAATTACGAAAATTCACTGACAGACAGGCTAGAACTATCTATCGGAGCTAGACTTGAGCGAATGGATTATGAGTACGACAACCTAATGATTGACGGCCGTACCGATGCGAATGGCGTTGCTTGCGGCTTTGGAGGTTGTCGTTATAGCAGACCAGCTGACCGGGACGATGATTTTACAGAAGTCTCTCCCAAACTCGGCCTGAGCTATGAGCTGAATGAAAATCATACTCTTTTTGCGAGAGCTCAGCGCGGCATTCGTGCCCCACAAGCTACAGAACTCTATAGATTACAGGGAAGCCAAACAGTAGCTGACCTTGATCCCGTTGAGTTGGATAGTTATGAATTAGCATTACAAGGCGGCGGTAACAACTGGAACTACTCGGCAGCTGTCTACTGGATGGATAAGGAAAACGAAATTCTACAAAACAGCGACCGGATGAACCTAAATGGAAGCGAGACTAAACACCAGGGTTTTGAACTGGCGGTAGGCTATGACCTGACCGATTCGCTCTCGGTAAACGGGGTGTTCAATTACGCTGATCACACCTACGACAATGACCTCGTGTCTGGTGGCCAAAATATCAATGGCAACGATATTGATACCGCACCAGATCAATTTGGCAACCTCAGATTAACCTACCGGCCGATGGACAACTTATTGGCCGAACTAGAGCTGGTTCACATGGGCGAGTACTACACTAATCCTGAAAACACAGCATCCTATGGTGGTCATGATCTTCTTAACCTTCGCATGCAATATGACGTGAGCGACGACTTTATGGTCTACGTTAACGTCATGAATCTTGCAGATGAGGAATATGCTGAACGGGCTGATTTTAGCGGCTGGGTTGGAGATCGCTATTTCCCAGGCGAACCCATTCGTGCATTTATTGGGTTCACTTGGAAGTATCGGTAGAAACGAGAACCATGATGGAGAAAAGCCGGCGAGAGTCGGCTTTTTTTATTTAACTCAAACTTTCCTAAACCTCTTGTGAATATAACCAGAAAAGATTCCAAATTTTGCAAGCTCTTGCAATTCTTTGAAACAGAGAAAGCCAAGAATCCCAAAAGAATCTTTCATCCCGAATTAAAAGTGTATAACTCAATCACGGATGAAAACTCTCTAAAAAAAGCCGCGGTCTTGATTGCTGTTACTAGGCCAACACAGAAAGTAGATAGCCACATAATACTGACAGTTCGGTCCCCAGATCTAAAAAGCCACGCTGGTCAAATTAGCTTACCTGGAGGTAAGCGTGAAGATACTGACTCAAATGCTATCGCGACGGCTTTGAGAGAAAGTGAAGAAGAAATCGGGTTGGATCCCAATGAGGTCAAAACCATAGGATGCCTGGGAACGCTAGCGCTACCCTCAGGTTACTTAATTACTCCGATCGTTGGTGTGATAAACTCCGGTATCAAATTTATTCGACAAGAAGACGAGGTTGCAGACATTTTTCAAGCGCCGCTTGATTTGGTCTTAAACATCTCATCCTATAAGAAATCTAAAGTTGAATTCAAAGGAAAAAAAAGCACTATTCTAGAACTCCAATATGAGGACTATCGAATTTGGGGCGCAACAGCCGCCATACTTTTTAATCTAGCACAACAAATCGATCAAACATCTCTCTGATTTAAGGCATCGCCCAAGCCGGCAACTGACCAAGAACATCAAAGGTCAAATGCCCAAGTGTATACACAAAAAAAGTTAGTAAGAACACCGACAATATATCCAACCATATCCCAGCTATCACCATTTTCATTATCGGTATCCTGCCTGTCCCGTAAACTATCGCATTAGCCGGCGTGGACACTGGCAACATGAAGGCACAGGAAGCAGCTAGGGTTGTTGGAATCAATAGCAATAACGGATGAGCCTCAATTGCCTGGGCAAGGCTCGCCATAATTGGCACAGCTAGGGTGATCGTAGCTGTATTTGAAGCCACCTCGGTCAGACCTGTAATGAATGCAACAGTGCTCATCACAATAACGAGCTGCTCTGCATTCCCGAGCAGAGTGGCGAGTTGTGCAGCAATGTAATCTGACAAGCCCGAGGTTCCAAACCCCTTTGCAATGGCCAAGCCTCCGCCAAAGAGCAATAAAATCCCCCAGGGAACGCGCTTTGCATCTTCCCAATCCATCAATCTTCCACCGTTTTCCTTTGCTGCTGGAATCATAAATAACGTAAGCGCAACCGCAATTGAAACGCTACCATCATCGATCATAAATCCAACAGGTGATGATCCTATCGATGAAAGAAGTTTGTCTAAGTAGTAGCTCCAACCAAAAAGATCCACCTCTGGTCCAAACAACCTTTCTTTCCGAGTCATCAGCAGCAAGGCAAAAGAAACAAAGACGGCTGTCACACGCTTTTCCTCAGTTGACATTGGTCCTAACTTTTTAATCTCAGTCTGAATAAATTCTTTGCCACTAAACGGAGTGCTGCTTGGCAGAGGGAAAACCACTCGCGTTAATAACACCCAAGCAATCATCATATAGATAAAACTCATTGGCAAAGCGAAAAGCATCCAAGTAGCAAATGTGATATCCGGCGCCTCTGGAAACAGCTGTGACATTTGAGTTATTAGAATTCCGTTCGGCGGAGTACCTATTAGTGTTGCAAAACCACCTATGGAGGCACCATAAGCAATCCCCAAAAGGAGTGTGAGCGAAAAGTTATCCGCTCTTGGGTCTATCTGCCCTCCCCTCTTCAGGATATCTTTGTTTAACTCTTCATAGAGTAAAACTAATGACATACCCATAGGCATTAACATCAATGCCGTTGCCGTATTTGACAGCCACATTGAGAGAAATCCAGTGGCAATCATGAAACCTAACACCAATCGGTGAGGCTGACCGCCAATGATTCTTAATATATTCAGCGCTATTCTCTTATGTAAATTCCATTTCTCTACAGCTACCGCGAGAATGAAACCACCCATAAACAAAAGGATGATCCAATCCATGTACTGATTAGCAACATTAGGAAAAATGATATCGAAATCTGCTGCGCTGTATCCATCTGAGAATGTCGCAGTTTCGAGGTTAATCCTGTTGCCCGCCGGCAATTCTCGTCCGCGCATTATCCCCAGGAGCGGAAACAAAATGATAGGGAGCAAGGCTGTAGCTGAGAGAGGAATTGCTTCCGTAATCCACCAAATAGCCATCAATAAAATGACAGCGGCCATACGTGTTACTAGAGGATTAGAAGGGTCTAGGTCTACGAAAAGTAGCATCGAGATGAAAACCAAAGGGCCCAGCCAAAGACCTACTTTACTTCTGAACGGAATCTCAACTGATTCCGTTGAATGGTTCTCTGCAGCAGTGCTCATATATTCTTCTTATTTTAACCGCTTGTAGATTCCTAAAATATTTCATCCAAAAAATTGCCAAGAGACTGATACGTTCTCTTCTCAGCAACCTCTTTATACATCGTGCCGAAATCTGGATTATTAGCGTGAGGGTTGGTAAACGCATGCATAGTATTCCCGTATGCATGAACTTGCCAGTCGGCTCCGGCTTCTGTCATCTCAGTTTCAAAGGATAGAACTTGTTCAGGGGGCACCATTGGATCGTCGTGACCATGCAAACATAGAACTTTTGCTTTGACATCCTCATTAGCGATGTCACCTGGAGCAAAAATCCCATGAATGCTCACAACCCCGGCGACATCAGCACCCGATCTTGCCAACTCGAGCACGCACATACCCCCAAAACAGTAACCCATCGCAGCTACTTTACTAGCATCCACTTGGGACAAGTTTCGCCCTGCGATCAAAGCGGCTGTAATTCTATTCCTTAACATGCCTCGGTCAGACGCAAAAGGATTCATAAGAGACGAATTTAGCTCTACGTCATCATCACTACCGAAGACACCTTTACCGTACATATCAACGGCCATGCCGACATATCCCATACTAGCAACCCGCTCCGCAGCGTTGCAGGCAAACTCCCTACGTCCACTCCAGTCGTGAACCACCAACACTAGAGGTTTTGGAGAGTCAGCATCTTCATAAGCAACAAAAGCCTCTAGCTCCGTGCTGCCATCTTTATAATCTAATAGCTCTTTTTTCATCTCTTAACCCGTATCTTCTCAAGTTTTTGAAGACTTCTGTTAGATCTGCCTCACAACAGCTCTAATATAGCCTCGGCTGAGCTAACCTTGATTTCACCTGGAGCTTCTATAGCCAAATGGGAGACAACACCATCATCAACAATCATTCCGAACCTCTGGGCTCGTTTACCCATTCCAAATCCGCTGGCGTCCAGCTCTAGCCCTATAGCTTGGGTGAATTCTGCATTGCCGTCCGCTAACATAAGAAGCTTTTCTGCGTTTTGAGCCTCTCCCCATGCGCCCATGACAAAGGCATCGTTAACAGCCATACAAACAATCTCATCGACACCCTTACTTTTAATTTGATCAGCATTGACTACGAAGCCTGGCAAATGTGTCATCGAGCACCCCGGCGTAAAAGCACCTGGCACAGCAAAAAATACCACCTTTTTCCCTCCAAAAACTTCGTCGCTGCTTACCTCCTTAGGGCCCCCATCTGCCAGCGTTTTGAAATTAACTGACGGCACCTTATCTCCAACCTGAATTGTCATGCATACTCTCCTAAAATTCTAAGACGTGAAAAGTCCACACAGATATTAGCAAATTCGGTGGGGCTTGCCAGAAAATCACAAAAAAATTACAGCATCGTTGTTCCATACTTCGCGGAGACCGAAATCATAATTCTATCTCTAGACGCTTAATAGTCGGAATTGATCACACCGCTTATCCACTCGATATGCAAGGATAAACGCTCAAAAACAGCAATAGAGCCGTACTGTCCCTGAGTTTCTTCAGAAAACCGAGGTCCCTCGATCTGACCCACGGAAACACCGGCAATAAGTAACCCTGCAGGTGTTTCTAAAAAGGCTGGACCGCCACTATCCCCCAAGCTCAGAGTCCCTTCGAGTGGCAAAGCTGCGCTTCCCGGAAGACGAGGGTCATCAAAAAAGGTGCGCAGTTGCTGATCTGCGTGACTAATTCTATTTTCGGCTTGGCGTTTCGTGCCATCATCGTATTGCCTGCCTGTAGTTCCGAGACCAAAATAACCCCAGCCAACCAAGGTAACCACTTCTCCTAACTCCTTCGGCTGAGTATTCACAGGAATTGGTTCTGGGTAGTTTACCTCTTGCGAAAATCGTAAGAGAGCAAGGTCGACTTCAGGGGTATTAGGGGATACGAAATCTGGATGTAAAACCACAAGATCAATGCTTCGCTCAGTGTTAGCTATCTCTACCTCAAATTCCTCCCCTCTTTGGATAACGGAACCAAGTGATGTCTCTCCAACGCAATGCGCCGCAGTGAGAGCCCAAAGATCTGAAACTAAAGTCGCTCCACATACTTTTCTCATACCTTGTTGTTCGAGGAAAAAGACCTGAGGAAAGTCACTTGAGCGCAAAGAGTATTCGCCCGGACCAACATCATGTCGAATTACAATACCGTGACTGCTTCTCGCAAATAAACTAAGTAAGTAAACTAGTATAACGACTCGTATTTTCATGGTTCTTTGTTGAGCTTTCTACCCATTTTAGCCCGTCGTAACGGCCTCAACCTGGGTTGGTAGTTAGATTGAGCTGCAATTCTAAATATTTTAACTATACGGTGAGCGACTACAACGAGAGTAACGACAATAAAGGCAAGAATAGTAGCTGCGAGCCATTGCTCTGCTGTCCAACCACTAACATCTATTAACCTTGAAAGCACAATGATTCCCTCACACTCGATTTAAGCTGTAACTTTGAAAGTTGTACCGGTTAATCTAAAAAGAAAGCTAGGAATTATTTGCCATGTCCGAAACAAGCTTTTCAATTTTAGATAACCGCTCCAAAGGATCATTCATCTCCAGAAGTTCCTGCCTTACATTAATCCCAAGAGGTATCAGCTCGCTAAGGCGCCATCCTAGCTGTCTTAAATCACTGTAGTCTATAGTGAGCTTTCTTTCGGCAACCAACGGATGATCCTCTAAATTTCGTAGCAAGTCAGATAGTGCCGTAAATTGATCGCCTGAGGGGATAACTTCAGCTTCAGTGGACTCGATGTCGCTGAATTCGACTGAAGCGTGGAGAACGTCGTCATCTTCCTGCCAGAAATCCTGTGCGACAAATTTCACAGCACCCTCAATCGTAATACCCAAAAGCCCGCTATCTAGTTGGTCCCAGTCAACAATGTTTGCATAGGTTCCCGTGTTATGAACCGTCTGATGCAAGTTTTTCTTGCTGGTTTCCTCCCCTGACTTTAACAAGCAAATGCCAAACCCTGTACCTGTTCTCATACAATGGCTAACTAAATCTATATAACGCCTCTCAAATATCTGGAGATCAAAACGTCCTCCGGGAAATAAAACAATATTCAGCGGGAATAAAGGAATGTCATTAGAGATTTTGTTAAGCATAAGGTTGATAATTAAATAGTAAGTAAAATTCTCGTAACGACCTAACCAAATATTTAGTTTTGCGTCATTTCAATTGATTTTAGTGAGGTAAGCAACTTTTCATGGATTCCCTCAAAACCACCGTTACTCATGATGATCACATTATCCCCTGAACTACATGTCTCTGCGAGAAGAGTGACAATTTCATCCACAGAGTTAAAAACTCGACTTGGTACCCCAAGAGAAGAAGTCAAAAGCTCAAAATCCAAACCCATATCATCACTTTTATACCAAACCACTTCGTCAGCAGAGTGACATGCCTGACTTAATTTATCCTGATGAATTCCAGACTTCATTGTGGCAGATCTAGGCTCGATGACCGCGACTAGCCGTTGGGAATTTTTGCTAGACCCCAATTTCGCCGCAAAACCATCGAGTGTTGTTTTTATAGCGGTTGGGTGATGAGCAAAATCATCGTAGACATTAACCCCGTTACCAGTCCCGCAAAATTCCATTCTCCTTTTCACTCCCTCAAACTTTTCGAGGGCTTTTGTAGCCAAGGATAAATCCACTCCAACATGATTTGCTGCCGCAACAGCGGCCATAGCATTTCTCACATTGTGCTGACCACTCTGATTCCATCTGACCAATCCCTCTGATCTGGTGATCTCTCCTGAAGCCTCCACATACTTAAACAACTGGAACTCATTACCTTGCTCCCCGTCAAGTAGCGCATTCCATAATTTCCCCGTTTCAAGGGCAATTTTTTCACAGCTCGATTCCGGAAGATTTACTCCAAACAGCTGCCTTTTGGACCAGCAGCCCATGCCCATAACCTTTTCTATCTCAGAATCTTCATAAGGGCTTATAATTGCTCCATTCCCGGGAATAGTGCGAACCAAATGATGAAACTGTTTTTCTATCTCTTCGAGATTCTTAAAAATATCTGCATGGTCAAACTCCAAATTATTTAAAACCGCTGTTCTAGGGGCATAATGAATAAATTTTGACCTCTTATCGAAAAAAGCACTGTCATACTCGTCTGCTTCTACTACAAAAAATTGCGAACCTCCTAAACGAGCAGACTCAGAAAAATTTTTAGTGACCCCTCCAATTAAAAATCCGGGTCTTAATCCCGCAAATTCGAGAATCCAAGCTAGTATTGCACTTGTCGTAGTCTTTCCATGTGTTCCGGCAACCCCTAACACCCACTTGTCACGAAGAACAGACTCAGCCAGCCACTGAGGTCCCGATATATAGGAGAGCCCTTTCTCAATTACATATTCTACTGCAGCATTTCCTCTAGAAAGTGCGTTTCCTATGATCACTTGGTCTGGCGTCGGCTCAAGATGTTTAGCACTATAGCCCTCCAGAATTTCAATGCCCTCCGCTTCTAATTGCGTACTCATCGGCGGATAAACATTCACATCACTTCCTGTTACCCTAAAGCCCATCTGTTTTGCCAGAACGGCTAAGCTGCCCATAAAGGTGCCGCAGATACCAAGAATATGTATATGATTTGTGTTGATAATTATCTCCAGACTCTTAAACTTCGATTGAGCATTTGACTAGGATTGCTCGAAACTTCCAGTTCGGTATTTTGAATCATTATGGCATTGCATTCGACAAAATTCTGGGATTTCTCCAATCAATTATACGATAAGGACGGTGTTGCTGAGATTTGTCTCAAGTTGCAAGAAGAATTAGGGGTTGACGTAAATCTCTTCTTATTCTGTTACTGGATTGCTCATTTCAAATATGCGCCATCGGAAATTGAGTGGGCACAGATTTTAGAATTTTCCAAAAGCTGGAAAACTAAAGTCGTCCAGCCTCTCCGAAATACTCGAAAGTCACTTAAAAAACTGCTTAAAAATCACCCGCAAAATTCAGACTTTGCCGAGCTCCTCAAGAAGCTGAAGAGCGATGAGTTATTAGCTGAAAAAATACAACAGGAAGCTATGCAATCTTTGCTAAAAACTAGAGAAGCCGATGCGCAAGCGTTCTCGTCTAAAGATGCCATGATAAATCTCTCTTATTATTTTTCTACACTTGACATCGCACAGACAGAGGAACTGAAAAGCGGTCTCCTGAAGGTCGCTGAATCAGTCATCTACTCCTAAAAATAATTAGTATGACCAATGTTCACTACTCGCTTACAGCAATGTCGATCACTAAATCCCAGTTGAAACGCACAAACCTATTCATTTCACTGATCAATATTCTTTCTTGATCACTGTGAGCTCCAAAACCCAAAGCCGCATCTTCTCGATCGATTGCCGGGCCAATTCCATAACA
The DNA here is from genome assembly GCA_902531515.1 of uncultured Pseudohongiella sp. Classification (GTDB taxonomy): domain Bacteria; phylum Pseudomonadota; class Gammaproteobacteria; order Pseudomonadales; family Pseudohongiellaceae; genus UBA9145. Next base: position 24,952 of record CACAEJ010000008.1, read on the forward strand.
TTGAACACCTCGTGCTCGTAAGTACGCCATATCAGTAGCTCCAGTTGACATAGTAGGGAGCGTAATTACACCGTAGTGCTCTTGTAAATTCTGTTCGATTGCTGAAAACGCCGTCGTATTAATACTGGTCTGCCCCGCCGGTCGGGTATTGCGCTGGCCAAGACTCACATCGATCGAATCATCACCAATAACCTCGCGGATCTGTTCCAGGTAGTTCTCGATGTTTTCGTCAGGCAACGCACGAAAATCAACCGAAGCTCTCGACTCCGATGGAATAACATTGATTCGATAACCTGCATCAAAGATAGTAGGCGAAAGAGAAGATCTAAGCATAGATGCATGTCTGGGTTCATAAGCGAGAAAATACTCGTCTGCTTCACTGGCGCGTCCAGAGTCAAGCACAGCCAGATATCGCTCACCTGCATCTGGTGGTGAAATCGACGCCAGGCGCTCAAAATACGTATAAGTTGTCTCGTTCAAGCGAATAGGAGAGCGCCAATCAGCGATTGCCGATATCGCTTTAGCGAGGCGCACCACCGAGTTGTTCTGTAAGGGCACTGAACCGTGACCTGCAATGCCTCTTGCCGCCAACTCGAGTCGATAGGGGAGCTTCTCGACTGTTTGCACACCGCCATACACAACTTCACGATTCACACGTGCCACACTGCCACCCTCGGCCAAACAGAACTCAGCTTCGATCTTATCGAAATGTTCATTCACCATGAACTCGATTCCATATTCCGTTGCACCTTCCTCACCCGATTCGGCCAGAAAAATAACATCTCGCGACAAGGGTACATTCTGACGCTTGAGTTCTAGCATCACCATGAGCCCAGCTGCTAGATTATCCTTATCATCTACGGCTCCGCGCCCGTAGACGTAGCCTCCATCGACTGTTGCGCTGAAGGGTGGAAACGTCCATTTTTCGGGATCGACATTTACTACATCGGTATGGGCCATAATTAAAAGCGGTTCCTGGCTTCCATCACCTTTAAGTCGAGCTACCACATTTGGGCGCTCTGGATCCACCGAAAGCATTTCTACTGAAATACCTTCGGTCTCCAGCACGTCTCTTAAATATTCCGCAGCCGGCAGCTCTCGGCCTGGTGGATCACTAGTATCAAATCTCAATAAAGCTCGAAAATGCTCTAGAGTTTCCTCTTCAACCGCTTCCCAGTCAGGTTCATTTATTTGTGTATGCGCGTAACCGGCAATCCAGAGGAATGTCAGTAACAAAAATCGTGATCTCAGCATAACCATTTACCCTGATATTATAATTCGCGTAGCCAACTTAATTTTCGCTCCAATTCCTATTCAATTGAATTCTTATTCTGCGGTCCCTTCCACCTCTGCACAAAACCGCAATCAATACCGAATAGATCCAAAATTCTACCAACATGATGGTTCACTAAATCGTCAACGGTTTGAGGCTTTATATAATGTGCAGGCATGGGTGGCGCAATAATAGCGCCCAACTGACTGGCTCTGTATAGCAGCTCACAGTGCCCCGTATGAAGAGGGGTTTCCCTCGGAACTAGCACCAGCCGTCTGCATTCTTTAAGCACCACGTCAGCGGCACGGACGATAAGTGAGTCCGCGTAAGAATTAGTGATTGCGGATAATGTCTTTATCGCGCATGGAGCAACAATCATGCCGTCGGTTCCAAAAGAACCGCTGGCAATAGACGCCGAAATATCTCTGTTAGAGTGCAAGTGATCCCCAAGCGCTTGCACATCCTTAACTGACCAGTCAGTTTCCAAATTTATATTCATTTTGGCAGAATCGGACATTACCAAATGGGTCTCGACATCAGACTCTTCTTTTAATGCTTCTAGCAATCTTATGCCATAGATCACTCCACTTGCTCCTGACATTCCAACTATCAACCGCATAATTTGCCTTCCAAAGTTTATCTAAAAGGGATTGTTACACCACTTATCCACACTAGCAAGCGCCGGCGTCTCGCAGTAACATTAAACACTTCAACTTTAAACCATTGTAAGCATGCTATGAATAAAGCAAATCTGTTCTACGCTCAATCAGGCGGAGTTACCTCTGTAATCAACGCCAGCGCCTGCGGTGTAATCGAGACTGCACGTAAACACAAAGATAAAATAGGGACTGTTTATGCAGGGCGAAATGGAATAGTCGGCGCATTAAAAGAGGAATTGATAAACACAAACAAGGAAAGTGCACGATCGATTGCTGCATTAAGATCGACTCCTGCTGGCGCATTCGGTTCATGTCGATACAAATTGAAATCTTATGCTGAACACAAACAAGAGTATGAGCGACTAATGGACGTTTTTTATGCTCACAATATTAAGTATTTTTTATACAACGGTGGCGGAGATTCTCAAGACACGGCAAACAAACTATCAAAATTGAGTATCGACAAAGGGTTTCCAATCAAATGTATCGGCATACCTAAAACAGTCGACAACGATTTACCAAAAACGGACAACTGCCCCGGATTCGGGTCGGTAGCAAAATACGTAGCTGTCTCAATCAGGGAAGCTGGTCTAGATGTTGCCTCTATGAGCGAAAGTTCAACTAAAGTATTTGTACTTGAGGTTATGGGACGGCATGCCGGATGGATAGCAGGAGCTTCTGGTTTAGCTTCAGAGCACGAAGGAGACGCCCCTCACATAATTTTATTCCCTGAAATCGCTTTTAATAAGAAAAATTTCTTAGCCAAAGTGAGAACAAGCGTTAAGAAATTTGGTTACTGTGCAATCGTGGTTTCCGAGGGCGCTCAATATCGAGATGGCCGATTCCTTGCCGAAACGGGTGGGAAAGATGCCTTTGGCCACTCGCAGCTTGGTGGGGTAGCACCATTCGTTGCAAACATGATCAAAGAATCTCTAGGTTACAAATATCACTGGGCTGTTGCTGATTACCTTCAGAGATCTGCACGGCATGTGGCGGCGGCCACAGATGTTGAGCAAGCTTACGCGGTGGGTAAAGCCGCCGTAGAGTTCGCATTGAAAGGCAAAAATGCGGTGATGCCAATCATAATTCGAGGCAAGGGCCAAAGATACACTTGGAGTATTGGTGAAGCGAAGTTATCTGACGTTGCTAACATCGAGAAGAAAATGCCTCGCAATTACATATCCAAAGACGGTTTTCATATTACCGAAAGAGCAAAGAAGTATTTCTCTCCGTTGATCAAAGGAGAGGACTATCCTCCATACAAAAACGGTTTACCTCGATATGCGAGGTTAAAAAATATTCTGACAAAGAAAAAATTAGAGCCTTGGAAACAAACTTGAAAGTCTTAGGGAGCTAATCTATCAATACGCCAAGATTGGTCATCTCTAAGATAACGAAACCTGTCGTGCAGACGATCCGCCCCTCCCTGCCAGAACTCAATTTCCGATGCCTGCACACGATAGCCTCCCCAGAAATCAGGAAATGGTGGCTCTTCATCTTTGTATTCCCGACTCAATGCTTCAAATTCATCCATTAGTGCCGCACGCGACCCTATGACTGAGCTTTGTTTTGATGCAATAGCAGCAATTTGGCTTCCCTTAGGGCGCGAAACAAAATAATCGCGAGACTCCTTAGTCGAGAGTTTCTGTGCCTCTCCACAGATTTTAATCTGGCGATCAATCTGATTCCACGGAAAAAGAAGGCTAACTTTTGGATTACCGATTAGTTCCTTCGCTTTACGACTTTCATAATTGGTGTAAAAGACAAAACCTCTCTCATCAAAATTTTTGAGTAAGACAATGCGCTGACTCGGCTGACCATTCGATGCTACGGTGGAAAGCGTCATTGCGGTGGGATCACTAATTCCCAAGCCCAAAGATTGCTGCATCCAAAGCGAAAATTGTTCAATCGGATCTTCTTGGAGATCTTTCCTATGTAAACCCCCAAACAGATATTCTCTTCTGAAAGATTCAAGATCCATAAATTATTTTCGTTTGCCTCGAATAAAAAATCTTCTGAAAAACGCGCACACTGGAAGCTATTTAAGACTCAGAAAACTTCGCCTTCCCGTTCAATACAGATTAACGTAGCAAGTCACCATAATTCCAAAATTGCTTGCGAGAGGTTCCAGTCGTGTAATAGAAAGTTCCCTCACCATGCTTATCGCTTGCGAAGAAACCTCCTTCATATCTCTGGCCATCTGGCCAGCGATAAATACCCTTCCCTTGGAAATGATCTTCCACAAAATCGCCAGTGTAATTCTCAAAATTATCTTTTAGCCAGAATTCAGTGTGCTCATTTTCTTTCCAGCTGGGGATATTAAAAAAGTAAGACCCGGCCCCATGACGCATGTCATTTCTCCACTCGCCAATGTACAATTTCCCTTCACCATTCCAATGCGTGCCTCTCCCTTCTCTTATGCCGCGGACCCAATTCCCGGCATATATCGCGCTCTGAGTAAAGGATATTGGTATCTCAAGGCGCCCATAACCGTGAAACTCTCCGTTCCGAAAATCCCCAATGTATTCACCGCGACCCCACGGCGTTTTTAAGTGTAAAGTACCCCTGCCGGCATCGCAGTCACCGTAAACACATTCCTCCTCTGTAACATCCTTTAAGGACTGGGCCGCAAGCTCTGCAAAAAACTGTATGCTGAAAAAAAACACCGCGGTCTTGAGAAAAAGAAAATCTCTGATTGGCTTTTTACACATAAAGGATTTAGTGAGTTATAGAGACAACAGTATAATTATAACCTAAGATCGTTGTTCATACACTCAAGTCTTCTTTTTTTAAAATTATCAATCGCTTAAGCTAGTAGAATGACACAACTAAAAAATGATTTTCTCGTCCCTTTTGGCTACGGAGAGATAGTTCAAAAAAAACGAGTGAACGGCGGATGCATTAATGAATGCTGGCGAATACTTCTCGACTCTGGGAAGTCTTATTTTCTAAAGTTGAACAACTCCGCACCGACTGACTTTTTTGTCGCTGAATCAATAAGTTTAGAAGCCCTGACCGAGCAAGAGTTACTTCGAATTCCAACTGTAATGCTAGCAGGAGAGAACTTTATCTTAATGGAGGATCTTGGGGTCGGCTCTCCAAATTCAGATTACTGGACAACTCTCGGTGAGGGACTAGTGAGTTTACATGCGTGTGAGCGTAGCAATTTTGGCTTTTTGATCGACAATTACTGTGGTTCAACACTACAACGAAACCCAACTATAAAAGAAGGTTTCGAGTTTTTTAAAGAGCATCGCTTAATGAGCCTCGTGTCAAAAGCTTTTGACGAACAGCTCCTTGAAAAGGAAGATGTAAAGCAAATCGAGTTTATAGCTTCAAATCTACCCAATTTGATTCCCGCCCAAAGTCCGGTACTAATCCATGGTGACTTGTGGTCAGGAAACGTGCATTGCGACAACAAAGGGAACCCCTGCTTGGTGGATCCCGCCACATACTGGGGTTGGGCGGAAGCAGAGCTTGCAATGACCGAATTATTTGGGAGTTTCAATAGAGAATTTTACGAATCCTACGAATCGGCCTCTAATATCGAAAAAGATTGGAGAGAGCGTAGCCCTCTATACAACCTTTACCATTTGTTGAACCACCTAATTTTATTCGGGCCGAGCTACCTTGGACAGATTAAGTCGGTTACTGAACGTTTTACCTGATTTACGCAATTACAATACACGCCTCAACACGTTTAACGGGCTCGTACTCACCACTTCACGGGTTGAATTCATTCCGAGTCCCGCGATGATCAGCATTCCTAGCGCCGGCCCAGCAATCCATATCCAAGTATGGAATGAAAACTCCTGTTCAAAAATCTCTTCTTGTAAATAATAAACACTGGCTTCTGCGCCCAAGGTCGCAATCAACCCCGCAACCACTCCAATGCTCGCAAACTCAATTAACAGACTGCTAAGAATCAATTTGCGCCCGGCACCAAGAGTCCTCAATATAGCGTTCTCATGAAACCTCTCATCTAAGCTAGCGTTAACGCATGCCACAAGGACGAGTGCACCACAAAGCAGTACAAGAATAGAAATAAGCTCGATGGCTGATGTTACCTGAATAATTATTGTTTGGATTTGTTCTATTAGAGCATCAATCTCAATTACAACAACCGTCGGAAACACCCTTACTAAATCATTAAGTAAAATTTTCTGCTCTCTTTCCATCAAAGCTGTTGATAGAAAGGTAGCACCTAAATGATCAATTGTCCCAGGCGAAAAAATAATGAAAAAATTTGGCTGCATATTGTCCCATCGCACGCTCCGAAAACTCGAAACTTCAGCCGAAACTATTTGTTGATTCACTTCAAATTCGAGTCGGTCACCTAACTCAAGATCTAACCAATCTGCATATTCCTGTTCGATGGAAACAAAACCCGGTTCGGATTCATCTCCCCACCAAATTCCTTCCGTTATCATATTGTCGTTTGGAAGATTAGTTGCCCAAGTAACTTGGCGTCGACTTAAGCGCCCTCGAACTCGGCGCCCCCCAGTCGTTGCATCTTCGGTGTTTACAGGCGGCGCATCGGTTTGAGGATTCGTCTCCAATCCACCGGTAGCCGTTTGACTCTCCGGCTCCTCACTTTCAGATCCTTCGGTAAGAGTCGCTCTGCTGACCGAAACCTCACTCTCATCCCCGGGGTTGGGTAAGTCACCATTCACACGAGTAACTCTTGCGCTAACAAGAGGAAAAAACTGATTACCTTCAATACCATTTTGTGCGAAGAAACTTTCAATCCCGGGGATTTGACCTTGCGTGATATTCATCATGAAGTGGTTAGGTGTATTCTCAGGCAACTGCGCTTGCCACTCTTCAACCAAGTCAGTGCGAAGAAGCGTTAGTATAAGCAACGACATTATGGTAATTGAAAACACCATGACCTGAAGTACGTTTTGCTTTCTTCGCCTTCGAGTTGCGGTCATAGCGAGCAACCAAGCACTTCCTGCTTTCATTCCCGTTGAACTTGAGGTACGTAGAATAAAATAGGATATTACTGACAAAATTAGAGCGATCGCTGCAACCGCTAAAACTAAAACTGAGGTGAGAATCAGATCTTGGCTATACCAGTAAATCAACAATAAAGCACCAAGAGCTCCAAACACATAAGGAACATTATCCGCTATTTTTTGCTGACTGATGTCCTTGCGCAAAACTCTGAGTGGCGGCGTTTCTCTTAAAGCAAGCAAAGGAGGTAAGGCAAAAGACAGCAAACAAATAACTGCCGTTAACCCGCCAACGACGAAAGGCTGGAGACCCGGCTCCGGCAGATCGACAAATAATAGCCTCTGTAGAACCGCCAGTATCACTCCATGGATAAACCAGCCCAATAACCAACCGATCGCAACTGCAAGAGACGCAAGTACCAACTGTATATTCAAATATATGAACGAAATTTGCGATGATGTGCATCCAAACGTTTTTAGGATTGCCACGTAGTCATAATGCCTCTCGCTATAACGCTTGGCCGTTAGTGCTATTGCAACACCGGCCAGCAAGACAGCAAAGAGCGAGCTTAAGAGCAAAAAACTCTCTGCTCTTTCCAATGCCTCCCTTACCTCTTCACTTTCGTCGCGAATATCTCTGATATAGTAACGTCCTCGCCACTCCTCTCGCGAGCGAAACCACTCCTCGAAAGAATCTAGTTCTGCGATATTATCTGCCGCAAATAAATAACGATTACTTATACGACTTCCAAGTTGGACGACATTAGTAGACTCAAGGTCATCCATGTGTAACATGAGTCGCGGGCCCGCATTATCCATCATACTGCCGCCGCCTCGATCTGGCTCCGCCACAATGATTTTGCCCACGCGCAACTCTGCCTCTCCTACAGAAACAGAGTCTCCTATATCAATACCAAGTGCTGCTAATGCTCGAGCCTCAAGCCAGACTTCTCCTGGCATGGGTCCGCTTTGAATGGGCGTCCCCCTCACAAAGGCTTGTTCCGACACTATCACCTCTCCTCGAAGAGGATAGGAATCAGTCACCGCCTTTGCTGCAACAAGAATATTACCCGTGTCTGAAAATGCCATTGAAGTGAAAGACACAATTTCGGCGGTGGAAAGCCCTCTCGTCTGCCCCTCGACTAACACCTCTCTCGGTAGGTCACCTCGTCCGCTCACGATGCGATCTGCAGCCAACATATTCGCAGATTCTAACAGTAGAGCTTTTTCGAGACGATCGGTGAAAAGTGCGATTCCAGTTATAGAAGTCACGGCCATGATCAAAGCAAGAAACAATAAGCGCAGTTCTCCACCTTTCCAATCCCTCCGAAGTAGTCTAAGAGATATTAAAAAAAGGTTTCCAATTGGCTTATTGTCTTTTAGTGTCGCTGAGGTTTCTTCTTCCATTAATCTAATCCTTAGTAACATTCCCTGAAACAACTTCACCGGCAACTAGCCGCACTTGACGATCGCAACGAGCTGCCAAACGCTCGTCATGTGTCACCAAAACCAAAGTTGTAGAAAACGCCTTATTCAAATCAAACAGAAGATCTACGATCTTTGCACCCGTAGCGGTATCGAGATTACCGGTTGGCTCATCAGCGAATAATATACGAGCCTCAGTTGCGAACGCTCTGGCAATAGCAATCCTTTGCTGTTCTCCCCCAGAGAGTTGGTTCGGATAATGGTGCCATCTTTCTGATAGACCAACTCTATCCAACAAATCTATCGCTTTTTCTTTCGCTGCCGCGTCACCTTTGAGTTCAATGGGCAGCATCACGTTCTCCAATGCAGTTAAACTTGGAAGCAACTGAAAAGATTGAAAAACAAACCCTACCAACTGACCTCTAAGAACTGCACGCTCTTCCTCATCAAGAGAAGAAAGTTCATGTCCATCAAGAATGATTTCGCCCGAAGATGAAACATCTAGTCCAGCCATCAGTCCCAAAAGGGTCGATTTCCCGGACCCAGAAGCGCCCACGATGGCGACTGCTTCACCGGCCTCAAATTTTAGACTAATTCCCTTCAGAATCGTCAGAACGCCTTCACTAGTGTCTACGGATTTAACAAGATCCCGTGTCTCGATCATACTTGCCTTCGTCCCCGCCAAATTCCTCGCATTATAGTCTAATTCTATCGAAGAGTATTAATCGCTATAAATTGATTCGTGGCTTGATTACCCGATTAACACTGTAATCTGGCTTATCTATCAATTAAGATATTCTTACGCTGTAGGGAAATTTTAGGATGACATCGAAATTAATCAGGAAATTGCTGATATTTTCAGTCTTCATACCACTGCATGCTGTAAGTGCTGACAGCAATCTACCCTCGATTCTTGTGTTCGGAGATAGCCTGAGTGCGGCTTATGGTATTGAAGAGGAAGAAGGCTGGGTGAACCTGTTAGAGGAAAGGGTAAAAGGAGAGGGTTTATCCTTTCGAATCATCAACGGGAGCGTCAGCGGAGAAACCTCTACTGGTGGGGTGGAGCGTTTACCAGGTATGTTGAGTGCGTACAGTCCCAAGGTGGTAATTATAGAATTGGGCGGCAACGACGGCCTGCGAGGTTTACCTTTGAACCTACTCAATGACAACCTTAATAAAATGGTAGATATGATTCATGAAAGTGGTTCTTTAGCCCTCTTGGCTGGAATTCAAATTCCCCCAAACTATGGTCCTCGATACACGGTGCCTTTCACAGAACTATATTACGAAATCGCTGAGACTAAGCAAATAGCATTTATCCCATTTCTCATCGAAGGTATCCCTCAACAACCCGAACTCATGCAGGATGACGGTATTCACCCAAAAGCCGAGGCACAGTCCTTGATCCTTGACAATGTTTGGCCGTATCTACTGCCATTGATAGAAAAATAGATTTATTTAAACGCCCCGGCCTGCCCTATTCGCCGCAATAGCAAGATACTTTTCGATTACAAATTCCAAGCCGTATTGAATCGATTCCACAACAAGCGCATGGCCAATTGAAACCTCTAAAATGCTATCGATTTCTAGAAAACGAGCTAAATTCGACAGATCAAGGTCATGGCCAGCGTTAACGCCTATATTCAATTCTAATGCCCGAATTGCAGTCTCGGCGTATGTCAGCCAGCATGCAGACTCGGCCTCTGTTCCGTATCTTGACGCATATTCTTCGGTGTACAACTCGATTCTGTCGGAACCTACCTCCGCAGCCTCATTCACTTGATCGGGAACAGGATCAAGAAACAAACTACTTCGGATTTTTTCTTCCCGAAGCATTGTATTAGTCTCAAGCAATAATGATCTGTTTTCTGGTATATCCCACCCATGATCAGAAGTTAATTGTCCAGGTTCATCTGGAACTAAAGTACATTGATCAGGAGCAACATCTTTGATTAAGTTAAGGAAATGTTGGCTTGGATAACCCTCAATATTGAATTCAACATCAGAATACGATCTCAGACAGTTACTGATATCGTAAACATCCTGTCTCGTGACGTGTCGTTCATCTGGACGAGGATGGACTGTAATTCCCTTAACGCCTAAAGTAATTAGTTTTTCAACATGCTCTACGACATCAGGAAAATTTCTACCCCGTGAATTCCTCAACAAAGCAATCTTGTTTACGTTAACACTCAACTTCGTCATTCTTCTGTATCCTTTAGGTAAGAAAATCTATTGCAATTTTCTGGAATACCTGAGGTTTTTCGGCATGAAGCCAATGGCCAGCACCCACGATAGACTTGACCCTAGCGTTAGGAAACAATTTTAGCGTTTCCAACTGATAGTCGTTTCTAATATAGTTTGACAAGGCTCCTTTCACGAACAAAACTGGCTTTCTAAAAACGCCAGAATCGGACGGTTTATCTCGCAGGGCTGCATAGTTATGCTCAATAGATTGCAGATTTAAGCGCCATCGAAAACCATCGCCGTTACCACGGACTAAATTTGTCAATATGAACTTACGGGTAACCTGGTCAGCTATATAATCTTCCAGACAGGATTCTGCCTCACTGCGACTCTTTAAGGTACTTAATTTCAGTGCCTTCATTCCTTCTATAACATCAAGATGACCATCACCACTATCCGGATATGACACTGGCGCAATATCTACTACGATGAGCTTTTTAATATAGTCGGGCCAACGGAGCGCTAACTCCATTGCAACCTTACCGCCCATCGAATGGCCAATTACAGAGGCGGAGCTGATTTCTAAATCATCAAAAAGTTGAACAACATCTTGTGCCATAACGTCATAATTTAGAGTATCGTCATGAGGCGATTCTCCATGATTGCGAAGATCCACCCCATAAACCGAAAAATTTTCTGAAAATTGCTTGCTGTGCCAATTCCAGTTATTGAGGCTCCCAAACAGTCCGTGCAAAATAAATAGCGGCTCACCGGAGGTAGAATAATTTTGAAAATGAAGCCTCATCCTCTAATCGAGCGATTTCAAGACATTTAGAACGTCTTCATGGTGAGTCTTTGTGTTTACCTTCGGCATCACAAATGCGATCCGGCCTTCTTTGTTTACAACAAAAGTGGAACGAATAACTCCCATAAATTCTTTACCCATAAATTTTTTCAGTCCCCACACTCCATATTTTTCTGCCACACTGTGATCTTCATCAGACAGTAATGTGAAATTCAACGATTCCTTATCCTCGAATTTTTTTAATCGAGGAACCGGATCCGGACTGATACCCAGTGTCACCGTATCTAGATTGCCTAGTGTTCTTTTTGAATCTCTCATTCCGCATGCTTGAACCTTACATCCTGGAGTCATGGCCTTTGGATAAAAGTAGATCACAACATTCTTTTTATCTCGAAAATCTTTAATACTTACTGTCTTACCATTTTGGTCTTGTAGTGAGAAGGCAGGCGCCAAATTACCAAGTTTTATTGATGTCATTTACCGTTCCTCTGTTGGGTTACAAATTGACCAAAAGTGAATTGTAGGAGTTTATCGCAAATACACTGAGTATTCATGTTCGTACTCTAAAGCGAGTTCATTTGCTAAGATGCGCAGATGAAAAATTCTATATCAGTGGTAGTTCTGACTGGTGCGGGTATCTCAGCAGAATCGGGCATCAGAACTTTTCGGGCTGCAGATGGTTTGTGGGAGAATCACTCGATTGAAGAGGTAGCAACTCCTGAAGGTTTTAACTCAAGCCCAAAACTGGTCTATGAATTTTATAACCAACGTCGACGACAATTAATCTCTGCGGAGATTCAACCCAACCTTGCCCACATTGCATTGGCAAAATTCGAGCATATGCATGAAGGGCTTTTCCTTTTAGTCACCCAAAATATAGACAACTTGCATGAACGGGCCGGCAGTAAAAACATCCGGCATATGCATGGAGAATTATTGAAAATGCGTTGCATTCAGACAAATCAAATTTTTGAAATGCAGTACGATTTTAATGCACAAACTAATTGTGAATGTTGTCAGCAATCGGGAAACCTTCGGCCTCATGTTGTTTGGTTTGGGGAGATGCCGCTTTACATGGACGAAATACATTCGGCTTTAGCCAGCTGCGATTTATTTATTGCGATCGGTACTTCAGGAAACGTATACCCTGCCGCCGGCTTTTACCACACGGCAAAAAGTGGTGGCGCTCAGACGGTGGAGTTGAACATTGAGCCGACAGAATCAGCTTTTGACAAAAGCATAAGGGGCGAAGCTACTGAAATTGTTCCTCGATATTTCGAAGGATTACTATCCAAATGATTATCTAAGAGAGCCAAACCACCTTCTTCTATATACGAAAGCTGATCTCGCAGGGCAACAAACATTCTTGATCGTTACATAATTGCAAGCCGATTTTCAATGATGCGCTAAAACTATCCGAATCACCTCTGTCGTGTTTTTTCCGCAACTTAGCAATTATCTGAAAACTATCTTTATACACGGGCACTTCAGAACTATCTGCAGTATCAATCGCACCCGAAGCAGGGGGGTAGTCGGCAGATAAAACTCGCCACTCCTGCTCGTCTGAACTAACCTCTAGTGACAGTGGTGAATAGCTCCCTTCATCCGTTTGTGCTGCCGTGACATGCCATCCTGCGGCAATTTCAAACCCAACCCTTAATGCCTTCTGTGATGCGTGCTCGCTCTCACAGAGTTGGGCACTAATCTTTGCTAACCCTTGATTTGCATACTGAATTAGACTGAAATCTTCCCTCCCAGCTGAATCGATTTGCCTCAGTATACTTGTATGGCTAATCGTATTATCGTTGACATCACCTGCAATTGAGTCCAATAATTTTTCAACCGTACTCTTATAATCAATTTCAGACTCAAATAGCGCGCTCCGATTATGAAGCTTATATAAACAACCTATCGCAGCGCTAATTGGTGACAATATTGCCCCATCTGTTGCGCTAAGTGATCGCGTGAGCTGCGGACCAACTTGATTAGACGGGCTTAAATATAGAATTCTTTTTTGAGAATCCCAAAATTCCTCGAGACATTTATGCATGAGAAAATTTGCCTGCTGTAAATAGCTATATTTGCCCGTCAAATCGTATACGCAAATTAAAGCTTCTATAAGATTCACATAATCCTCAAGCTGGCCCTCTATTGATGCTTTCTGATTCAGATAAATTCGACTTAATCTGAAGTTTTTATCTACACATTTCTGGACAATTAGGTTTACCGCCTTTTCAGCCGATTCTATCCACTCAATTTCCGAAAAGTAGAACCCTGCTTGGCCGAGGGTGGATATAAACGCCGAGGCCCACGCAACAATAAGTTTGTCATCGCGCAAAGGATGCACTCGCTGCTCGCGAAAATCGTATAACTTATCCAAAATGCTATCTAGCTTGCACTCAAAGTCCCTTCCATATTTACCTTCAAAATGTGCGAAAGAGTTCGTAAGGTAGAGGATATTTGATCCCTCAAAATTCCCATTCTCGCTTATTCCAAAAGCATCAACAACCAACTCGAACTCTTGTCTTTTCAATATATGATTTAGCTCATCATTGTCCCATGTAAAAAACAGACCTTCTCGGCCCTCACTATCAGCATCGGTAGCAGAATAAAAACCTCCCTCCGGAAGCTGCATGTCTCTGAGAACATATCTTATGGTTTGCTTACAGACGCGCGCAAAATATCGATCGCCAAAAAATCGATAAGCCAACAAATACAAAAGCGTCAGTTGTGACTGGTTATAAAGCATCTTTTCAAAATGAGGTACGAGCCACTCTGAATCAACACTATATCGATGGAAACCACCAGCGACTTGATCATATATGCCGCCTCTCGCCATCGCCTCAAGAGCTCTCTTAACAAAACCGGCCGCGTTAGAATTGTTATCCCTCATTGCTCTTTCCAGCATGAAAAACAAGAGGGGCTCCTGTGGAAACTTTGGAGCACCAGCCAAGCCGCCATGATTTCGGTCCTCTCTTTGAAACATAGCCTGCGTGACGGTGCTGGACAGACCATCAGCTATTGGTACCGATCGCTTCTCAGTTGCTATCATCCGGCCAATAGAGTCGCTGATCTTATTTGCACTGTCTTCTAATTCAGAGTACTTATTTTTCCAGTGATCCGAGATTTGTAGCAGTAGTTTGACAAAGTTAGGAGGTGGAAAATATGTCCCTGCAAAGAACGGCTTACCGCTTGGTAGCAGAAAATTTGACATTGGCCAGCCCCCGTGACCCGATATCAGTTGCAAACCCGTCATATAAATCTCATCGATATCCGGGTACTGCTCTCGATCCATCTTTATACTAATAAAACTCTCATTTAAGACCTTCGCGACTTCTACATTATCAAAACTTTCAACTTCCATAACATGACACCAATGACAAGTCGAATATCCTATCGATAAAAATATAGGACGGTTCGACGAGCGCGCAACTTCAAAGGCTTCTGTCCCCCAAGGAAACCAATTAACTGGGTTATGAGCATGTTGCAGGAGATAAGGAGAATCTTCATGAATCAGACGGTTAATGAATACAGTAGTCCCATCTGAATGGAAATGCTCAGTCCTCTTCTCATAGGTTCCCTCTTTGTCTCGCTCGGCCACGCGCAGCCGATCTTCCAACATACCTTCTTCATTTTTAGGGGTAAGGTCCGACATAGTGTGTTTTGACTACTCCAATAAAGTTGAGCGCTTTGGTAAATCCTTCAAACCAATTGGGACATTGAAGAAGAAGTGTACCGCGCATACATTCTACATTTTTTTAAAGGTATTATTCTGGTTAAAATCTTCGAGTAATGTTAGTTTGAAGGTCTAACCAGTTAGGGGAAAGTTTGTGAGCACGAAAGCAAAGAATTCAAGACGTTCATTTTTAAAAAATTCCGCAATGGCATCTGGAGCGGCCATCGTTGCTTCTTGTGCCAGTAACAATCAGCCCTTATTAACACAACCACACACTCCTAATTTTTACCCAACACATAATGAACGTACTAAAGGTTGGTTGCGGTTTCTCTGGCAGAAATCGACCTTCCCCGACGACTGGAGCTACACAGGCGAAGAAGAACTACCTTGGGGCATAGGCCTACCCCGAGACGAAATAGATTGGAACTACGATGGTAAAGGTCCACATCCGTGGTGGGACCAATACACCAGCGCACCCATGTTGAGCTACCCTCGCTTTGACCTTGTGGATTCAAGTTATGCTGTTATGCTTATGGCGGATCAGACCCCCGCTTGGCGAGAAGTTTACACTCGCATCATGGACGAACTAGCTACAAGACATACAGCCTACTGGGCGGCCATTGACTGGAATACATTCATTGGCCCAAGTCCCAATAGAATGAAATTATCGGACTACCCTGAGTTAGCTCCTGGCTTTCAAGCTTGGCCCGAACGTGTGCGGGGCAATTATGATCGACCTGGCTGGACCGCTAACGGCGTTGAACCCTGGGGTCTACAACCCGACCCCATAGGTGCAGACGGCAATCTTTTCTTCCGAGGTTGGTTAAATCTCCTCCTATCAATATACAAGTACGTTTCCGGAGACAATAAGTGGGAACAACCATGGATGATTGCCGGCTACGAGAACGAACAGTTCGAATGGACCCAGCCCAGAATCGTTGAACACTTGTATAGACAATATACAGATCACCCGGAGGGGCCCCAATGTGAGAACACCAAGATCTGGCCCATTTGCAACTCCTCAGCTGGACTGGGTATTTATCTCTCGGATCAACTCGGCACCTCTAATGCGCATGGTGTTTTTGAAAATTGGATCGAGTTCATGAAGGATAACTACATGAACATAAATCCGCAGAATCAAATTGAATCAATTACCTTGTACTACGACCCGTTGGCCGACTTTAAGGTAAATTTCCCTGGAGTTGGTGCTGGTACTGGCTTAGCGTTTTACTTGATGCCGCAGTCACCAGAAATAGCGACGCATATCTATGACTCACTGGCAAACACGCTAGGCTGGCGCGACCCCAAACGAGCGATACAACCCAGCGCTCAAGGTCTTGTGCTCGCCAAGGCGCTCGGTGACCATACCGCAGTTGCTCGACTCAGTGCGGCCGCTGAACGTTATTCGGAGCCGAAGTGGTTTGGTGAGAACATGGATAAGTTTGGTTGGTGGTTCAATAACGGAGAGCCTTGGCCTCGCGGACAAGGTTCGGCTCAGATGATGATTACCGAAATTACTGAGGGAAACTGGGTTGACGCTTTTAAAGTGAAACACCTCGATAAGTATGCTGCCCCTACCGTAGAAGGTATAGACTTTCCTGCACTGGGGGTTGACCAAGCTTGGAACGACAAAGAGAGCGGAGTCCTGCATGTAGGCACCTACGCTGCGGATAGAAATCGCTTAGGTGCGGAAACTTCCTGGCGGGTAACCGGTTTACCTAATACTAGGGATGTGTTCGTTCTCGCGGATGGGTCACCATTTCAGAACATCGAAGTGATGAACGACAATTCAATTTTAATACGCTCTGATATCAATCATCACCGCTTCCAGATTTTCACCGGTTATCACGGACAACAAACTGCTCAGACTAACGCTCCCGCTTCTCCAGAGGCGGACTCCGGCAATTTTACGGCCAGGCAACGCACCGCGGCTGAGAATGCGAAAGCTGCCGAGACCGTTATGCTTAGTGGATCTGCGAACTGTCCGTGCTGCGCAGGCGCAGCATGACATTGATAGCAGAGACCAAGTTACTTGCAAGTTAAAGTTTAGCGCTATGCTCAGCGAGGTATTCAGCCACGCCCTCCGTGGTCGCTTTCATACCTGAATCACCTTTTTCCCAACCAGCTGGACAAACTTCTCCATGCTCTTCAGAGAATTGAAGCGCATCGACTAGTCGTAGCATTTCGTCGACATTTCTGCCCAGAGGCAGGTTATTAACAGTACTATGCTGAATTACTCCTTCCTTATCTATGAGAAATGAAGCTCTGAAAGCCACTCCATCTGAATGAGAAATCCCATAAGATTTGATGATTTCATGATTAGTATCTGCAACTAAAGGGAAACCAACTGGACCTATCCCGCCTTGCTCGACAGGTGTTTTTCTCCAAGCGAGGTGAGTAAATTGAGAATCGATTGAGACACCAATTATTTGAGTATTCCTGTCTTCAAATTCTTTGACGCGGTTATTGTGCGCGATAATCTCAGAGGGACACACAAACGTAAAATCTAATGGATAAAAAAACAGGACGACATATTTACCCCTGTAATCTGATAACTGAAATTCCTCTTTGATCTCGCCATTAGCCATGACGGCGGCAGCCTTAAAGTTTGGCGCCTCTGAACATACTGTAATCTGCATATTGCTATCCAAAAATAATTAACGGTTAGTGTTTCTGATGTAGCACGGTATTGATTGTTGCTACCGGCTTTTTCCCAAGTGAGTAATCAGTAAACATGGCAGCCACTTCCTCGAGGATGTCTTCTTCTAACCGAAACGACATGGGTCCTATATGAAGTACATAAACGTTACACTTTCTGCAGACGGTGACCGAGCAAATACTTCGCTTTACTACAACCTCTGTTTTGCACATAAATTTCGGACCAAACTAATGAATATTCGTATCGACAGATTTGAGAGCGCGGCATTGCGTCCTCGCACGATCTCTAATGGATAAAGTGCCACGCCAATGCTTGCATAAGCGTTCACAGGTGTTGACTAAACTCGATTGTGATGACTTCGGATGAGTTTGAAGCATTTCTAGATGCTGCAAAATCGCTTTTCCCACTAGCGGATCTTGATCCATGGTGTATCTAGTTAACAAGAACAGGAGTGTTGATACGAGAACATCGTTGTCTTCTGATTGCGGCTTCACTGTATATCACGCGCTTTAAGGTTGAGTTCGGCTTCATACTAATGCGAATGATAATCATTTGCAATGTTAAGTTACCAACACTTCCTCAGACTTAATGAGAGCGCTGAGCGGTAAGACGGAGCAATTCGACTTGGTTTGCAACCCAGAGGTTAACATTTTTATGGGGTAACAGCCCCAATTTGTCTGCTCGGTAGTCCAAACCTTCTAATACTCTGGCATAGGGTCCGAAACCATGCACTCTGAAAGGTACTACCAATGTCTTCAGCCCATCGCTGCTGGCAGCTTCCATAAACGATCGAATATTACTCTCGGCCTCACCTCTTTTCGCAAACCAATCCTCACGCAGTGTGAACACTTTAATTTCATTCAATCCTAGGATGGACTTTGCCGTCTCTGTGCGCTCCGCTATTTTCTCAACCCACCTAGCATCTTCCTCGTCAGAACCTGTACCGTGGGCAATCACAATAGCGACTTCGCTCTCAGGATCTCTACTCAAGCCCGCAATTCTGCTTACCAAAACATCATCCATTTCAGCGGCATCCGCCAAGCCATCTTCGCTTATAAAAAAGTTCAAGTCTGTTTCAATTTTCCAAAATCCCATGGGCATAAACATTCCAGGCTGCGAAGTTTTATCAACTTCCTCCTTGTTTGGCGCACCTTCTGCTGTTCCGAGTATTTGCTGGGTCCTCTCATACCAACTTTCACCAGACACAAACATTCTCACAACACCGACATCCTCCACGCCCCGACTCTCGAGTCGTCTCACTGACTCTTCAATACTCCCCGCATCAGCCATACCAAATGCTATTTCAACTGGGTACTTATCGCCTATCTCCGAGGTCGCCTGTTGCACAGCCTCATTCCACTCCGAGGTACCACCATGCGCCATTAATAGTAATCCAAATTTAGACCCGTTAGCCTGAAATTGGTCCGGCGCGGTATTCTGTGTCGTCGAACACGACTGAATCAAAATTAAACAGGATATTAAGAGGGATAACCGATACCTTATTTGATTCTGAAAATACTGAAATATTGGGTTCTTGTTCACAGTGCATATACTCAGAATTCAATATTTAACCCGACGCGGATATTGGTTCCGGGCTGGTGGTTGTTTAGAATAGTATCCGCCGAGGAAACCTTATTCAAGCCCTGAATACTTTGCCATATGGCATATTCCTCGTCGAATATATTAAAGATACCTGCCCGGAGAGATACTGCGCTCCCTAGCTGCAAGTCTCCAACCACATCAACGATCGCATATCCCTCGGCGTCAGTAACAGTATCCGATGATACTTTATCCTTATCAGCAATGACCGTCCACAGAAGTTCTCCTCCCCAATTGCCACTGCTATGATCGTACCTAAGCCCGGTCACTATATTGAGTGGATCTATCGTATCAAGGTGTGCGCCTGTACCTGCATTTTCACCGCGCGCATAGGCCACGGAAGACCTTATCCTCCATTGATTCGTTAAATACAAGAAGGCAGTCAATTCCGCGCCCTGAATCTCAACGTCGCTTATATTCTGGTTTTGGTAAAGCGAGAGGCTTCCACTACGTCCAATAAAATTGCTCGATATGAAGTCATCATAATAATTCTTGAATACAGATAAGCTAAGGAAGGCATTTTCATAATCAGCGCGCACTCCCAACTCGAAACTGTCGCTGGTTTCAGCATCAATATCTGGATTCGGCACCACAGCGTATCTATAACCGAGGTTGACGAACGCCTGATTGGACTCGTTAAAATTAGGTGGACGGTAACCTTCTGCATATTGAGCAAAAAGGGAATAAGTTTCATCAATATCGTACAGAGCACCCAAACTGAGTGATACTTCTCCTTCTTCAAAATCTTCAACCGGATAACCAAATCCAGCTACCTGATTGGTTCCATCAAGCAGAGCATCTACTGTAGCATCCATCTCATAACGGTCATACCGGACTCCAGGAATGAGAGTGAGCGGGCTATCGCCTATTTGAATTTCATCCTGGAAGTAAATTCCCAATCTTCTAGTGCTCGTATCAGGGAAGGTCTTGTTTGGAAAGACTTCAGAAGGCGCCATAGGGAATGCTGAAATACGCCGCGAAATTGTGCCTGTTGACACTTCTGTATCAAACCGGTCCCTCGGTCTCTCTGTTTCAGTTTCGTCCAGATTGAAACCATAAACAAAATTATGAGTTAGGTACCCTGAGTTGAGAGATTTCCTAAAATTGAGATTTACCGCGACTGTCTCCTGATTGAAGCCAAAGGTAGTATCTCGGATAGCTGCTGCCCCTCCCATAGAACGTGGGTTTCGAGGGTTGACGAAAGAAAAGCTTGTCCTATCCTGAAGAGTTCTCTGCGTAGAGTCGGTATCATGGAAATTTACCAAAACCTGCAAGTCATCAAAGAGTCCTGACTCACGCTCCAACTGATATTCTAGACCTATCCTTTCGCGATCCACCTCATCAAAACCAAGAGACTTTGATACTGAGCGCCCCAAGTCTGATAGAAGGTTAAAATCTCTCTCCTCAACAAATGATTCAAAACTGACTGCCAAGCTTTGACTGTCTGAGATGTCCCAAAACCCCTTAAGGAGAATCCCTTGGGTATCACCATCCTGCGGATTCACACGTCCGCGACCATTGACCTCATGCTCCTCGAAATTCCGTTGGGTGACCTGTGCTACAAGGCCAAAATCTCCGTTTTGAAAGGCAGCGGTAGCCCCGCCTTTGACTTGGTCATCCGCGTCTGAAGCCGAGCTTCGAAGACCAAAATAACTGCCGCTGTCACTCCCAACGTAGTCGCGCGCATTCTTAGTTGTAAAAATTACCGCGCCACCCATGGCATCAGCACCATATAGAACAGAGGAAGGCCCTCGCACAATTTGGACGCTCTGCAGGTTATCCATCTCAAAGGAGTCTTTTCCATTCCCGTAGTAAATGTCGCTGCCACGCACGCCATCAACAACGTGGAGGACTCTGTTGCCGCCTATACCACGGATTGTGAAGCCCTGGTTGCCACCTCGAGCATTTGTAGTCATGGATACCCCGGGCTGAAAGCGGGCGAGGTCGTCTAAGTCATCAACCATTTCCTTTTCAATATTTTCCACGGTGATTATTGACACCGTCCCAGCAATATTCTCTATAGTCCGCGGCTGACGAGTCGCTGAAATCGTTAGCTCTTCGATACGATTAGTAGAAGCTTCTTGGGCAGCAATCCAAGAGGGAATTAAAGACAGTCCGCTAACCAGAAAAATATTTCTTAAATTTTTAAACGCGCAAAAAAGTCTTACTTCTATATTAGAAATAGATTCAAAGAACATAGACACCTCTTCCAAAGAGAGTCTGGCTTGCTGCCTGGATCGTGCGTGGGTGGCTGGCGTGACTCGGGACTAAATGGAACCTTATAAAGGTTTATTTCGTTAATATAAGCTTGTTATTAGCTGTAATTCTGAGCGTGTATTCGCTGCCGGCATGTTGAATGAACAATTTTTTAGGCTCACCAAGTAATTGCTTACTCGAGATCTTCTGCGGTAAGCGCTTGCGCAGAGTCAACTTTGTTTGACCTGGTTCATTCATTACAGTCTGCCAACAAACCTAGCTTCATTGAAGCGAGAACTAAAAACTAAGCCTATAGTTAATTAAGCCCTTATTGTAAATCCATCTAGCTTTTAACGCAAATGATAATTATTTGCATTTAAAATTATACAAATTTTGACATTTGTAGATTGCTTTCCTCGTTCATGCCAGAATCTAAACATCTGAATTCTTTAGAACTAGTTGACCCGAAGGCAAATCAATAGATGTTGAATCTGATCTTAAAAGCCATGCTCACTGCTGGAGTTTGGGCTTCTGTTTTCTTGACACCCTTCTCTTTCGCGGACAATCAAGAGCCTAAGGCGCTGTCACTCCAGCAAATTTTAGAGGGACAGCATCGCAATCCACAAAGCATAGCCAGGAATGGTTCGCGGCATCCATTTGAAACGCTTGGTTTTTTTGGCCTACGGCGCAACATGACACTAATTGAAATCGGGCCCTCAGGAGGCTGGTATACTGAAATCCTGGCTCCCTATATGCGCGATCATGGCCGCTACTACGGAGCTCATTTTTCTCCCAACACTACAAATAGTTTTCAGAGAAGAAACCTTGAAGAATTCGAAACCAAACTTACCGCTAACCCCTCACTATATGGCCGAGCTGTAATTCGTCACCTGCAGCCACCTAACGAAATAGCCATAGGACCAGAAGGCGGGGCCGACATAGCCCTTACCTTTCGCAATGTTCATAACTGGATGTCTCGTGGGTTAGAGCAAGAATTCTTTGATGCATTTTTTGAAAATCTCAAGCCAGGTGGAATCTTAGGCGTAGTCGAACATAGGGCTCCCGACACTGCAGTTCGTCAAGAAATGATCGACACTGGATATGTTAGTGAGGCCTATGTGAAACAAATTGCTAAATCTGCAGGCTTTGATTTTGTTGCTTCCTCAGAAATAAACGGAAACCAAAAGGACACCAAAGACCATCCCGAAGGTGTCTGGACTCTTCCTCCTAATTTTCGGGCAGGTGAAGTCGATCAGGACAAATATGCTGCAATCGGCGAATCCGACAGAATGACTCTAAAATTTAGAAAACCCGAGTAAAAGGTTACAGTTGTAATCCTCTAGATCCAGCGAATTATCGCTAATAAAGAGTTTCTACTTTTCTGTCCGTTTCATACGCTAACTGTATTAGTTTTTAACACGTTAAGAGAATTACTCTGTTGATAACCGAGAAGAATAAAGTACCGAGAAACAGATCGCGCTCCTTTTGCGTTATTTTTTTTCTATCTAGCCTAGTAATTGGATCAAGCCTTGCACAAGAGGTGGTTGTTGGGGAAGACGTAGATGGGAGGAAATCAATAAGAGCTACCCGGTTTAATGAGGATGTTCGCATCGATGGAATTCTTGACGAGTCAATTTACGAGTCGGTCGAGCCCATCGGTGACTTTGTCCAGCACCTCCCTGTCTCAGGAGCTGTCGCAAGCGACAAGACAGAGGTATGGGTTTTTTACAATGACCGGAGCATCTATGTTACTGCAAAGGTGTATGAATCAGTTCCCGAGGAAGACTGGGTTGCCAATGAGATGCGTCGGGATGTCGGTCGACTTCGCTCGAACGATTCTTTCTCTGTGATGTTTGACACTTTCTTGGATAGAAGAAACGGTGTCGCATTCCTCGTGTCACCAATAGGCGGGTTTTCGGACTTCACAATTAACAATGAAGGAATGGCAACAAGGCCTGTAAATTTCGATTGGAACGTCGTTTGGAATTCGCGTGTCGGTCGATTTGATGGTGGATGGACAGTTGAAATGGAGATTCCCTTTCGCTCACTGCGGTACGAACCTAATAGCGAACAAGAGTGGGGAATACAATTTCGAAGGGTACAGATACGTTTGAATGAAGCTACCTATATCACCGATATACCCATTTCTGCTGCTAACATCGGACCTCCCATGGTTGCTGGAATGTGGCGAATATCTGAAGCTGCAACGCTCACTGACTTAGAAGTTCCACCAAGAAATTTTAATCTTGAAATCAAGCCTTATGGGCTAGGCACTGTCACAACAAATAGGATCGCAAATCCACCGATAAGCGGCGAATTTGCCAACGAGGCCGGAGTCGACGTAAAGTTTGGTATAACAAATAATCTGACCGCAGACTTTACCTACAACACAGACTTCGCTCAGGTCGAAGTTGATGAAAGACAAGTAAATCTAACCCGCTTTAATTTATTTTTTCCAGAGAAAAGGGAGTTCTTCCTTGAGGGCGCGGCGAACTTTGATTTCACACAGCCTAGAAATCTTGACGTCCCGACAATGTTTTTTAGCCGTCGTATTGGATTGGAGAGGGGCCAAGTAGTCCCAATTGAAATTGGAGGCCGGGTTACGGGTAAGGTCGGCGATTTTGATATTGGTGCACTTAATATAGGAACAGATGGCAGTGGTCTAAATAGCGTTGAATCGACTGACTTCTCAGTCTTGAGAATAAAACGAGACGTGTTGAATCGCAGCAGGATAGGAATGATCTATACTGATCGATCAGATTCTCTAGTAGGAGAGGGGGCAAATACACTTTATGGTGTTGACGGGACGTTTAATTTTTTAGACGACATACAAATCAGCACCTTTGCTGCAAAAAGTGAATCTCCGGGATTACATGATGATGACGAAAGCTATATGGCTAATTTTAATTACAACGGCGACCGGTATGGATTTAGGTCTGGTTATTTAGTGGTTGAAGATAATTTCAATCCCGAAGTTGGGTTTAAGAGACGCAATAACTTTAAGCAGTACGAAGGCAATCTGCGATTCAGTCCGCGACCAGCGTCAATCGAATCAGTCAGACAATTTAGCTTTGAAGCTCAAACACGTTCGTATTGGTCAGCAACATCTGGTGAGCTTGAGACTAGGAGACATGAGCTTATATTCAATACGCAGTTTGAGAGCGGCGATCAATTCCGTTTCACTAGTCGCGATGAGTTTGAGATGCTGACAAGAGCTTTTCGAATTGCACCAAAAGTATCACTGCAGCCTGGTACTTATGATTTTCGCAGTTCTGAGATTTCATACTCATTAGGGCCGCAACGGAATGTCAGCGGAAGACTATCTTATCGCTTTGGTGACTTCTGGAGCGGCACGAATTCTGCCATCGGAATCAGTGGTGGTAGTATCGAATTATCTCCACAATTGTCAGTTGAGCCCAGCTACTCTTTCAACGAGGTAAAACTCCCAGAAGGAAACTTTAGAACAGAGCTAGGAAGATTCAGGGTCACCTATACCATATCGCCACGTATGTACTTTAGCGGACTCGTTCAATATAACTCTACCCAGCACTCATTAAGCAGCAATTTGAGATTCCGCTGGGAATGGTCTCCAGGAAGCGAGCTCTTTATAGTTTATAGTGATGATAGGGATACGAACCCTTTCGACAGGCCGGATAGCTTTGAGTTACGAAATCAGGGATGGGCAATTAAATTTAACAGACTATTTCAAATTTAATTGCCCTAACTCGGTAAATGGACACTTGAACTTAGACCATGGACTAGGATTTAATCTAACTTATGAACCAAACAATGAGGAATTTTTCATGAAACCCAAGAGAATCCGGACTTTAGTTCTTTTATTAGTGTCGAACATTTTAGCCATCGGTGGCTATGCGCAACAAAACATCGTACTCCCAGATTATCCGAATAATTACACAATGTATGAAAATCTCGTAAATATGCCAGACGGCCGAAGAATGGGCTCCGGCAACGCAATAGACATCGATTCTCAGGGTAACATTTGGGTCTTTGAGCGATGCGGAGGCAATCAGGGGGCATGCTCAGAAAACAATGTGGATCCGGTGTTAAAATTCAGCCCCGACGGCGAGGTTTTAACCAGCTTTGGAGCGGGCATGTTCGTCTGGCCTCACGGAATTATTGTCGACGACGAGGATAACCTCTGGATAATAGACGCAGGTGTAATTGACGGTGAAAAAGGCAATCAAATTTTTAAGTTCAATCAGCGTGGAGAAATTCTTATTGAGCTGGGACAACCTGGAATTAGAGGCGATAGTCGAGATTTATTTAATGAGCCATCAGATCTTGCAATAGGACCAGATGGCTCACTTTATGTTATCGACGGTCATATCAGCCCAGACTCTAATCATCGTGTTCTTCATCTAACAGCAGAGGGTGAATACATAGAAGAATGGGGATCTCAAGGCTATGGCCCGCTCGAATTTGAAGGCCTTCATGCGATTGCGGTAGATTCTCAAGGAAAAATCTATGTTGGTGATCGGACAAATAATCGCCTGCAGGTTCTTTCACCATCGGGAGAACTGCTCGCCATTTGGGCCCACTGGGGAAGACCCAGCGGTATAAGAATCCACGACGATATGCTCTATGTGGTCGACTCAGAGTCAAGAGCTGCAATGGGCCAATATGGGTTTAATCCCGGCTGGCATCGTGGCATTTATGTCGGCACCTTAGACGGAGAAATTACCGACTTCATCCCCGACCCCAATCCACATGGTGGAACAAGTTTCCCGGAGGGCATTGGCATTGATAATAACGGTGTCATCTGGGGCGCATCTGTGGGTGATCAGAAAGTCACAAAGTACATGAGAAACTAAAGAGGTTTCAGCTCGATGGCAGTTATTGCAGAATTTCATTATGACTTTGGTAGCCCCAATTCCTATTTCTGTCATCGGGTAATTCCGCAAATTGAGAGAAGAACGGGTATAAAGTTCCAATACGTTCCCATACTCCTGGGCGGTGTTTTCAGATCAACTAATAACAAATCACCAATGGAACAATTCGCCGAAGTACTTAACAAGAAAGAGTACTTCGCCCGGGAGACCGAACGTTTTATCCATAAGCACAACATAGATAAATACGTTCGTAACCCCCACTTTCCCGTTAACACCTTAGCCATCATGCGTGGAGCTTGCTATTCTGCAGGGAAAGATTTCGAAGAAGATTACATAGAGGTAGTCTACCAATCAATGTGGGAGGAAGGTCTCAAGATGGACGATCCCACTATCATACAAGAAGTATTAAACAAGCACGGCCTTCCTGCAGACGAAATTGTCTCTGGCAGCCAAACTCCCGAGATTAAACAATTACTCATAGAAAGCACATCTAGCTCTGTTGACAAGGGAAACTTTGGCTCGCCAACATTTTTCGTTCAAGGGGAGATGTTCTTTGGAAAAGATCGACTAGAACAAGTAGAGGAAGAAATAATACGACTCAGCTAGATTATTGTGTTCGATCAAAATACCGAACCAACTCAATAGGCTCCCCGAATGATAGCGGCTGGATGATCATCTCTATCCGAAGGCGATCACCTCCTTCGACTAGACTATAAGTCTCGATTGTGTAGCCCCCGTCTCGCGGACGGGCTTCTACTACTAACGTTTGATCTTCAAAGCTTCCCTCCGACCAATCAGTTCCACCACCTTCATAAAAATCGTTTGCCGTGCTCCTTCTTCGCCGTCCATCTGTATGAAAAACTCGAAGATAACTATCTTCATAAGTGAACCTAATTTCAGGGTCGGAATACTCTATGGTCAAAACGTCGTCGTATGATAAGCGATCGTAAAGCTCATGCTCAGGAGGACCTCCGCGATAAAAATCTTCTTCTCTGTTAAAGAAACCTCGGCCTCCCTCACCCCCGGCGGCCTCTATGGCTTCCTCTACTTGGTCGTCTGTGTCATCACTCAAATCGTCATTTATAAGCCAGTGTCCAACAAAATTGACTTGAATTGATGACTCCTGAGAGGAACTGGCAGTCGAAAATCCTTCGAGTATTAGCCACGTTGTGACTGCCAAAGCCGAGACAACTTTGAGGGTTCCAAAAACAGTACGCATGATCCCTAACCCTTAACTTCTCGTCGCCACGCCGCTATCGCTCGACCAATCTCGTCTGGAGAGTCTTCTTGAAGAAAGTGGTTACCTTTAACAGTTACTTCTTTTTGATTCGGCCAAGATCGACAAAACTCTCTCTGTTCGCCTATAAGAATCGCCCCCGGATCCGCATTGACAAATAACTTAGGGATATTGGATTGAGAAAGCCATTTAGCGTAGTCGCCCACCAATTCTTCAACTTCGGCGGGTTCACCTTCGATAGGGATCTGTCTAGGCCAAGTCAAGGTAGGACGCCTGTCTTCTCCCTCTTCAACAAATGGCTTTCTATAAACATTCATTTCTTCTTCGGACAACTTACGAAGAATAGAGCCAGGAAGAACTTTTTCGACAAAGACATTTTTATTGAGAACCATTTCTTCTCCGGCTTGAGATCTAAACCCTTGAAACACTCCTCGAGCGGCATCAGGCCACTGATCCCAAGTTACCGGCATGACGATGGCCTCCATATAAGCAATTCCCACCACAGATTCTCGATGACGGTTAGCCCAATCAAAACCTAATGCTGACCCCCAGTCATGAATCACAAATGTCACATTTTTTTCAACGCCAATAGCCTCAAGGGCAGCATCCCAATAAGTCCGATGTTCCAAAAGGGTATACCGATCAGGTCCTGAATTTTCCAACTTGTCTGAATCACCCATCCCTATCAGGTCAATAGCAATGCACCGACCCTGATCGGACAGGTGGGGCATTATATTTCGCCATAAATAGGATGAGGTCGGATTTCCATGCTGAAATATTATGGGATCCCCTTCCCCCATTTCTACATAGCTCATTGTTTTCCCTTTCACAGAAACTGTTTTTTTTGCATGCTCAAGCGCACTGATCATCTTCTTCCCCATTCAAAATACAAAGAGCGAAGAGAATAAACCTCCCTTTTGGCGCTGTCTAGCTTAAAGCCCACCAGCTGCTGAAGGGAATATTGTGCATTTATCTTATTCAGTAAAACTTGCCAGGCTTAGGGACTGATTTTCGATTTGATCATCCACCTAATTATCCGATATGCTCCTCTTCCGCTTTACTTGCAGAACTAGTCCAAAATATGGGGGAATAATCCATGACCATGCAGAATACACCTCTACTGATGTCCCGTATCTTAGGCCGTGGCGCCCTCCTAGATCCAGAGGTCGACGTCGTCACTCAGCAAATTAACGGCACTCATCGACAGACCTTAGGGAAAACCTGGGTCAGGGCAAACCAAGTCGCTAACGCTTTGCATGCTCATGGCATCAAAATCGGAGATCGAGTTGGTAGCTTTATGTGGAATAACTATTACCACTTAGAGCTCTATCAAGGGGTGCCTTCTATGGGCTCTGTCCTTCATACTTTGAATATCAGACTGTCTACAGCTGACTTGGAATACATAATAAACCATGCGGGGGATAAAGTTATCTTCGCTGATGAAGATCTCCTGCCGCTTTTAGAACCTCTATGGGGGAAAATTCCATGTGTGGAATTATTGGTAATTTGTCGACACGGCGAAAATGGTGAAAGTTCATTTGAGAATCAGATTGATTATGATGACTTCATCAGGGGTCAACCAGAGAGTTATGACTGGCCGGATATCGATGAAACAGCACCGATGGGCCTTTGCTACACCTCTGGCACTACAGGCAAACCCAAGGGAGTCATGTATACTAACCGATCAACATACCTCCACACTCTTGTAGAATCTTTACCGGATGCTTTAGGTCTTTCTAGCTTAGATTCCCTTCTTGGCATTGTGCCAATGTTCCACGCAATGGGATGGGGTCTCCCTTACGCCGCCTCTATGCTCGGTTGCAAGCAAGTGATGCCCCACCGTTTCATGGTGCCAGAGGTATTCCTGAACTTAATGCAGGACGAGGAGGTAACAATTTCTGCAGGGGTTCCAACAATTTGGCAAGGCGTCCGGGCAGAGCTTGAAGCCAATGAGGGTAAATATGATCTAAGCAAACTTGGCCGACTTACTTGCGGCGGATCAGCTCCCCCGGTTGAGATGATGCGCTGGTACTGGGAAAGTTACAAAGTCGAGATGATTCAGGGATGGGGGATGACCGAGACGAATCCACTTGGAACTGTTTCTCGAAAAGTGGCAAAACACTCACATCTTGGCACTACCGAAGACGAGCAATTTGAGAATATTGCTAAAGCCGGTCTCGCG
Source organism: uncultured Pseudohongiella sp. (assembly GCA_902531515.1). Classification (GTDB taxonomy): domain Bacteria; phylum Pseudomonadota; class Gammaproteobacteria; order Pseudomonadales; family Pseudohongiellaceae; genus UBA9145. The sequence continues at coordinate 54,655 of CACAEJ010000008.1, forward strand.
ATGCCAAGCCTAGACATAGAAATTTTTGACGAAAACTGGAATGCGTTACCCCACGACGGTGAGGCAGTCGGTGAGCTTTGCATAAAAGGGCCATGGATCGCATCCGAATATTATAATGATCCGCAACCGGATAAATTTCATGATGGATGGTTGGTAACAGGCGATGTTGCGAAAATCGATTCGCAGCAGTACGTCATGATTGCCGATAGATCAAAAGATCTTATTAAATCTGGCGGGGAATGGATATCATCAGTTGATTTAGAAAATCATATCGTTGCCATGCCGGGCGTTGCGCAGGCTGCGGTAGTAGCTCGACCGCATCCAAAATGGGATGAACGCCCTGTAGCTTTAGTCATAATGAATGAAGGCTCCGAGCTCAATCCAGAGGCCGTGATCGACCACTGCAGCAGTATCTTTGCGAAATGGCAACTTCCAGACGAAATCATTGAGGCAACGAATATACCATTAACTTCGACGGGTAAAATCGATAAGAAAGCGATAAGAGCGCAGCTAGATGAAGAGGGTTATCAACTACCAGACTTGAGATAATCGATAAAAGAGGTAAGGGAAGATTTACTAAATCTCTCTTGCAATAAGCATCTTCATGATCTCATTACTACCACCATAGATTTTTTGCACCCGACTATCGGCGTACATTTTCGCGATTGGATACTCCATCATGTACCCATAACCACCAAAAAACTGGAGACACTCGTCAATAATTTCGCATTGCTTTTGAGTAGTCCACCACTTAGCCATCGCAGCCGTTGCTCCATCCAATTTACCATCAGCGAGTTTCATAGCGCACTGGTCTACGAAGGTTCGAGCAAGCTTTGCTTCAGTAAATCTTTCAGCCAACTTGAATTGCGTATTTTGAAAGTCCAGAATCCTCTTTCCAAACGCTTTACGCTCTTTGACGTATTCAGAAGTAATTTGCAAAGCAGACTCTATTACAGCGCAGGCGCCCGCAGCAATAATCAAACGCTCCTGAGGAAGTTGTTCCATTAACTGAATGAAACCTTTCCCTTCACCAACACCTAAGAGATTTTCTGGTGGAACGGCGACATCGTCAAAAAATAATTCTGCAGTGTCTTGTGCCTTCATACCTAACTTTTCTAGATTGCGGCCTCGCTTAAAACCGCCAGCCTCTTCAACATTCTCTGTTTCAAGCATTATGAGTGATACGCCTTTAGCTGCCTCACTCGGGTCAGTTTTTGCGACAACACAGATCAAGTTAGCCGTCATTCCGTTTGTTATAAACGTCTTCTGTCCATTTAATCGATAGTCACCACTTCCATTTTTTATCGCCGTTGTTGCTACGGATTGCAGATCTGAACCTGTTCCTGGTTCAGACATCGCAATGGCTGAAACAAGTTCACCACTAGCCATTTTCGGTAGCCACTTTGCCTTTTGTTCCTCGGTTCCATATGAATTGATGTAGTGAGCAACTATTCCCGAGTGCACCCCATTACCAAACCCGGTTACATGAGCATAAGCTAACTCCTCAACGAGGACCATTTCGTGTTTAAAATTACCTCCGCCGCCACCCCATTCCTCAGGAATCGATGCGCAAAGTAATCCCGACTCTCCCGCTTTTAACCAGGCATCTCGGTCAACAAAACCCTGCTTTTCCCATTTTTTTGTAACTGGCGAGAATTCCTTTTCAATAAATTTACGTACTGCATCGCGCATGATAGAGAGCTCTTCGTCCATCCAAGGCGACTGTTCTTTTTCTAGTAACATTATCCCCCCTTCTACTTAGGTAGTTGGTCCATCCGCTCTATGATCATTGCATTTGCTGTACCACCACCCTCACAAATTGCGACAAGCCCGTACCGAGCAGATCTGCGCTCTAGCTCGTTAACCAGGGTTGTCATCAGTTTCGCGCCTGTTCCTCCTAATGGGTGTCCCAAGGCCTGCGCGCCGCCATTAACATTCAACTTCTCTTCGTTCGCATGCATGGCTTTTGCCCATGCGAGCGGCACTGAACCAAATGCCTCATTGATCTCATACAAGTCTATATCATCAATCTCTAGCCCTGCTTTTTCCAAAACCTTTGTGCTCGCCGGAATTGGCCCCTCCAACATCATCACTGGGTCAGAGCCCACAACAGCCAAAGAATGAATTTTGGCGCGCACTGGTAGATTATATTTTTCAATAGCATCTCGGTTAGCAACCATAACTGCAGCAGCTCCATCACTTATTTGACTCGCAGTTCCGGCGGTAATAACTCCACCCTCTCTCAAAGGATTAAGTCCTTGCATATTCTCTAGAGAAGCATCAAACCGAATACCTTCGTCAATTTTATGGACATCCGAGGTTCCATCTTCAAGTTTGATATTCAAGGGCACTATTTCCTTTTCAAATAATCCACTATTCGTGGCCTGAGATGCCTTTTCATGACTCTTGAGTCCGAAAGCGTCAAGTTCACCTCGGGTAATGCCATACTTTTCTGCGAGCAACTCTGCACCATCAAACTGCGAGAACTGAATCCCTGGATACTGCAGCTCTAATCTCTCCCCCTTTGGAGTTCCTCTGCCATGCTCTAGTCCGTCTCGGATGTTTGAACCAATTTCGACGGTACTCATGGCCTCAACCCCGCCACAAATAATGACATCCTGAGTACCTGACATTACAGCCTGTGCACCAAACTGGATGGCTTGCAGTGATGAACCACACTGACGGTCTACCGTAGTTCCGGGTACTTCCAAATCCAACCTGGAAGACATTGCAACATTGCGGCCAAGATTACCGGCCTGAGCCCCTATCTGACTTACAACTCCAAAAATAACATCATCAACTCCATTTGATGGTACTCCCGTTTGATCTAGCAACTCGTCAACGACAATAGCACCCATATCGACTGGATGAAGACCACTTAGTCTTCCCTTCTTTCTTCCGGTTGCCGTCCTAATCGCACCTACAATATACGCTTCACTCATTCAAAATCACCTCGATAAATTCTTTGTTCTATACTCAAGATCAACCATTTTTTAAACCCTAAATTGCTGGCATACGAATACCTGCATCTAATCGAATTACTTCTCCATTTAAGTAACTACAATTGACGATGTGAGCTACTTCCTCAGCAAATTCTTTTGGATTACCTAATCTTTTCGGAAATTGCGTTATGGCGATCAGTGGCTCTTTCACCTCGTCTGGAGCACCAGCAAGGAGAGGAGTTTCAAAGATACCTGGCGCTATAGTAACAACCCTTATACCTCTTTTCGCTAAATCCCGTGCAATAGGCAAAGTCATCGATACGATACCTCCTTTGCTTGCAGCATATCCTGCTTGGCCTGTTTGACCATCAAAGGCCGCAATCGAAGCAACGTTTACAATGACACCCCTCTCTTGATCTTCGGTTTGTGGTTCATTGAGTTGCATAGTCTCTGCGCATAGCCGAAGCACATTAAAAGTCCCAATTAGATTGACTCTGACTATGTGCTCAAACTTTTCAAGAGGCATAGGCCCTTCACGACCAACGGTCCTAGCGGCACCGCCAATCCCTGCAGAATTAACATTGATATGAATCGAGCCAAAAGCAGAAATGGCTGCTAGGATTCCTTTCTTTACAGCAACTTCATCCGACACATCTCCCGTATGCCATCTCGCTTTATCTCCGAATTCCTTGGATACCGACTCTAGTTCTGCTCCATTCATATCGAACAGAAAGACATTTGCGCCAGCTGCGACAAAGTTGCGTGCAGTTGCCAATCCTAAACCCGATGCTCCACCTGTGATAAAAGCTGTTTTATTGGACAGTTCCATAATTGTAACGTCACCTATAATCTTTAGCCTGTGCTGCTAGAATAATCGATCGCTATTTAAAAGTGAAACAGAGCCTAAAACAGAGAGAGTCTAGTCTACTAATTTCACTATGCTGAATCCTATATTTTATTCATCCGATACACTATGATTTCGACTACAAGAAACTTTGAGGGAATGATTTATGGGACCTTTAGCGGGAATGAAAGTGGTTGAAATGGCTGCCATCGGACCAGTGCCATTTTGTGCAATGATGCTCTCCGATATGGGAGCTGACGTAATACGAATCGATCGTTTAAAGCAGAAAGGGTCGGGTCACCGAGCTAATGTCCTTTACCGGGGAAGGAAATCAATCGCAGTTGATCTCAAAGACCCGCAAGGAGTAGATATCGCAATGAAATTAATAAACAAATGCGATGCTGTCATTGAAGGGTTCCGTCCAGGGGTAATGGAGCGTTTAGGTCTAGGGCCCGAAATATGCCTTAACCAAAACCCAAAACTTGTGTACGGCCGAATGACCGGCTGGGGTCAACAAGGCAAACTTTCTCAAGCTGCAGGTCACGACATCAACTATATCTCTCTTGCCGGAGCGTTAGGTTCTATGGGTTACCCGGACCGACCACCAACTCCTCCTCTTAATTTAATTGGAGACTTTGGAGGTGGCGCAATGTATTTATTAAGTGGCGTCCTAGCGGCCCTTCTGGAGAGACAGTCCTCTGGAAAAGGACAAGTCATCGACGCTGCCATGACCGATGGAACGGCAAGTCTGCTCAGTGGCTTTTATGGAATGATGGCTATGGGTATGTGGACTACTGATCGCTATAAAAACCGACTTGACGGTGGTGCATTTTATTATGGTAGTTACGAATGCGCAGACGGTAAGCATATATCATTGGGGTCCCTGGAGCCTCAATTCTACGCACTTCTCCTTGAAAAATGCGGCATTGAGGACGAAAGTTTCGACGAACAGTTGGACCAAGAAACTTGGCCCCTAAAAAGACAGAAAATGGAAGCGATATTTAAAACAAAAACGAGAAATCAATGGTGTGGGATTCTAGAGGGGACAGACGTATGTTTCGCTCCTGTACTAGATCTTAAAGAGGCGCCAGATCACCCACACAATAAAGAAAGAAATACGTTCGTAAATTTTGAAGGTATCACTCAGCCAGCGCCCGCCCCTAGGTTTAGCCGTACACAAGGCACTATTCAGTCTTCAGCAAATTTAACTGGTGAAAATTCTGAAGAAATACTTGAGAAATGGGGCTTCACAAGCGACCAAATCAGTAATCTGCGCAAAAAATGCGTAATTTAGAAATCTTGTAGCTGAGCAGTGTAATAATTTTGATGGATAGGCCTTGCAAATTTTATTGAAAGCTGCGTCGTAAGCGTTGAATAATTGGTGTTCGACCCTATATCTGTATATGATGTACAAAATTTAAGGAGTAGTCCTAAGCATGATAATGGTACAAAGCACCTTTAAATTGAATCTAGAGAACAAAGAGTCGGTCATGGATCTTATGAAGGAGATGGTGCGTCTGTGTCGGAAAGAACATGGGTGTATGAGTTATGAGTACTATGAGGGTATCACCGATTCTTGCCAAGTAATATTGCTTCAAGAGTGGAAGAACGCAGACTGCCTTCAAGAACATTATAGAACCGAGCATATGGCTGATTTTCTTGAAAAGTTGAACGATTATTTGGCCAGTCCTGTGACCACAAGATCCTACGTGTCTCCAGAGTCAAAAATCTCGACTCCAACTGTGAGTGAGAAGCGAAAACCTGAACAAACCCTCCACTGAAGGAAAATACTCTTAAAGCAACGCGTCAAGAATGAGGTTAGTTGAATCTACAATCCTCTCGTCTCTACTGCGCAAATCCGGTTCAAATTGTTCGCCCGTGAGATGCTGAAGTCCCTGAATGTATCTTACCGCAATTTCGTTTGATTGGTCTTCGTTGAATTGTTGATCTTTCTCTTTAACCATTCCTCGGGCGAACTCTTTCGAAAACGATGCCGGCTTACCATCTCTTGTCACCAACTTACCGTCGCCATCTAGCTTCCAAAATCTCGATGAATCCATCGTGTAAAGCTCGTCCGCCGAAACTATCGCACCTGACGCATTAACACCGTGTTCCGTTTTCGTATCTACTAGTACCATACCTTTTGCATGCAGGTAATTGGAAATTACTCCGAATGCCATTATGGATGAGTTCCTAATTTGGGCGTACTGTTCTGCGCTGCAAACGCCACTTTCAATTAAATACTTCGCGTCGATCGTTCTATCTACCTTTTCTTTGGTGCTAGGTGTATCCATTAGGTAAGGAAGCACACCGTTGGGATGTAACTCCTTTACATCTATTTTATGTCCAGCATAACTTAAGAATTCTTCCCCCCGATCTTTGGCCGAGACCCAGTGTTGATATAGTGAAGTGGAAGTAGAACTCTCAGCCATGTATAAGCGAAGTACGTTTTCCAACATAATTAAATTGAGATTCTCAGCTGGAATTACCGTGGAACTTGGCTGCAATCCTTGCACTGTAAATTGTGAAGATCCAAGAACATCCTCTACCAGCCGAAGCATATGATCGTGATTGAAAGCTAACACTTGGTCTTTGAAAGGAATTGCTCCCCTATTAACATCATGTGTCGAAATTCGGTTATTTCGGAACATTAAACGAATTGGTGCTCGATCTCTTGAGAGTAATGTATCTGCAAAAACAGAATCAGAGACCTTGCCTTCTAGGATTGTGCAGCCTGATAAACGCGGGAGGTCACCGTCAGCAATTATCTGTTTGATCGGTCTTCCTTGATTAACCGCTGGGCCATAGATTGAAACTAACTCGCGAATTTGTTGTTCGTCTAACATAATTACTAAAACTTTTTTTTGTTTGTCTGTACGGGACGGAAGCATAATTGAATCGGGAATTGACTACAAGCCAATCAAGACCTCTTTGACAAAAGCTAGATAAAATTTCAGCTCTAGTTATAAAATAAGCTGTCTGCACTCTATTATCGATAATTTGATCCTTAAAAAAACCTCAGGTGGAGCGGTGATATCTTGAAGAAACTTATTGTTGTATTAATGATGGTTCTACATTTCAAAGTTATTGCTGACTCAGAATCAGAAAATAACAACTCTGAAACGTCGGCTGACACCTTAAGTTCTGGTGTCGCTATGGCAGGCAGATTATCCAATCAAGACGATTGGGACTATTTTAAACTCGACGTTAGTTCCACCGAAAATTTCAACCTGCTTTTTGAATCTCCCAATTCAAAAACCGGCGAGAATCAATGGTTGGTTGCCATCCAAGAGCCTCGCAATAATTATATTATTTTTCAAGAGGCGCTTAGCCCCTCAGATGGAAATCCTGTAGATCGGACTATTTCCGTAGAAGACAACGGTACTTTTATTGTTTTCATCGCACCGGTTTTGGGTGCGACTGCGGTGCCAAGTGTGCAATATAAATTAACGATAACACCCAAAAACTTCCAAACTCCCCCAGGGACCCATAATGGCGTATGGCAAGACGACAAAGGTTTATCTTTTTATTCTCTACATGAAAGTCTAGAAGGCCTGCTCTACCTTGAGTTAAAACAAGATGGAACGGCTTGGAAAGCATATTACGGAGGAAGAATCGGCAATAAGGCTACGTTAGAGCAAGTTATAGGACCTGGCAGCGCATCACTCGACCTGACTTTTATTTCTGAAGAGAAAGTTGAGGCCCGATACAGAGCCTGCCTTACCAGTGCTGGCAAAAATTGTGATGCTAATGGTCAGCTACTGTATACAGGAAGCAGAGTGTTCCGACAATGAATTAAGCAGTCTGCGATATCGTTTTTGCTTCGATCAATTCAGCAATTGCTTCTTGATCAAAACCCAGCGAAGTCAATATCTCAGCGCTGTGCTGCCCCAATTTAGGTGCAGGCGAACGAATTTCGCTCTCTGTTAACTGAAACCTTGCCGCCGGCCTAGCTTGCCGAACTTCACCAAATCCTTCGAAAACTAATCTTTGAATAGTCTGGCTTTCAATTATTTGGGGATGATCCATTAGCTCCATTCGATCCAGAAGCGGAGCGCAAGGCACATCATTCTCGTCAAGACTTTTAAGCAACTCCTGACTCGTCCACTTCTCGACCATTTTCCCTATTACGGACCTCCTCTCATCCGCATGTTGTCTTCGTGCCCTGGATGTTGCAAATCGCTCATCTTGAATTAGTTCCTCACATTTTAAAACCTTACAGATACCACTCCATTCTTTATCAGATATCACGCTAATCGTTATATAACCATCCTTAGTTTCATAGATAAGATCAATTGAGGAAAATGTTTTTTTTACATCAGTCTCTTTCTCAGCAAACGTGAGTCCAGTCATTCCCTCGGGCCAAAAAAACGCGACAGTAGCATCTAGCATTGACAGCTCTATGTGTTGTCCTTCTCCTCTTCTTTCGCGGTGGAATAGCGCGCTGCTAACCGCTTGAGCGGCGGTCATCGCTGAAACCTTATCCGCTAAAATAATTCTAAACATATTGGGACGCCCGGTATTTCTATCCGCTTGTATATCTGTCGCACCAGATAGACCCTGAATAATTGGATCGTATACTCTCTTGTGGGCATAAGGCCCTTTATCGCCGAAACCACTGATAGATACATAGATAATTTCCTTGTTTTTTTGTCGAACCTCAGATTCAGCGAACCCCATGCGAGCCATCGCGCCAGGCCTAAAATTTTGCAGTAAAACATCTGCTGATCCGATCAATTTCCAAAGTATTTCTTTTCCTGCTTCTTTTTTGAGATCAACTGCTAGTGATTTTTTGTTGCGATTACAGGAAAAGAATGATGCAGGGACACCGTTGTGTGGTTCACCCAAATGGCGAAGTTGTTCTCCGTGAATTGGCTCTACCTTTATGACATCAGCGCCTTGGTCTCCCAATATAGTTGCTGCAAGTGGACCGGAAACCATGCTAGTGAGGTCTAAAATCTTGATGCCGCTGAGTGGACCCATTATTTAACTCCCTTTCTTAACTCCAACTTTTCTGATTCTTTCTAATTGCGGTTTTATATTGCTGTCTTTGGATTATTCTATCTCTATACCTAGTTAGATTATCTGGTAAGGCTATTCCGTAGCTTTCTGCCCAATTAAGGCATGTTACGAGAAATATATCTGCGAGACCAAAAGACTCAAAAAGCAAGTAACTGCGGCCCTTAAGATAGTCCTCGATTACTCCGATATGCCTCATCGCATAGGTGCGAGCTGCGTCCACAGCGACAGGTGCTTCACCATATACGTCAGGCAAACCCTGATGTCTCCGCATTACGTAAAGACTTGTCTCATCTAATTCTCCATAGAGATAGCATAACCACTCATCCTCCTTTGCGAAATCTTCAGATGACTGCGGTCTCATCAGCGCGGAGTTGGCTCCATAAGCGCTAATTAAATACCGACAAATTGCCAAACTCTCGGAAAGTTTAAGATCGCCATCCTCGCAAAAAGGAACTTTAAGTTTTGGGTTCAGTTTGCTGTACTCTTTAGTCTGAGTCTCTCCTGTCCTGGGACCAATGGGTTTCAGCTCGTAACTTAACCCTAATTCCTCTGCTACCCAGATTGGACGCAGCGTTCTAGATGTACCCACTCCCCAGAAAACTATTCGAGAATCATTATTCATAACTTACTCACATAACACAGATAACCCGCATTGATTATACTAACCTGTCTTAGTTTTGCAGATAGAGACGACTTCCCTTTCATCTAATGTATTTCGTCCAGCATAGTCCAAAAGCAATTAAAAGCAAATTATCCGTAAATAATGCAGCAAAAAAAAGGAGAACAAGCAACCTTGTTCTCCTTTATGTTCTGGTGCCGCCACCAAGAGTCGAACTCGGGACCTGCTGATTACAAATCAGCTGCTCTACCACGGCTGAGCTATAGCGGCGTTAATCATCATATTAGACCACAACACGGCCGGGATGCTACAAAAAAAAGACAGCGGGTTCAACAGTAACAAACATGAAAGTATTTCTTTTAAAAAAAGCAAACAAAAAAGACAATCAGATGCCTGAAAATTTTACTCAGATTCAATTATTTGATTCAATACCAAGACCGGGCTAGAAGCCTGAACAACTTCCTTGAGTTAAGACACCGAAAAATTTAAAAGTGACGATATCTCCTGCAACACAAGAGTGGTTTCAGATGCTTTCGCTTTACGGCTGGATCTGGCTAATTCCTATTATTGAGAGAATAATGCCGCTAAAAGGGCAGCAATTAATTCGTCCAGGAATCATTAACGATCTAATCCACACCTATCATCGAGTCCACTTGTGGTCAATGTTAAATGCTGCTCTAGTCTCTTGGTTGGTTGCATATTCACTCAACCATGGGGAACAAGGACCCTATCTCCGCGGCGCACTGATTAATGCGCACTGGTCAGTGAACGTTATCGCCGTTCTCGTATTCGGTCACGTAACTTTTTATGCTGCTCACTTAGCATGCCACAAAGTCCCTTTGCTTTGGCAATTTCATCGAGTCCATCACAGTTCGGTTAAATTAGATTCTTTTTCAACGAGCAGGTTTCACATTATTGACAAAACACTATTTGCAACGCCCTATCTAATGCTTGTGACTTACTTCCAACCGGACCCTGGCATAGTTTTTCTTTTTGTCTCCTTCAACGATTTTTGGGGCAGGTACGGACATGGGAATATCAGAGACCCACACTGGTTGGGCTACGTAATGAGTAACCCTAAATTCCACCGTTGGCATCATTCTAATCATCCAGACGCAATTGATAAGAATTTCTCTGCTGAGTTTAATTTCTTAGATTGGATTTTCGGAACTGCTTATTATCCAAAAGAGGAAATACCGGAGAACTTCGGTTCAGAGGAGTATAGCAACAACATAATCGTTCAGCACTATCAGCCGTTCTTAGATTGTTACAGGATCGTAAAAAACGATGGATGGATGGCTCTTTTGCGAAAACCAAAAACAAGTCCAGTTAAACAACAGCCAGTAACAGGAAATTGAAACCAACTGTGTCTCAAATTAATAGCCCCACTCAGTCCAAAGCTTGGGAAAAACTCGACAAATTAAGCAAGCCTTTCAAGAAAGAAGACTTTCGACTCGTTAATCTATTTAATGATTCACGCCGCTTTTCTCGTTTTTCCTTGAAGCATAATAGTTTGACTTTGGATTACTCTAAAAATCTACTCGATCAGGAGTCACTCCAAATTCTAGTTGAGCTCGCAAAGGATATGGGCCTGGAAGAATCAGTAACCGCTATGTTTCAAGGCGAAAAAATAAATACCTCTGAGAACCGATCAGTTTTGCACACTACTTTGCGCATTCCAGCCAAAGAAAACCCGAATAGTGAAATTACCGACTGTCTCAAAAAAATGGAGAGGACAGTCACAAGACTCCATTCTGGAGAATGGAAAGGGTTTGCCGGAAAAAAAATTAAAGACGTCGTAAACATAGGAATTGGTGGTTCTGATTTAGGCCCGTTACTCGTGTGTGATGCCTTAGCTGACTTCAAAGTTGGCGACTTAAATATGCATTTCGTATCGAGCCTAGACCCTTCGCATTTTGATGACGTAATAGAGACACTGAACCCTGAAACAACGCTATTTATTGTTGCCTCTAAATCCTTTGACACGTTAGAGACTAAACAGAATGCGTCGTTCGCAAAAAAGTGGCTGATTGCCTCATCTAAAACAAGCGAAGTAATTGACAGGCATTTCATAGCAATAACCAGCAATCTAGATGGCGCAATCGATTTCGGCGTGGCAAAAGATAATATCTTCCCTATTTGGGACTGGGTCGGAGGCAGGTATTCAGTCTGGTCTGCTATTGGGCTCCCTATAGCAATCTGCGTGGGTATGGATAATTTTTTTGATTTTCTTGCTGGCGCTCATTCTATGGATAGACATTTTTTAGCAAACACCCCAGAAAAAAACATGCCTGTAATAATGGCATTAATAGCAGTTTGGTACAGTGCGTTTTTTAATTGCCACAGCTGCGCTGTTGTTCCATACAGTCATCGGTTAAAGGAACTGCCTTTTTACCTGCAACAACTGTGTATGGAGAGTTTGGGTAAAAGTATGACGAAGGAGAACAAGCCTGTTTTGACAAGGACAGGAGAGATTGTATGGGGAACGGTAGGCACAAATAGCCAGCATTCGTATTTCCAGCTACTCCATCAAGGCACTCAATTTGTGCCTATAGATTTTGTGGCAGTAGCTAAAACCGCTAGCAGTAGCATTGATCATAATGAAAGGCACAGTCATCTGCTGGCCAATTGTTTAAGTCAAAGTCTGGCTCTCATGGAAGGGAAGCATGAAAATCAGGAGAGGCATAAAACTACCACCGGGAATAAACCTAGCAATACTTTGGTGATCGATGCTCTGAATCCATTCAATTTAGGAAGTCTAATTGCGCTATATGAGCACAAAACCTTTGTACAGAGCATATTGTGGAATATCAACGCTTTTGACCAATGGGGTGTCGAACTTGGGAAAATAGTATCAAAAAGTGTCTTCGGAAAACTGACCTCTAGTAATCCCTCTGATGACCTAGATTCATCCACAGAAAACCTGATAAAGCTGCTCAAAAAAGGCGGCTCTTAGAAAATTATTCAAGATGGGGTTATGAATTTAAGAAGTTCATCTGTTTTCTCTTTCATTACGTCAACGTTACCCCTAGACTCAACATTTACCCTAATCACTGGTTCAGTATTTGACTTTCTTATATTAAATCTCCAATCAGAAAAGCTCATAGATAGACCATCTATATGGTCTATTGAGATTGAGGAGGTTTTATAATAAGACTCAATTCTGGTAATTAATTCGTCTGGATCTTCGACAACTTTATTAATTTCCCCGCTAGCTGGAAACGCGGTCATATATTGATCTACTAAATCTGAAAGTGACTTCCCTTGTTTTGCCATCATCTGAACCACCAAGAGCCATGGAATCATGCCACTGTCACAATAAAAGAAATCTTTGAAATAATGATGAGCACTCATTTCACCTCCATAAATGGCATCTTCGATCCTCATGCGTTCCTTCATGAAGGCGTGCCCTGTTTTGCAACAAACTGCCTGAGCACCGAAACTTTCAGCTATCGCAATCGTATTCCAAGTAAGTCGTGGATCGTGGACTATTTTTGAACCTGGCGAGCCTGATAAGAAAGATTGAGCAAGGAGGCCTACCATATAGTATCCCTCAACAAATCTTCCTAGCTCATCGAAAAAAAAGCAACGATCAAAGTCCCCATCCCAAGCTATTCCGAGCTGAGCATTACTATCTTTTATCGCCTGAACAGTAGGCAAGCGATTTCCTTCCAAAAGCGGGTTTGGCACTCCGTTTGGAAACTTCCCATTTGGCTCATGGTGAATTTTTACAAATTCGATAGGTAGAATTTTCTCCAATAAGTCAATTACCAATCCTGCTGCACCATTTCCAGCATTGCAAACAACTCGAATCGGTTTGAGTTGATCAAGATCAATGTAATTCAGTAAATGCTTTACATAGGCGTCCTTTAAATCCGCTGATGAAACATTGCCTTTTACTGCTGATTCCTTAAATACATTAGATTCTGCTATCAACCTAATTTCATCTAAACCTGTATCGCCACTAATTGGTACCGAATTTTTACGAACAAACTTCATACCATTGTAATTTTTAGGATTATGACTCGCCGTAACGATAATACCGCCGTCTACGTTTAAATGTGACGTTGCAAAATATATTTCCTCGGTACCGCACAAACCAATATTCACAACGTCAACTCCAGAATCTTTCAGCCCCCGGATTAAAGCGTCGTTTAACTCACAGCTGGTCAGACGAATATCGTAACCGACAACAACATTTTTAGGAGACAGAAATTCGGCGAAAGCACGCCCTATACGATAAGCGACATCGACATTCAGCTCCTCTGGCACTCTCCCTCTTATGTCATAAGCTTTAAAGCAATTTAGATCGCTAGTCATCAATGCTGCTCAGAATAAACAAAATTGGTTGCCCCCATGAATCCATCAATACTGCCGCAATCAAAACGCTGCCCCTCAAAACGATAACCTATAACCCTCCCTTTCTTCGCTTGAGCAAGCAGTGCATCCGTAATCTGCAGTTCACCATTTTTCCCAGATGGAGTTTCTTCAAGAATCGAAAATATATCTGGCGTTAGAACATATCTGCCAATTATCGCTAAGTTACTTGGAGCGGCTTCAGCCGATGGTTTTTCAACCATATCGCTGATTCGAAAGATTCCTTTGCTCTCCTCTTTGCCGGCAATTACTCCATAACGATATGCATGTTCCCGAGGCACTTCCTCAATAGCAACGATACTGCATTGGTACTCATCGTATAACTTTTTCATTTGACCAATCACGCCTAAATCAGAACCTAAGCAAAGATCATCTGGCAAAATTACAGCAAAGGGTTCGTTACCTATTAAAGGCTGACTGACTAGTATAGCGTGACCCAAACCCAACATCTCAATTTGCCGTTTATAGACAAACGAACACTCTTTGATGATCTGGCTCGTACCCTCTAACAGAGACCTTTTATCCGTGTCAGAAATCTTATCCTCTAATTCATAATTGATATCGAAATGATCTTCTATTGCCCTTTTGTTCCTACCCGTGACAAAAGCCATGTCTTTGATCCCCGCTTTTATTGCTTCCTCAACTCCATATTGGATAAGCGGTTTTGTAACAATTGGAAGCATCTCTTTCGGTATTGCCTTGGTTGCAGGTAAGAATCGAGTCCCATAACCAGCGACAGGAAATAAACATTTCTTAATCTTCATTTGTATCAACCTTACCGATCATATTTATCTTCTAGCCTCACAATATCATCTTCTCCTAAATAATCTCCAACCTGCACCTCTATGATTTCTAGATTTTCGGAAAATGGATTTGCTAGACGATGTTTTACCCCAGTAGGAATATGGATATGCTCGTTTTTAGAAAGAATCATTTCTTTCTCGCCACAAGTGACAGTTCCCTTGCCATTGACGACCACCCAGTGCTCTGCTCGATGATTATGAAGTTGGAGAGACAATGTCTCGCCAGGCTTTACAACAAGCTTCTTTACTTGATAACCATTTCCTCTGATTAAAGACCTATAAAACCCCCAAGGCTTTTCAACTCTTAGCGATGCAGTCGCTTCTTCCCTCCCCTCAGAGTTGAGCGTATCTATGATTTTTTTTACGTCTTGGACAGAGCCCTTCTCAGAGATTAAAACTGCGTCCGAAGTCTCTATGATCACCAACTCTTGGATTCCCAGAGCGGCAACCAATCGATCGTTAGCTTGAATATAACTACCTCTCACATCATGGACATATACGTCACCGACCTTAACATTTCCTGCGTCATCCGGAGAATCAAGTTTTGCTA
>CACAEJ010000009.1 GCA_902531515.1 uncultured Pseudohongiella sp.
ACCTTAAGAAGTCTTCCCTCAGCTTCAGTAGCGCTGATTAAATTACTGCCTGGTATCAAGGAGGGTTCACTGCTTATCCTAAGGTCGCTTTGAGAGATCACATCACCTTGATCAAGCGCTCGACTAAAAACAAGCGTTTCATGTTCTCTTGTTATCTGTATTCGTAAGACTGCCTGCCAGTCTTGACCATCACAACCAACTTGAACATTTGTTCTTGTTCCAAAAGCAAAAGAAACATTAAAAGATTCCTCGCAATCAGGTACGATGAATCGCCTATCATTTGCCTGCACAGTGATACTGGTTTCGTCCATTCCTTCTTGTAGCGCTACCCAATGTTTAATGGTCTGGACTAGCCTCTCTTTAGGTGTATCTTCAATCACATTGTTTTGAGAAAACACAGGAAAACTTATAAAGGCCGTGCTCAAAATAATTAACAGTATCCCCTTTTTCGGCTTAAATAACTTCACAGAATTAATTAGTCTCATATCAAATAGTTTAAAGAAAAAGATATGCCAACGCTATTGTTCTTCTACCGTTGCCGCATTCGCCGCTTTTTAGCCACGTTCGTGCCGCTTTCAAAATTAAAGCTTGTGCATGCCCAGGGAATTTTCAAGCTTCTATTATCATTCTATATCGTAATTTTTCCTTTAAAGTGAAGGATTTATAAATAAACGTCATAAATTTCGGATCTTGGCACGCTTTATGCTCCTTAGCTTTTAGATATTAAAAGAACTGGTTGGGCGTATGGTCCAAAATAATTTTGCTAGCTGGATTCGGAAGACAGAAGATTATGACTAGATCTATTGATGATTATTTTGCTTTTAATCACGCAGCTCTGACAGTTAAGAATCAGAGGTTGGAGTTGATTTCTGGGAATATTGCTAACGCATCTACTCCGGGTTTTAAAGCCAAGGATCTAGACTTCGCAGGGCTCCTTCGCAAATCTTTTGATTCACGCGCTGCCGAAACTGATCTTTCAATGACCGTAACAGATACAGACCATATGGGTTATTTCTCTGGGCCGGCATGGTCAGATACAGAGTCGGGTGTCACCTATTATGTTCCGCTAGCGCCAAGTTTAGATAACAACACCGTGGAGATTGGGGTAGAGCAGGCAAGGTACGGCCGCGCTGTTGCTGATTATCAAGCATCTCTGCAATTTGTGGAAGATAAAATCTCAGGTTTGAGAAAGGCATTTAGAGGAGAGTAATTCATGTCATTCGAGAGAATTATGGCGATAGGCGGTACAGGCTTAAATGCTCAACTGGTACGCATGAATGCAACGGCTAGTAATCTAGCAAACGTAGGTGTTGTGTCAGGGTCAGCAGAGGGGGCATTTCGGGCGCAGCGTCCGGTATTCTCCGCTCTATTGCAAGGTGAGACCGCTGGCGGATTTCAAAACTTAGCGGGTGGTGTTCGCATAGATCGTATCGTGACTGATACTAAACCGATCGAACAAATATATGAGCCTGGTAATTCTCTGGCCAATGAAGATGGGTATGTTTTTGCATCAAACGTCAGTGAGATAGAAGAGCTAGTAGATATGCTAGATGCTTCGAGGGCTTACCAGAACAATGTTGAGGTCATTAGTACTGCGAAGGATTTGATGATTAGGACCTTGGATATCATTAACGCGTAATCACATCCGAGGCTAGGATAAAATTTAGGAATTTGATATGGCAAACGAACTACCACCTTTACCGTCAAATATTTTGACTACAAAACAGTATGAGGAGCAGCAGGCTAAGCTATTGTCTAAAGAAGCGGAGCTTGATCGAGATGCTTTCCTTAAGTTATTTACAACTCAGCTGAAGAATCAAAACCCCCTCGACCCAATGGAGAACGAAGCCTTCGTGGCACAGTTAGCGCAATTTTCCTCGCTAGAGGCTATGACAGGTGTTAGAACGTCCATGGATGCTATGGCTGAAGATTCTAAGTCATCAAGGTTTCTCCTAGGTTCGACTCTGATAGGTAAGAAGATAGAACGGTTAGGAAACTTAGTGACTATAGAATCTGGAGAGCATGTAACGTCAAAAGCAGACTTACCGGAATCGGCGGATTCGGGTGCTTTTAGTATTTACGATGCGAGTACAGATGAACTGATCTACAAAGAATTGTTTACGAACGTGCCAGCTGGCCCCGCTGATTTGACTTGGAATGGTCAAAATCAAGACGGTGAGGAAATGCCTGCTGGGCAATACAGGTTTGAATTTGTAACAAATAGGGATGGAATTTTATCGACTCTACCGTTGCTGAACAAACAGGCAATTGCAGCGGTGAGTTGGGATAAAGAAGTTGGAGAATTGAAAATTGAAATGGAAGACGGAAGCGTGCTTGACATAGCTGAAGTCGGACGTATCGGAAATTAATCTAGGAGACTTACGAGAATGTCATTTTATACCTCTTTAACTGGACTTCAGGCCGCGACAACAGAGTTGTCTGTAACTTCAAATAACATTGCTAACGCCGGCACATCAGGTTTTAAAAGAGCCGATGCCGATTTTGGCGATATTTTTGCGAGCACGCCGCTTCAAAAAGCTGGCTCAATCGCGGGCTCTGGGGTAGCTCTGAATCAGATTACTCAGCAGCATACTCAGGGTAACATCGAATTTTCGAGTAACTCTCTTGACCTAGCGATCACTGGAGATGGCTACTTTAAACTTAAAACTACAGACGGAGCCGAGTTGTATACCAGGAATGGTGGTTTCATGCTCGACGAGCAGAACCAGCTAGTAAATAGTGCTGGACAAGCGTTGCAGATTCTTCCGGTCGACTCGATAAATAATGCAAACTTTGAAGCAGACACAACTGGCTTAACAGTTCAACGTAAAACTGTAGGTGAATTTGTGCCAACGACGGAAATTAACCTAGGGTTAAACTTACCGTCCTCTGCTACCCCAATTACAGCAGCCTTCAACAAAGACAAGCCAGATACGTATCATAAGACGACTTCCTTCACCACCTACGGTGCGAACGGAAATGCACAGCTTGCGACTATTTTTTATGTTAAAACTGCTAACCCTACTGATGCTTCCCCCTATAGCAAGTGGCAGACTTATGTGACTATAGATGGTGAAGATGTTGTATCTGCCTTAACTCAATCTGCTGGAGCGGGAAACGATCCCCAATTCATTAATAAGTTTGGCGAAATCAAAACTCAGAAAGAACTGGACGCGTACGCAAAGCTAACGACAGATCCGGTAACCGGAGCCGCGATTAATCAAGCGGAGTACTTAATCACAGCTGGTACGACCTATCGCAAATTTTCCTTAGATAAGTTGCAGACAGCAATTCCCTCTGCGAATGCCTCTGTAACTACGGAAATACCTGCTGCTTCCTCGTACAAAGATGGACTTAATCTAACTGGCGGGAGCTCTGGGGTGAACTTTGCTACAGGTTGGACTAACGCTCAACTTCAAAACATGTTTCAGGTCAAGGTAGATGACTCGGTTTGGAGAGACATCAGCCTGCCAAGACTGATGAGCACGAGCCACCTCTCCTCAGCAACAGGTCGCCCTGGAACAGCAGGCTCACAAACACTCTCAGGAAAACAAATCGCTACAGAGTTGACCAATGAGTTGAACAAGGCCTTTGGAGATGACAACGTCTTTGATTTTGCAGCTCTCAATACCAAGACTCTAACAATTAAGAGATATCCCGTCGGAGCAACCTCGCTCGCCGCTGCGAGTCAGTGGGTAAGCATTCCGTTGAGTGGCGGCACCGGCATACTTGAGGCGGCTAACGCTGAGAAAGGCGGCTTAGTTTTTCATGATGGAACCGGAAATAATACAACGCGTAAGGCTACTGGTTGGCAGGTCGCGGCAGCCTTAACGAACTACTTAAATTTTGTTGATGCGAAAAAGGCAGCCTGGACAGACGTCACGGTAGAGTATGATGAAAAGAATCAGGGCTTTATGGTACACCAGAGCTCTTCTCTAAAAGCCACGCCTGACATCATTCGCCTCGGGGGCAGCGATGCTGCAACTAATGCGATTTTTGGTGGCATTGGCACCCTTGCTAATGATACTGGGATTGATGACGGCTCAGCTCTTTCATATATGACGGTTAATGGATCAAAACAACTTCTCGGTAACGTTAGAGGTAATGGAACAGCGCTTACTGCAAGTAGCAGAAGATCAGGCCTCGAGGTTACTTATGCTGGGGGTAAGTTTACATTTAATAGTGGTACTACTGGAGACGCGTCTAGCATATCAATAAGGGCAACAAGTGACGGCAATGAAGCTACTCCAACATTCACCGCAGGCGGCGTAAGAGCAGGAGCATTGCTTGGATTAAGTGCAAACGGTGGTCTGACACTTACGAATAATAATAAAAATCAAATTACTCAGGCTGTTTCGTCACTGGTTGAAAATTTACCCACCGTTAGGGGTCAGGCATCACAGCCAGCGAGATTGGTCGGGAATGCCATGGGTGTTGATACAGAACAAGCATTCAACGTGACCGGGGCAAATCAAAGTATTACGGCTGTAATAGATGGTGTAACTAATACCGTTAAACTCACGCTGGGCCAATACAATATAGATACATTTACGACCGAACTCCAGACCCAGCTAAACCGAATGGCAGACGCGAATGGAAAGACAATAAATAATGTTGTTGTTGGATTTGACTCGGCTAAAACTGCACTAACGGTCACCGGATCGACTACTTCCTCGAAGTCTTTCATCCAATTACTAGGAAGCCAAGATTGGGGTCTTACGGATGTGGATGTTGCCTTTGGATCGAGTTCGACATACGCAAAAATCGACACGGATACGCTAGCTGGCAGTAATTTATATGTAACACAGGATCCGGCAACGGGACTGTGGAAGGAGAGCGTCGACAAAGCAGATTTTGATGCTGGAGACATTCCTTACTGGACACCGATCTTCTTGGATAGGGGTGAAATCACCTTTGACACTTCAGGGGCGTTAGTTTCTCCTCAAGCTAAATACAATCTGGAGAGTAACAAAGCGACGGGTACGACAATTCAATTGGCGTATACTGGAAGTACGCAATACAACTCAGCATTCGCAGCAATATCACAGTCGCAAAATGGTAAGCCAGAGGGTGACATCAATGGTATCAGCATCAATGATGATGGTCTGATAGTTGCGAGCTACTCGAATGGAACTCAAAAGTCCCTCGGTAAAATTGTAATCGCGAATTTTAACTCAAACTCCGGTCTAACTCAGATTGGTGACGCTGCATGGACGGCCTCAGGAAAATCCGGTCCTGAAAGATTGGGCGAGGCGGGTTCAGCAGGATTTGGGACCATTCGCGCAGGTTCGCGAGAAAGGTCGAATGTAGATTTAACGAACGAGCTGGTTGACCTGATTGCCGCACAGAGAAATTTTCAGGCAAATGCGAAGGCAATTGAAACCAATACTGCCATGACCAGCGCAATCATAAACATTCGTGGGTAATGAATCAGCTTTAGGGGCAAATATCGATGGATAAACTAGTATTTACATCCCTAAGTGGAGCCAAGACTGGAACGATTCAGCGCACAATGCTGACCAACGATCTGGCCAATGTCTCGACTGTTGGGTTCAAACGAGCCTCGTTTCAGCGAGCCGTTCCCGCCCAGTTAGATGGCCCTGGTTTCGCTGTTCGCTTTCAACCTTTGGTAGAAAACAGGACAGACATTGTAGATCTAAAGTCTGGCACACGAATCGATACGGGTAACCCGCTTGATGTAGCAATGAATGATCAAACAGTGATGGGTGTTCTGACGGAACAAGGGCAATTAGCCTTCACTCGAAGAGGTGACCTTAGAGTTTCGGAACTTGGTTTTCTTGAAACTGCTAACGGCTATCTGGTTGCTGGCGAAGCTGGTGGTCCTATAACTGTTCCTGAAGGTGGAAGCCCTACTATAACTCCCGATGGCACTGTGTTTTTTAATGCGGCCTTAGCAGATCCTGCAGCGGCTGCAGCGCCACCGGTCCAAATTGGTCAGATTTTAATTAGGGATGCTTCTGGGACAACTTTGCAAAGGCGCCTCGATGGCTTGTATGAGCAACTTGGAGCAAATGGGGCAGGCGGTGATATCGCTCAGGGTCCAGAGATAGCTTCACTATCAACAGGAGCGCTTGAGGGTAGTAATGTTAATCCAGTCGAGGTTTTAGTGAGCCTGATGGATTATTACAGATCGTTCGAAACTCAGATGAAATTGGTTAAAAGTGCAGAAGAGTTGGATCAGTCGGGAACACGCCTGATGCAAACTGCCAACTAAACTTAAGGGGAATAAAATGGACGCTTCAATGTGGATTGCAAAAACTGGATTATCTGCTCAGTCGACCAGAATGTCAGTAATTGCAAATAATTTAGCGAACGTAAACACGGTTGGATTTAAGAAAGACCGCGCGAATTTTGAAGATCTTTTGTATCAGAGAATAGTTCAAGCAGGCGCCCAGGCTGATGTTTTAGCGCAAACCCCAACGGGTTTGATGCTTGGAACCGGTTCACGGGTGGTTTCCACCGAGAAAATACATCGCCAGGGCAATATGGTCTCCACCGAGAACGCGCTGGATTTGGCGATCAGTGGAGACGGATTCTTTGCTATTCAGCAGGCTGATGGAACCATAGCCTATACAAGAGATGGATCCTTCAAACGTTCCAACTTGGGAGCACTAGTAACGGCATCAGGTCAGACAACTATTCCCGCGATTAACCTCCCTCAGCAAGCTATCAGTATCGCTGTTGGAAGGGATGGCACAGTAACTGCTGAGCTCGCCGCTGGAGGTGGAGCTGTCCAAGTTGGACAATTACAGATCACACGATTCGTTAACCCTGCCGGATTGAGGGCAATGGGCCGTAACTTGTATGCAGAATCAAATGCGAGTGGTCCTGCGATAGTTGGTATTCCTGGCGATCAGGGAGCCGGTATGATCACGCAAGGTTCTTTAGAACAATCTAACGTAAATGTTGTCGAAGAAATGGTGAATATGATCGAAACACAAAGAGCTTACGAGATTAATTCAAAAGCCATTTCCGCAGCAGACGGCATGCTTAGATTTTTGAATCAAAACTTATAACACCGAGTTAGGATAAATGATGAAATTTCGTGAAGTATCAATTTGTCTGTTCAGCATCCTTTCAATAGGCTGTTCGTCTTCTCAGCTGATTACCGGAGCCGGGCTTGATGATTTTGAGATTATCTATCCTGAACCGAGTCTAGCGCCAGCGAGGATAACGGGTTCGATTATGGATAACGGAGCCTCTTTGTACCCAGCGGGACGTGCCTATGCGGCTGGAACCGTTAGGGTAGGGGATATTGTGACTATCCTGCTCAACGAATCTGCGCAGGCGACTCGAGAGAACGGATTGGCAACTGAGAGAGTTTCGGTAAATAATCTTACGCCGGGGGTATTTGGAGACCAAACTTTGTTTGACGAGTATGCGAACCTTGGTGAACTTGGATCTACTATTAGTAGTAACGGAACCGGAACTGCAGGCCAATCTGCTACTTTAACAGGCAGTATTTCGGCTGTTGTGACAGAAGTCATGAGTAATGGTAATTTAGTTGTGTTCGGAGAAAAGCAACTGGAGTTAAACGAGGGTAGTGAGTACATAAGAGTTCGTGGTGTTGTAAGGCCAGAAGATATCCAGCCAAACAACACGATATTATCTCGTCGACTCGCAAACGCTCAATTTTCATATAGCGGAGCCGGAGAGCTAGCTCGATCTACTCGTGTTCCACCTATAACCAATATTTTATTTGGCTTATGGCCTTTTTAGGTTGAGGAATAATTAAAGATGCAACCAAAGTTTTCAAAAATCATAAGTTGTACATTGGTCATGGCTCTAATGATCAACGTAAGCCATGCTGATCGAATTAAAGATATAGCCGACGTTGCAGGTGTCCGGAGCAATCAGTTGATCGGTTATGGTCTAGTGGGAGGTCTCTCTGGGACTGGAGACGGTAGAGATCTTCGGGTAACCGGGCAGAGTCTAACTTCTCTACTATCCGGACTAGGAGTAAGTGTTGATGGACCTGTATCGGAATTTGATTTAGGCGAGAATATAGTGCGACTGGCTGAGCAGCAGGCGCAGCAGCCACTGCAAACTGACAATCTGGCGGCGGTATTGGTGACTGCTGAGGTACCACCATTTGCAAAACCGGGCCAGAGAATTGATGTCAATGTATCCACTGTCGGTTCTGCAGAGAGCCTTCGAGGTGGCAACCTGATCTTAACCGAATTGCGAGGAATAGATGGTGAAGTTTATGCGCTTGCGCAAGGACCTCTCACGGTAACTGGAGTCGCTGTAGATGCGGCGGGAGGCGCCGTTGAGATAGGTGTGCCTACTTCTGGTCGCATACCAAATGGAGCAATTGTTGAGAGATTAATTCCATCGTCCTTCGAGACGACGGAGAACATAATTCTGAACCTAAGAGATTCTGACTTCAGCACGTCGACAGCGATAGCAGCTGTGATTAATGATACATATGGAGCTGGAACAGCGACTCCACTTGACGCTGTTTCGGTTGTGATACGCGGCCCTCAGGATATGAGTCAGAAGGTTGCTTTCCTTGGCGACATAGAGCTAATGGAGGTAGCCACGGCGGACCCTGTTGCCCGGGTGGTTATAAACTCAAGAACTGGGACTGCAGTGATTAATAGATCTGTGCGAGTTGGTGCGGCGGCTGTTTCCCATGGCACCTTGATGGTAAGGATCGACGCCTTTAACGAGGTCAGTCAGCCGAACGCGTTTGCAGATGGGGACACAGTGCCCGTGCAGAACGCGGAAATCGAAGTGACAGAAGAGGATAGTCAGATGTTCGTTTTTGAGCCCGGAATAGAGTTACAGGAAATTGTGGATGCAGTTAATCAAGTCGGCGCATCTCCTTCAGCTCTTATAGCAATCTTGGAGGCTCTTAAGAGGGCAGGCAGCCTTAAAGCCGAGCTAGTGGTGATCTAAATGGCAGGAATTAATAATTTTGTAGCGACCCGGTATGACTTTCAAGGCCTATCCAGTTTGAAAGCAAATGAAACTAAAACTAGGGAAGAGGCAAGGGAAATTAATGCAAAGGTTGCAGCTGAATTTGAATCAATGTTTCTTAAGTTAGTGACTGATTCAATGCGCTCTTCTATTGAACCTCTTAAAAGTGATTTGCTGAAAAATGATGCGATGGATTTGTTTGATGGCATGTTCTATGACGAACTATCGCATAAGATTGCAAACTCCCAAGGTTTGGGCTTATTAGAATGGCTTAACGACATTTCAGATCGACGAGCAGTTAACGCTGATTGAGAGCCAACTTTTTGAAATTGTAAGAGGTAAGATTAGATCTAAAGTATCAGTCTGCTTCTTAAACTAAATAGTTTACGTGGGTAATAAAAGAGACGATGGCTGACTTACTCAACATAGGAGCTACTGCTACTGAGCTTTATCGACAAGCGTTGTCTACGGTAAGTAATAACATTGCTAACTTGAATTCAGATGGTTATTCAAGGCAGGAAGTTCGCGCAGAGGAAACTATCCCCACCAAAATGGGAGTGGACTACCTTGGATCTGGGGTGGCTTCCAAAGGAGTTTTCAGGGCATTTAATGAGTTTGCTACCTCTAATGTACGAATAGCAAACAGTAAGGTGAGTGAACAAGAACCCCTAATGCGGTACACAGACCGTTTGGTTGATCTGTTGGGATCAGATAAGGGGAGCTTGAGTAACGGGATAACTCGTTTTTTTGCATCAGCTTCAAATCTTTCGGGCAATCCCGCTGAGGAAGCTTTTCGACAAGAATTCTTGATGGCGACTGAGTTTTTAGCAAGCCGATCCAGAGCCATTGGCTCGGAATTAGCGTCGATCGACGTTGAAATCTATGACAAGCTTGAGACCGATTTTTCTGAGCTGAGTAAGCTCGCAGATAGCCTCCGTTTAGTAAATAAAGAATTGGTAAAGACACCATTCGCTGGTAAGCAACCTCCCCAACTATTGGATCAGAGAGATTTCTTGTTAAAAGAGATGTCCAGCTATGCGAGTTTAGATGTTTCTATCGACAAGAGTGGCAGAGCTCTTGTTAAGTTGGGTGGCACCAGTAACAGTATGAGATTTGTAGACGAAAATAAATCATACCTGTTAACTCCGAGGTTCTCTGAAGTTGCTGGCGGGCCCATCGCAATTATTCTCGATTCTTATGGTAAAAATATTAACGTTGGTGAGGTGCGGAGCGGCTCGATAGGTGGGACGCTCAGTTTTCGCAACAAAATATTTGAGCCGTTGCGGGATAATCTAGATATTCTAGTCAATAAGATTGGGACATCAGTTAATAACTTGCACAGGCAAGGATTAAATAAAAACGGGGAGGTTGGTTTAGAACTTTTCGATTTAACACCCCAGTATAACGCGGTAAGTGCGGGCGATAAGACATTATCGACTGCAATCACAGCTACGGCCTCTGCAACAACCCCCAAGGTAAATATCAAGGCGACCTGGGAGTCCGGAAAAGCGAGGTGGTTGGTTACAGATCTATCCACTAAGGTGAGTTCCTACATAAGCAGGAACTCGGCAAGTGATAATGGGTTCAGTTATAACGGTTTAAATGTTGCTGTTAACGGGACATTACAAAATGGCGAATCGTTCCTGATAAGGCCTAATCTGCGAGCAGTGGATAATATAAAGGTATCAATAGAGAATACCGGCCAAATTTCTACAGCCGATCGGTTACAAATCGAGGGCGCGATAGCAAATTCGCGCGAAACCGAGCCCTCCTTACAATATGATATGCGTGCCACAGCTCTTAAGGAGCACGCTCAATTCGATACTGGGACAATCCTTGGAGTGGCCCAAACAAAAACTTTCAAATCTAATACAGTAGAGCCAGCACTATTTATACCAAGGGACGTTGCTGGGTTCACGGTAAGCATCCAACCACCGATCGTTAATGATCATCAGCTCCAAATGTTCACCTCTGAGTATAACCACATT
This sequence comes from uncultured Pseudohongiella sp., assembly GCA_902531515.1. Classification (GTDB taxonomy): domain Bacteria; phylum Pseudomonadota; class Gammaproteobacteria; order Pseudomonadales; family Pseudohongiellaceae; genus UBA9145. Next base: position 10,932 of record CACAEJ010000009.1, read on the forward strand.
GTTGGCTCGAATACATTGGCGGTTCCTTTTGCAGCGGGTTTGGCGACATCGAAGTCAATAGAGCCGGGTACCACTTTTATAAATGACTATGTAAATAAGCAAGGGGCTACTGGTTATAAGGATACTACAATTACGCTTGGAAATTTTGCTAATGGCGTGAGCCTGTCCGACGGTCTTCCGATCCAAACAAATTCGAGCGGCGGAGCTCAGACACTGATAGCTAGTAATGCACTGAAATTGAATGGAACAAACCTTCCGGCGCTGGCGATTGCCAATGGAACCACCCTGTCCGCAGCTCAAGTTGCGACGTGGGCGAACACGATAAAAGGAGCGACAAATGTTACCGCCGAAGCCGATAACACGCTGACTTACACTTACGACCAGTTTGATATAACGAAAAAGCTATCCATAAACGGAACTACAATTGTCAATGCGGGCGTACCTGCGAGCTTGGAAGCCCTTGCCACGCTGATCAATGCTCAAACCGGCACTACCGGCGTTGAGGCGATAGTATACCCTAACGGTAAAATACTAATTCAAAATATTGTAGCAAATAAAGGAAACAATATTGTTCTTGGAAACCCTACAGCCGGGCAGACAACTAATTTTCTAAATGAGTCCAATGGGATAAAGGTTGGTAGGGTTAAGTACACGGGTACGAATGTAAACTTTGAATTTCAGAATCATGGCGCTGGGCAAGGTAAAGCTACCGATCTAAGTCGGATAGGTTTTGCCACAACTATAACCTCTAATTCCAGGTTAGATGATGATTTCTTAGTCTATGTAACCGGATCAACCAACGATGTCAGTATTCGCTACGACATTCAGGAGAGGCCAACACTACCTCAAGTTTCGATCGAGCCACCGTTTTCGCTTACTTTTCTCTCGCCAACTCAGGTGCAGGTTACCGACACGAATACAGATACGGTGCTAGCGAAGCAGAGTTACTCCTGGCCAAATGGTGTGCTCGTAAACGATGTTAAGGTGGTTTTCGAGGAGGCCCCAACCACTGGAGATGTCTTTACGATAACGACCAACGAGGGCGCAATTGGGGATAACGGAAATATTATTCGCATACTCGCTGTTCAAGAGGTTGGTGTTAATGGAGACGAGATCCCAACTCAGCGCTACATTTCGTTGATCTCGGACGTAAGCAACCAGCACAACCTTGCGGAGATGTCATCTCAAGCATTAAAAGTAGTTAAGGATGACGCTGAAGCGCTACTGGATAAGTCAGTAGGTGTAACCTTAGATACGGAAGCGGCCGATTTGATCCGTTATCAGCAGTCTTATCAAGCCGCAGCCCAAATTATTAAAGTATCTCAAGATATCTTTGATTTTCTGATCAGTGCCTCAAGGTAATCAACAAGAGCAAATAATCCATGGATACAAAAATCTCAACAGCACAATACTTTAAGATGATGAACGATCTAATGACCACTCAGCAAGGGAAAATTGCAGAGTTACAGTCACAGCTTTCAGCTGGAAAGAAAAACGTCACGCCAAGCACAGATGTCAAGGCAACAACGTCGTCTTTAAAGTTGTCTCAAGTGATCAGTAATCAAGAGGACGATATCAGGAACTTACAAAGCGTAAATGCGGGCTACAAGGAAGAAGAGGCCATAATGATGTCGATGGTCAACATGATGCAGCGTATGGAAGATCTCTCTGTTTCAGCGCGTTCAGACACATACAGCGCTAACGAGTTAAACATCTTTGCAATTGAGGTAGAAGGCTACATGGATGATATAAGAGGTCTGGCCAATTCAAGGGACTCTAACGGACACTTTATGTTTGCAGGTACAAAGGTCACGACGCTTCCCTTCGTTAAGAAGGCAGACGGTAGTGTAGAGTACAAGGGAAACCAAACCGAACCTAAGTTGGAACTTGATACGGGATATAAATTACCGCTCAGTATTTCTGGACATAAACTAGCTGGAGTAATCGAGCGAAAAAACGCGCTGGGAGTTGTTACGTCGCGAGTCGATATGTTCAAAGTGATGCAAGACTTTGTAACAGCCCTAAAAGCGAATGACAAAACGGGTGTTGAGCTGGCGCTATCCGAACTTCAAACAGTTTCCAAAAGCCTAAATTCTAACCTCGTGGATAACGGTCTAAGGCAAACCTTGGTCGAAGAGAGACGAGACATCTCGGAAGAGAAAATCGTGATCTATAAGGGGTTGCTCTCTGATGCCCGGGATGTCGATTACGCGACTGCCGTTACCCAGCTTTCATCAGATATGTTGGCTTTGGAGGCGGCGCAAAGCACTTTCGCCAAGGTGTCCCAGCTCTCCATATTGAATTTCATTAGGTAGTTCTGAATGGCAATTACGACGAACAACAATAGTGAGATCGGTGGCAAGATAACGCAGGCGCTGGGCGCGGGTTCTGGTGTTGATATTCACAACCTGGCGAAGACCCTAGCCGAGACCGAGACAATGCCTCGAATGAATACCGTTACCGAGAAAAAGGCCGAGAGCACTGTCGCAATTTCAGGTTATGGTGTTCTCAAGTCAAGCGTGTCTGCTCTGAAGACGAGTTTCGAGGCGCTAAAGAATAAAGATACCCTGCTTAATAAATCAGTTAAAACAGACCGGGATGATAGGGCAGCCGTCGAAATTACTTCGCAAGCCCTAGCCACCGCCGGAATATATAACATCAAAGTTACTCAGATGGCTCGTCCTCAAATGAATGAGTTGAAGGATAATGGTAGCTCTTTTACCTCCTTAGGTCAGACGCTATCAGCTAGCAACTTTACTATTACAATAAAGGTTCCAAGGACTGCAGGTAGTGGAACAGATGTGGTGGTTTCTAATCATACTCCACAGGGGATTATAGATGCAGTTAACAGCATCTCTTCAACAACCGGGGTTACCGCCCGCGCGTTTAATCCGGCAGCCACGGGCACAACTTTCAGTATCCTGCTAGAAGGAAGTAATGGTTCAGACAAAAGTTTTAATTTTGCCAGCACACTCACCGGAAGCGACGCGCTCACTGGAGGCGCTTGGGGAGATAGGACTCGTGGCGCCCAGGACCTAATCGTAGAATTGAATGGCAGGGCAGATGTTAGGCGTCAGACTAATTCTCCAACCGATCTAGTTCCGGGAGTGCAGACCACTTTCAAGCGGGTAGGTAGCGGCACGACGATAAATATTGTGGTTAGTGAAGATACGACTGCCCTGGAGACTAAGTTAAATGCCATGGTGGATTCCTACAACCAATTTGTGACGCTTTCTAACTATTTAACCGGAGAGAAGGACGAAGATGATGAATTGGCCGGTTCGCTGGGTGCAGAAAAAGGTACAGTCAATATAATCAAGAACAGTGTTCGAGGAATAATCGCTAAGACTTCTGCATCTGCCTCGAATGGCGTGTCTACGCTGAGGGATTTGGGGATACAAACAAAGCTTGGTGGCGAAATTTCATTGAACGCGACAACTTATGCGGCTGTAGTGAGAGATAAATTCGCTGATGTGAGAACTATGTTGACTGCTAATCTGATCGATCAGGACAAGTCTGATTCAAGGGATCATGGTTTAGCTCTGGACATTACAACGGTGCTGGACAACATAACTAATGACCAGGGTACTATAAAGACTAAGGAAACTAGCGTCACTGCTGAAGTTGCTCGATATGAAGCGGAATTATTGGATCTGCAGGAGCGATTAGAAACCATAAAGCAGCGCTATCTTCGTCAGTTTGTAGCAATGGAATCGCTAGTTCAGCGAAATAAAAGCACAGGGGAGTATTTGACCGGACAGTTTAAGGCTATGGAAAATATGTACAGCAGTAAATAAACTACCACTGACTGAATTAGAGAATTCACAGAGAAGAGCGATGTTTACTAATAAAAATGAAGATTGCCTAGTGTGCAAATACATAAGATGGTACTTCATGATCGGAGTGCCGATTCTTGTCTTTACATGGCTCCAGCCAGAGCTCAATTTTTTTCGTGGGCTTAATTTATCGAATATAGCAGCCGTCGGAATAACAATAGCTTTGATAGGTGTGGTTGTTTGGAAATACTATAATGAGCGTGAAGACAGGTAACTTTGCAGGTCTAGTCGTTTCAGACAAGCAAATAGAGTGCAACTCGTGTGCACACTTTTTCGTTACCTGGAATAAGAGGTTTCCTTTTGGTTGCAGGGCGATGGGGTTTATGAGCGCAAACTCGCCAAATAAGGACGTTTTTGAGGTTGAGGGGCGGGATTGTCTTGCCTATAAAGAGAAGAATTTAATGTCTAAAGACAAAGTAAGCCCGGGAATAAAGACTGAGGGAGGAAGAGATAGGACCATTGAAGTGAACGTAAAAGTGTAAAAGGAGCGCTAGGCTAGAAAATATCGCGCTCAATCACTAACATAAACGGATGTTCAGTCGATTTTACTTCTAAACAGGAGGCCAATCCCTGGTATGTATAAAAGGTGCAAGCCAGGTTGTCTCGAAAAGAATGTTGCTCTGAGGTCCAGTAGTTATCTGTAGAGGCAGCCGGGAAAACATTCGTGTTGAGAGAGGGGTTTATACAACTGTTTTCTGTAATATCGTCCAGCTCGTCGACTAAGGGAAGTCGAATTTTCTGGTCAGTTTTCTCAGAGATATCCTGAGCATAGTTGATTGCTTGGTCAAAACTGAGAAGGAGAGGGATCCCGGAGCAGGTGTTAGGGTCCGAAAATCGCATGCCAGCCGGGCATCGGGACCAGTATAGAGGTGATCCAGCCTTATTTGCGAGGCCGTTTTCACTTAAAGAAAAGCCCGAAAGTTGGTCTGGGCGGTTCTGAAATACCGCAAAGCATGTTTCAGGGGTACGAAAATCGCAGCTGGATAGGACTAGAACTACGGATAACAGGAAATACGGTAATAGATGAGTGCTGCGTGTGCTGGTAGTCATTGTCATGATAGGAATACGTTATAACATATTTGGAAGAAATCTGAGTCCATAGCTAGTGGTTAGACGCCACTATAAATTTTGCAGGAGAAAGACATGGATATTGCAACTCTTTTAGGTCTCGCCGGAGCATTCGGCCTTATTATTTGGTCTATGTTGCAGGGTGGAACTTTGGCAGCCTATACGAATATACCGGGCCTGGCGATTGTTCTTGGTGGTTCGATAATGGTCGTGCTTCTGAGATCTTCGCTTCAGGAGTTCACCAACGCGGTTAAGGTCGCCGGTAAGGCCTTCGGCAAGGCGCTAGAGAAGCCCGACGAGCTGATTTCCCAGCTGGTCGAATTCGCTTCAATTGCAAGGAAGGACGGGATGATTGCGCTCGAGGGTCAGGAGATAGACAACCCGTTCATGGAGAAGGCGATAGGGATGCTTGTCGACGGAGCGGAGGAGGATATGATCACCAAGACCTTAACCCAAGACATTGAGAGCATGAAACTCAGGCACAAACAAGGAGCGGCCATATTTAGCTCGTGGGGTGAGGTAGCCCCGGCAATGGGTATGATAGGAACCCTGATAGGTCTAATTCAGATGTTGGGGAACATGTCGGACCCTAAATCTATTGGTCCGGCCATGGCCGTTGCACTACTAACTACAATGTACGGAGCCATTATCGCGAATTGTTTCTGCATACCTATTTCTCAGAAGCTTGGCATTCGCTCCGAGGTTGAATCTGCCAACTGCGAATTGATATTGGAAGGAATCCTCTTCATTCAGAAGGGTGGTAATCCAAGAATACTTACCGACCTACTTATTTCGTTTGTGCCGCCGAAAGAGCGAGAGAGTTTGGTGAGCACAGCCTAATTTATGAGTACTTTTAGATAGACGGATTAAAAATTGTCATGGCTGAAAATGAAGTCACAACGCCGGAGAGCGCAAGCGAGGCTGCAGATCAAGAGGTAGATAGCAGTGCTTTGGAGGCCGCTGTCGATCAGGCCGTTGAGGCCGATCAAGGTGGTGTCGGTGACGCAAAGGAGGGAGGAGATGACTGTCCAGAATGTAAGACAGGATCGCCCCCTTGGATGGCTACCTTTGCCGATATGGCTACCCTACTGATGGCGTTCTTCGTCCTCATCTTGTCGTTTTCTGACACGGAGGTGCCGCGATTTGAATATATTAACGGGTCAATACAGTTTGCTTTCGGCGTCAAAAAATTAGTGCCCAAGATTGAGATACCAAAGGCACGGAGCGTGATCACCGAAACTTTCACGCCAAATGAAGCCGCGCCAACTGTATTAGATGATCCGCGCCAAAGAGAACTTGATAGGGATGCGGAAAACTTGGTAAGACGGACGAAATCAGAACCAGAGAGGTTTGTCGAGGAGCTAGAGAAAACAAAAATTGCGTTGTCAGATCAAATTTCATCGGGGTTAGTTACGGTAACTACAGACGGATCTCAAATAGTAGTCAAAGTGAATAACGCTGAGGCCGCGGGGGCTGAATTTGGAAGCGGTGAATCCTCTGAAGGAACAGCGAGTCAGGTATTAGTAGAAACAGCAGCTATTGTAGCTGAGGTCCAATCAACTACGACTCGTGAAATTGGACTGTATCTAAGTGATGTTGATGGACCTGAAGAGGTTGAAAACAGCGAGGAGCTCATATTCGCAGCTCAGCTAAATGAAGAGCGACTCAATAATCGGTTCGAGAACATAAGAGCGGATCTGAATTCTGAAATAAATAATGGACTACTCGAAGTAGAAAGAGAGGGTGATGAGGTCGTAATCCGGATTGCGAGTCAAGGGTCATTTAATTCGGGGAGCGCTGTAGTTGCACAAAGCTTCACCAGTACCCTAGACCGTGTCGGTGAGACTATAGGTCAGGAGTCAGGTGATGTCAGGATTGAAGGACACACGGATAACATTCCTGTCGCATTTAGCGATACATTTAACTCAAACTGGGATTTGTCTGCGGCGAGGGCCGCGTCGGTCGCAGCATACTTAACGAATTCTTCTGAGATATTAGAAGAGCGTATTGAGGTTCTCGGCTTTGCCGATACTCTCCCTCTTGCAAGTAATGATTCTGCCGATGGCAGAAGCCGCAATCGAAGAATCGAAATCAGAATCGCAAATTAAGGTTGGAACAAAGACAGAATTGAGACATATCACGTGAGCGAAAACGACGAACAAATAGAAGAAAAAGACGAAGGCTCTCCAGAGGCGGTGGAGCAACCTGAAGAAGAATCGGTTGAGTCGGAGGATCTTGAGTCTTCCGAGGCTCCTGCCGAGCCAGAGGAACAAGAGCCGTCCGAGCCCGTCGAATGCGAGCCCTGTAAAAGTGGTTCACCCGCTTGGATGGCGACGTTCGCAGATATGGCGACCTTGCTGATGGCTTTCTTTGTGCTCATCCTCTCTTTTGCGCATGTCAACGTTCCTAAGTACAAAGAGGTCAGCGGATCTATGAGATCTCGCTTTGGGGTTCAGGTCTTGGTGCCGATAGTTGAAGCGCCGACAGCTGATAATATCGTTGCCACCCAGTACCGACAACAAGCCACCGAACCAACTGCGGCCAACGTGCTGGAGGAGCAAAGAAGTCGAGAGGAGCAACCCCAGGATGAAGAACTTGACGTGGATGATGGGGTAGGTGAATCAGCGACCAACGCGAGAGACATTGAGGAAATTCTCAGGGATGAGATAGCTGAGGGTCGCGTAGAGGTATCGGTGGAAGATGGTACCGTGGTGATCGAAGCTTTGGATCAAAATGAATTGAGTGAAGCGACGGGAAAGATATCCCAAGACACTATTTTGCTGCTCTCAAAAATTAGCACCATTGAGTCTGATGCAGACTCGCTAGTGCGGGTTGAGGGCGCTCAGTTTGTATCCTCTGGTCAGAGTAATGTTGATGAGTCAGAATTTGGCGGCGCATCACAGAGGGCTGAGGATCAACTTGAGCAAATTAGGTCGAATTTGTCTGAGGAGATAACGTCAGGCCTCGCTGAGGTTTTTAGGGACGGGGAGTCAATAATCATTCGCCTGACTGATCAGAGTGGTTTTGAAAGTGGGTCGGCTAATCTTAGAAACGATTTCACCTCCCTGCTTGACTCTGTTGGTGACTCGTTGGCCGGGGCCTCGGGCCTGATCCAGATTGAGGGTCACACTGACAATGTTGCGATGAGCTTCGGCAACAGATATCGAAACAATTGGGACTTATCCTCCGCTAGAGCAGCGAGCGTGGCGGACTACCTTCAGGACGGAGGAAGCATCGCCCCAGGGAGCATGGTCATTAAGGGATTCGCTGATACTAGACCAATAGCGTCAAATGATACGGCGACGGGTCGTTCCGAAAATCGTCGAATCGAGGTAGTTGTCCTTCCTAACTAGCTACTACTCCGGGCAATCCGTAAGGTCTCCCGCGAGGCAATTAGCAACAACACCATCGGCCTCAATTATTTCCTCATCTTCTAATTGGACTGTGGACATCGTCGTAACGTCTATGGCTTCTTCAGAACCGTTTTGCTCTGCTATCTTTCCCCACACATACGCGCTGAAGGGTTCGGAGTCGCCGCCTTCGCCGGCTTGCAACATAAAGGCGTACATCAATTGCGCAGGGGCATAATTTTTCCGCGCTGCACTAAGGAACAACCTTTTTGCTTCTTCGTAATTTAACTCTGTTCCCTCACCGTTTTCGTAGGCCAGCCCTAGCATGTACTCAGACTGTGCAAGTTCCTGATCAGCCGCCATTTCAAACCACCTGAAGGCTTCGATCAGATTTTCAGCAACACCGTATCCATGATGGTAGAGCATGCCCATGTTATGTTGAGCCTCCGCTAGACCGTTGTCGGCCGCCTGTCGGTACCAATTCATTGCGAGCAGGTAATTTTGTGGGACACCCAACCCCTCCTCATACATATATCCGACGTTATTTTGTGCCTCAGCACTACCAGCTTCCGCCATGGGCAACCAAGCTCTAAGAGCTGTGGCGTAGTGACCTCTGTCCTTCGACGCGAGGCCAGACTCAAATCTGTCCTGCTGAGCAAAGCTCTGAGTATAAATAACGGCCGCCGTTAGCATGATGCAGAAAAGCGCAACTATATTTTTTCCTCTTACAGTCAACACTAGGCCCTCCCTATTTTAGAAACTGTGTCTTGAACGTCTATTACCGCCTGAAAAATACTGCCCTCAGACACAACAGCTTTTAAACATTTTTTATCGCTTGATAAAATAGGGATACTTTCTCCAACAAAATCGATGGTCTTAGACATGGCGGTTTGAAGCGAGTCATCTTCTTGTAATGTTATCGAATCTGTTAGTAGGAACCCCATTATATTGTTATTGGATGCGGAAATAGCACCGAAAATATCAAGCTTACCCATATACTCGCCGGCCTCGTTCACCACATAGCTCTCCACCGAACCGGCGTCTTTCATTTTTTTATAGGCGTCGATACCGCTGGTGTTCGTATCCAACCTTACATAAGCAGTTTCAACACAACTTGTCACGAGCCTTTGGCTGAGGGCTATTGATTCTCTTCCTTGGCGCATGTCTATGCCGCGGTCAAGTAATTGCCTGTCGAAGAAAGAAAGACCGAATAGTCTGTAGGTCACTAAGCTTGAAATAATAACCGCGACCATGGCCGCGACGCCATACTCATAAGATCCTGTGAGCTCTACTACTATGAGAACGCTGGTAATTGGTGCGCCGATCACCGCGGCAGCTACAGCAGCCATTCCAGAAATAATAATCACTTGGGAAAGATCAGTATAGCCGATCGTCGCAAAGAAACCTGCAGCCAATGAACCAGTAGCGACACCAATAAACAAGGCCGGTGAAAATATTCCACCAAAAAGTCCGAACCCGATACATAAAGCTGTCATGGAGATTTTGGCAGCCAGCAACATACTAACCTTGGTGAACGAAATATTGCCGGCTATTAGATCGTTTATTGGTCCAATCCCGAGTCCTAAAATTTCTGGAAGAAATACGCCAACTGAACCACAAATTAGCGCTGCGATAAAAGGCAAAAAGATTTTGTAGCGCTCGTGCCTTGCCGCGAAGCGGTTGGCCGTGCGTAAGGCGTACATAAAGCTCACGGTTATAATGGCAAAGATCGGGCCTAGTAAGATCAAGATAGGAAGAATTTCATTAAGCGGTGGAACACGTTGAGTGAGATCAAAGAGGACCGGCGCATTTCCAAAGAAGTACGCACCAAACGCGCTAGCACTGAAAGAGGCAACAGATATGGGGGCAATAGCTCGCAGGGAGAAGTGCCTTAAGATTGCCTCGTGAGCAAAGATTATCCCGGCTAGTGGGGCATTAAAGCCAGCAGAGATAGCTGCCGCAACTCCGCAGCCGATAAATATGTCAGGATTCATTCGGAGTTTAAAAGAATTTTTGATGAACAGGCCGATTGTCGATCCAAAATGCACGAGTGGTCCGTACTGACCAACCGACCCGCCACCGCTGATAACTACTAGCGAGGCGAGTGTTGAACCGAGACCTTTTCGTGTATCTATCTGCGGGTTCTCTCTGTGCGCCACGTAGATCGAGTCGGCTATACCTTCCCAGTTTCGTATGTCTAACCACTTACGAATCAGGCTTATAATTGTCGCTGCAAGAAGCAGAGAAGCGATGCTAGATAGAGAGTACGCAGAGCCTCTGAAACTAAAGTTGAATAAAGAGAGCGAGGTGCGATATTCGGTGGCGAGTAGCACCACGTGAACAAAACCATTCGCAGTGAGCGCCATCAGCATTCCAATAGCAGTCCCACAAATAATGATGCTAATTAATTCAATAACTATATTTTTGGTCGCCAGCATAAAATTCCATAAAGGGGAAATCTCATTGGGCAAAGCAATACTATTCTTAATCTATAGTTATTTATCGTCATATAGAGGTTAAAACTGACCCTAATACTGACTTCAAGGCCAGTTTTAACCTTCTATCTATCGGTAGTTCTATTTTCTAACAGCTAGTTATACTAATACCTGTCGTCAAATAGAATACCTTTTAGTGCCTCTAGATTATGCGCTACCTTGAGGATGGCATCGCTCGGAATCTGCTTAACTACCTTGCCAGAGTCCTTATCTAGAACTGTAACCAAAAAACGATTCGTAACTTCATCAACTGAAAATTGTAGGTCTCTCGACCTCATTTTCATCTCCGAGTTCAAAGACTCCGAAATTTCCTTGAGTCTTTCACGAATCATTTCGAGATTATTCGACGCAACTAATCTCTTCTCGGCCATTAGTGCGGTGGCATCGGGAACCTGAAGATCAGATCTTATCTTGTCGGCTGGGTCTGGCTTTTGTGCTTTTTCCAGTCTCGTTAAGTAATCTGATGTCAGGCTCTCGTTCCGAGCACTCTTTGGCGTAGGTCTCAGCAACGTCGAGGGGTCTACCGTGTTGTTATCCATATGTTTTCCCCTTGAGTTTTAATGACACAACCATAACCCCCTATTTAAGCAGAGTCAAAACGGTTGCGGTCCTAGCGTTGGCTTGAGCGAGTACAGCGGTCGCTGCCTGAGAGATAACTTGCTGTGCCGCCAACTTGGCTGTATCAACCGCATAGTCAGTGTCGCCAATAAGCGAAGCTCCAAGCTCTTTGGCAACAGCGCCTCCAGCCGTTGCCTCAATCGCGAACTCAATGGACTTGATATCGCCTGCGACCTCTCCCACGGATGCCCCTAGGTATGCCACTATGTTATCGAGCTTTGCTCTCGACAATTGGGCATTAGCAGCGGTGGTGATATTTTCCTGCATAGTAGCAGGAATTGGGGCCGCTGCGGCGACCGCGGTGAGGCTCATTGCGGTACCGCCGCTGTTAGCTGCACCAGCCGATGACGCACCACTTGCGATTCCAGCACCATTAGCTGCCTGTGCGTCGGGCTGCCAATCGTCAACGGTGATTGTGATATCAGCCGCACCCGCCGACTCACCCATCCTGATTACCAGGTCGGTTCCCGTCATCACAGCAACACCATTATAAGCCGTATTGTCTGCTAGCCGGTTCCATTCGGTAAGCAGCGCACCAAACTCAGAGTCCATTGCATATCGGTCGTGCGCAGGGACTATGGTATTAGACGCGGCGACTGCTAGCTCTTGCATGCGCACAGCCATCTTATGAATCGTCATACCTGTAGCTTCGACGAGTTTCATTCTTGCCAGTCCACTATTCAAGTTCGCTAACGCGGTCCTTGATTCTGCGGCCTCTATGGTCATGTTTGTATACAGACCATAAAGGCCAGCGTCGGCGTGTCCTGCACCTACTTTCGCGCCGCTTGAGATCCTTGCCATGGTCTTATCCATGAGCCTCTCATTTGAGTTTATAACGTTTGCTGCAGAATGTGCTGCGTAGTTATAGTTTACTATAGACATTAAAATTACTCCTAAGTGTCTAGTTGATTTAAGAGCTATTAAAACAGCTCCACGTGTCTGACCTCTGACCTCTGACCTCTTTTACACCTCTGACCTCTGACCTCTTTTACACCTCTGACCTCTGACTCCTGTTTAAAACCTGATGGTACTTATTGTTTGCTTGAAAAATTTATATACTCATAATTTTGGATCACCTCTAACGCAAGAGCTCGAGAAACATCTGCTGGGATTGATTTGCCTGAGCAAGCATCGCAGTCGCAGCTTGCGAGATGATCTGTGCACGGGTTAGCTTAGTTGTCTCATACGCATAATTTGTATCCTCTATTCTGCTGTACCCCTTTTCTTTTTCTACAGCCACCTCGCTCGCATTATTGGAGGCATGCTCTAACCGTTTTATGTAGGCCTCGTACTGAGCGATTTCAGCTACCGCGCCAGCAATAGTTTGCTCTAGCTTTGTGAAAGCATTAGAGGCCGCTGTTTGAGATTGAATATGACTTAGCGATCTTGAATTACCCCTTGCTGGTGTATCTATGTTGTTCAAGGTTCGTGCGAAGCTCCACCCGCGTGCCGTGCTCAAATTTGCATCATCGGTGACGGCTGCTGTTGCACCAGTAACGTTCTGGTTTGCAGTTGAATCGGCTGGGTTCCAATTCTTGAATGTCATTGTTATTGAGTTGTCGCTGCCCCCTCCTAATCGCGTAACAAATGAATTAGTAAAGGTGTTCATTCGAGTTACTCCGCTATTCCACGAGGCATTTGCCGCCATGCCAAACCAGGCTTTTCCAAAAACGTTGAACTGATTGTCCATCTCGAATCGTTGCTTGACATCGAAAATCTGATTAGAAGCCCTATGAGCTAGAACTTTCATCTCGCGTAGTACGTTAACGATAACTCGACCAACTTCTGAATAGCCCTGAAGCATCGCGATGACGTTATTAGCATTACTTGCCGCTTGTCGCTCGGTTAGTGCCCCTGATTTAATTCTGGCTGTCATCGATAGGCCGGCAGGGTCGTCGGAACCCGCATTGATTCGCTTGCCGGAAGACAGTCGCTCCATCGATTTGTCCATATCTAGCGATGCCCGGCGTAAAGCGTTCTGGGCTATCAAGGCTGGAATATTTGTTTTGATTGAGCTCAAAAGAGATCTCCTTAATAAATTTGGCGCTGCTAAAAGTAATATTGCTAACAGCTTCTTACATAGATTTAATTGTTCCGATTAATTCAGCAATACTTGCAGCTTGGGTTCGCTCTGATCAAAGAGTGAAAGAACGGTCGATGTCTGATCTTTCAAAAATTTTGAGATCGAAAAGTTTGCGACATCCACCGCTCGCTCTGGGCTGGCAATCTGTCTGTTAGCGATGAGAGTTCTTAAATTTTCCTTCTGTGAGCTTTCAGCATATAAGTTTAGTTCGCTGAGGTAGGCCGTGAGTCGTTTCCTCTCGCTCAGGATCCCGTCCATTGCACGGTTTAGTTGCAGTAACGTGTGTTTCTTTAGTTCTTCAGTATGGGTATGTAGAAATCGATCTTCAGCAAGACCAGAATACATTGCGGCATCCCCGTAGACATGGCTATCGGTGCCGGCTGATTTATTAAGATCAGGTAGGTTAGGGGTGCTGGGTTCAAGTTCGCCTGATGTGTCAACTGCAGACATAGGGTCGAAAGACTTTAGCTCAATTTCGAGACTTTTATTTGATTTTGGCTCCATTTCAGCGTTAATTTTCATGGTCGTCGTTTCCTGGTTTCCCTCCCCACCGCCAATCATGTAATTTACGCCGTTCCAGGAATAGTTGTTTGCAATCTCTCTTATCGATTCCTGAAGTTTTCTCATGCAGCCGCAACCACTCTCTCCAAGTGCCTTTGCCTTCATCTGATTTAATTTGTCGGAGATGTCTGCCGCGGAGGAGTCGATTGATTGGACTAACGCCGTGGCGTTATTTATACCCTGCGTGGTCTTCTCAAAAGTTGTGGCCGAATTAACTGCGACCATATCAGCTGCAGCTTTGATGCTCGTCTCAACGCTTAAACTGGAAGTTGATAATCGAGTCGCGGGCGTGGCCTTGATAACCGGACTAATAGGTTGCTGGTTCTGAAAATTAAAGAAGTTATAGCCGGCTGTGTTATTGGTTGTTTCTGGTATCGTATTCATCATAAGTTCTCTTATAAGTACTCTTTCGTTTTCCTTATTGCTGTTAATTTAGTAGTTCAAGAAGGTCTGACCCTTTTCGATTAATCTGAGTAAGCATGGCCATCGAGGTCTGCTTTAATATTTGTCTCTTTGAAAATTCAGCTATTTGACTCGCGACGTCAGTGTCCTCGATCTGGCTTTTACGGACCCGAGTATTCAAAATCTCGCCGGACACGTTATCAGCCATATGACTGAGTCGACTTAAAAAACCTCCAAGCCTAGCCCTCTCGGCGGTTAAGCCGTCTAATGCTCTATCTAACTGAATTATTGTGTGATCAATTGCGTCGCGGTTATCGCCATGAAGGTGTCCTTCTTTATAGGGCGCACCTGTGTTTGGACGCCCATATCTTCCCTGGCTCCCGTGGAATAGGGCGGCATCTCCGTATACGTGAGTGTCCGTTCCGGCACTTTTATTAAGGTCGGGCAGGTTGGGTGTGTCAGGATCTCCCCAGAACAGACCATCACGATCTATAGCGGAGTGAGGGTGGAAAGATTTCAGTTCGATTTGGATAGTATCTGAAGTATCGGCCCCTCCCGCATTGAAGGCAAAATTTAAGGTGGTAGTGGTGTGGTTATTTTCTCCCCCTCCAATCATAAAATTCTGACCATTCCATAAATGACCATTTACCATATCAATAATTCCTTCCTCCGCTTGCTGAAAATAATCACAGATCTTTCCCTTGTCTCCCCAATAAGTGTTCTGTAATAGATCGCTCTCACTCATGGCTACGTTTCTCATGCCGATTAGCGAGTTTTGAATATTTGAGGCAGTCACATCAATGGAACTGATAAGGGAGATAGCATTATTGATATTTCGTGAAGCCATCTCTAGGCTTCGCAATGCTGCAGTGTTTTTGCTGCTCTGTACGTAGACAGAAGAATTGGGGCTACCAACCGAAAGCTTCTTGCCGGTTGATAATTGCTCCATTGATTCAATGGAACGAAGGTTATGCATCCGGAGCGCATTATGTGTAGAAATTGCAGCTATGTTTGTTCTGATAGTATTCATAGTTTTTTATCAGTTAGAGTGACGTATCTAAGAGTCTTAGCTTACTGTAGTAAGGCCAATACCGTTTGGGGCGCGGCATTTGCTTGGGCAAGCATTGCAGTTGCTGCTTGCGCTATTATTTGAGTCCTTGCCAATTCCGTCGTCTCGGCCGCGTAGTCGGCATCCTCGACCTGGCTCTGAGATTTCTCTAGGGCCGTGGCGATGTTTGCTAAATTGTCTGATGCTCTCTCAAGGCGGTTGATGTAGGCTCCGTTCTGAGCGATTTCCCTGCTCATCCCTGTGATGGCCGTGTCTAGTTTAGTTACTGCTGCCGTGGCAGCAGCCCTGCTTTGTATATGATCAAAAGATCGTGCGTTTGCCACTGGAGTTGCTGCTAAGTTATTTTGATTCCGAGTAAAGTTGAAAGCTTGCGTGGCAGCTGCATTGTCATCATCTGCAGCTGCAGCGGTAGCGCCGGTTACGTTTTGATTAGCTGTGGCGTGGTCAGGGCTCCACTCTCGAAGAGTTAGAGTTACAGTAGCGCCAGCCGCAGTTCCTCCATCTAATCTGATGTTGAATGAGTTATTAAAAGTGGACATTCCTGCAAAGCTATTCCAGCGCGTGTTAGCTGCAATTCTCGTCCACTCCAACCCTAGTTGGTTATATTCAGAGTCAAGGGCTAACCTATCATCCACCGTTAGCGTGTCCGATGATGCTTGAACTGCTAATTCTTTCATACGAATTACCATGTCTAGAATGTTTGCGCCCGCCGCTCCATATGTTTGAAGCATGGAAATGGCATCCATTGCGTTCCGGACTCCCTGGCGGTCAGCTCTAGCGGCAGCTTGGAGTCTTGCAGCGATAGCGACACCTGCAGGGTCGTCGGCGCCAGAGTTTATTCTTTTTCCGGTGGACAATCGCTCCATTGCTTGATTCATAGATCGCGCATTTAGAGTCATAGCCTTGTGAGCTATTAAGGATGGAATATTTGTGTTTAGTACGGTCATGATTTTGTCCTCTTTGTTTTATATCAACCAGTCGATATAAAAATTCTCTATATTTATTTAGTTGAAAAAATTTGTCTTTAAATATCGTTACTTATCTTGTTAATCTAAAAATTTATTAAATAACGACCGGTTGATATAAAATAATATTAAATCCTTCTGTTTATATAAGTTGCTAATCTGTCTTCAGTTTATTTCTCTCAAAAAACGTAAGCCGCTCAATTCTTCGCGGAGTTGAGATAAAATCGCACACACGGCTTGATAGGAATTAAGTGGCGATAGCTTGGATGTCAGCCAACATGCTTTTTCCGCGAATCTGCAAGCCTTCAACGCGTGGTATTTCTTTGAATTCCGTGTTGGATTATTTGATCTGGGGTTGAATCTTAAGAGGTTTAACTTAAATGAAATATATTTTTTAGGTAACGAAACTAGGTTTGATATCCAGGAATGAATGCCGACCGTACGAAGTGTTACTGTAAAAGGTTCTGTCCGGGAATTGGATAACTGCCTTGACGAGGCAGCGACCACACCACGATTCATGTCGTGTGTTGCTTGAGGGCCCCAATACTGATGTATTGGTGGTAGTTTGTAGGCACCGTCAGCCCCAACGGGATTCGTGCCGTAAATGTATGTTCCTATGTTCGACATCAGAGCATTCCTATAATTGGAATTAGTTAGAGTTACGAGTTTCTGACCTCTGACCTCTGACCTCTGATATGTCTATAACCTTCGTTCTTGTATACTTTCCTTTGAATTGTATTAACGAACAATTCCCCATTCGACACTTGCTTTAGACACTTTAATAATTTCGTCAATTTTCTTAGTTTTCTTTATAAGACGCTATTTCGATTGTGATTATCACCTATAAAACAAGGTCCAAGGAGTAAGGGACTGGTCTCATCTAAACGATCATGTTTCATATTGTGGGATGTATGATTATACTCCTGTCTGCTTTAGCAGTTACGGTTCTCACAAATGGTTGTGGATAAGCAAAATAGCGTAGACAAGATTCTGGGTAAAAGCCCTGAACTCACGCAGTTACGAAGTCTTATCAAAAAATGTGCGGCTTCCGATGCTCCGGTTCTCTTGCGAGGTGAATCTGGGACCGGAAAAGAATTGGTAAGCAAAGCCCTTCATAATCAATCTGTTAGAGCCTCAAAGCCCTTTGTTGCCATTAATTGTGGCGCTATTCCAGACCAGCTGCTGGAGAGCGAGCTTTTCGGACATCGCAAAGGTGCTTTTACCGGAGCGACCTGTGATAGGAAAGGTCGTTTTGAGCTCGCTCATACCGGTACGCTCTTTTTAGATGAAATCGGCGATATGCCTAGCCAGCTGCAGGTCAAGTTTCTTAGAGTCCTGGAGGAAAAGGTGGTTCAACCATTGGGCGGCATTTCCGAGCTCGGAGTAGATGTAAGAATTATCGCGGCAACCCATCGGAATTTAGAGGAGATGGTGGCCGAGGGAGGGTTTCGTGAAGATTTGCTTTATCGACTCAATGTGCTCCCAGTGAGAGTGCCTCCCCTAAGTCAAAGAAAGGAAGATATTCCTGAATTATTGAGCCACTTTTCAAAGGCGTTCGCGGTCAATGGTAATAAAGTAAACTTCACCAGGCGCTCGCTGTTGCTGCTGCAGGCCTATTCATGGCCAGGAAACGTGAGAGAACTGTCCAATCTGGTTCAAAGATTCTCGGTTTTGTACCCTGGTAAAACTATTGACCTTTCAAAAATTCCAGAAGAATTTCTGTCTCAGGAACTTATCCATATGACACGTTTTTCAGAGGACTCGGACACTGAGGAACAGTACCGTGACAGTGCTACAGGGAAAGACGACTCCACTAATTTTCATGAAGCCAATGAAGAAGAAGGTTTCAACTATCAAGGAGGTATGGATTTGTCGGTCAGTGATTTCGAACAAATTATTGAACTATCAAATACCATCACAACTCTCCCAGATGCAGGCGTACCAACCAAAGATCTTCTAAACAATATCGAGACTAACTTGATAAGGACGGCCCTTGATCAGACTGATGGCAACGTATCAAAGGCCTCAGAATTACTCCAGATGGGCAGAACTTCCTTGATCCAAAAGATTAATAAATACGAGCTTGATAAGGATTAAGCTTATCGTGGTTGTACCATGTCCGGCGAAGAGTCTTGGTTTCTAAGTCTATAACGGGCTATGCGTTTTCATCATCCCAAGAGTTAGCCCGCTGCCAATCGAGTTTCGGTAAAGATGCCCAGTTGCCGTTTAAAACACCTTTAAGCGTTGAAGGACTAACAGAGATAGAAACTACTTACTGAACTTTACCAATCTCATGATTTGTTGGAATTTGCTTCCAAGCATCCCGAATCATAACCATTAGATCCATTACTTCTTCAAAGATACTATCATCTTCTCTAACATGGGCTTTAATCAGTCTTCTATTTGAATATTCATAGAGACTGTCTAAATTATTGGCGAGCTCGCCTCCCCTTTCGTGATCCAGACTGTCTCGTAGTCCAAACAGTATCTTTTGCGCCTTAGTAACAGCCTCCGCTCTACCTTCTCGATCATTTTTCGCAAGTGCAGATCTCGCTAGAGCAATACGGTCTGTTAGGCCCTCAAAGAGGAGCTTAATTAACTCATGTGGATCTTTGGTGTCAGTCTTTGTGCTGGCTACTTTATTGTAGTCAGAAATAGCGCGTAGTCTTTGAGCATTCATTTTTTGACCTCTCATACCTTAATGACGATAAAAGATTACATCGAGCCAATCGGATTCTAGCCTATAAACTTTATACAAATGCAAAATGCATTAACGTATATAAAAGGATGCTCCGAATCTATAGATCTATATTTGGCTACAAAAATTAAAGGTTAGTTTTGTAGTGACGATTGGCCCGCTATGCAATTGGGGCACTGTTCGAAAGTGCACGCATAAGGTGGTAAGGAGCAAGTCTAGCTGACCGGTCGAAGACAATTTTCAGAGGTCAGAGCTCAGAGGTCAGAGAGGGTCAGCTAGGCTTTTTTATAAGCAACGGAACCAGATAAAGAAAAGATGGTTTTCAGACTTGCTAAATAGAAAACAAGTTTTCGGAAATTTACCACTGATGTTATGCCTTGAATCTTAGAGTGTAAGTTGATCGTAAAGTAAAAAACCAAGATGTCGATTGGCTCAACATACGAAGTGATACCCTTTTATTTATAGTAAGTTTTGAAGTTAAACGAGGAAAGCTAGAGGTCAGAACTATGAGTGTAATCAATACTAATATGGCAGGCATAATTGCAACAAATGCAATTATCAAGAACGACCGGGATCAAGAGACCGCGATGGAGCGTCTCTCTACTGGAAAGCGGATAAATTCTGCTGGTGATGATGCGGCTGGTCTCGCAATTTCCGAGAGGATGAAGGCTGAGGTTAGTGGCCTAAAGGCGGCTACACGAAATGCTAACGACGCCATTTCCATGCTGGAGACTGCAGAGGGTGCCTCTGTGGAGATCGTCGAGATGCTGCAACGCATGCGTGCTTTGGCGGTCCAGGCAGCAACTGATACCAACTCTAATACAGACAGGGCAGCACTCGACCTTGAATTTGGACAGCTGATGAACGAGATTGTGAGCATCGCCTCGCAGACCACCTGGAACACTATGACTATTATGAATGGTAGTGCACCTGGCGCAGCAGACGTTACTACCAAGGCCGTCACTCAAATGACTGCCACTATTCAGCTTGGTAAGAGTGCAACTCAAACAACCACAGTTAATTTAAAGTCTTGGGATCCACGCAACACTATCGACGAGCAGAGAATTCCGGGGCGGATAGCGCGCGACGGCCTCGCGGCAGTAGCCCCGTCCGCCGGCTCGAATACGGGTAACGACCAATTTGACGGAACCGACGGTGGTACGGTCGCTAACCAGTCGAACTCGGCGTTTGGTGCTGCCAGACTCTGGACAGGTGGTGATAATGGAGCCGTAGGTGGTGCTGATATTGCGGGCGGCGCCCAGAACGCGGACAAGAGAATCAATATTGAAACTCGGCTTGGAGCTAACGATGCCTTAACTCAGTTGGATAGAGCTATTACAGCAGCATCGTCGGAGCGAGCCATGTACGGTGCTTACATTAATAGGATGGAGCACACGGGGAACAATTTGACGAATGTTGCCCGGCATCAGGAACAGTCACGTAGCCGGATAGCTGATGCAGATTACGCAGTGGAAACATCAGAATTATCGCGGACGACAATTATCGCTCAGGCGAGCACGGCAATGTTGGCCCAGGCGAATCAATCCAAGCAGATAGTACTAGCTCTCCTAGAGTAATTGCTTTACCCAGCCTAGCTGACTGCTTCTCTTTGGGTGGAAGAGGTCAGAAAGCAGTCAGCTAGGTGCAGTGTTCGTTGGTGCCCATCCTAGAGGCACCGACAACGAATTTGGCCCAAGGTGTTAGGGGTGAGACCTCTGACCTCCTTGCCTCAAGGACCTTGGGCCAAATACCCATCCGCTCCTCCTCAAGGAAGAAGAAGGGCAACCGAATTTGACTCAAGGTGTTAGGGGTGAGACCTCTGACCTCCTTGCCTCAAGGACCTTGAGTCAAATACTTAACAACGCCATACCCTCATCTAACACCCTTTTTCAAGCCAGACTCTTCACGCAATTCTGATCTTTGAGAGCCGTGTCTCATTCTAGACAGTGTTTTTTATGGAAGACAAATCATTGGGATTTCTCTGTCACTTTTCTTACATCTAATTATCTAAAATACTGAAAAATATAAGAAAAACATTGTTGGCCCACTAATTGCTACTACTCAGCAGAGGAAGAACACTGAAAGGTAATTAGAAGGTAATTAGAAGGTAATTAGAAGGTAATTATGACCGGCATGACAGATGATTATCCCTTTGTCTTTGTAGATAAAGAGAGTGTGCGTTTATTTGAGTTGGCCTCTAAGGTCGCTAAATCGGACGTTCAGGTATTGATTACGGGCCCGTCGGGAGCAGGAAAGGAGGTTCTTGCGCGCGTAGTCCATGAGTCCTCGAAACGCTCCAGCTTTCCGTTTGTGGCTCTTAATTGCGCCGCGATCCCGGAAAATCTGGTAGAAGATACTCTGTTTGGACACGAAAAAGGAGCATTCACAGGAGCGACTCAAATCAATAAAGGCTTTTTTGAGGAAGCTCACGGGGGTACCTTGTTTCTGGACGAGATTGGCGAAATGCCAAAAAATCTTCAATCGAAGTTACTTAGGGTCCTGCAAGAAAAACAGATTTACCGGGTTGGTGCTACCAAACCCATCGATGTAAACGTCAGAATTCTATCCGCAACAAACATTAATATTAAAAACGCTATCCAACGCAAAGAATTTCGAGAGGACCTTTACTTTCGTCTTGGAGGTTTTGTCCTAAACATTAAAGAACTCGCTATGAGACCCGGGGACATTGAGCCTCTGGCGAGAATATTTATTCAGAAACATAGCAATGATTCTCAGGTCGTGATCTGTCGAAATGCGGTGAGAAAACTTTTGACTCACCATTGGCCAGGAAATGTCAGAGAGTTGGAAAATGTCATGTTGCGAGCAATTATCCTATCCGAAAGCAACGAAATATTTGAGCAGCATATTACTTTTGATGAGTTTCCAGATGATGAACGAGAAACTTTACCTCCTCAGATAAATCTTAGAGAAATTCACAACGATAACGTTCTTCCGTTTAATAGTATCAACAAGCTATCTGATCTTAGATCTAATTCCGAGTTGAATGAAATATTAACCGCGCTAAAGATGAATTCAACGAGAGACAACGCAGCGAAAGAGCTTGGGATAAGTCCGAGAACTTTGCGTCAGAAACTAAATGACTTTAGAAAAGCTGGGTTACCAGTGCCGGGGCCATATGCCCGCACATAAATTAGGGGAAAGGACATGGAAATAAACGCGAGTGCTCAAGATCTGCTGGCGCAGATAAGAGACTACCAGAACAAGATCGAGTCGGTGAAAAATGGTACAGAGATTTCGCCGGCGATTGATGGTGGTCGAAATTTAGAGATTGATCCGTCGTCGTCTGGGCCGACATTCTCTAGTCAGTTAAGTAAGGCATTCACCTCGGCCATATCCGAGGTCAATGAATTGTCGAACGTTTCGACCAACTCGCAGAACGAATTCCAGATGGGTGGTGATATTCCTCTTACTGAGGTTGTAATGAACATGCAGAAAGCATCAATAGCATTTGAGGCTACATTACAGGTTCGGAATAAGGTGCTTACCGCCTATCAAGAAATAATGAATATGCCAATTTAAAGATCTATTCAAATTTTAATAGAAAGGTAATTAGTTATGGCTGACACAATGGCCTTAGAGAGCCCCGAAGAAGGCTTTCAGACAAGCGAAGATCTCCTAGAACCAGGCAGTTCTGAAAGTAACGAACTGGTGCAGTCAGAAGTGACGAAGGACAATAAGCAAGTGACATCGTGGATGGATTCTACTGGAGTCTCTAACTTTTTAGCTCAGCCGTTAGTTAAACGAACTATTCCAGCCTTGGTTGGACTGTTCGCGCTACTGTTATTTTTATTAGTCTATTATTGGCTGAATGCTGAAGGATCAAGAAATTTATACCCAAACATGTCAGAGGCAGATCGAAGTGAAGCCTTTGCTCAGCTACAGGCGGCAAATATTCCGGTCTCGATTAATCAAAATACCGGAACACTCATGGTGCCTGATAGTGAGTACTACGAAGCGAGAATGTTATTGGCAGCGAGTGGATTGCCGAGTGATGGTAGCTCGCAAGCACTTGATTCCCTGACCACAACTTCATCAATGACGACGAGTCAATTTATGGAGCAGGCCCAGTATATAGCGGCAATTGAGAGTGAAATAGCCAAAAGTGTTATGCGAATATCGACGATAGAAACAGCGCGAGTTCATTTGGCTGCGCCACGACAAAGTTCTTACATTAGGAATCGACAGCCGGCCAAAGCTTCTGTGATCGTTGAAACTTTTCCTGGCAGGGTAGTGAGTCCCTCTCAGGTCCAAGCCATTGTCAATCTTGTCGCATCTAGCGTGCCCTATTTATCAATTGATGATGTTTCCGTAGTCGACCAAATGGGTACTCTTCTTTCTGACCAAGAGGAATCTGGCTTGATTGAAGCGACCGAGCAAGCCGCTTTTAAACGCAATCTTGAGGAGCAATATCATACTAAGATTATGAATTTATTGGCGCCCATTGTTGGTGAAACTAACGTTAGATCGGATGTAGACGTCACTTTAGATTTTTCAGAGTTCGAATCTACATCAGAGATATTTGATAGAAGTGGTTCCGGACCAAGCACACGCTCTGAGATGTTAGCGGTAGATACTTCAGCGAATGTTCCTGCAGAAGGGGTGCCCGGCGAGACTACCAACGTTGCGCCACAAGACACGGTTTTGGTTGATGCGAATACCGTAGCAAATGAGTTGGATCCTTCCAGTATTCGAAGTAGCCAGACCACGAGAAACTATGAGGTAGACCGTGAAATTCAGTACCAGAGAAGTTCCACCGGCGATATAACCAAACTGAGTGTTGCAGTCGTACTAAACAGGGATGCTATCTCAGATCTTACTCTTGGTAATGGTAATACAGAGGATGCTTATGATGTTAGCGGCATTCAAAACCTGGTTGCAAACGCAGTCGGAATAGACGAATCTCGAGGAGATTCTGTAATGGTTTTAGTTTCACAATTTAGGGACAACACAGCGCCTCCGGTCGCCTGGTATGCAAGCGAATCCGTTCGTTACTGGGGTAACTTGGCTGCCATGCTGTTGGGGGCTATCGCATTCCTTCTATTTGTTATAAGACCGATAATCTATGGAGTTTCTATTAAAACCCCACCAGCGGATGAGGCAAAGCTTTTAGCTGATCAGAAACAGCAAACTGAACAAGATGATGAAGAGATACAAACGTTGTCCGAAGACCAAGTAGAAGAGGCAGGCAGTATTAGAGAAATTTACCGAGACGGTGATACAGTCCTGCGCGGCGAGGCTGAAATCAAAGCCCGAGCCGAGGAAACTGGAGAAACTCTTGAAGAGATTAAGGCACGTCTGAGACCTCGAAAGTCAAACGTCTCTGCGGATATGCTCGATACAGCGAATACTTATGACGATAAAGTAGCTATCGTAAGAATGCTGGTAGACGAAGATGCGTCACGTGTTGCCAGTCTTCTGAAGAAGATGGTTGGCCAAAAGAGTGTTAATTAAGGGGAGTATAATTAAAAATGGCTGAAGAAACTCAAACTGCTGAAGCAGGTCAAGAAGGCGAAAAACCTGATTTTGACTTACTCCCTGCCGAACGAGCAGCGGTGATTCTATTACTCTTAGGAGAAGAACAAGCAGCGGAAATTATTAGTTATATGTCTCCTCGCGAGGTGCAGGCACTTGGAGCTCACATGGTTAGCGTTGCAGACCTCTCCCAAGAAGCGGTAAACATCGTCTTGGATGACTTTGTTGCAACTATTAAGCAGCAAACAAACATAGGCTTAGGAACGAAAGACTACGTGACGAACGTGTTTACGAAGGCTTTAGGTGACGATAAGGCAGCGTCGGTGCTGGCTAGAATTATGCCCACATCATCAAGTAAGGGTTTGGATGTCTTGCAATGGATGGACGCCAGATCAATCGGAGAAATGGTTGAGAATGAGCACCCACAAATTATCGCCATCATACTATCAGTGCTGGAATACGATATCGCTGCTGACGTTTTGAATTTTATACCGGAAAGCGTAAGACCTGAGGTAGTTCAACGAGTAGCAGCTTTAGAAACAGTTCACCCTAGCGCCATGGAAAAACTGGAGGCGGTGATGCAGGAGCAATTCAGTTCAAGTTCCTCAGCGAAAGCTTCAAGTTTTGGCGGTATACGTACCGCGGCTAAGATCATGAATTTCACAAAGACGGATATGGAAGGCGAAATCCTTGGAGGTATAAGGGAAAAAGACGAAGAGCTATCTAATAAAATTCAGGACAATATGTTTACCTTCGAGAATTTTGATGGGCTGGACAATAGAAGTGTTCAAACCTTAATGAGAAGTATTGATAATGATTTACTGATGACAGCGGTGAAAGGCGCAACCGAGCCGGTTAAAGAAAAGTTCCTGACCAATATGTCAACGAGGGCTAGATTGATGTTCCTTGATGACATGGAGGACAAGGGCCCCATAAGAATTACCGATGTAGAGGAGGCTCAGAAGGATATTCTGCGTATTGCAAGGCGTCTTTCTGATGCCGGCGACATTGTTCTAGCAGGAAGAGGAGATGATTTTGTCTAATACAGCTGAATTTACTCCCTGGGTGATTCAACCTAAGAAGGAAAACTATTTCACCGAGATGTCTGCTTCGACGAGGGCTATCGACTCAGACACAGAGAAAGATGAGGTCGGTTTACCTGCGCCGGAAATCAGTAATACGGATGAGGAAGTTGCCCAAGGGCTAGAACCCAAAGAGGCTATTATCGATGATGAAGTAAGCACTATTTCTCAAGATCCCGATGAGCACAATGAAGAGGAAGCAATCCCCCCTGATTTATTGCCGAAATATACGCCGACAGAATTTAATGAGCACGGAGAGGCCGAGTATTTAAGAGGGTATAATTCCTGCAAAGAAAACGAAAAACTTGAATTTAGCGGAAGATTAGAACAGCTAGATGGTCTGCTTGTGACACTCACAAACGAGCACGTAGATTTGAATGAATTTTACGAGCCAATTCGGGAGCTCATAGTGAGCGCGGTAGGCGCAATTATGCAAGTTGATTTGAAAGAGAGTAAAGATTCGATTTCGAAGATTGTTACCACAATTCTTGAAGAAATTACCCTCGAATCAGATGACTCAGTGAGGTTGTTTTTGAGTCCCGGTGATACTTCCCTTTTAGCAGATTTTGAACCTAATACTGAAAACCCAGTGAAAATACTGTCAGATCCTAGGCTGGCGAGTGGGAGTGCTCGTGCCGTCATGGGTGATTCCATCATTGAGAGTATGAGAGAAAACAGGGTTCAGCAAATAGTTGATCAGATAATGGGCGAAACGCAGAAAAAAACTGCCTCTAGGGTATCTAAAAAAAATGTCTCCAAGAAGAAAGGGTCTGTGAGAAAAAAGGCGTAACTGGGTTTTTGAAATGAGAGCAACAGATACATTTATAAGTGAAATGCAGAACCTGTCTGGAAACTTCTTACCGGTCGGCACTGAGCGACTTGGAAGGGTAACCAGGGTGGTCGGCATGACAATTGAGGCATCGGGTATTTCAGCTGAGATAGGTGCCCAATGTGAAATTGAAATTGATGGGAAGCATCGTTCTATTGACGCAGAAGTGATTGGGTTTGATGGTCAAAAGATCGTATTGATGCCTGTACATTTCCTCGATGGGATTAAAGCAGGCTGCCTGGTTAGGCTGACTCATTCAGAATCTTCCTGCAATGTCGGTGAAGCGCTACTCGGCCGCGTCGTGAATGGCTTAGGAGAACCGATTGATGGGAAGGGCGAAGTAAATTATGAGTCGCAGATGCGTTTAGATAGTCATTCGGTAAATCCTATGGCCAGAGGCGCTATCACAGAGGTATTAGATACAGGCGTTAAATCCATAAACGGCTGCCTTACTTTTGGTAAGGGTCAACGAGTTGGCTTAATAGCAGGATCTGGTGTCGGGAAAAGTGTATTGATGGCTATGCTGACACGTAATACAGAGGCGGATGTTGTTGTAATTGGTTTAATAGGAGAGAGAGGAAGGGAGGTGCAGGAGTTTGTTAAAACAACTCTCGGAGAGGACGGATTAAAAAAAGCGGTAGTAGTAGCAGCTCCAGTTGATCTCTCGCCAGTAATGCGGATTAAGGCTGCTAAGTTAACGCATTCAGTTGCAGAATATTTCTGCAGTAAAGGCAAGAATGTGCTGCTTTTGTTCGATAGCCTCACTCGAGTGGCTCATGCCCAGCGAGAGATCGGTTTAGCGGTTGGTGAACCACCAACTACGAAGGGGTATACGCCATCAGTATTTAGTTTGCTTCCAAAACTTATCGAACGCGCAGGTGTGGGCCCAGGAGGTGTGGGGTCCATTTCAGCTTTTTATACGGTATTAGCCGAAGGGGATGATAGGACAGACCCGATCGTAGATTTATCGAGAGCAACACTTGACGGACAGATCATGTTGTCGAGAACGTTGGCAGACGCTGCTCATTATCCCGCGATAGACCTTGAAGGTTCCATCTCAAGAGTAGCTTCCTCGATCATAGCGGCGGATCATTTTAACGCGGCCCAAAAATTGAGGAAGTACTGGTCCTTGTATGTCCAAAAGCAAGATTTGATTCAGGTCGGGGCATATACGCCGAACACAGATCCGGAGCTAGATGAAGCTATCCGACTTAAGCCTATGATTGATGAGTTTCTTCGCCAAGACAGCTCTCAGGAAATAAGGATGGAAAAATCGATCGAAAGTTTACAAAAGGTTGTTGCTTCGTGAAAGAACTAAACACATGGAAGACACTAGCTGACAGAGAGAAGGCCGCTCTTAACAAACTTAGTGAGCGAAAAAAATCCTTGTCTGCAGAAAAGGAACGCTTAGAAAAGCGAATAAGTGATATTGATAGATATATCCTTGATTATACCTCTGGCATGAAGCAAGAGACTGGGGTTGAGCATAGTGTGCAAAAAATTAATAGCAAGATGAACATGGTTACTCAGTTAGCAAGCGGGCGAAAAGAATTAGAAAAAATCCATCGCGAATGTCAGCTGGCTTTGGAGGTTGTGACAAGAGGTATGATGAAGCATCAGGAAGAGTTATTGAAATTTAACAAGGTCAGAGAGAGTCAGAGAAAACTTATCATATCTAGAGAAAAAGCTATTGAAAACAAAGAATTAGATTCTCTTGCGTTACACAATTTTGTTTCAGATTTGAGATAAATTTGTTGTCCTCAGGTATTTAGATTCAATCTATGAAGAATTTGGTACGGTAATTGCTCATATTCGAGTGTGCAACGAAAATAAGTAATCCACCGAGAGCATGATTTGAGTATGAATACATTATCCAAATACGATATTGCTGATATTGTCAGCCATATATCAGGAAAAACGCAGCCTGCAGATGCGCGGTCCTCTGACGGAGAGACTTTTGCTGATTTACTTAGAGAGGCTGTAAAGAATATCCCCCAGTCTAACGCGGAGGGGAAGGCGGCAGAAAGTGGCAAAAGCCTGCCGGAATCGCCACTTAGAGGTAAGGATTTAGACAGTCGAGTTTCTGCAGGAAGTGTCGTTGAGTCTGAGCTTCACACGCTTTTACGGCAAGCCTTGTCACGAACTCATAGCGAATCACCGGTGGATGTCAGGGTTAGTGATACTGATGTCAGAGTTAGTGATACTAATGATTCAGAGCAACAGTCAGAGATAAAGCGTCAAGAAAATTCGGATCTTATTGATAACTTAAGGGCGGCATTAAAATTTCAGGGTCAAAAAGACGCAGAAATAGGTAGTGAGGAAATTAGTATAAATAAAGCGACGTCGCTAACTCATACGACCGGTTTGCCTGCCGATGACAGTGACAGTATTGATGACCAAATCAGGGTTGCTACATTAAAACAAAGAAGGCCCGTAATTCTTGGGCCTGGCTCACCTGATGAACAACTCAGATCACAAATAATGGCCAATTACTTTAAGGATGATAGTTTTTTGCGCAACGAACTTGTAAATGGTCGAGACTCTCTGGAGTCAGAAGTCATTTCTAATCAGAATCTTTTTCGTCCTTCGTCAGAAAATTTATTAGGCGCAACTAAGCAGGCCGAGAAAATAGACCGACTTGCCGAGGCTGCAGCTCAGCAGAAAAATTTTATAAAAAGGTCGGGTGAGATATCTGATGTCGACTTAAAGATACCTCTTAAGAATCAAACCTTAGAGCAGCACAATTATGATAAAGCAAGCTCTATAAACGATGAAATTAAAATAGGTTTAGAAAATGCCCAAAAAGTCGACACGGAGGATCTAGTTCCGTCGGAGAAACGCGGAAGCACTGAGATATCAGGATCTTTTCAAGAGTCTCGACATCAATTAAAACAACTTGATAAAACAATCCAGCATCAGGAGACTTCGGATTTTGTTGCTCGAGATGGAACTTTTGGAGAAGACTCAGCCCAAGTTATTGGTAATAACATCAAGCAGTCTGAGAGATTCCAAGAAGAATCAAATGCAGGCGATCAGAATAATGAAGAGTTGCGTTTTAGGCATTCAATTACTGAGTCTGAGTTTAAGAGTCGAGGGAAAGATTTTATGGATCAAAGCTCACGAGCAGATCAGAACCCAGCTGCTTCTAAAGCAGATTTGTTGATAGGAGATGACCAAAGGGAACCTCAATTTAGATCGACGAATTTCAATCCACAGGAGTTTGACCCAAGTGCAGGTGCTTATCTAAAAGTTTCAAGTGAATTAAGGCTAAACCAGGCACAGCCAAACTTTGAAACTAAAGACGGAGGAAGAGCAGGAGGCGTTGAAGTCGCAAATCATTTGGCTTCCGCGATTAAAAAGAAGGAATCGGGAACTGAATTCAGAAAAGGCTCTGTTACAGATTATTCTGACGTATTTAAAAATCCTTCAAGAGAGAGTGCTCTCAATGCTGAATTTGAAATTCGAATAAATGAACCGGCAAAGAGACATATAGATCAGACCCGGCTCTCTGTTTTAGATCCAAATTTGACGGTTGAGGAAAGTGATCCTAGTATAAATACCCCAAAAGGTGAGAGCGTTGACGCGCTCAAATCAGAAACGATTGTAGGTTTGCAGTCAGATAGAACGGCGATATTTAGTCGGCCTGATGTTGCCCAACGGACTGTTTCGGTATCGAATTTTAGTTCAGAGATGCAAGAAACAATAATGGGACAACTAACTAAAACCGCAACAGGAACTTCAAAATTCACCGTAGCGCTTTTTCCTGAAAACTTGGGCAGAATAAATATCGAAATAAGCTACTCAGACCTGGCGGGCCTGAAGATAACGATGATTGGTGATAATCCGGAGGCAACAAAAATCCTGGAACAAAACTTACCAACCTTGAGGGAGAATCTTCAAACAGATAAATTGAATGAATTGCTTGTGAACTTAAATAATAATAGAGATTCAAGCGGTTCCAACCAAAAACACAATCAGTCAGAGGAAGGTAATTTCGCAAGCAAGGAAGATAAAGAGGCTGGGAATTTTGATTTTACTGATCCGAATTCTAAGACTCGCGGCGAAGCTACCAATGATTTAGAAACTGGACTTGACACGTATGTTTAATGTTGATTATAGAGAAAACTCCAAATTTGGCAGGAAATAGATTATGGCTGAAGAAAATGTAACAGCACCAGCAGGAATTGGTAGACGAACGATTCTGATTATAGCGGCCGCAGGCTTGGGTTCTATATTTTTGGTAACTGGGTTAATTCTAGGTATTCTGTATTTTACAGGAGCACTGAGCGGTAATGATGAAATCATCGAACGGTTGAATGCTATTGAAGGCGGTTCTCCCGGTCCTGCGCTGAGCGCGTCATCTGAAGAAAACCCCGATGCGCCTCAATTACTCGAAATTCCTGATACTAATCGGCTCGACACCCTTTACCATCAGTTCGCGCAGGTGTTTGTTTCTAATGTTGCTGATTCACGTAAGGTCATGCAAATGAACTTGACCGTTAGCACTCATTACGACCAGATGGTCGTTGATAATGTGGTTAAGCATGAACTTGCCGTTCGGGCTGCAATTTTAGAGCACTTGTCATTCGTAACTGAACCCGAGACTATTGAGGAAGGGTTTCGCCAAAGAATGGGTGAGGAGCTTGCTTTAGTCGTTAACGCTGAGCTTGAGCAACTTGAAGGATTCGGTGGTATTGAACGAATTTTATTCACAGAATTTCTGATGCAATAAGTATAGTAAATTAGGCTGTTACCGAGAGAAAAATGGAAAATAAAGAAACAGATCTGACAGACGAAGAACTTGAAGCCATTGCCGGATCAATGAATGAGTCGGCGGGTAAGATAATTAATGCGTCGGGTAATTCTAGTGCGGTAAGTCACGATCTCACAATGGAGGATAGCGCCTTAGGTTTCAACCAAGCCGCGGTCGATTTAGTGAATGAGCGGTTTGCAAGACAAGTGCGAATGGGGCTGATAGAGGTTCTGCGCACGACACCAAAAATAGGAATAGAAAAAGTACAAATCAAGACATTCAGAGAGGCCTTTGGCTCATTGGCTGCACCTTTAGCTATAAGCACTTTTAGGATGGACCCCTTACGAGGGATGAGTTTAATCATAATCGACCCTAAAATTATATTTTCTACATTAGATAGTTTTTTTGGGGGTTTTGGTAGGAGTGTTGATGAGTTAGCAGCTACGCGGATATTTACTCCGACAGAAGACACTATTATTAACTTATTGTTGAACATACTCCTTGGTTCTTTGAAAGAGGCTTGGGCTCCAATTATTTCGGTCGATTTTCAAAGAGTTAGTCAGGAAATAAACCCAGCATTTGTGCAAATAGCTGATGACGCGGATTCTATGTTAGTTAGTAAATTTTCATTTGATCTAGAGGGAGAAAAAGAAGAAGGGTATATCCAAATTATTCAGCCTTTCTCTCTGTTGAAGCCAATTAGAGATTTGTTGAGGAGTAGAGTCGTCACAACTGAAGAAGAAACTGAACAAACAATTAGGTGGACAAAAGACCTACATGATGCCTGCGAGGAGATACCATTAGAGGTAAAAGTGAAAGTTTCTGATTTTGAATTGAGCTTTGGGGAGCTTCGATCGCTTTCTGTGGGTCAAATATTGCCGATTGAGCTTTATGAACTCGCAGAAGTGGAAATTCATGGTTCTACCGCATTCAAAGGAAAGGTTGGTGAATACGATGGAAAGGCGGCAGTAGAGCTGAAAACTACGAAGACCGATGAGTTTGAGTAGTTCGATTTAATTACTTGGAGAGTAAGTGAATGGCAGAAGATGAGAATAAGACAGGCAGTGAAACAGACGTTTTGTTACAGGGCGCTGAAAGCGCCCAGAGTGATAAAAGTGCTGATGATGCTCCCTTTGAGAATTTAAGTTTAGACTCAGACCTATTGAGAAACATTCCGGTGACGATATCAGTAGAGGTGGGGAGAACATCTTTGCCTATAAAGGCACTGATGCAGCTTACTCAAGGTTCGGTGGTTGAATTAGATAGATTGGCAGGAGAGGCGCTTGACCTTTTGGTTAACAATACATTGGTTGCGCAAGGTGAGATTGTTCTAGTTAATGAGCGTTATGGTATTAGACTGACTCAAATTGTTCCTAAGAGCGCGAGATTAAAGCTTGGCCAAGAAGCTATATAAAACAATTTGCTAAAGATCATCAAATTAATACCCCGACATAGTTCCGACTGTGAAAGCTAAAAATAGCGAAGCAAAGGGTAGACTTTATGGATATTGCAAGCGCAGTTAGAGTGATTGGTTCTCTAATTGTTGTTTTTCTGCTGTTACTTTTTTTCCTTTATTATCTGCGTAGGTTCAGACTCTCTGGTTTTTCTCAAAACAACGGTGAGATAGAAATATTGGCCAAAGCTTATTTAGACACCACGAAACAAGTTGTTCTCGTCAGAGCAAGAGGTAACGAGTCCCTATTAGCAGTTTCTGGAAATCAAGTAGAGCACTTGTGGACTGAAAAAGTCGCTGAGCCCCCCGGGGTTTCGCAAGGTGTATCCCAAACAAGATAGTTTAAGAGGAAGAGCATACTTTGTTGCTTTGTTGAGTTAAAACAATAGAAAAGAAAATTGTTTATTATGCGTAAGCTATTTTTTGTAACGATCTTGTCTTTGATTTCAAGCTCGGCTCTGGGGCAAGCTGGAGTTCCCCTTTTGAACATCAGTGAAAACGCCGCTGGAGGTACGGATTATAGCCTAACGCTTCAAGTCCTTATCTTAATGACGGTGTTAACCTTATTGCCGTCTCTGTTAATAATGATGACTTCGTTTGTGAGGATCATTATAGTTATGTCCCTTCTTCGTCAGGCTATTGGTACAGCTCAAACGCCTCCAAACATCGTGCTGATTGGAATATCTCTTTTTCTTACGTTCTTTATAATGTCTCCAATACTTCAGACTGTCTACAACGATGCGGCAATCCCTTACATCGATGAGGAAATTTCTGCCGAGCAGGCTATAGATGTTGCGCTTTCTCCTATACGAACCTTTATGATCACTCAAACTCGAGAGGATGACCTGATGATCTTTTCGGATATTGGTGAGTACGAGTACGACGGCAATGAAGAAAACATTCCTCTGAGTGTATTAATTCCATCATTTATGACTTCTGAGTTAAAAACTGCCTTCACAATTGGGTTTCTCATATATATCCCGTTTGTGATTATTGATCTTATTGTCGCTAGTGTCTTAATGTCGATGGGTATGATGATGCTATCTCCGATGATGATTTCTATGCCGTTCAAGCTTATGTTATTCGTTTTGGCAGATGGTTGGATTCTCATCATGCAATCCTTGACTGCGAGTTTTGCACTTTAAATTAATGGAAAATTAGGAAAACTACGAAATGAACGCTTCTGATGTGATTACCTTGGGCCAAGACGCTCTGTTGATGGGTGCCTTGATTGCGGGGCCCTTGCTGTTGGGAATTTTAATCGTTGGTGTTTTGATAGGAATTGTTCAGGCTGCTACTTCAGTTCAAGAAATGACTCTTAGCTTCATTCCTAAATTGATTATTCTTGTTCTATTACTGTTTTTTATTGGCAATTGGCAGATCAGTGTTTTAGTTGAGCACTTCCAAAACTTATTAATGAATATCCCTATTTACTTGCAATGATTAATGTTCTAACGACGGAAATAGCTGACTACTTTTATGCTTTTCTAATGCCGTTTGTTCGCATATCTGCTTTCACGATTTCGGCACCTATATTTACTGTGGGCGCTTTCAATATTAGATTTCGTATCATGGTCGCGCTGATGTTAACTTTGTTGGCTATCAATGTTGTAGAATTTGATGCACAAGCTTTAAGTATGGACGCATTGATTACAACGCTTTTAGTTCAAATTTTTCTCGGGTTGGTTGCAGGATTTATTCTGCAAATAGTCAATGGTGCAGTTACCGTAGCGGGCCAAGCAATTTCTAATTCGATGGGATTAGGTATGGCAACTATGGTTGATCCTACGTTAGGTAATGTCCCCGTCATTTCCCAGTTTTTAGTAATACTATCGACCTTGATATTTATCATAGCGGATGGACATTTAGTTTTAATACAAATTCTGATGCAAAGTTTCGTATCTCTGCCTATAGCGCAGACCCTTTCACTAGAAATTGTTTATGATCTCTTCCTCGAATGGACTCCTTTACTTTTCCTCGGTGGATTAATTGTCGCTCTGCCAGTAATCATATCGATTCTTCTTGTCAATGCTGGTCTTGGAATGATTACAAGGTCTGCGCCGGCTTTAAATATTATTTCGGTGGGTTTTCCTGCAATAATGCTGTCAGGTATTTTAATTGTGCTAGTAGCGCTTCCAGGAATCGTGCAAAGAATAGACCTGTTCTGGCGTGATGGTTTCCGAGTTTTTAGTAACTTCTTGGGAGGCCCTTGATGGCTGAAGATGATATTAAGTCAGAGGAACCGACACCCAGAAAATTAGAAAAAACTAAGGAAGAAGGTCAATATGCGAGGTCGCAGGATCTGTCGGTAGCCTTGCTGACGATTACAGTCGCGATCGTTATTTACCTGCTTGGTGAGGGGATGGGGCGAAGCATTCTGTCTATATTGCAAGATGCCTTTATGTTTGACAACAGAGTGGTCACAGATTCTGCATCAATACCACCATTCTTCGGTAATCTGTCGCTCAGGGGCTTCCTTTCAGTTACCCCGATTTTCGCTGCGACCATATTTCTTGCTTTTGGAGCTGCTTTTCTTGTCGGAGGTATCGGATTTTCTATAAAAGGATTTCTCCCAAAGGCATCTAAGCTTGACCCAATAAAGGGGCTAGGACGGATGTTTGGATTGAAAAGCTTGGTAGAGTTATTAAAGGGACTGTTAAAGCTCATTGTAATTGGTTCTGTAGTAGCGCTAGTTCTATATTTATTTTTTGAAGAGATATTCACACTAAATATAATCGATTCCAACTTAGCGACGGGTGAAGGGCTGACCACATTGTCTTTTGGGGTGTTGTTGATTTCGTTGTCGTTGCTAATCATAGCTGCTGTGGATGTGCCCTATCAGATAATTTCTTTTAGGAATAAGTTAAAGATGTCGATTCAAGAAATTAAGGATGAGTACAAAGACACTGAGGGTAGACCTGAGGTAAAGCAGCGAATACGAGAGAAGCAGAGAGAAGTTGCGATGGCGTCTACTTTAGATGCGGTGAGTAAGGCAGATGTAATTGTTACAAACCCAAGCCACTTTGCTATCGCTCTTTCGTATGATATGGGAACAGATGAGGCGCCAAAGGTAGTCGCAAAAGGTTCTGATTTCATGGCTAGAAAGATTAGAGAGAAAGGTGAAGAGTTTGGTATCCATATATTTGAAGAGCCACAGTTAGCTCGAGCATTATTTTTTACCACTGAGGTTGATCAGGATATTCCAAGGCTCTTATTTGAGGCAGTTGCCGAAGTTATAGCTTACGTTTTTCAGCTTAATACATTCAGCAGGGATGGAGAGAAGGCACGAAAACCAATTCTAAAAATACCATCTGAGATGAATTTTGATGAAAAGGGAAATAAACTCTAAGCTTGATTGCTTATTGGTAAAACATTGCGGTGAGTGTTTCTCGGGATTTAGGTCTACTAGGCTGATGTGGCTTCTAGTTTCACTACTCTCGGATAGGGTGGCGAAACAAGATATGAGGCTTTTTCTAACAACGGACGATGATCAATGAAAGAAAAAGAAATGAGTTGGGCTGGGTGGAAAACAAATGCTGGATTTTATCTAACTGAACAGCATAAGACTACTATTAGTGAAGCTTTGACTTGTTTAAAGTCAGATTGCCCTTTTTGCATCTTTCAGTCAGAGCAAGATTCTTACTTGGATTACTACAAGGAAGTCTTGATAACTCTACTGAAGAATGAAAGTGAGGTAGAGCTCTTGTATTTTGACCCCAAGTTTGGCGATGATTTGTCGGCTATTGTTAACAAAGAGTTAGAAGATATTGATATATCATTAGTAGGCGCCGCTAAAACTAATAGAACTAGAAAAATACTAATCGTTGATAACGAAAGTTTCGCAAAAAATCTAGATTGGGAGTTGATTGACTCGTTAAGATTAGAGCTAAAAGCAACAAATGTTGGCGCGTTTAGCATTGATCCGCGTTCTGAGCATGACAAATCCGATCTTGAGAGTAGCGCCATCCTGGATACATTCGAGTGTTTTAATTTTAAAAAGATGAATAAGAAAGAAAAGAAAGAGTTAACGGAATACATTGAAACACACCCAGAGAAAGATCGGTTGTCTGAAATTGTCGATAGAATTCTTCATCCTAAACCTAAAAAGGGTAGAGGAGAGGGGACTGACAACGATCAGAATGAGAAAGGCGTGATGCGGCGGCTAGGCAAACTATTTTCGCGCGATTAACCTTGAATTCAATCGAAACATCCCTTCTCCAGCAATCCAGACTTCTCAAATTACTTTTAAGCTGCTATTTTTTCCTAAAGTCAATCCTTTATACTCCTAGATAAAGAAAAAACAGTTTTCAGTTAACTCGATAACCAAAATTATTAACAACTATGTTGATATAGGTTAATTTTTTAATAAAAGTGGGGTTGAAACCTAAAATAAGAGGGTACCAGTGTGAAAGAACCAAGCTTTCGCGAAAGCGTTGACATAATGTACAACCGAGCCGTTGAATTAATTGAATTACCGCCGGGGCTAAAAGAAAAAATTAGAGTTTGCAATGCTACCTATACTACGAGGTTTGGTGTTCGGCTTAAGGGTGAAATACACACTTTTGTTGGCTACCGTGCTGTACACTCTGACCACATGGAGCCAGTCAAAGGGGGAATAAGATTTGCCAGTTCTGTGAATCAAGATGAAGTTGAGGCGTTAGCTGCGCTCATGACGTACAAGTGTGCCCTTGTGGATGTGCCCTTCGGAGGATCAAAAGGGGGGCTGTGCATTAACCCCAGAGATTATGACGAGCATGAATTGGAATTGATTACACGTAGGTTTGCATCTGAACTAATAAAGCGTGATTTGATTAATCCTAGTCAGAATGTCCCTGCGCCAGATATGGGGACGGGCGAGCGTGAAATGGCTTGGATTGCTGATCAATACACGCAAATAAATACGACGGATATTGACGCGAAAGCTTGCGTTACCGGAAAGCCAATAAATGTTGGGGGAATTGCTGGGCGAGTTGAAGCTACAGGAAGGGGTGTTCAATATGCTTTGCGCGAATATTTCCGTGAGCCTCAGGATGTCAGTAGATCGGGACTTTCCGGCTCACTTGACGGAAAAAAAATCATTGTCCAAGGACTTGGTAATGTGGGCTATCACGCGGCGAAATTTCTTAGCGAGGAAGATGGTTCGTTGATAATCGGAATTATCGAGAGAGACGGTGCCTTATTCAGTGAGAAAGGCTTGAATGTTGAAGCAGTAAGAAGTTGGGTAATGAAAAATGGCGGAGTAAATGGTTTTCCTGATGCAAAATTTTCAGAGGACGGTGCCGCACTTCTGGAAGAAACATGCGATGTATTAATACCCGCTGCATTGGAAGGAGTAATTAACATTGATAATGCTTCGAATATTAAAGCTCCGTTGATTATTGAGGCTGCTAATGGGCCGATAACAGCCAGCGCAGACGAGATTTTAAAGAATAAGGGGTGTGTGATTATACCTGATATGTATGCTAATGCGGGCGGGGTTACCGTTTCGTATTTTGAGTGGGTCAAAAATCTCAGTCACATGAGGTTTGGTCGCATGCAAAGGCGCGAGCAGGAAGCACGAAACGAACTGGTGATAAGTGAGCTTGAGACTATATCTCAAGTCCTTGGTGAAGAATGGAATATCTCTTCAAATTTTAAAGAGGACTACATGAAAGGAGCAGGCGAACTTGAGTTAGTTAGATCTGGGCTAGATGACACTATGCGTGGCGCTTTGCAGTCAATGCGTGACCTTTGGCACGAGAAAGAAAATGTTACTGATTTACGCACAGCCGCTTATTTAGTCTCGATAGAGAAAGTCGCCGCGTCATACAAAGCGAAAGGCTTATGAATCTTTGATTGACACTTTGAGTTTGCGGGGGAGTTAAAGGGCGAAGTTCTTTGAATATCATAATAGCCAATTTTATATTCCTGAAGAGATCAGAATAGCTTATATAAATTACTGGCGAAAATTAGCGAATCTATGCTAGGTACGGAGAAACAAAACTTTGACATATTGATTTGTGGTGCAGGTCCGGGAGGTGCTGCACTAGCAAGTATCTGTGCTGACAGAGGTATCAGTACAGCATTGATTGAACGGCAGTCGGGATTTTCTAACGAGTTTAGAGGCGAAGGGATAATGCCGAGTGGATACGAGGCGTTAAAGAGCATTGGATTCGATTTGGATAGGATGAAGCTGCCCATGCAAAAAAATCTTAGAGGCAAGGTTTATAATAAGACGGAACCCTTAATAAGCTTTGAATTCCCGTTCAGAAGACAAGGTGGTCTCAGATGGGTATCCCAGCCCGCGTTGCTAGAACATATGATTAAAGATAGTTTGACCAAAAATAATTTTACGTTTTTTCGTGGGTGTCGTGCCTTAGATGTTCTTCGTGAGAATAATAGAGTTTCTGGATTAAAAGTTTCTCAAAAAGGAGAAGAGTTTGATGTTAAAGCTAAGACTGTTATTGGATTCGATGGAAGGAATTCTATGCTTAGACGAAAACTCAGATTTAAGGTCCTCGACTTTAAGCAAATTATTGATGTCGTATGGTTCAAAGTACCATACCCTCATGAGTTTTTAGACCGTGGGACAGCGCTAGTTAATATCCTTAACAAAGGGTTTATGGTCTGCCCGGCTTGTTACAATGATGAACTGCAGATTGGGTGGATAATTGCTAAAGGAAGTTACGGGGAGATAAAAAAGGTAGGAGAAGATGCTTGGATTTCTGAAATCCAGAGACAATGCCCGCAAGGACTGGCTGATCATTTGGAAAGGAACAGAAATAAGATATCAAATAAATTTGTCCTTAGTGTTCAGCTTGATAGGTGCACTACTTGGAGTAGCGATGGGGTCCTTTTGTTGGGAGATGCTGCTCACACTATGAATCCTGTTGGGGCGCAAGGGGTCAATATTGCGCTCAGAGATGCAATCGTCGCCGCCAATCACCTTGTTCCACTTCTCTCAGGTAATCCAACTCACACTAGTTTGGATAAAGCTTTTGAAGATATAGAGATGGAAAGACTGCGTGAAGTGAAACCGATTCAAGATTTTCAGAAAAAACCGACCACTTTGCTGAAGAAGCAAAATCCATTAACTCTTTTTTTAATCAGAAATTTGTCTTGTATAACCCGGTTAGAATTTATCCAGAGAAAGATTTTAAAGCTAGCTGACATGATGGCCTATGGAGTCACAAAAGTAGAACTTAA
Organism: uncultured Pseudohongiella sp.; assembly: GCA_902531515.1. Classification (GTDB taxonomy): domain Bacteria; phylum Pseudomonadota; class Gammaproteobacteria; order Pseudomonadales; family Pseudohongiellaceae; genus UBA9145. Next base: position 50,872 of record CACAEJ010000009.1, read on the forward strand.
GGTTTAAGTCGATGGAGGAAAGAATTATACAGAGTCAGAAATGTATCAATGAGGGGGCTTCGTTTTTGGCAGACATAGAGCCTAGGTTTGAATATGCGTTAAATGTTACGGGCGAATTGCCACTCCGACTGAGTGCGGAGGGTTTTGAGCGACTTTTGAGTGCGATCATAAGTCAACAGGTAAGCGTGGCCGCTGCTAATTCCATATGGAAGCGTCTTGTTAAAGCTAATCTGAATGGGCCACGCAAAATTATGAGGGCGAATGACGATGAATTGCGAGCCTTAGGATTGAGTCGACAGAAAGTAAGATACGCACGTGCGCTTGCTGAGGCACGTATCAACTTTAAATCGCTTAGGTCAATGTCGACGAGGGAAGTTGTAAAAACATTGACCCAAGTACCTGGTATTGGGGTATGGACAGCGGAGATTTATGCAATGTTTAGTTTGGGTCGAGCGGACGTATTCGCGGCCGGCGATCTAGCCTTGCAGGAATCTGGGCGCTTATTATTTGAATTAAATGAGAGGCCTACGGAAAAGCAGATTAGACTGATGGCGGAAAGCTGGTCTCCATGGAGAGCGGTTGCTGCGCGCCTGTTATGGGCTTACTACGCATATACAAAAAAACGGGAAGGTGTTAGATAGTTATTTGCGGGTCAAAGGGGTCGCGAGTGACCCCTTAGTTTGCGGTAATTAACTTGGGGAAACGATTTCCCAATAACTCACCTTAACGTGTTTGGTTAATATATCGATATCCCATATTACAAAATTTACAGCACCGGTGTTAACGGCGTCAGTAAAAAACGTTCTAAGGGTAGATTCGCTTCTCACAAAAGTGCCTCTATGAGGGGTTGATATAAGCGTACCGTCAGTCAGAAACGTTCTGGCTTCACCACTTAAAGCACCCCTCGTTCTGTCACCATCAACAGCTTCCAAAACATGGGTACAGAAAACCGAACCATAGCCTTCAACTTGACCTTCAAAATCGAAAGAAGCGCAATCTGGTTCTATTGTCATGCGCGTTATTTTGAGTTCACCTGTGCCGTCTGGGTTATTCAAGTCCATATACTTCTCCTATAGATATTTCTGTGATTTCTTCATAATACAGGTTTTGAACTGACGTTTTATACTTTATTCCTCTTCGGGTGGCGGCCAAGTAGCAAATTTGTCGAGACCATCATTGATTGCATCAAAAGGTAATATGCTACTTTCGCAATGTACATGCATTGTAGGTTGCCATTCTTTTATGAACTCGCTCATTTTCTCTGTGAATGTTCCCGGGAAAACTGATATAAAATCCACAGGGTCATCGGTGTCATTAAAAATCGAATGAGGTCTCTGATATAAGGCATTCATCATAACAACGCCGCACCGTTGGCAGTATAAACGACCTATACCGCCAAAATTAGGATTATCATCCTGACTTTCCCAGTTCGGATTTCCGGGACCAGGGTCCCCTGGCCTCAGTAGTTCAAATCCCTTTTTAATCATTATTTCAAACTCACCTGCTCGGAAACTTCCCGTTGCAGGATCAATGTTCGCATTGTCAGTATAAATTACTTGATAAAGCGGTGCTGAATGAGCTCTGCGGCAAGCCCAACAGTGACAAAAGCCAGAGACTGATGGTTCATCAGTGTTTAAACTAATCTCTACGGAGCCACAGAGACACATCGCAGTGGCTTCATTTTTTGTACCGGATGGATAGCAGTTTGCTGCGAGTTCGGGATCACCTTTGATGAGTACGATTCCGTCTTCTGACATTTAATTTCTCCTAAACCGTTAGTTTGATGACTATGATGTAGCATTTTATCGTAATTACAGCAATTGAATTATATAAGGACGGTACCGATTTTTAGTTATTTTATTCTATGTGCTGTCAGTAGATCGCTGGAATGTGACTAGAGGGCTAATACAAATGTTAGTATTTTAAGTACTGAGACAGTGGCATCGGATTTTATGATGAATAAAGAATATCTGAAGAAAGTTTGTGAGGGCGAGCACGAGAGATGGATGAAACGAGCATTGGCTCAAGCCTATTTGGCGAGAGACAATAATGAGGTACCTGTGGGGGCTGTTTTAGTTGACTGTGAAACAGGTAAATTGCTTGCTGAGGGTCATAATCAGTCTGTGGGTCTGAGCGACCCTACTGCGCATGCAGAGATTATGGTTTTGCGAAAAGCAGCAGCAATTAGGCAAAACTATCGACTCCCGCGAACGGCGATTTATGTTACTATTGAACCGTGCACAATGTGCGTTGGGGCAATGCATCATGCACGGGTGGATGCTGTGATATTTGGAGCGGAAGAACCTAAGGCTGGCTCGTTGGTCAGTCAAATATGTCTATCTGATCAGTCGTTTTATAACCATCATTTGGATGTGCTTGGCGGCGTTCTTGAAGAGCAATGTGCGATGCTAATTAGTGACTTTTTCCGAGACAGAAGAAGTCAAGTTAAATAGTCAATGTACTTTTTGGTTGTTACATTGAATATGTTGATTTAAGAGTTCGGCTTGAGGCCGGAATTATTTTTCTGGATTGAGTATCGATGGAACCGATTTTAGGGGGCGCGGCCCTTTCCGATTTTAGGTCATTAAAATTACTCCAAACGTTGAAAGCAGCTCAACCTATAGTGAATTCATTGAGTTCTCAATTTGTTCACTTGGTGGACTGCGATGTTGATTTTGACGCTGTTGAAGCCCAGCATTTAAGATCTCTCTTAACTTATGGCGGAGATTATGTCCGTCGGTCCTTGGCCAGCAATGAAGAAACGATCATACAAAGATTAGTTATTCCCAGAGCGGGCACAATATCGCCTTGGTCGAGTAAGGCCACCGATATACTTCACAATTGCGGCTTATTGAATATCTCTCGCGTTGAAAGAGGTATCTTATTCTATATTGGAATAACAGAGGATCCCTCAGAGAATACGATTAAGAATATAGACAAATACTTACATGATCGCATGACTCAAGTTGTCGTAAGCGAAATTTTGGAGGCGAAGCAACTTTTTTCATCAGCAAATCCAAAATCCATCCGGTCCATAGACATTACCCAAGGCAAACACGCTCTGCATGAAGCTAATACGACTATGGGTCTCGCTTTGGCAGAGGACGAAATAGATTATTTATATGAACAATTTAAAGCGTTGGGCCGCAATCCCAACGATGTAGAGCTCATGATGTTTGCTCAGGCAAATTCAGAGCATTGTCGTCACAAGATATTTAATGCTGACTGGACAATTGACGGTGAACATCTACCACAAACCTTATTTGGCATGATCCGAAACACTAAGCGGACTTCGCCTAGAGGTGTGCTTTCGGCCTATTCTGATAACGCCGCGGTCATGCGAGGCTATTCTGGTTCTCGCTTTTACCCCGATCCAACTTCAAAGGAATATGTATTCAGTGACGAGCAGATTCACATTCTCATGAAAGTGGAAACGCATAATCATCCAACAGCGATAGCCCCTTTTCCGGGAGCTTCAACCGGCTCGGGAGGGGAAATTCGTGACGAAGGTGCTACCGGTCGTGGGGCAAAACCTAAGGCAGGTCTGACAGGTTTTAGTGTCTCTAATCTAAAAATACCTAATCTACCTCAGCCATGGGAAGAAGATTTCGGTAAACCGGCTCAAATCGCTTCGGCTTTAGAGATAATGATAGATGGCCCGATAGGCGGTGCTGCGTTTAATAACGAATTTGGGCGGCCCAATTTATGTGGATACTTTAGAACCATAGAAGATCGGTTTGTTAATGAAGACGGAGATGCAGAGGTAAGGGGATATCACAAACCCATTATGATCGCTGGTGGTTTTGGAAATATTAAAGAAAATCATATTAAAAAAGGAGAGATAGACGTAGGCGCAAAGTTAATTGTATTAGGTGGCCCCGCTATGTTGATCGGCTTGGGTGGTGGGGCAGCTTCTTCAATGGCTTCTGGAGCGAGTAATGAGGATTTAGATTTTGCTTCAGTCCAGAGGGAAAACGCTGAAATGGAAAGACGTTGCCAAGAGGTGATAGATCAGTGTTGGCAGCTTGGCGAGAATAATCCTATCGCGTTTATTCATGATGTGGGTGCCGGAGGACTTTCGAATGCGCTACCCGAACTTGTGAAAGACGGCAGTCGTGGAGGTAAGTTTTATCTACGAAATATACCGAACGCTGAGAGGCAGATGTCACCTCTGGAAATTTGGTGCAATGAATCACAAGAGCGTTACGTGCTTGCCGTCTCGCCGAACTTTCTTAATCGATTCGAGAGTATCTGTGCGAGAGAGCGGTGTCCATTCGCTGTAGTAGGAGATGCGACTGAGGAGAAGCGAATCGAACTGATTGATTCTCACTTTGAAAACAAGCCAATTGATTTACCCATGGAGTTACTATTTGGAAAACCACCTAAAATTGCTAAGAATGTCTTTTCTGGGGAAAAAATATCAGAGAAATTTAGTACGAAAGGAGTAGAACTTGCCGATGCAGTAAAGAGAGTGCTTTCCCTACCTTCAGTAGCCGACAAGAGTTTTCTTATAACGATAGGAGACCGGACGATCACTGGCCTAGTCTGTAGAGATCAAATGGTAGGCCCATGGCAAGTGCCTGTTGCAGATGCTGCTGTAACTGCAAATTCCTTCGTTGGATATTCTGGTGAGGCTATGGCCATGGGAGAGCGACCTTTGTTGTCGTTAATTAATCCGGCAGCATCGGGCCGGATGGCTATCGCTGAGGCCATAACAAATATTAGCTCGGCTGCGGTAAGTGATTTAACAGACATAAAGCTTTCCGCCAACTGGATGGTCGCTGCCGGTTATGGCTATGAAGACGCTAAGCTATACGATACCGTCCGGGCGGTTGGCATGGAGTTATGCCCCCAGTTAGGGATTTGTATACCTGTAGGGAAAGATTCCATGTCTATGAGGACTGTTTGGAAGGTAGACGGACAAGAAAAAAGTAATACCTCACCCTTATCGCTAGTCATTTCGGCATTTGCTCCTGTGGCGGATGTGCGAACGACTATAACGCCTGAGTTGAAAACATCTGAAGGGGAGACTAGTCTGCTTTTACTCGACCTTGGGCGAGGTAAAAATCGTATAGCGGGTTCTGCTTTGTCTCAAGTATACAGACAGTTAGGAGATGACGCTCCCGACTTAGACGATCCACAAGATTTGGTTAACTTTTTCGGCTTTATTCAGACTTGCCGAAAGGAAACTGAATTACTTGCTTACCATGATAGATCAGATGGCGGGTTATTTGTGTCAATAGCAGAAATGTGTTTTGCAGCCCATTCCGGCATTGATTTACAGCTAGAAAATTTAACGTCTAAAAATTCTTTGATTGATTTTCTTTTCAACGAAGAGCTTGGTGCAGTCATACAAGTTTCCGAAGAAAGCTTGAAGCGTGTTTCTGTTTGTGCGGAGGAATTCAATTTAAAAGATTGCTTACATCGAATCGGTAACTTAAACAACTCTGATAATTTTAATATTAGGTTGGGTCAAAAGACATTATTCAGTGAAAACCGAATTTCTCTTCAGAGAGTTTGGTCTGAAACAAACTTTCATATACAAAATATACGAGACAATTCAGAATGTGCTCAAGAAGAATATGACTCCATATTGCGTAAAGATAATCCCGGGTTACGTGCTAGCTTAAGTTTCGATTTAAATGAAAATATTGCCGCGCCATATTTGAATTTAAGAGTAAAACCTAGAGTGGCGGTCCTTAGAGAGCAAGGTGTTAATGGTCATGTGGAAATGGCTGCGGCCTTTGATCTGTTCGGATTTTCTGCGGTTGACGTGCATATGACGGATATAATTGAAGGCCGAGTTTCATTGAGTCAATTCGATGTAATGGTTGCATGCGGTGGCTTCTCATATGGCGATGTTCTTGGCGCTGGAGGCGGTTGGGCAAAATCGATTTTATTTAATGACGGCATTAGAAAGCAGTTTGAATCATTTTTCCAAAGTCCTAATACGCTGACTTTAGGTGTTTGTAATGGTTGCCAAATGTTGTCTATTTTAAAAGATTTGATACCAGGGGCTTCCTCTTGGCCGAGTTTTGTAAAGAACCGGTCCGAGCAGTTCGAGGCTAGATTTACTTTGGTGAAGATTGAGCAATCGAACTCGGCGTTTCTGTCTGGAATGCATGGTTCATTTTTCCCAATCGCGGTGGCTCACGGTGAAGGTAGGGCTGAATTCTCATCTTCAGAGCATTTTAATTCGTTTATAAATGAGGGATTGACAAGCGTAAGGTATGCTAACAATTTTGGAGAAGAAGCCACACTGTATCCATCCAATCCAAATGGATCACCTGTTGGGCTGGCTGGGATGTGCAGTTTAGATGGGCGCGCCACTATAATGATGCCTCATCCGGAGCGTGTTTTTAGAACTTGTCAAAATTCTTGGCATCCAGATGGCTGGGGAGAACTAGCACCTAGCAGTCGGATGTTTCAAAATGCTAGGAAGTGGCTTGGCTAACATGAAAAACCCAAACCTAAATCTTCATAAGATCGAATTCTATATTCCAGGAGCTCACCTGGAGATGGTCAAAGAAGCAATGTTTAAAGCCGGTGCAGGCCGAGTTGGAGCTTATGATTCTTGTGCTTGGCAAACACTGGGTCAAGGCCAGTTTCGGGCGCAAGAGGGCAGTCATCCCTTTATAGGAAGCAAAGAATCAATCGAGACTGTTTCAGAATATAAAGTGGAAATGGTTTGTGAGGAGCAGTTCCTGCCAGAGGTAATTTTTGCTCTCAAAGATTCGCATCCCTACGAAGAGGTGGCTTACTCTGTAATCCGGTTGGTGTCCGTCGTCTGAACGTCACTGCAACTAACTAGTTCTGTTGAAATCGATCTATCCGCGTGATGACGTACTGTGAACATGCGAACAGGGAAGGATCCAGAACGTCTGTCTTCAAAGTATTTTTCAATTGTTGTCTTCACTACAGGGAAGGCTATCTCGGACCAAGGTATATCACTTTCTTTATATAATGAGACATCTTCGGACTCAATTCCAGGGGAAAATTTTAAGTTAGAAAGCTCGGCTCTAAAAAAAATGTAGACCTGACTGATAGTGGGTAAATTGAAAAGCGTATATAAGCTATCCGATTTGATGGCCAATTCGGCTCCGGCTTCTTCTTTTGTTTCTCGAATAGCACCTTCAAGTGAGGATTCGCCATTTTCCATAAAACCGGCCGGAAGTGTCCATTTGCCCTTCCTCGGTTCAATAGCTCTCTTACATAGTAAAATTTTATCTCCGTATACAGGCAGGACCCCAACGACATTTTTTGGGTTTTGATACAAGATGGCGTTACAAGAGTCACAACAATATCGAGCGCGATTGTCTCCTTCCGGGGTTCGAAGAGTGAGGCTGGCAGAACAATGTGGACAATATTTCATGTGATTTGGTCTTATTTGCTTTCCAGAAGCTGCACGCTAGTTCATCATTGCTTCGTAGACCATTCGACCTGCAACATTTGCGTTGAATGGCGCAGTTGGACCTCCTCTTTTTTGCTCCATATATATCATGTAGAAATCGTTCTCAATGTCTACCGCAAAATAAGTTCCGGCTATTCCCCTCCATCCAAAGTTGTGAGGCCCATCTTCGCTTTCTGTAGTAGGCTGCAAGTGAAATCCTAGACCCCAGTCTCCACGGTCACCGTAAAAGAAATATTCCCTGGAGACGTCATCCTGAATCTTTTTTTCTCGCATTAAGTTTAGAGTTGTTTCTTTGATAACGCGGTTGCCTCGATACGTTCCTCCATTCAGAAGCATTTCAGCGAATCGCACATAATCCTCTGTAGTAGAATTAAGTCCTCCACCTCCGGAGAGCATTTTTCGAGGGACAGTGTTGTCGCCGAGTCGCGTACCCTGAGCTGCTTCGGCAATTCGATATTTTTTACTTTTTGGAACCCAGAAGCCAGTTTCGTCCATGCCAAGAGGAGTAAAAATTCTTTCCTCTAAAATAATGTCGAGTGTTTCGCCGCCGGCAATTTCCAGGACAGCTCCGAGTACATCCGTCGAGTGACCGTAATGCCATGCGGAGCCTGGTTCAAAATAGACGGGAAGTGTTCCTAACTTTGCTGCAAATTCTTGGGCGGAAAAATCACCTCTTAATTCAGCTGCATACCTTTTTCCCAAATCACTATTCGGAGAAAAGATCGCTTGAATAATTCCTGATTGATGAGTCAGTAAATTTTCGATTGTTATTGAAGACTCAGCCGCGCTGATCATACCTGTTTCATTATCGATAACTTGTAAATTAGCGAACTCAGGGATGTACTTCTCTAGAGGGTCGTTTAGTTCAATTAGGCCATCCTCAACCATTGTCATAATGGCAACACTTATGACTGGTTTAGTCATCGAAAAAATTCGAAATATAGTGTCTTTATTCACAGGTGTATTTTCTGTTGAACTCTGTATTCCAACTGTTTCGAGTAGTCCGATCCCATCACTATTACCGACAAGTAGCAGTGCGCCGGGAATAAATTCGCCGTCTACTGCAGTTTTCATAGCTCGTCTAATTTCTTCGATCTCGTTTTGATCGATACCAAAATTGATCGAATGGATTTCCTTAATTGAGGTTTGAGTGAGAGTTCTCTCAAAATTGCTTGTCTGTGATTTAAGCGTTAGTGGGACAGATATGAGAATTGTTATTATGGGTACGGTTCTCTTTAAAAAAGACATGGGACTCCGCTATCATTACAAATTGCTACGGGCTGAAGATATTAGCTGATGCAAAGCCCATCGACAATGATTTTGTTCCAAGTTAGGGTTGCAGCATCAAGAAAAATCTCTAACAAGAGACTGCGTTATTTGTCGCTCTACGGGGCCGCGCGTGTGCTGATACGAGAGATGTTCGCTATGTATATACCAATTGGCACCACTCTTGGCGGAATCAATTGCTTCGTCATTGAATTCGAATCTTAGAAAGTGAACTGCTGATGTTTTTTCATTGGTAGATCGTGGTAAGTCTTCATTTGCAATTGGGTAAACTTTATCGTGTCCTTCAATTTCGATAGAAATAAGTTCTTCTACTCCGATGAGTTGCTTTAGACGCTGTTGACGCTCTTCTGGATTCGGGTACTCAAGCATCATTGTTGCTTTAAGGTTCGTTCCATCAGGAATTAATGGATTGTATGCGGATAGTTCTTCGATAATATCCTCTTTCTCGATAAGTTTTTCCGTTCGCATTAATTCTTGGACTTGGTATCGCATTACCATGTAGTCTTCAAAATGAAGCATCATATTTGGACCGATTTGAACTCGCCTAGTCTTTTTGTGCTCCATAATAGATTGTCGGAAAGCGGTTCGTTGCTCTTCGTAAATCTTATTGGCAAGTAAGTCAGAGACGGAAATTTTTTTCATTGTTCAACCTGTTAAAAATTTTGATGTGCCAGCTATCCTAGACCCCGTAAGCTTTGCAAAGCATTTCCAACGGATGGATAGTTGCTTGTTCAATATCTATGTTTTGCTCGAGATGCTTCCCAGCAACAGGACAATCACTACCGTAATGATCAGGCTCATGAGCTTTGATTTGTCTGACAACAGGAGCGGCTATTTTATTCGCATATTTTAATGTTTCGCTTTTGATACCGTAAGTCCCATCATGACCGGAACATCGCTCAATGCTTGTTACATTGGTGTTTGGTATGAGTTCTAAAATTTGTTTTGTCTTTGGTCCAATATTTTGAACTCGTTGATGGCATGCAACGTGGTAACTGACAGCTCCAAGAGTGTTTTTGAAGTTGGTATTCAACTTTGAATTTCTATGAAGTGCATACAAGAACTCAAAAGGGTCGCAAAAAGCTTTCGCAACAGCGGCTACCCGGTCATCTTCAGGAAACATTAACGGGAGTTCTTGCTTATACATCAAGACACAGGACGGCACGGTAGCAATTATCTTCAGGCCTCTCTGAACTGCTTCATATAATATTGGGATGTTAAGGTCCTTCAATCGAGAGACTGACTTGAGGTCACCAAGCTCTAATTTTGGCATTCCGCAACAATGTTCTCTTTTCAATAATTCCGTTGAAATTCCATTATGTGTTAATACTTTCAGTAAACTATCAAGAATAGATGGCTCATTGTAGTTGCAATAACAGGTGGAAAATAAAGCGACTGATTCATCGCTGTTTTCCACACGACCAGATTCTGACTTACTCGGACTGTCATTGACAAACTCCAACTTACTCCTGGCAGTTTTTTTTTGATACGGCGGGATGTTTGCTTGTTCATGAATTCCAAGGGTTTTATCGAGAATTTTTCGTGCAACTTTTGACTTGGTTCCCCATTTCATAATTTCATTCAAGACTGGTTTAGAAGCTACCTTTCCGATCATGTCTGTACTGGTTATGAGCTTATCTCGGAATTTGGCTTTCCCTTTGGTGTAGTTGACCGCTTTAGATCTTAGCATGAGATGAGGAAAGTCCACGTTCCATTCATGCGGCGGCACATATGGACATTTGGTAAGATAGCAAAGGTCACACAAATAGCACTGGTCAACGACTTTATCGTAATCAGCCTTGGATACCCCATCTACCTCCATCGTCTCTGACTCATCTATCAAATCAAAAAGCGTTGGGAAAGCGTTGCACAGGCTTACGCATCGTCTACATGTGTGGCAGATGTCGAAAACGCGTTCTAATTCTCGGTTTAGACTATCGTCGTCCCAGAAGTCAGGGTCGTTTTGATTTAAAGGATTACGCGTAGGCGCCTCAATGCCGCCTTCTCTGCCGATATCGGCCATCAAGTGCTCCAATTTTCACTAGTTGATTTGCTGCCGCCCGCAGGGACGGCAGGCTCAGATGCGTTTTAGTCTTCTAGAGAATCTAAAGCTTTCTGAAAACGATTTGCGTGCGATCGCTCAGCCTTAGCTAGTGTCTCCATCCAATCAGCGATCTCTTCAAATCCTTCATCTCGGGCGTCCTTCGCCATCCCTGGATACATATCCGTATATTCGTGAGTTTCTCCAGCGACTGCCGCCTTTAAATTACTTTCAGTGTTACCAATGGGCAGGCCAGTAGCGGGGTCACCGACTGCTTCAAGATACTCAAGGTGACCATGAGCGTGTCCTGTCTCACCTTCCGCCGTAGATCGGAATAATGCGGATACATCGTTGTAACCCTCAACGTCGGCCTTTTGAGCGAAATACAGGTATCGTCTGTTTGCTTGTGATTCTCCAGCGAAAGCTGCTTTCAAATTTTCTTCAGTTTTAGAGCCTTTTAGAGCCATATCTTTCTCCCATTTTGTCTAGCTGTTTTAAAATATAGTTAGCGGGTACATGGTCGTTTGTCCAGCTAATAGGTACAGTTTACGGTTTGAGTTTAATCAAATCTAATTGTTTTTTTTAATGCATCAATCGGTTTTATCGATTAGTATCGTTTCGCATGTCCCCCTCGATAAAACAAATACGCTATATTTGCGCTGTTGCGGAATATAAGCATTTTAGCAAGGCTGCGGAAGCATGTTTTGTGACTCAGTCAACGCTCAGCGCTGCGATTCAGGACTTAGAGTCTCAGCTTGGAGTCATTATCTTTGAGCGCAGTAAAAAGTCAGTTTTAATTACACCCTCCGGTGAAAAATTACTAGATCAGGCTAGAAAGATACTAGGTGAAATAGAGGATTTCGTCAGTTTAGCCAAGATGAGTCAAGATGTATTGACTGGAGACATTCGACTTGGTGTTATCCCGACCATCGGACCATTCATTCTGCCTGGATTATTGAAAGAACTGAGGGAAAGTTATCCTAAGCTTGGTCTTTACCTAAAGGAAGATCTGAGTGCAAAGTTGTACCGGCATCTCCAGCAGGGTGAGTTAGACTTAATCATTTTGGCGTTTCCATATTCCTTGCCTGAAATGGACACGGTCAGTCTATTTAAAGATGAATTCTTACTTTGTCTGCCTGCAGGTCATCAGCTAGAAAAATCCAAGCAAGTTAAGCAATCGCAATTGCAAGGGCAGAGTCTTCTGCTCCTCGAGGAAGGTCATTGTCTGAGAGATCATGCACTAGAGGCATGTAAGTTAGAGAAAGCGGATACTAATTTGGTTTATCAAGGCACTAGCCTGCACACCCTAGTTCATATGGTAGCAAATGGCTTGGGTGTAACGCTTTTACCTCAAATAGCAGTCGCTGCGGATGTTCTCGGAGAGACCAAGTTACAACTGCGAAAATTCACTAACGAAAATGTAAGTCGAGAGATAGGCTTGGCATGGAGAAAGTCGGATCCAAGGCGAGATGAGTATTTTTTGTTAGCAGACTTCATTCGTCAAAATGCAGAAAAACTTCAAAATAATTAATGAATCACTTTTTATTTGTCGGCTAATTAACTATTTTCGCGTTAGCACAATGCAAGGTAAATATATTCATGGTTCGGTCATCAAATTAAATTACTACACCTCCAAGAAAAAAGGTTATCAGCGTTGAAAGAATTAGGAGGGTCTCAAGTTCATTTATGGTTCGCTAACTTGAAAGATTTTGATCTTTGTCTTGTTTATAGAGAGTGTGCTGAATGGCTTAACTCAGAGGAAATCAATCGAATGCGGCGCTATCAATCTCGTCGCCAGCAGGAGCATTTTGTTTTAGGCCGCATTATTTTAAAGTTGACTTTATCCAAGTACTTTGACGGTTCGCCCTCAGATTTCAACTTCCATACTGATACTCAAGGCAAGCTTTTTCTTGGTTCTAGCAACCCGGCATCTTTCTTCTTTAACCTTTCACATTCTTATAATCGTTTGGTCGTAGCAGTAGGTAGAGTTCGAGATTTGGGCGTAGACGTAGAATTGGTAAATGAAAAAAGAGGGATACTAAAGATTGCTGAGCGTTATTTTTCTCCGCGAGAGTTCCAAGATCTTAGCAATTTAAAGATGTCACTACAGACTAAAAGGTTTTATGAGTTATGGACATTGAAAGAGTCTGTATTGAAAGCTCAAGGTGTTGGTCTGTCGGGTTTTCTTTCAAAGGTAAAGTTTACTTTTCCAACATCAGATAAATTAGATATGCAATTTGTACTTACAGAGCAGGACCCCGCTAAATGGCAGGTATGGCAGATTAAAACATTGGAACCATACGTACTGGCCCTTTCAGTAAAAAGCCTGGATGCTAGGATTAACCATATCGAATCACATACATTCATGTCGTTAGATAAAATCGTGCCAGGGGAGACTGAAATCATTCGCAGCTTCTAAGTTTGATGTTAAACGATCAGATGTACTGATTAACTTAGGAGAAATTCAAGTGCGAACTTAGACCCGTAAAAACCGATAATCAGAAAAGTAAAACCAATCAGTGTCCAGCGAATCGCAGATGTCCCTCGCCAACCTATATAGTGACGGCCCCAAAGAAGGGTGGCGAATACGATCCACGCAAGCATCGAGAAAAAAGTTTTATGAATGACGCCATCTCGACCCCAAATGTCTTCGATAAATAGAAATCCTGCAAGTATTCCTAAGCTTAGCAGTAATTGACCAACCCAAAGCAATTCAAAAAGAAACAACTCCATGTCCTGAAGCGGTGGAAACTTACTGATCACTCCGCCCGTAACGTGATTTTTCAGTTGGCGGTTTTGAAATGCCAGAAAGACCGCTTGAAGCGCAGCTATAGTTATAAAGCTGTACGCTAGTACTGAAGTTAGAACATGCGTAGCTAAACCAACATTTAGATCAGTAGCGGGGAAAGCGCTCGGCATTATGAATGACATGGCAATAGCTATCATTGCCAAGGGGAATAAGCACAGGAATAAGTTTTCGAGAGGTTTTCGTATACTACTTATCAATACTAAGGAGGAAATAGAGAAAGATATTAGTGTAGATATTTCAAAAAATCCAAATTGATACCCTTCGCTTGTACGAATAATACCATACACGCTAAATCCATGAAAAATAACAGCCAATATGCCGAATAAGAAAACTTTATCATCCCTGTCTTTATTTGAAATAACCGTTAAACCTTGAACGGTCAAGGCTATCAAATAAAATGAAATCGCTAAAATCCCTGATGTGACAGTAATTTGCATTTATTCACCAAATCGGCATTAGGTTGAAAGTGTCGCATATAGTCTATCTTGGGTGAAGCCCTTTTTGACTATGATAAGTTGCTGTACTGTATGTTCTGAATTTACATCATGACCGATGGTGCCTGATACCGGTCTTGTCTATACTATGCTCAGTGTTTAACAATCAGAGTCTAAATATGTTTGATAGTTTAAGTAAACGCCTCTCCGGAGCGCTTCAATCGCTGACCGGAAAATCTACTCTTACAGATAACAATATTCAGGAGGCGCTCGGAGATGTTCGAAGGGCGCTTTTAGAGGCAGATGTCGCGTTATCTGTTGTCAAAGATTT
>CACAEJ010000010.1 GCA_902531515.1 uncultured Pseudohongiella sp.
AAGCAAGGGCTGCAGCAGCGGCATTAACTCGCAAAATGAGCCCTGAAGAAAAAATTATCCATAAAAAAAAGAAAGCGAAACAACAACTTATAGCTCGCATGGGGGTAGATCCTGAGAAAGGATGGAAGGCAAACTATCATGTATTGCCCGGTAAAGAAAAAGTAGTCTCTGACCTGAAAAAGGCTGCGAAAAACGCCGATCAAATCTATCTAGCGACTGATTTAGATAGGGAGGGTGAGGCTATTGCTTGGCATTTGAGAGAATCTATAGGTGGAGATCAGACTCGATTCAAAAGAGTTGTATTCAATGAAATTACGAAGCGTGCTGTAGAGGATGCGTTTTCTGATCCTGGCGAAGTTGATATGCGTTATGTTGAAGCTCAGCAAGCTAGGCGCTTTTTAGACCGTGTCGTCGGGTTTATGGTATCGCCTTTACTTTGGGAGAAAGTGGCGCGAGGTTTGTCAGCGGGGCGAGTCCAGTCCGTCGCCGTGAGGCTTGTAGTTGAGCGCGAACAAGATATTCGAGCGTTTATTCCAGAAGAATACTGGGAAATATTTGCACAACTCAAGACTACATCGGATGATTCGGTAAGGTTTCAGGTCGTAAAAGATGATGATCATAACTTTAGACCAAACAACAAAGCATCAGCTGACGAAGCTCTTAAACTATTAAATGATAACGAGTTCGAGGTCCTAAGAAGAGATGATCGCCCAACATCCTCAAAACCAAAGCCGCCATTAATTACATCAACACTGCAGCAGGCATCGAGTACTCGCCTTGGCTTTGGAGTTAAAAAGACTATGCTGCTCGCTCAACGCTTGTATGAGGCAGGCTACATAACGTACATGCGCACAGACTCAACACACTTAAGCACCGAAGCACTCGAGTCTTGCAGACATTATATTGATTCAAATTTTGGCAATGACTATCTTCCAGAAAAGCCAAAAATATACAGCTCAAAAGACGGCGCACAGGAGGCTCATGAAGCTATTCGTCCTTCCGATGTCGATGTTTTGCCTAAAGATCTAAATAACGTAGAGAACGATGCTGTCAGGTTGTATCAGCTTATATGGCAATATTTTGTTGCGAGTCAGATGCCTTCGGCAAAATATTTGAGTACGAATGTCGCGGTCCTCTGCAATAAATATGAGCTTCGCACGAAAGGCAGAATTATGCAGTTTGATGGTTATTTAAAAGTAATGCCCAGTAAAGAGGAAGATATTGTTCTTCCCGATATCAACGTGGGTGATCCTCTTGTATTAGAAAGCTTAGAACCTTTTCAAAACTTTACAAAGCCACCTCCCAGATATACGGAAGCGAGCTTAGTTAAAGAGCTTGAAAGGAAAGGAATTGGCAGACCATCCACTTATGCAGCCATTATTTCTACAATTCAAGATCGTGGTTATGTCAGAGTCGAAAGTAAGCGATTTTATGCCCTGAAAATGGGAGATATAGTTGCGGAGCGACTCCAAGAAAGTTTTAGTAATCTAATGAACTATGATTTCACTGCTAAGATGGAAGAATCTTTGGATGAAGTCGCTTCCGGTCGTAAGGATTGGAAGAACTTACTAGATGAATTTTACATAGATTTCAACCGTCAATTGGAAGAGGCGCAATCTGTTGATGGAGGCATGCGAAAAAATGATCCAACAGAAACATCAATTATATGTCCCAAAGCAGACTGCAACCGACACATGCAAATTAGAACCGCTTCAACGGGCGTTTTCCTAGGTTGTTCCGGATACGCCTTGCCTCCAAAAGAACGGTGTAAGAGTACTTTAAATCTGACACCAGGAGATGAAGCGATTAGAACTGATACAGCCGAAGAGGCTGAAGAACAGGAGAATGTTCTATTAAGAAAGAAGCAAAGATGTGTGAAATGTAATACCGCAATGGATGCTTATTTGATCGATGAAAATCGTAAAATTCATGTTTGTGGAAATAATCCAGACTGTGACGGATTCGGGGTTGAAGAGGGCGTTTTCAAAATCAGAGGCTATGAAGGGCCTGTGATTGAATGCGACAAGTGTGGGTTGGATATGCAGCTGAAAACTGGACGCTTTGGAAAGTACTTTGGATGTACTGGAGAGGAATGTAAAAACACAAGAAAGTTATTGAGAAATGGTGAAGCCGCACCACCTAAAATGGATCCTGTCCCAATGCCCGAACTTCAATGCTCTACTGTTGATGATCACTATATTCTTCGCGATGGAGCGTCGGGTCTGTTTCTAGCTGCAAGCAAATTCCCTCGTAATCGAGAAACTCGTGCTCCGTTAGTAGAAGAATTGCTGCCGCATAAGACAGAGATAGACCCCAAATACTCACATCTCTTTGATGCGCCAGCCCAAGATGACTCTGGGAATAAGACATTAGTAAGATTCAGTAGAAAGACCAAAGAACAATATGTTCAAAGTGAGGTTAATAAGAAAGCCACAGGCTGGAAAGCTTTCTACCGAAAAGGTAAGTGGGAAGTAACCAAGCCGTGAGCCGACAGTGATGCTCTAAAAATATTATAGTGATCTGCGGATTACTCCGACAGAGATGCCCTCTATAAAAAAATCTTTATTCTCAACATCAAAAATGATTGGCGCAAAGTCTGGGTTCTCCGCAATTAGTTTTACCGTCGAATTTCCTTTCTGATATTCCAAACGCTTTACTGTGACTTCATCGTCGATACGAGCTACTACGATATCGCCATTAACAGCATGGTCTGTTTTATGAACTGCAAGTAAATCGTCCTCAAAAATCCCGATGTCCACCATACTGGAGCCTTTTACAGTCAGCAAATAGTCAGCGGAAGGAGTAAAAAAGTTTGATGGAACCTCCGAGTAAGCCGCGATTGATTCTTCCGCTAAGATAGGAAAACCAGCAGCGACCTGGCCTATTATCGGCAGGCCTAATTGTTCGCTGATAGGGAGTCGTATACCTCGCGATGTGCCTGGTATGATTTCTATAGCGCCTTTACGAGCCAATGCTCGTAGATGATCTTCAGCTGCGTTGGGGGATTTATACCCCATTTCATTAGCTATATCTGATCTAGTTGGCGGAAAACCAGTTAAATTCAAGTGCTCTTTGATGTAATCAAGGATTTGTTGCTGCTTAATCGTTAAATTTTTCATGGTAACTTCCAGGAATTTGGTACTGTAATTATATACAGTTATCTGTCGATAGCAAGATAACTTGAGGAATTCCTGATAACCTATTGAGACTATGGCGAAAATTTTAATGTTAATATCAGAAATTATTTCAAATTACATACTAATCGGACCTCGTTAATGAATGCTGTATCCTCGCTTGGCGCATTAATGTTGGATATAAAGGGGAAATCACTGACTAGTATAGAAAAGGATTTACTTCAAAGAGACTCAACAGGTGGATTGATCTTATTCAGCCGTAATTATGAATCTCCGTCACAACTTCGAGAGCTTGTCGCGTCAATTAGGGATATTAAACGCGATATTTTAATCGCAGTAGATCAGGAAGGTGGTCGAGTTCAACGTTTCCGAGAGGGATTTGTGCGTCTTCCAAGTCTTGGAAGTATAGGGAAACTATATAGTGATAAACCACAACTCGCTGAGTCTCTTTCAAAGATAAGCGCATGGATTATGGCTTCAGAACTCATTTCGTATGATATAGATCTGAGCTTTGCTCCAGTAATTGACATTCAAAACATGAGTAGCGAGGTAATCGGTGATCGCTCATTCTCTTCGAGCCCCGAGGTAGTTGTTCGCTTAGCGAAATCGTATATTTCAGGACTTCGCGAGGCAGGCATGAGTGCTTGCGGTAAGCACTATCCAGGTCATGGAACTGTTCATGCCGATTCTCACTTTGAACTTCCGGTCGATGTCAGGCCTTGGGAGGAAATTAGAGATAGTGATTTTAGTATATTCGCACAACTTATAGAATTCTTGGATGGAATTATGCCTGCTCATGTTCTTTATCCGAGTGTTGATGAATTTACAGCCGGATTTTCCGAAGTTTGGATTAAAGACAAATTGCGCGGAGAGTTACAATTTAAAGGGGTGGTATTTTCAGATGATTTGACGATGGCTGCGGCGAAAGCGATTCCTGCCCCAGTAGACAGGGCGAAGCGTGCTCTAGCTGCGGGCTGCGATATGGTTCTTGTTTGTAACGATCAAGAGTCTGCCGGAGAAATAGCGAACTGGTTGGAGTCAGAATCCATAGTAAAAAATGTTAATATGCAAGCCGTGCGCGCAAAACCTTCTCGAAAAATTCATAATTTATTCGAACAAGAATTGTGGAACAGTCGTGTGCAAACAATACGTTCGTATTTTGAGGATTAAGTTAAGGGGAGTAATATGGACTGGTTATCTTTGGGGCGAATAGCTGAACTTGGCTGGGGTCTTGAGGTATTTGTCGTTGTGACAGCTACGCTAATCGTCAGGTATGCTGCGATGCGTTTATTAAGAGTATTAGGCAAACATCTTCAGAAGACTCAAAATGTATGGGATGACGCACTTCTCGAAGCTGCTCGGAAGCCGTTGAGCTATTTCATCCTTATTTTTGGAATTGCCTGGATGATAGAAATCAGCGATGGATATTTTCAGACAGAACTTTTTTCCCCTGAAAACCTAGATCTGGTAAGACAGCTAGTATTTATAACCCTAGTTGCGGTTTTTCTGATTAGATTCATCTCATTATCCGAGTCCAGAATACTTACGAAACTTGAGAAAGAAGAGTCTTCTGATCAAGGTAGCATTGATCCAACCACTCTTCTAGCACTCGCAAAATTACTTAGGCTTTCCATTGTAATCAGCTCGGTTCTGGTAGCTTTACCAACTGTTGGGATAGAGATAACCGCACTTCTGGCTTTTGGTGGCGTTGGTGGTCTAGCGGTCGGTTTTGCGGCACAAGATCTATTATCCAATTTTTTCGGTGGACTTATGATTTATTTAGATAGGCCTTTTACGATTGGAGATTGGATTCGGTCACCAGATAGAGAGATAGAGGGTACAGTGGAAACCATTGGCTGGAGGCTGACAGTAGTTAGAACCTTCGATAAACGCCCGCTTTACATACCTAATTCCGTGTTCACCACTCTGACGGTAGAAAACCCGTCCCGTATGAGCAATCGGAGGATCAAGGAAACGATCGGTATTCGGTATCAGGATGCGAGTAAGATGGGTGATATTGTTACTGAGGTAAAATCAATGTTGGAAAAACATGAGGAGATTGATTCGAGCCAAACACTCATCGTAAACTTCAATGCCTACTCTGCCTCTTCGTTAGATTTTTTTATATATACTTTTACAAAAACAACCAACTGGATTCGTTACCATGAGATAAAGCAAGATGTTATGTTAAGGATTATTCAGATTGTCCATTCTCATAAAGCTGATTTTGCGTTTCCAACGACAACGGTTGATGGTATAGACAGTTTGGTTAGTCGATCTGGCACCTAAATTGTCAATGACAAAGATTACTGTAGCCAAGTATGCAAGGTTAAATTGTTACTAACTGAGTAATTGAGGTTAATAGGATAGCTTTTTTGGTTTTCCTTTTTTCCAATGTTTTAAATACCTCATTGTACCTTTGTAATTGAGGCGCATGAAGTTTTCTTTGATGTCTAATGAAGTCTTCTATTGATTCGTCTTGTGGAAGTCCGGTTTTGTAGTCAATTATCCAACGAACCCCTTTCTTGTCGATAAGAGTCCGATCAACAATATACGTTCTGATTTTGCCGTTTTGCGACCAAGAAATTTCAAGCTCACTTTGCCCAGTATTATTCGATTCATCAAATATCCAATTCAAATCACTATTTGTCACACAATTTTCAATTGACTTAAATATGAATCCGACTGATTTATTTATCGCAATTTCGTTGGTAGTGTAATTTTGAAGCTGTCTCTTCCAATGGGTTTTTCTGCAAGTTAATTTGCCCAGAAAAGTGGATTTATTTCCGTCCATCGCATAATCTTCTAGTACTTCATGTATAAGCTCTCCGATTTTTGTGTCGATTGTATTTCTGCTATAACTGTCATTAAATTTAGCAGGTTTCCCAGTATCTATTCCTGATAGTGTTTTAATTTCAAGAAATCTTTTTGCAGAGTCAGCTAGGCTAGATGTATTTTTAAATCGGCGCAATGGAGTTGGAATAGGAAAACCATAAGAGTTTCGGATATTTTTCTGGCTGGAACTTTTAAGGAGGTCATCACAGGATAAAATTTTGAGTCCCCTTGACTCGCTTTCAATCTCTCTCCAGATTCGTGCCAACAAGCTATTTGACGGTATTGTCAGCTCCTTTTTATTATTCAAAGATACAGTGGCAATTAACTTTACCGATAATTTCGCTCGAGTTATTGCAATATACAGAAGACGAGTATCCTCAAGTAGTTTTTTGTACTTCTTTTCATGTTTGATCAAGTTATACACATCATTTTCTTCACTCCCAGAGGAGTTAATCGAAGAGACTAATAATCGTGGCTCACCGGCATTATTTAATCTCTCGTGCCATAAAAGTAATGACTTTTCTTCATTTTTTGAGGCATTAGCCAAGCCGGGAATTATAACGTGGTCAAATTCAAGTCCTTTCGCTTTATGGATGGTTGATACTTGTACCGGCAATTTATCGGATTGCTGGGGTTTCTGGGCTGAAAAAGTGATTAATGAATTTCGAATCTTTTCCTGGAAGGAGTTGAAGTCGGTGATACCTCCGGAAGAGCTATGATTCTCAAGAAGATCAAAATACTGTCTGACACTGACTCTCTCTTTGTCAGTTTCTATCATGATATCCCCATGCAGCAGCCTCCATGTACTTTCAACCAATTCTACTAGAGGAATTTGATAACGGTAATCCATGGAGTGTTGGATACAGTTTGTAAAGTTTTCTAGCCGCTTTTTTCCATCATCGGTTAACCCATGTAGGGAATTTAAATTCCTTAAACAATTCAAAACTGATTGGGTAATTGAGTTTTGTGCCACTGTATGCAGATCTGAAATTCTCAAGCCAACCCACGGTGCGCGAAGAAGACCAAGCCAAGATAGTTTATGATGAGGGTTGAGTAATGCCCTAGTGAGATTGAGTAAATCCTCAACTATTTGCACCTCTCCCATGTTATCAATCTCATTGGATTCCCAATTTATTTGGTGTCTGTCAAGCTCAGGAATTATAGAAGTAAGATGTCTGCGGTTTCGGATGAGTATAGCGATACTTTCGTTAGGGGAGGTTTCCGTAATCTCTTTAATGGCATTTATGACAGTCAAAGCTTCAGCATTTTTTGCGTTGATTCTTTGTTCACTTCTATAGGTTATAATGTCAGTGGTTACAGCGTCTTTTAGATTTGAGGACCTAATCGGAATTGCGCTGGAATAGGGAACAGCTCCGGTGGATAGATTTGATTTCGAAGGGAATGCTGTTTTGAAATGGCTATTGACCCAAGCGATCGCACCTAAGCTTGATCTAAAATTAACCTCAAGATGTAAAGATTCTATTTTTAAATTAGGCAACCCCTTCTGTTGAACATCAAGATAAATTCCGACGTTTGCGTTTCGAAAGCTGTAGCAGGATTGCATTGGGTCTCCCACGAGAAATAATGAGCGTTGATCCGTTGATTCCCAGCCTCCAACCAACGTTTTAAGTAAGTCAAGTTGTAGTTGAGAGGTATCCTGAAATTCGTCGACTAGGATATGTCTTATTTTATGATCTAGCAAAAGAGTAAGGTCTGTTGGTAATGCTTCGCTACCGAGCGCTTGCTTAGCTGCTGCGCTTACTTGTGTATAGTCGACGACACCATGATTTCGAAACGAAATAACCAACTCGGCACTAAGTTTTAGTAGTATATTGGTCAAAGAGTTCAACAGATTCCATTGTTGCGAGTCAGGTAATGAAGTTGGAAGGATTTTTACATAGTTTAAAAGGCGATTTAGATCGCCATTTAAACTCATCTCCTCGATTAATTTCTTCAATTGATTCTTTTGACTGTCGCCACTAGGAAAACCGATATTTTTATTAATACTTTTGCGCCAGGTTCCCTTATCGGTGAGTAACAATTTGATAACCCAGTGCCAATTGGGGATATCTTTAATGGATGTTCCGGGAAGTTGGTTTATTTGTTCGATGCTTTCATTTATATCTGAATCGAAGTTTTCTTTTCTGGTAGTTGAATGTTTAACGAGTCTCTCTAATTCCATCGAGAAGGGAGTGAGTTCTGTCTTAAGGTTTACAATAGACTCTTCAATAAGTTCTAGAACGTAATTATTAAGGTATTTCTTAGCATGGGAAGTAGATTTGATTTCAATAATATAGGGCAGCCATTGTTCTCGCTTGTTTAAAAGGTCTGCTAGCAGTTTCTGGATCCTTGTTCCGTCATTGTCCAGATGCAGTAGTATATTTTCGATATCGCTGCTGATGGGGTCCTTCGACTCCAGATAAGATAACGTATTAGCAATTGCTTCATCAAAGCATAGCTCCACTTCTGGTGTAATTTGCAGACTTCCGCCAGCTCTACTCAAAATTGGCAATTGGTTGGCGAGATATAAGCAAAAACTATCAATTGTCTGAATTCGCAATCGAGTTGGATTTGCGATTATGTCCCAATGCATTTCACTATCTTTCTTAAGAACTTCAATAGCAAAGATTAATCTCTGTTTATTTGGAGTATTCTCCTCAAATTCTTCATGCCCTTTATTTTGTTTCGCAGATATTAGTGCGTCTATAATTCGACTGCGCATCTCACTTGCTGCTTTGCGAGTAAAAGTAATTGCTAATATATGTTCAGGCTTTTCGACAGAAAGGAGTAATTTAAGAAATCTAAGTATGAGTAATTCAGTTTTACCAGAACCAGCCGGAGCTTGAACGATGAATGACCGTCGAATATCAAGTGCATCACTCCTAGCTTTATGGTCGACAAGACTAGCGTTCACGAATCTGTTTCCTTAGAGATCTCCTTTTGAGAAGAGGCCAGTTCATGTCTTCTACACAGTGCTTGTAAACCACATTGCTTGCAGGTCTCATCCTGATTGATTGGGTCCACATTACATTCGCCGTTTGTAATTTCGGTAATTAATTGTTTGACCGTTTTAGTCCATTGCTCGGTTATTTCATTCCAAAATGAAATATTAGGATTCTGTGATTTTTTAGCTTGAACTCCTATTTTTATAGCATCTATGGAACTCGCTCCTGAATAGGGTGTCTGAATTTCAATGTTAAGGTTTGCAATTAAAACTGCGCTGATTGGCTGAAAGGCTGTATCCTTACAAATGGTGTAATAGAGAGGTAATTGCATATCTGAAGGTCTTTCGCTCCGCCAGTCGCGTGGAGAAGGTATATGTTTTCCTGATTTGTAATCAATCAGAATAAATCCTTGCTCAGGAATCTCGTCAATTCTATCTATCCTTATGTTAAATTGAATATTTTTGAATTCAGCTGAAAGTTTTTTCTCGAGAGATGCTATTCTGAACTGTGGTTGTTTTTTTTCATGATTAATAAAGTTTCTTAAGAGTGTAGAAATTCGATGACTCTCAATTTTCTGGATTTTTGGTGTGGCGATATCTTTACTTTTAAGTAAAACATATCGAATAGAATTTTTTACAGCGTTCTGTATGAGAGATTCGATCTCAGTTTCAGAGAGGGATTGTAATACTTCACTCGAAGAAATATTTGTAAATAGCTTTTCAAGTGCGATATGAAGAGCGGTGCCTTTAATTAATTTACTGACACCAATTGTAGGCGTAGGGTCTGACGATACATGTAATCTCCTACTAGCAAATGATTTAAAAGGGCATCGAGATTGGTCGCTCAATAGTTCTGCGCCACCCGATATATTTTCTATTTGACTAAGAGTTAGACTTTCGTTGAATATCGTTTCAATTTCAATAGGAATATTCTTTTGAGAATTTTTGAATGAATTCGATAATCTATTTTCAGAAATCATGAAATCTAGTTCTTCTACTAGTCGACTTGGTTGATAGCGCTGTTTATCGTCACTCATATGGTAGCTAGCGACTAGTTCTGTTTTCGTTGAATTAACAATCTGCTTGATTTGAGCTCTTGCTACTTTTAACTCTATTTCACCGTTAGCTGATGGCATCTCTAGGCTTTTCTGAAGTGAGTATGGGATAAATGGAGAGGGGTTTGCGGGTCTAGGCCATTGGCTATCGTTCATTCCAAGAAGCCAAACATAGTCATATTCAAAACTAACCGATTCATTAATCGATAAGAATGAAATAGGGAGTGATCCGTCAAAATGGGTTTTTTGTTGAGTCGAATTACATAGTTTATGAAGGATTTGTAGAGAAGCCTCATAATCTAGATTTGGAAAAATGCTACAACTGCACTTAAATTTGTGCAAAATAGTATTCCATTGCTTTAGCAAAGCATCGTAGGGCTTTTCAGCAGTGTTGTTAGGCCAGCCAAAATCCTGAAGGAATTCCTCAAAGTAATGGACCCATTCAACAGGAGATTTATTGCCCCGCAGATCTCTTAATTTTGTACGCTGGCCCACAAGTCGTGGTAAAAAAATCTTCGATACGAAGATTGATTCTTCACCCTCTAAGAACCTCGTAAATTCTCTATAGCTTATCGTTTTAACTGATAACTCTCGCAAGGAAGTACATAATTCTAAACACTCTTGGTGCCATGAATCATCCTCGTTTTGGAATACTATAAATGGGGATTGTAAAAGTCTCACTATATCGTTAACTGGATATTCATCTTTACATAGGTTCAATATTAAAAAGGCGTCATATATGAGCGCAGACTTCGATAGCTGAATCCCAGTATTGATCGAATTAAACACTCGTTGCATGGAAAAGTCGTTATATAGATTATCCGGGCTCATCTCTCTGTGTAGGGCGCGTTCCAATTTGACTCTATAGGCCTCTTTTTCAGGTACAAGAATACCTATGTGGGCTTCAGGCGAATCCAAAGAGATTTTAGTGGCCCAATTTGCGCACGCAGCCACCTCTTGATCTATATTCTGAGCTTCAATTAGTGATCTACTATTTTCTCTTACGTCGTCTCCAAAATTAGTTGTTGACTCATAAACCGTATTTGGGAGTACATTGAAGAGTCTCTGGTACAGGGGTGGACTATCATGAAAATTAACTAGCACGATTTTTTCGGGTAGGCTGCTGATCTTTTGTCGACCAATTAGACTGATAAGAGATTCGATAGCATCAACTAAACTGATAAGGCTATTATTTTGACAAGAATTTTGAAATTTTCGTGTCCATTCAGAGAATGTGATTGTATCTCTTGTAATGAGCCCGTTTATTAACTCCTCATGTGAGGCTTTATTTGAGATCCACTGTCTTGTTAATTGATAACTGCGAGATACGATTGCCGAAGTTTCAGTAATATTTAACAGCGGTGTTGATTTCAAATATGCTTCAATAATACTTTCCCAAATTAAAGACTCTTCTTCTGACGACATAATTCTAAAAGAACTACAGTCTGATGTTCCGGTTCGAGCGTTTAACTCCCATAGTTTTTGAATAAAAACGTCTATAGGAAATATCTTAGGGGTAGGGGAAATGAATTCTTTGTGTTCGTCAAGAATTTGGAAGAGAGCAGCGTCTTTTGTTCTAAGGTTTGGAACAAGTATAGTTTTCCCAACATCGATATGTTTTTTGAGTGCATCTACATCTATTCGATTTATAGCCATTTAGCTCTTATATGCCCCTTAACTCAATCACGTATCCATTCATTGAATTCGTGATGCATACCTCTGAATATAATACGATCTTGTTTCTTGCCTAACTGATACTCATACATTGGATCATAGTACTTTTTAAGTAAAATTTGGATCCAGTCTCGATGTATATCCTTCAATGGGTCGGTTAAATTGTCGCTTGAGGCTTGAATCATTTTTTTCTTAATATTCTTATAATTTTCACTTCCTAAACGTTTTCTAATTCTTTCTAGACTGTCTAAGAGATAACGATTGAAAATAACTCCTGCATTTTCTTGGTTATCCGATTTATATTCATTGTAATTTGAAATTATATAATCGTTTAGAATAGTTTCGACTCGATCTTCAATATTAGATTCTACCACTGCAATCGGGGAGGTGTGCATAAACTCAAAAAGAGTTAATGGTAGACTTAATGATCCAATCGCCCGACTTTCATCCTCTAAAAAGAACCTTTGTTGTCCAGATAAATTTTTGTGGATAAAATCGTATAAAATTTGATTTTCAAAGAAAGCTTGTGAGGGTTGAGGATTAATCCTACTTCCGAATGCCGATCCTCTATGATTAGCAAGCCCCTCTAAGTCAATCGCATTGGGTAGAGAATTAATCAATTGCGTTTTTGCTGAACCCGTTTTACCACCGATAACAATTAAATTACTGGTTTCGGGAACCTTCTCAAGCGTGTTTATCAGGAAGCGACGAAGAGCTTTATAGCCGCCTTCGATGATCGGTATATCGACTCCGTTATTGTGTAACCAATCTTGTACGATTTTGGAGCGCAGCCCCCCTCGATAACAATAAACGATCGAGTCTATATTATTCTCGTAAAAACTTTCCCATGCTTGTATTCTCGCTTCTTTGACGCTACCTGAAATCAGTCTATAACCAAGCTTAATAGCTTGAGATTTGCCTGAGTCGCGATAAACTTTCCCTATTTGTTGGCGCTGCTGATTATCAAGTAGGGGTAAGTTCGTAGCTCCAGGAATGGATCCCTGCTCGAATTCTATTGGAGCCCGAACATCAATGAAGGGAATTTGATTTCTGAACAGGTCAGCAAAACTGGTGGTTTTGATCGTTTCTGGCATCTGGGATTTTTTAGTCGAATTTAGATTACTGTTAAAGGTTATTTTCTCTAAAGAAATTAAGGTTATTATAAACAGTTTCGAGTGTATCTTTGCAGATGATATGATCTGATTCATCTAAAAAGGCTTCGGTTTTGTTATCATTAAACAATCTATTTGAGCGCAACAAGCATAACGCATGAAACCAGCACCCACACATTTATGGGACCCTCCCTTCTGTGGAGACATGGATTTGTTAATTAGAAAAGACGGTGTATGGGTGCATGAGGGAAAGCCCATAAAGCGAAGAGAGCTAGTAAAGCTATTTGCCTCGATCTTATGTGTTGCTAGTGACGGAGACTACTATCTGGTTTCACCACAGGAAAAAGTTAGAATTAGGGTTGAAAAATATCCGTTCCTAATACAAGAAATGGATATAGTAGGTGAAGGTCGTTGTCAGTCGATTTATTTCACTACCAATGTTGGGGAAAAATTCCAAGTTACTAGTGAGAACTCCCTAGTAATGCCTTCTGATGAACCTCTTCAGCAGCCTTCAATCCATGTCAGAGATGGTTTGATGGCTGGGATATGTAGAACGGTTTATTATAGGTTGGCGGATTCAGTTGTGGTAGAAAGCTCTCGATTGGGTTTGTGGAGTTCTGGAGAGTTTTTTTCAATTGGTGATCAATGACTGTTTTAATGTTGTGGTTTTAAAATGTACGATGTACTTGAGATTGACGTAATGCTTGTTAAGGGGCATCATGAGCCGCTTTTTCATTAATGAAAAAGCTATTGAAAGCCCATAAGTTATTAAAATTATTAATCTTGGTATCGAAATGAAAATTCTAGTTGGAATAAAACGAGTTGTAGACGCAAATGTAAAAGTACGACCAAAAGCAGATGGTTCTGGAATGGATCTCGCAAACGCAAAAATGGCTATGAATCCATTCTGCGAAATTGCGGTCGAAGAGGCAATTCGAATAAAAGAGTCCAGGAACGATGTTGAGGTAATTGCTGTCTCTATTGGCTCGGGTGTTTGTCAAGAACAGATTCGAACCGCATTAGCCTTGGGGGCTGATCGGGGAATACTAGTGGAAACAGACGGTGATGTTCCACCTCTATCAGTGGCAAAGATTTTAAAAGAAATAGTCCTTAAAGAACAAGTTAATCTCGTCATCCTTGGTAAATTATCCATTGATTCGGATAACAATCAGGTCGGCCAAATGTTGGCTGCTATTCTTGATTACCCGCAGGGAACTTTTGCCTGTAGCGTAGAGTTAAGTGATGATCAAATCAAAGTAAGTCGAGAGGTTGATGGAGGGGAGCAAACAGTACTTCTCAAATTGCCCGCTGTTGTGACAACTGATCTAAGGCTCAATGAGCCTCGCTATGCGTCGCTACCAAATATTATGAAGGCTAAGAAGAAAACTATTGATGTTATAACCCCAAAGGATCTGAGCGTTGGGATAGACTCAAAGCTTAAAATCTTAGATGTGTCTCCTCCATATGAAAGGTCTGCTGGAGTTAAGGTTGAGTCTGTAAAGGAGCTGGTTGATAAACTTCGCAATGAAGCAAAAGTAATTTAATTTAAGGATTTGATACATGACGATATTGGTTATTGCTGAGCACGATAAGGGCTCCTTAAAAGCTTCGACTTTGAACGCCGTTACGGCCGGTTTAAAGATAGAAAGCGGTGTTGACGTTTTGGTGTGTGGCAAAGGATCTCTTTCAGTTGCAGAAGCTGCTTCTTTTATAAAGGGCGTGTCAAAGGTCATTAATGTTGATCACGGTGCCTATGAAAATCAACTGGCTGAGGCTGTGGCACCATTGGTGGCTGATATTGGAAAAGATTACAGTCATATTTTGGCAGCTGCCTCTACTACAGGAAAGAATTTGTTACCTCGGGTCGCCGCCCTGTTAGATGTGGAGCAAATTTCAGATATCGTTTCTGTTGAATCCGAAAATCAGTATAAAAGGCCGATTTATGCTGGTAATGCTATTGCTACTGTTGAATCGGTAGATCGAATAAAAGTTATAACAGTTCGAACAACTGCCTTTCCCGAGGCCGAAATTTCGGAGGATAACGTCGGAATAGAGAATGTTGATTTAGTTTACTCACAGGAGTTATGTAGTTTTGTAGACGAGAGATTATCACAATCGGAACGACCTGAATTGACATCAGCAAGTGTCATTATCTCTGGTGGAAGGGGCATGCAGAATGGTGATAACTTTGAGCTTTTAGAGAAAGTTGCAGATAAGCTGAACGCAGCGGTGGGTGCGTCTCGAGCCGCAGTAGACGCAGGGTTCGTTCCTAATGATTACCAGGTCGGCCAAACTGGAAAAATTGTCGCTCCAGATCTCTATATTGCGGTGGGAATCTCCGGAGCAATTCAACATTTGGCTGGCATGAAAGACAGTAAGTTCATAGTTGCAATAAATAAAGATGAAGAAGCGCCAATTTTTCAGGTGGCGGATTATGGTTTGGTTGGTGATTTGTTTACGTTACTTCCAGAACTCGAAGCCACTTTATAAAAGTCATATCGATCCATTTTCATATTCTTTATTGAGGGGGTTCTTTTGAATCCCTTCGCCTTACTTCTCTAGGATCATTTGGCGCTCGTTTACTTGTCGTCGACGTTTTTTTAATTGGTTTGTTTGGATCCGCGGTTAGTGAGCTCCCGATTTTCGTTGATGAGACTAGGGGATCAGTTGGGGTTTTTCCATCCGATTTTTTTTGAATCTTTTCTTGCGTCAAGCTGGTTGACTTATTTTTTTCTTCTGCGTGCTGTGCCGGCGCCAAATTCTTTTGATCACTCTTTGAAGGAACAGCGATGGAAGGATTAATAGGTGGATCTATAGAAATATTAGCTACTGATAACTGAGTTTCAGGTATTGGATCCTGTATCGAAAACTCAATGGGCGTGCTTGCGTCGCTTGGTATGTCGATAGAATTATCCGACTTATGTTTCAGATTTTCGCTTTTACTTTTAGCTTCTTCACTTTCATAGCTTCTATTCTCGGTTCTAGTCGAACCTACAGTAGTTTCAGTCCCATTATCTTTTACGATTTTTCCACTACCCGCTTGTCTCAGATTTTGTGATGATGTTTGTTCCATCTTCCCTGCGCTAGATTCGGCCACGTCAGAATCAAATGATTCACTTACTTGTTTAATACTTTCGTCTACCGGTTTATTTGTGCTTTTAGACTGTGGCTGCTCGTTTCTCGGCCCTCTACGACGCTGATTTGTATTCTTCGTGCGCTTGCCTGCAGGTCTACGTTGACTTCGATCGGAATTATCATTTGTCCGCTCATTTACATCGCTTCTTCTATTCTTTGATGAATGATTTTGCTCTTTTTGCGTATTAACTGACTTCTTTCGATTTGCGCCAGATGTTTTATTCTGATTATCATTTTGTTCCCGCTTATCCTGTCTATCTCCTCGGTTTTGCGGCTGAGATCTAGATCTCTGTGTTCTTTGATTTCTTGTTCCAGATTTATTTTGGTTGCGAGTATGGTGACGTCGCCGATTGTTGCGGGCGTTTGTCTGTTTGTTAGAGGAATTACCAAAGATAGTGGACCATATTCTAGCAAAAATACTTCTTTTACCCACCGGGGGTCTTTTGGACTGAGCGCTGGTAACTGTAGCTCTTTGAACGGTCGCTTCGACTAATTCTTTTTTGACATTTGGGGTGCTTGCCGGTTCATTGGTAGCCTCAACGTCATATGCTTGTGCGTTCTGGTTAATTCCCGTAATTTCGTAGTGAGGAGTTTCCATTGTAGGATTAGGCGTTATTAAAATTTGAGTCTTACTCTGCTCTTCAATTTCTGAAATAACCTTCCGCTTTTCATTAAGCAAATAAGAGGAGACAACTAGCGGCACCGTTGCTCGAACTTCCTGGCTTTTGTTTTTATTAGCCTCTTCCTGAAGAATTCGAAGGATTGAGAGTGAAAGAGATTCAACATCTCTAATGGTTCCTTGACCTAAGCATCTTGGGCAAACAATTCCGCTTGTTTCACGAAGCGAAGGCCTTAAGCGTTGTCTAGACATTTCCAATAATCCAAATCGAGAAATTTTTCCAACCTGAACTCTGGCTCGATCCCTCTCCAATGCATCACGAATACGATTTTCTACTTCTCTCTGATTTCGATTTGAAATCATATCTATAAAATCAATAACTACTAAGCCGCCCATGTCTCTTAATCTAAGTTGTCGAGCTATTTCATCTGCAGCTTCCAGATTGGTGATTAGCGCGGTCTCTTCTATATCGGAACCGCGCGTCGCTCGAGCAGAGTTAATATCTATAGAAATTAGAGCTTCGGTAGGATCAATTACTACGGAACCGCCAGACGGAAGTTTTACCTCGCGCTCGAATGCACTTTCAATTTGACTCTCGATTTGATATCGATTGAATAAAGGAAGTGTTTCTGTATAAAGCTTGATGCGATTTTCATACTGAGGCATAACTTGTTGTATGAAACTTGTTGCTTCTTGATAAGATTCTTCTGTGTCAAATAAGACTTCTCCGATATCCTTTCTAAGGTAATCCCTAATAGTTCTAATGATTACATTACTTTCTTGAAATATCAGGAAAGGAGCTTGTTTTTGTGCAGAAGCGTCCTCGATAGAATTCCAAAGTGCTAACAGGTAATCGAGATCCCATTGCAGTTCATCTCGATGTTTCCCAACACCTGCGGTTCGGACAATCAGTCCCATACCTTCGGGTATTGTAAGGTCTTTGATTGCCTCACGAATTTCGGATCGGTCATCTCCCTCGATTCGCCTTGAGATACCTCCGGCTTTAGGATTGTTTGGCATAAGGACTAGATAACGACCAGCGATACTCGCAAAAGTTGTAAGCGCTGCTCCTTTATTTCCCCGTTCTTCCTTTTCGACCTGTACTATTAATTCGGTTCCCTCGGGAATTTGTTCTTTAATCGAGGCCTCACTGCTAGAGCCTTTCGAATAGTACTGTTTTGAAATTTCTTTGAGTGGAAGGAAGCCATGCCTTTCTGCGCCAAAATCAACAAAAGCAGCTTCTAAGCTTGGTTCGACCCGCGTAACTTTGCCTTTATATAGGTTAGCTTTCTTTTGTATTCTTGTTCGATTCTCAATATCCAGGTCGTATAGTTTTTGACCATCGACAAGTGCGACACGTAACTCTTCCTCTTGAGTCGCGTTAATTAACATTCTTTTCATATTTATTACTTTCCATGTTCTAAATTAAAGAATGGAGAGTAAGCACTAGGGGAATTCTGAGGATCGTGACAAACTTAAGACGATCCTATTTGAGTTGGCAATGGCTATATTGAATAAAAATGTCCAATACCATCAAAAACAGATAGGAAACACGAGAACATGCAAATTATATTACTTTCCAGCTAGCTAATGCTTTATTTACTGCGCACGCCAGTTAATTTAAGTCGTGTTTTTAGTACTATATCGCTGTTTTCATTTCCGCCTGTGGAGGTTTTATCCATCAGGTCGGTTAACACCAGAATTCCTAATTACGCTCAACTATCAATCTTTAATTTTGATACCTAAGTTATATTCACGATTATTTGCGTGAATCGTTAATAATTTCATATTGGGTCCGATCGTATCTGCTGACCACCGCTACCTCATAACGAGTAGTCTTACGAAGTCATTTTTTCGGTTTTGCTCATTTCTAGTCTAAGCTTTATATAGCTTTCAAGTCAGTAACAAGCAAACAGGCTTTTAGTACCTGACGATCTCACCGTTCGGTTGTTTTTAGTACAAAAACTTAATTTAAGCCTAAAAACATTGGCACTATATCAGGACATCGGTCCTAGGACAATATAAATTTTTACTAAATTTTGTAATAAAGTGTTTATAAAACAGTATGTTGCCCCAAAAAGCGTTATTTTCCCGCTCCAAGTGGTTGCAATTATAGAGTAAGTTCGTCCTTGCCTCCGGATTTAACGTAGCGGTAGAATCGTGTATAAGTGACTTTGTAGGAACGCAGACACTGGATAAAAAGAAATTTTTTTGCGATTTCTCTTTATGCTAGAGGCCGATGTAGGCTTTTTACTGTTCAACCCTAGGCATATGGGGTGTTTACAAAATCCGAAAACATTTCTTATATTAAGTATAAATTTTAGACACGAGATTTTATGAATATTTACTCCTATTCCCGAACATCAACACTTGAGCATATTTATACAGGCCGGGATTCAGAATTAAGTTTGGAAACTGAATTGTTGGCAATACAGACCTACTGTCTTCAGAGAAATTGGTACTTATCAGAGACATTACGAGACAAAGAGGTCGACTGGGGAGTTCAGTTTAAAGATAGAGAAAACGGTTCCCGATTAATAAGCCTCTTATCTGCAGGTGACAAAGTTATTTGCAGTCATTTAGAAAGATTAGTTAGTTGCAGTCTAGAAGCTGTGGAGTTAGTTGAGTTTTTTCGAAGTCTTCATGTGCAGTTACATATAGTGGAGCTGGGTGGAGACATAACTCGTGAGGACTTCTCTTTGGAATTCGCAAAAGCAGCAGAATTGTTTTCAAACCTGGATAAGAAGAAATCTGCAGAGCGAATCAAAAGCGTGAAGCAGAAACAAAGAAATAAAGGCAGATATCTTGGAGGAAGTAGACCTTTCGGCTACATGGTGCATGAGAATGGTAAGTTGATTGAGAATCCACTTGAGCAGCGGTTGCTGAGAAAAATTCTCGAATTGAAGCGGGCCGGAAATTCTCTTCGCTCGATCTCTGATGCGGTGTCTACACCTTTAGCTCCCGTCAGTTTTAAGACAGTTCAAAGACTCTTGCAAAGACATGCAGATCGGTTATGAACTTCTTCTGTTTGATTTAAGAATTTGCGAAAGCAGATTTTCCTTTGAGCAAGGAAGGATAAATAGTTTATGCGTCGACCATTATCCTTACTTATAGGACTCAGATTTTCTTTAGCAAAAAAACATAATTTTATATTGTCTTTTGTCTCACTTGCTTCGATGTTAGGTATTAGCTTTGGTGTCTTAGTATTGATAGTCGCGACTTCTGTAATTAACGGCTCCATCAATGTAATGAGGACAGAGGCTCTTAAATCTGTTCCGCATGCCGTTCTTCTGGGAAATTTTAGCTTAGATACGCTAGATCAGGATATGGGTCAGGTTTTAGAATTGAAAGGTGTAGATGCCGTAGCTCCATTTATAGAGGGCGAAGCGGTAGTCAGAAGCCAAGGTAATTTTGAGTTTATAAAGATTCGTGGAGTCGATCCACAGAGAGAGTACAATGTCCTTGATACTTCGAATCAAAGATACCTTGAGGTGCTAAGGGAGCTTGAAAATACTGACCAGGGTATAATTTTAGGGACGCGTTTAGCTTCCGCTCTTGGTGTTTTTAGTTCAAGGCCCATAGAGGCGATGCCACTAGACAGTCTTCTTGAGCGATCTTCAATGGATGTAAAGAACTTTGAAGTGGTCGGTTTCGCTGACTTTGGTATTTATGGAAATTCTAATTTAGCCCTTATTAATTTGAACGATGCTCGAAAATTCTTCAATAAAGACTCTAGCGCTAAATTACAGTTGAGATTGAATGTTGAGAATATATTCAGTGCAAAATCAATAGCTGAAAATGCTCGCAAGTTTTTGCCGACGGTTAAAGTAGTCAGTTGGGATGAAGCTCAATCTAGTTTATTTTCAGCGTTGAATCTCGAGAAAATACTTACTAGCATTATGTTGATAATGATCATTGTCATTGGTGCTGTAAATATAATATCTACTTTAGTTATGATTGTTTCGGATAAGAGTTCTGATATCGCAATTCTGCGAACAATTGGCGCAACAAGATTTACAATAATGAGGATATTTATAGTGCAGGGAATGATATCCGGTGTACTTGGAACTTTTTTTGGAGTTGTCTTTGGAATAATTCTTGCCGCCAACGCCCCTTCAATAAGCCAGTTTATTGAGTCAATGATTAATCAAGTAATGGTTGGTGATGGTGTTTATTTTATTTCCCATTTAAGAACAGAAGTAAAATACTACGAGGTGTTAGTTATTAGTTCGATAGCAATCTTAATTAGTTTTTTGGCGACTCTTTATCCCGCGTATAGAGCCTCTAAAATCTATCCCGCTGAAGTTTTAAGATACGAATAGCTTTTTTATAAGCTGAGAAAAGGAAATGAGTAAGGTCAGTGATTGCGTAATTAGCTGCTCCAGATTAAGTAAATTCTATGAGCAAGGATCTACAAAACTTGCCGTCCTGTCAGATATTAATCTGCGTGTTGGGATGGGTGAAAAGATTGCGATAGTAGGAACATCAGGCTCAGGTAAAACTACTTTACTGAATCTTCTTGGGGGGCTTGATTTGCCATCATCTGGAACCGTTACTGTTGCTGGAAAAAATCTTAATGAGATTAATGAGTCGGACAGAGGTTTTCTACGAAATAAGTATCTTGGGTTCGTATTTCAATTCCACCATCTTCTCGGGGAGTTTACCGCCCTGGAAAATGTGACTATGCCGTTATTGAT
The DNA here is from genome assembly GCA_902531515.1 of uncultured Pseudohongiella sp. Taxonomy (GTDB): domain Bacteria; phylum Pseudomonadota; class Gammaproteobacteria; order Pseudomonadales; family Pseudohongiellaceae; genus UBA9145. The sequence continues at coordinate 21,206 of CACAEJ010000010.1, forward strand.
CAGCGGCAGTGATGTACGCGAAGCAGAGGTAAGTTCAGAGTTGATGTTGAAGAGAGTAGGGCTTTTAAATCGAATTTCTCATAAGCCCAGCGAGCTCTCTGGAGGCGAAAGACAAAGAGTAGCGATTGCTAGAGCGCTAGTTAATGAACCGAAATGTGTTTTACTTGATGAGCCTACCGGCAACTTGGATAAGTACACTGCAGTAGAGATACAACAATTGTTGGCTGACTTGAATGAGAGTCTTCATACGAGTTTCATTATGGTAACTCATGATGATTCGATGGCAAATACTATGAGCCGAAAACTTGTTCTGGAAGGCGGGATTCTTCATGAGTAAACAGCGAATCTCAGTCTCTCGATTAATTGCTTTTAGATATATAAGTATAAAAAGTCATTCACATCTCGTTTCATTTATGTCATCAATTTCAATATTTGGGCTATCGCTTGGGGTAGGTATTTTGATAACAGCTTTATCGATTATGAATGGTTTCGATAAAGAGATGCGAGAAAATATTCTTGGTGTAATACCACATATTACTGTTTCGACAGAGGAAGATCTCAACTCACAAGAATGGCAGAATATTGAGAACTTGATTCTCGATTTAGCTTCCGTAGAGGCAATCTCCCCGACAATTAATGTTGGTGGAGTTGCAGCGTCACCGAGCGGAAGTAGTGGGGTACTTGTTAATGGCGTCGACCCCGGTCGGGAAGTGGATGTGTCTGTAATCGATGATTTCTTTATAGAAGGCGAATTAGCATATCTTAAAAATAATCGTTGGGGCGTAACTCTAGGCAAGTCACTAGCGGAAAAACTCGGTGTTGGGATGGGAGAAACGATTGAGATATTTTCGCCTTCGATAGTTATTAATCCTTTAAGTTCTCGGGTTATTTTTCGTCAATTTGAGGTAGTTGGTATTTTTAAAGTTGGCAATCAAGAAATTGATAGCAATCTTATTATTGCTAATATGGATTCTGTTCGTGCGCTTTTTCGAATCAAGCAAGAACACAATGGATTGCGAATCAAAACTCACGATGTTCTTAACGTTAATGAAACAGAACGGGAAATCTCTGATTTGTCACCAGAAACAATTTTTGTTACATCGTGGACATCTCAATTTGGAGCTATTTATGAAAATATTCAATTTTCACGCTCTATAATCAGCTTAATGTTATGGTTATTGATAATGGTAGCTGCTTTTAATCTAATAGTAAGTTTAGTAATGATCGTTAAAGGCAAGGCGAGCGATATTGCGATACTGCGAGCACTGGGAGCGAGTACTTCCATGGTTCGCCAGATTTTTTTATGGCAAGGTGGTTTGATAGGCTTAATTGGAATTACATTTGGTGTAATTCTAGGAATAGTCGGAAGTCTCCAAATCGGAAACTTCGCGGCATACATAGAGAATATGTTATCTATAAATCTCTTGAACGCAGAGGTTTACCCAATAGATTTTTTACCGTCGCAGCTTTCCATTTTTGATGTAGGGGGTGTGGTGATTGGAGTATTTATACTTTCAATTCTAGCTACTGTTTATCCGTCTTCGAAGGCAGCATCAACTCTGCCAGCGCAGTCTTTGCGCTAAAGTTAATTTGTATATTATCGGTCTCGGATATGACAAGATCATTAATTTTAACGGCTTATTGTTAGGGGAATCTGAGTGCTAGAGATTATGAGAACAGGGGGCTGGTTAATGCTTCCGATTATTCTCTGTTCCATCTTGGCAACGGCTATTATCGTTGAGAGATTTTGGAGTCTAGATCCCGATAGAGTCTCGCCTAAAAATTTACTTCCGCAAGTATGGGTATGGCTAAAAAATGACCAGTTGGATGCCACAAAGTTGCGAAAATTACATTTGTCGTCACCGTTAGGCCACATCCTTGCAGCCGGGTTGAGTTGTCGCAGAAATGGAAAAGAAGCAGTAACGGAATCTATAGAGAGAGCTGCAGCGCAAGTGATTCATGAAATGGAAAGTTATTTGGGAGTTCTTGGAATCATAGCAACAATTTGCCCACTACTAGGATTGCTGGGAACTATAACTGGCATGATTCAGGTATTTGGTCAAGTGTTAGCGGGGGCCTCAGCGGCAGCATCCCCGCTAGCCGAAGGCATATCGTCGGCATTGCTTACGACTGCTGCCGGATTGACTGTTGCGATACCTGCTTATGTATTTCATAGATATTTCACTCTTAAAATAGAAATGTTGACTCTTAACCTTGAGCAAGAGTCCTCAAAACTCATTGAGTCGATTTATACCGATCAAAAAATAGAAGTTATATCCTAAATTGAAATTTAAACGTTCAAAAAAGTATGACCTATCGATTAATATTACACCGCTAGTAGATGTTATTTTTTTACTGTTAATATTCTTTATCGTAACCGCGGTTTTAGAAGGTAACTACCTAATTGAAATAGATCTACCGCGAGGAATAGCTAATGCATCCGAAATGCCGTTGGAAGATATAGAAATAGTTGTTTCTCGTGATGGAAGATATTTTTTAAATGGGGTGCCGATTTTGAATAACAGCGAGACAATTTTACAGAGAGAACTTCGGCAAGCATCTAACGGAAACGTTGGTTTGCCAGTTATTCTTTATGCGGATGGGGAGGTGCCCCACAGAACTGTTATGAGCATCATGAGCATTGTCGAAAACACTGGTTTCACTAAACTACAACTGGCCGTTCAATCTAAGGAAGAATTTCAATAAGATAAATTATATGAATAATATTCAATGCTAAATAAAAATACGGAAAAACAAAAAGAAAAAATGCTATATCTATACACGCGGTTGCTTGGATATATTAAGGTATTTCCAATAGCCATTTTCGGCAGTGTGTTCGGATATATAGTTTTTGCAGCAACAACTCCAGCTACAACTTGGTGGCTGGGCTTTACTGTTGATGCGATAAATTCTGAAAATTATGAAACGCTGAGGATTGTCAGTCCTCTTCTGTGTCTTTCTATTGTGATCGTTAGAGGTATAGGCGGGTTTTATGGGAGCTATTCATTAGCGTTATTGTCAAATGGGGTGATTCATAAATTGCGCGTAGAGCTGATGAACCATCTCATGCATTTACCGGTGAGATATTTTGATCAAATTACATCTGGTAAATTAGTTTCTAAGTTCACATATGATGTTTCTCAAATCGCTGGAGCGGCATCAAACGCGATAGCAGTTATTGTCAGGGAAGGTTTTACGGTAATCGGATTGCTGGCTTTTCTAATGTATACTGATTGGCAACTAACGTTGACTTTTTTGTTAATTGCTCCAGCTGTTGCTAAGGTTGTTAGCGTAGCATCAAAGTATTTCAGGCGATACAGTACCCAAATGCAAGAATCCATGGGAGAGCTTACACAGATAACTAATGAGTCAATTAAAGGTCATAAAATTATACGATCTTTCAATGCAGAAAAGTTTGTAAGTTCGAAGCTGATTCAGGCAAGCGAAAAGAATAGAATTCAAAATATTAAAATGGCGATTACTAGGAGCGCTAGTACTCCGGTTGTTCAGTTTCTCGTAGCGGTAGCTCTAGCTTTTCTGGTTTGGTTAGCGATGTCGCCGGAGTTTTTTTCGAATAAAAGTCCCGGTGATTTTGTGGCTTTTTTGGGAGCTGCTGGATTACTTGCTAAACCAATTCGTCAGCTAACGCAAATCAATTCTGTTATTCAAAGAGGTCTATCAGCGTCAAGAAGTGTGTTCTCAATTCTTGATGAAAATGTCCAGATTAACACTGGGAAAAATGAAGTTGAGAGAGTTCGGGGTAAAATAGAATTTAGACGAGTTAATTTCGTATACCATGGAAGTGAAAACGCAGTTAGTAATATTTCCTTTACTGTATATGCGGGACAGACCGTCGCTCTTGTGGGAAGGTCAGGTAGCGGTAAGTCGACAATAGTAAATTTAATACCTAGGTTTTACGAATGTAACTCGGGTCAAATCTTAATCGATGATGTAGTAAATAAAGACTATACATTAGAGAGCTTGCGAAATCAGATTTCTTTTGTGACACAGCAAATTTTCTTGTTTGATGGGAGTATTCTAGAGAATATAGCTTATAGCGACTCGACGGCTAGTCGTGAAAAGGTACTTGAGGCTGCAAAACGTGCTTTTGCTATGGATTTTATCCGGCAGCTTCCGGAGGGGTTGGACACTCAAGTTGGCGATGATGGAGTGTTGTTATCTGGAGGAGAGAGGCAGAGAATCGCAATTGCTAGAGCTCTGTTGAAGGACTCTCCTATATTAATTCTTGATGAGGCGACTTCAGCGCTAGATGCTGAATCAGAGCAGAACATTCAAGAAGCCTTAAATAATCTAATGATAGGCCGAACTACATTTATTATTGCTCACAGACTCTCAACTATTGAGAAGGCCGATATTATATTGGTATTAGATAAGGGTAGAATTGTTGAGTCGGGCTCACATAACCAACTTTTGGCAGAAAGTCAGATCTACAATCAATTGCATAGTGGAAATTTCGAAACCAGAACCTTGGATGAATCCTTATGAGGTTTATCATTGAAGCGTGGAGAAAAAAATCTCCGTGGTTGATATTTTTTGTACCGGTTTCTTATATCTATCGAATTTTGATTTTGATTAATAGAAAAGTATCCTCCGTGAAAAAAAGACCAGAAAGATTCAAAGTCCCAGTTATTGTAATTGGTAATATAACGGTTGGCGGCGCGGGTAAAACTCCGCTTACAATCTCTATTGCGACTGAATTAGCCGCTCTTGGTTATAAACCAGGTATCGTAAGCAGAGGGTATGGAGGACACCCGCCTCATTACCCTTTCTGCGTAGATTCTAATAAAAACTCTTCAGTTGTTGGTGATGAACCTTTGTTAATAGCTCAAAGGACCCAACTTCCAGTAGTTATTGATCCAAACCGACATGCTGCCGTGGAATTTATACTAAATGAATTCGATGTGGATATAATTTTGAGCGATGATGGGATGCAGCACTATAACATGTATAGGGACATCGAAATTTGCGTATTGGATGGAAACGAAACCATCTCAAATGGACATTGTTTTCCTGCTGGCCCTTTAAGAGAACCATTGAAACGACTTAATGAGGTAGATTTCATTGTGCTTAATGGTAGTAAAAGTACTGTCGCACTCAAGAATCTAAGTGTTTTATCTTTTGAGATGAAAATGATACCTAAATCTTTCGTTAATCTTTCTACGAATGAAGTTAGACCATTTGGCGGGGCCCCATTCAATATAGGAAATCGAATTCAGGCAGTAACGGCAATAGCTAATCCGAATAGATTTTTTGAAATTATTGAATGTTTGCCTTACCCCTTGAATAAAATTGATTATCCTGATCATTATGAATTTACTGCTAGTGATTTTGATCCAGAAAAAATTGAAATGCATCAGCCTGTCGTAATGACTGAAAAAGACGCGGTTAAATGTAAATCCTTTGCTACTAATAATTTTTGGATGCTTACAACAAATATTGAGCTTGATGATTCATTTGTTGATTTACTAGTAAGCAAAATTGACAGTTGTAAACAAGATATAGCGCGAACTTAGGAATTTTTGATGTTAGATAAGAAACTGCTTGAAATCTTAGCTTGCCCGATTTGTAAAAAAGATTTAATTCATGACACAGAAAATAAGGAACTTATTTGTTTGACGGATTTGTTAGCATTCCCCATTCGCGAGGGTATTCCGGTCATGCTAGAAAATGAAGCTAGAGGGTTAGATCTATCAGAAAAGGAAAAATATCAGTGAGTTTTTTTGTGGTCATTCCGGCTCGCTATGATTCTCGCCGTTTACCGGGTAAACCATTGGCAGATATTGCTGGAATTCCAATGATTCAATATGTATATGAAAGCGCAAAGAAAAGCTCAGCGGAAGATGTGATAGTGGCTACGGATGATTCAAGAATTCTTGAAGCTGTAGAAAAATTTGGCGGGAAAGCCTTATTGACTTCGAAAGATCATAGATCGGGGACAGAGAGAATTCAAGAGGTTACAAATGAACTTGATTTGTCTTTGAATGATATAGTTGTAAACGTCCAAGGAGATGAACCTCTTATTCCACCTGAAGCAATTGACATCGTTGCCGCCTCGCTAAAAGGAAAAAAAGACTTCGGTATAGCGACTCTATGTGAGTCAGCAACTGAAGGCATGGAAAACCCAAATATAGTTAAGGTTGTAATGAATTCATTCGGCGAGGCTTTGTATTTTAGTCGGTCTCCAATTCCATATTCTACAAACTCGAATAATTATTTCCGTCATATAGGGTTGTATGCGTACAGGGTAGATACTTTGAATAAATTCGTTAACTTTCCCGCTTCCATATACGAGGATTCGGAAAATCTTGAGCAATTAAGGGCACTCGATTTCGGACTAAAAATCCATGTAACAGTTTGCGATTTTAATATTCCTCCAGGTGTTGATACTCCGAAGGATTTAAATGCTGTAAGAGCTTTAATTCCGTAATTATCCATGTTAGCAGAAAAATCACTTAAAATACTTATAGTTTGCCTTGGAAATATCTGTAGATCGCCGACAGCTCATGGAGTTCTTTCTAAAATGATAATATCTAAAAATTTGGAAGGCGCGATAGAAATAGATTCAGCCGGGACAGGCAGTTGGCATCTGGGTCAAAATCCAGATTTTCGATCAACGCGAGCTGCATCATCACGAGGTTACGACATTAGCAAATTAACTGCTAGACAGATTACAGATACCGATTTTTCTGAATTTGATTATTTGCTGGCAATGGATAAGAGTAATCTAAGTGATTTAAATAAGCTTTGTCCTGAACGGTATAAACATAAATTGGAACTTTTTCTGAGGTTTGGCTCCACCGGAGAATTATCTGTTCCAGATCCATACTACGATGAGAGTTCAGGTTTCGAGGTTGTGTTTGATTTGATCGAGGATGCATGTGAAAAATTTCTAGAATACGTTATTGAAAAGCATAAGTTGGGCTAGCAGATTCCCGTAGTGAATATTCAACAGAATAAAGATTTAACTGACTTTAATACCTTCAGAGTAAAGGTTACAGCTGACTACTTTGTAGAAGTTACTACCGAGGAAGAGTTGGAAGACGCATTAGATTTTAGTTTCACAAAAAATATTCCTTATCAAATTTTGGGAGGTGGTAGCAATATATTATTTGTAAAGGACTTTCAGGGGGTGATAATTCATATTAATAATAAAGGAATACTCTGGGGCGAGCACGCAGATGATGAGAGAATAAAAGTAAATGTTGCTGCGGGGGAAGATTGGCATAATTTTGTTATCTTATGTCTTAGCAAAAATCTATATGGACTCGAAAATTTAGCTCTGATTCCTGGGACTGTCGGTGGCGCTCCAATCCAGAATATTGGAGCTTATGGGGTAGAGGTCAAAGATCTAATTGAAAGTGTCAGAGTATTCGATGTATTAGAAAAAACGTGGCTTAAACTTTTAAGTCAAGAGTGTGCATTCAATTATAGAAGCAGTCTTTTTAGGGGCTCCAATCGTTATGTTGTATTTAGCGTATTGTTTGAACTAGGCCGAAAATGGGAACCTAAGCTGAGTCACAAAGAGTTATCTGATAAATTTCGTTGCAAGAAAATAGAACCACTTGATGTTTTTGAAGAGGTCTGCAGAATCCGTACAGCTAAACTTCCTGACCCGACGGTCGACGGTAATGCAGGGAGTTTTTTTAAGAATCCATTTGTACCTGTGAGCGAGTTGAATAGACTTAGTTCTGAGTTTCCTGAAATTCCTTTTTACAATACCAATGATCCTAATACTGTAAAAATTCCGGCAGCTTGGTTATTAGATAATCTTGGATGGAAAGGCAAAAATCTTGGGAGTGCTGTTGTGAGTTCAAATCATGCTTTAGTTATAGTAAATCAAGGTAATGCTTCAGGGGAGCAGATCTATGATTTAGCGAGAGAAATGTCATTAAGTGTTTTTGATAAATACGGCATCACTTTAGCTCCGGAAGTAAAGATTATAGATTCGTAATTCAGACTGTTAACTAACTGCTATGGATAAAAAATTTGACCATAAAAAGTTTCTTTCTACTGTAACCACAAGGCCAGGTGTTTATCAAATGATAGGGTCTGATAGCTCAATCATTTACGTGGGTAAGGCTCGAAACCTCAAAAACAGGGTTGGAAGTTATTTTCGGGCATCTGGCTTGGAATCAAAGACGTTAAAAATGGTTGAAAAAATCCAAAATATTAACATTACAATTACGGAGAGTGAGACTGAGGCTCTCTTGCTTGAACAAAGTTTAATTAAAACGCACCGTCCGTTTTATAATATCCAATTTAGAGACGATAAGTCATATCCTTATATCAGACTAACAGATGAAAACTTATACCCTAGATTAACTTTTTATCGAGGTAGTCGAAAGGTACACGGCAGATTATTTGGTCCATATCCTAGTGCGCATGCTACGCGAGAAACACTTCAAATCTTACAAAAAGTGTTTAAAGTTAGGCAGTGTGAAGATTCATACTTCCGAAATAGAGCTCGACCTTGCCTACAATACCAGATAAAAAGATGTACAGCGCCTTGCGTGAAGCTAATACCTGCCGATGCTTATGCGAAAGATGTAGAGCATTCCCGTTTATTTCTTGAAGGGAAAAGCGATCTCGTAACTAAAGGACTTACAAAGTTAATGGAGGAGGCGTCGGTTAAGCAAGACTATGAAGGGGCTGCCAAATTTAGGGATCAAATAATTGACCTTAGAAAGGTGCAAGAAAGACAATTTGTAACTAATCAAGGAGAGGCTGCCGACATTTTAGCGGTAAAATATCAGCATCCTCATATCGCTATCCACGTGGTCTATGTCAGAGGAGGTGGAATTATAGGCAGCAAAAGCTATTTCCCAAAATTCCCTCTCGCCAACTCACCTTCTGATGCGCTCGGTGCATTTGTAGCGCAAAACTATTTAAATAAAGAAAGACAGATGCATATCCCAAAAGAAATAATAACTTCAGAAATCTTAACGGAATCAGAAGGTATACAGAGTGCACTAAGTTATCTCGTAGGCAAGAAAATTAAATTATCTATGAATGTTCGCGGTCATAGAAAAAAGTGGGTTCAAATGGCAATCATAAATGCTGAGTCAGCACTGGAAGCGAGATTAAGCCAACAGCAACGTACAATAGATCGATTTATTGAATTGCAGAAAATATTAAAACTAAACTCTCAGCTTTCCAGAATTGAGTGCTACGATATAAGTCATACATCGGGCGAGGGTACGGTGGGTTCATGTGTCGTATTTGACGAAAGTGGACCCAAAAAATCTGAATATCGACGCTTCAATATTCGTAATATTCAAGCAGGGGATGACTATGCTGCGATGGCTCAATTATTGGATAGACGTTTCACACGACTTAGTAAGGAGGATGGTAAGATTCCGGATATCATATTAATTGATGGCGGAAAAGGTCAACTTACACTAGTTAAAGAATCATTAGAAAAATTCCAGTTACAAGGAGTATATTTGTTAGGAATTGCCAAGGGAGTTAGCAGAAAGCCAGGTCAGGAGACGATTTTCATGGTTACTAACTCTGGAATAATTGAAATTCCGTTTGGTCAGAGTGATGGTGCTCTTCATTTACTCCAGCACGCTAGAGATGAAGCTCATAGGTTTGCGATTACCGGCCATAGACAGAGACGAGCTACAGCAAGAAAAAAGTCGATCTTGGACAGTATTCCGCAGTTGGGGCCCAAAAGAAGAAAAGAGCTTTTAAACCATTTTGGTGGGGCAAGGCAGGTAAGTAACGCTAGCGTTACGGAAATAGCTAAGGTGAGGGGTATAAACAACAAATTGGCACAAGATATATACGCCTGGTTCCATTCGGATTGAGTCCCTGAAAACGGTGTTAACTCTACATTGGACATTAAAAGTTTAATTTTTACATAAGATTTATATTATAACTAATTGATTTAATGGATATTAATATTGCTAATCTAGTCACATTTTTTCGCTTATTTTTGGTGCCTGCTGTAATTGTCTGCTTTCTTTCTGAGTTTGCTTTAGCTAATTTTTGGGCGGCATTGCTATTTACGATTGCGAGTTTGAGTGATTGGTTAGATGGTTATCTCGCTAGATCAATGGGCATAACCTCAGAATTTGGTGCTTTCTTAGATCCTATAGCGGATAAGTTGTTAGTTGTGGCCGTATTGGTAGTATTGGTTGCATCCTATCAGAGCCTTGTTTTTGCGACAGTGATTCTAATATCTCGTGAGATTCTGATTTCTGCATTACGTGAATGGATGGCAGAAAAAGGGAAGCGAAATCTGGTTAAAGTCGGTTTTTCTGGCAAATTGAAGACAACGGTCCAAATGGTATCGATAATCGCACTTCTTTTAAATTCAGAGAATAACCCGAGGTGGATATGGGAATTGGGTTTTATCGGTATTCATATAGCTGCGTTGATTAGTGTTTATTCTATGTTGGTTTATTTTAAAAAGGCGTGGAAGCCTCTCACTAACGGATAAACGATCCTTGACTGTTCGCCACCAGTGATTAGAATAACGGCCTTTCGATCAACGAGTGTGTGTTTGACTGTTATTAATAGTAATCTGTTTCAAGCTGTATGATCAATGATCAATTGCGGGAATAGCTCAGTTGGTAGAGCGGTACCTTGCCAAGGTACAGGTCGCCGGTTCGAACCCGGTTTCCCGCTCCAGTTTGTGATGTTTAGCAGTTTAAATCTATGAATTATTCTTGTATTCGCACATTAGTTAAAGTTCTGGGTTTTCTTTAGTACCAAGAACGATTAGTTTTATCGGCTGGGTGGCAGAGTGGTTATGCAGCGGACTGCAACTCCGTGTACGCCGGTTCGATTCCGACCTCAGCCTCCATTTTGAATAACAATTTGCCTTGGTGGAGAAATTGTTAGACACAAGGGACTTAAAACCCCTCGAAAACCACCAGATTCATCGGACTGCGTGAGTGCTAGTAGCACCCTTTTTAGTGTCCTCTAACGCCCGAGAAAACGCGAGTTTGATTCTACAGGCCATATAGAATAGAAAATTGGAAGAAATGGCAAGAAGAGGCGATATTCGTTTACTCTTCCGACTACAAAAATAGTGGCTATGTAACCAATACATAAAATCAGAGGAAACCGGTGGTGCTTATTCACCGTGGCTAGGAAGTCACTAAATTTTCTCCAGTAGGCTATGATCGCGCCAAGAATTAGGTAAGTGACCGGGTTTCCTACTATATAAATAGCTGAAACATTATCTTTGAACATTAACACCTTGGAGAAATATTCTGCTGATGGAAAAATATATTGCATCAATAATATTTGCGTCAGTGTAGGTATAGTGGCCACTACCAATTTTTCTGGAATTCTGTAATGCATATGGTGTGAAGCGACCAGCCCTACTAATATGGCAACGTCTGCTCTCGTGAAAGAGAAAGCTACAAGAACCGAGTAAAATAAAGCTCTTCTACCTGCAAAAAAGTTTGATTTTGAAATCAATAGTAAAAAACAGCTCATAAAAAAAACAAACGATGCTATTGAGCGCACTCCATCAAACATAATAAAGGGATAAATTAATGCGGTAGTAATAACAATAATTCTGTAATCTAGCTGCTTGGGTGAGTAAGACACTAAGGAACTTAAACCTAAAGCTAAAAATGTTGCTTCAAAAGTTATCAGCGGCCATTTCCACCCAATATCCTCGCCTATTATTACAGTGAGAATATCTCGAATCTGATCTAAGAATAAGTAGGGGAGATATCGATATTGGTCAGGCGCACGTCCAACTCCATTAATTATTTCCTCTAAGCCAGCTGAATAGAGATCTATAAATGACTCTAAATGAAGCCTATAGGACGCAAAAGCAGAGAATATTGAGCAAAATATGATAAATGCTAAAAGTCGATATGTTGATTGATAATTGTCCAACTTCGTCATGCTCGGAAGATACTATAGATATGACCGTACTAGGAAGTGCTAAAAGGTTTTCCTAGTCGAGACTTTACCCTATGCAGATGTTTAATGTTAAACGGCATACTTGGTCGATAGGTGTTTTGTTTGCTATGGTTCGGCGCGGTTGAATTAGAGATAGGAACCATCAGTAATCGGTATCAAAATTGTCACCATCTTTGATCCCATATAACTACTTATGATTCCTCGCAATTCAGTTTGAATCTCTACAGGCGCCATAATTACTGAGCCCGGGTGGTGTAATTGGTAGACACAGGGGACTAAAAGTACTTATGAAGTTCGCATGTTTCATGTCTTATAGAGCTGTTAACTCGTATATCATCGTCGAAAGTGTCCTGTTTACTGGCTTAAAGTTTTCCTCAGAGCGCGAACAAAATACCGGATTAACAGCAACAGAAAAGCAGGGTAGGATTATTACCAGTGAGATTCACATCGCCTATCATTTCTAAATTTAGTAGGCTTTTGAGAAATATCACTACATTCCTTCTTAAGGTATTGCTATGGTCAATATAGTCAAGCGTCCTAAAAACTCTAAAATTCGAAAAGCAGTGCTGTTTTACGCCGCTTTGTACTCGATTTATTCCTTTTCTTTTCCATCAGTTTTTCCGACCAGCACCACGATATTCGATCCGGAAAAGACTTGGAGTGGTTTCACCATTTATGATGCTCCTGAACCGCATGGGGCGACTTTGATTGATATGAATGGGAATATAATCAAACAGTGGAAGGAGCTTACAAATGTACCAAGCCCGTTTCGTATTCTTCCAGGAGGTTACGTGATGGGTGGAGATTTTCCCCGGAACCCGCATCAGGAAGCGGTAGCACTTATTCAGATAGACTGGGATGGCAAGGAGATCTGGCGGTATGATCATCTAGAGGAGGTTGCGATCGAGGGGTCTGAGAACGGTCAGGGTGATGCACTGGGAGGTGAAACAGTCTGGTCATCTCGTATTCATCATGACTGGCAAAGGGAAGGAAATCCAATTGGCTATTACGCTCCAAATATGGAACCGCTGATAGAAGGAGGAAAAACATTAGTCCTGGCGCACAGGAATCTTATAGTTCCTGAAATTTCACCGAAACAGCTTGAAGACGACTACATTTACGAACTGAATTGGGAAGGTGATATAGTTTGGGACTGGCTGGCAAGTGATCATGTAGACGAATTCGGATTCTCCGAAGACGCCAGGAATGCCATTCATCGTTCGGTTGAATTCAATGACGAGCGGGAAAGTGCAGACTGGCTCCATATTAATTCAGCAGTCTACCTGGGCCCTAATCAGTGGTATGAGAATGGAGACTCGCGTTTCCATCCCGATAACATAATGATAAGCAGTCGTACCGCAAATATCATTGCCATTATCAACCGCAACGGTGACATCGTTTGGCGATTGGGTCCGGATTATGAGCAAACCCGGGAACAGGCGAAAATCGGACAGGTTATCGGACAACACAATCCTCATCTAATACCTAAGGGCTTGCCAGGCGAAGGTAACTTGTTGGTTTTCGATAACGGAGGGCAGGGTGGTTATGGGTTTGCTAATCCAGCTCGTCCTGACGGGACAAATTCTATGACTCGAGACAGCTCGCGAGTATTGGAAATTAATCCAGCTACCCTCGAAGTGCTTTGGGAATATGCGCTGGGCGGCACCGAGCGATACCGTTTCTACAGCGCTTATGTAAGCAATGCTCAGCGCTTACCTAACGGTAATACGCTTGTGAACGAAGGAATGGATGGTAGGATTTTTGAGTTGACACCTGAAGAAGAGATTGTTTGGGAATACGTCAATCCGTTTCTTAGTGATGATGATACACCCAGTCGTCGAATCTATCGGGCTTATAGAGTACCGTATGATTGGATACCTCAGGTGACCCAGCCGAAAGAGAAAGCTGTAATTCCACCAGAGCTTGAATACTTCCGAGTTCCATCTAATTAGAAGTTCCAGGTAAATTATTAAAGACGTGCTAAAACGAGCGGCAGTTTTTTTTAGGCTTCAGAAATATTAATAACAGCTGCAGCAGCTTCTCCAGCCGCATCATCTTCTAGAACCGGTGTGGTTTCCCATTCAATAAACTCTGACCAATCAGTGGCAAATTTTGCAATCGCGCTAAGATCATCGGTTTTGACTATGATCCAACCTTTTGTGGAACCAGGTGCATGATAGCGCCCAATCATTTCGACTCCATCGAATGGCCCTCCAGTGGTAAGAAATTTTTGCCACGCACTTCCCACAAAACCCGTCCGCAGCTCCCACTCCATCATATACAACATTATTAAACTCCTTGATGCGATAAATCCAATTATCTTAACAGAAAGAACTTAATACAGTGTAAACAAATTAACAGCTGATCTAAAGAGTCAACTATCTGAACTATAGTATGTTAAGAGTGAGCGAAGTATTTACTGAGCTGAATTAAAGAGTGCTTACTTGGTCGATAGGGGTTTTTTTTGCTATGATGCGCTCCAGTTTAACAGAGCGCAAATAAGATTAGATGATCAGATTTTTAGTACCCATTATGAACCTATTTAATCATTTACGATCGCTTATAATTCCATTTGCATCTCTACAGAACAGACCTCATAACCACTGAGCCCGGGTGGTGAAATTGGTAGACACAAGGGACTTAAAATCCCTCGGTAGAAATACCGTGCCGGTTCGATTCCGGCCCCGGGCACCACACCCTCATTTACAGCCATCTATAACAATCTACAAAACACTTCGTCACAGAATGTTGTCTAATAAATATAGAGAAAACTTGATTGTATCTACCTGCGAAGATTTAGTCAGGTAGAGCGAACACTAATAACTCATTGTCGTCATCTCGGCCACCCCCGGCAACCGCAATGTATTGTTTATCACCAACCTGATAACTCATCGGAGGACCATGTAAGCGCTGATCAACTAACACTTCGGCGAGAAGATCGCCCGTCATCTTATCATGGGCTACGAGAATTGAACCATGAGCTTCAGGATCAATTTCGTCCTTTTGAGCGAGATAGGATATAAGCAGGGTTTTCGTGATTAATACACCTCCTTCGTGTAGCACATCGCTGGAGGCGGTTCCTAATGGCGGAAGATCCAGGTGCTCTAACATTGGATGGTTAGCGGGGCCTTTACCAAAAGGAATCTGCCAAACATGTTCACCAGTGTTTAAATCTATAGCGGTTATGCGTCGGTAAGGTGGTTTTAATAGCGGCAAGCCAAACGGCCCTACTTGCCGATCCAATGTAATGAGATAAGGCCACTCGGAAGTGTCATCAGGCGGAGGTATCAAAGACATACCCATTGGTCGCGTTAGCGATGGTATGTATATGATGCCAGTTTCTGGATCAACAGTAGCGCCTGGATAGCCAGCACCTCCCCCCGCACCAGGTACAACAAAGGTCGAACGCTTACCATTGCTGCCGCGTACTATTGGCGGGGTGAAAATTGGGCCAAGTACAAACTCTTCAGCAAGTTCCCTCGCTGCCGCAGCTATTTCCGGCGTGAAATCAATCAAATCATCTTCGCTGATTCCTTGCCGATCAAATGGTGCTGGCTTAGTTGGAAAGGGCTGGGTTGGATGAGCTCGCTCGCCTGGCACGTCACTGGGTGGTACTGGCCTCTCTTCAATCGGCCAAACTGGTTCACCACTTACACGATCAAAAACATAAGTAAAGCCAGTCTTTGATACCTGCGCCACTGCTCTGATGGGCTTTCCATCAACAACAATATCGACCAAATTAGGGGCTGAAGCCACATCATAATCCCAAAGACCATGATGCACCGTTTGGAAATGCCAGATTCTTTCCCCAGTTTCTACATCGAGAGCTACTATTGATTCTGCAAATAAGTTTTCACCTAAGCGAAACCCTCCCCAGTAGTCATTAGTAGGCGTGGAGGTCGGCAAGTATACAATTCCTGCTTCTTCATCAGCAGACATATATGTCCAAACATTGGTATTTCCTGCAACACGCCAAGAATCGTTCTCCCAGGTTTCATTACCGAACTCTCCTGCCTGAGGAATAGTATTGAAACGCCACTTGAATTGACCGGTGTAGGCATCATACGCACGGACATGTCCTGGCGGACTTCTGTTATACATGGGGTAGTCATAAATTTTTGACCCAACTACCACGGTTGACCCAACTGCAATTGGCGGCGCACCGTGAGTAATGTTGTTCATTTCAAACTCAAACCTGCCGAAGTTTTCTCGTAGATCGACATAACCATCATCACCAAAATTAGGATCAGGTTGACCAGTTTCAATATCAACGGAAACTAGTTGCTTCCCCGACGTTGCTATAAACAAACGTTCGATATTTCCATCAGTCCAGTATTCGATACCTCTGGTTTGCAGTGGGGAAAATAGCGGCGGGCCATATTCATAACTTTTGGGATCGAATACCCAATGCTCTTCACCAGTTACGGGATCAAGTGCAGAAATCAAACCGTGGTTGCTATTAACATACATGACCCCATTGATAACTAAGGGCATTGCACGATAGTCTCCAGTGGGATAGGCCAATTCTTCTGGTAATTCTAAATCGGGACTGCGGTAACGCCAGGCCACTTCCAACAGCCCGAAATTACTGCCATTAACCTGATCCAATGGAGAGTATTTTTCTGAGCGATGATTGCCGCCGTGATGTCGCCAGTCGCCTATCGGGGTGGTGTTCTTTTGATTTCCTTCCGGTGAGCAGGCAGATAATAAAATTATGTCTAAAAGAATAACAACTAGTTTTTTCATGCCCAGCCTCTGTTGCTCTTAGATATTAAAGTATAAATGAAGCAAATTTTTCAGGCCACCCATTAAGGGTTTTCGGGGGGAGAGATTAGGCAGAATCAGCCGATAAATTGAGAGAGTGAGTTTGGTCTATGTAGGGTTCTTTGTAGGGTATTTAAAAAGACCTTAATTAAATACTGGTATATCAATAATTTATACATTAATTGGGTTCAGCAGGAAGCGCCAGAAGAGGCAAATCAGGCAATGTCAGAATTTCTCAATGCGAACAACTCATCCCCCTGAAACTACGTAATACCTAGCCTTAGTATTCTCATGTAGTCCCAGAGTGTCTCTGGGGCTGGCGAGGCTTCACAAAATCTAATGCCGAAGCCATGTCACATGGATTCCAGGAGGAGTTTTCGTTTGAAAAGCTACGTGAGTTTCTTCATCAATATTGGAAAAGAGGCTTTGTAAATTTTTCTAAAGCACATTGGAATGCCAATAGCGATCCCAACTAGTTGAACCCAAACATCCAAACTAACGTTCTCCATAATAAACCCGTATTAGCAGAAACAGAAAAGCAGAGTAGGGTTAGTGTCGCTAGTAGTTTGTTCAATATGCTAAAACTTTCCTGAGTAAGTTAATTTTTAAGATATTTCGCCTTCGATAGCAGACTTTAACTCTTCGATTTCATCATTTGCATTGCGATAATTTCTGAGCACGATAGAGCGTCTAAATAGTAGACGGCTTACAAGTGTGCGAAAACTATCGTCTTGCAAAAATCGATCAATATTTCCTTCTCTTGGCGCAAGATTATTAATATTAACATTACGGTAAGTTCCAAGTTGGGTTGTAAAAGTTTCAACGTTAATTGGCCCAAGCCAAGAGAAGTGGTTGTTGATATAAGACCAACATTCGGTACTCGCAATATCCTGTACGGTTCGCTCAGTAGTAGCGATTCGACTTACCGCAAGCTCATAGAAATTAGTGATGTCCGTTCGTAGTGAATCATTTCTGATAAGGTCGAGACCTAATGATTGAATAGAGGTATAGGCAGCTGTTTTAGGAACGACAAAATTTCGAGTTTCACATACAAGCGCAATATTCTTGAGGTCTTCGGATAATTTTGTGGCGACATTTAGGTCTGATCCAGAGGAGGCTACATTTAAATGATCTATGAGTGTTTCCATATAAGCAGTTATGTCTTGTAAAACTCTCATATCATCTAACAGATCCAATTGAGTTTCCTCGAGGTCCGAAAGCATTTCTGACAGTAACTGTTTTTCTTGGTTGGCGAGTTGAACAGAAGCTATCCAGTTCTCGAGGCCGAGAGCAAGTGAGATACCGGCAAAGATCAAGATTAGCTCAAGAGCTGCTTTTTTTATTGTTTTGCGCATCAGCAATAACCGAATAGCCTCCTCATACCCAGAAGATACTACAGATATTGGCCAAAAACTTCATTGGCGTAAATGTGAAAACTCTACCAGTTTTTCTTGTTGTCAGTAATTACGCGAAACGAACCACTTTCATATTGCTCTATAATTAACCCTTGAGATTTATTATCAGCTAAGATGTCAAGATCGCCGTCTTCATCATTATCCATTGCTTTTAACCAAGAAATCCACAAAAACGTATCTGAAGAGTCTTCTTCATATAGGGTCTCATAAGATAGAGTGTTGCTGCTTTTGTCGAAAGATGCTACTTCTATCATTGCGCCTTGATAAGATCTACTTCCAGACCCAGTAAGTGACAAAATAATCTCAATATTAGTATCTGCATCCAGATCGACGGGTAGGATATCAACGATTGTTGTAAATGGTTCATTCTTTCTAACATTAACGACTTTGTTATAGTCTGGTCCTAACCAGATTTTTGCTGCACTATCGGTGAGGCACTCACATCCTGCGATAATATCTGGATGACTATCAAGATTAACGTCATAGATTTCAGAAGTATTCAACCGGCCAATACTTACTAAGTGATCGGGAAATTTGTTTGTGCCATCAGTAAAATTACCATTCCCGTCGTTCAGTAAAATTAATAAACTAAAACCTGTAACAAATACATCGATATCGCCATCACCATCTAGGTCTCCGGCAGAAGCACTGTGATGAAATCCTACGTAATCACTCAGATATCGAGTCGAATAAGTTCCATCGGGATTAGACAGGATTAACCAAGGGCTCTCCCCAGGAAAAGGTGATGCATCAAAGCCATGATCCACAACAAATATATCGGGACGTAGATCATTATTAAAATCAGAGACAATCGCTTTTCTTGGATGGACGAAAGTAGGTATCGTTCCATCTATCATTGACATATCGTAAGTATAAGAGCCGTCTCCATTGTTAATATAGATCTCTGCTGGGATTTTTTTAACGCTTTCGTACAAGTATGGATTTTCCCACCAAAGTGTCCCAACGAATATGTCGTCATCTCCATCTAGGTCTATATCTAAGTATGCGATGGCGTTATAGGTGCTATCATTTTGGTTATAATTAGTTTTATTTAACTCTTTTATTTCAGGTTTACGTATTGCTTTGTAAGTAATCCAAGTTAATGCATCTCTGTTTAATGTGGACAGTTTTTTGGTGGGAAGTGGTGTGTCTGCAGACTGCGCAGTGAGTTTTCCATCTGACGTGGGAACCAAGATTAAATTTGAGTAGAGATTATTGTCATGCTTTACTAGATTTATCGTAACTTTTTGCCCATCAAATGTTGAATTTGTTTTCTGGTCTGAGAGGATTTCGTCTGTATGATTTTGATATGCGAAGTCTAGCCCTCCGACATAAGATAATTTTAAATTCGTATAGATTTTTTCGCCAAACTTCATTGCAGGTAGGATGAGCGTAGAACCATCAAACACTGCGAAAGAATTAATTGTTTGAGAATATACGTTGTTAAAAAGGAGTGTTGTTAAAAGTGTTGGTATTATTCTTGTCATTAGTTTGTTCATTATATCCCTATCAGCTTGACTGCTACTTGTTTTGTGAAGAAAGAAATAGCCAGAACTTTATAGGTATAGTTATTACTGTGACAAAACTCATTAAGGGTTTTGTATTCGTCCTGTTCCCAATTTTTTTTGAAATCCTCTTTTATGTATCGGGCCGCTCAATATAGTTACTTCAGAAAGCTCTTTACGCAGTTTACAAAAGGCGTAATTTCTTCTCTTTGAATATCTGTATCATCGCCTTCGGTTCCAGCCGATAAATTGAGATTTCCAGAAAATAAAGGTTTTTGTTCATTGGTGTCAATTTTGCCGTTTATGGTGAGTTCATATGTTTCACCTTGTGGCAATAATTGAGCGCAGCTTTCTATTGTGGTGTTTGTTTGAGCGGCATTGACGACGAGAGCACTTGATATGGCGATACCAGACACCAATCCTAATATATATTGTCTTTTCATATTTGTATCTCCAATTTTTTTTCTTGTTTTTTTCAAATTCCACTTTAATGTATAAAGGTAGGTACTATCAATATTAAGAAGGCCCAAAAGGGGGTGAGGGGGCTATAATTATAGACGCACCCCAAGTTAAATCTGGGGGGGCTAATTGATTTAAGCAAAATATTTATGCCCTAGCCTTTGCCCTAGCTATGAAGAGTGATGAATTAATATTTAATATAAATAATAGTTATGAATAAGTTCGATTCGGGCCCGGGCACCATCTCTCCTACTTCGAGAGAACCTCATCCGGTATTGAGCTTCGTGCATATATTTCTTGGCTATGCTAACTCTCTAATGTTTTTCTATTAGGGAAAAGAAATAGTATGGTGGTTTTTTATCCTCCAATGAGCCTATGTACTCAAACCTGGTAAGTGTAAGCTCGCTTTCCTTTAATAATTCTTCTAGACCATCGGATAAATTTTCCCCTGTAGCTATTCCAAACTGCAGGTTTTCGCTGTAGAAACTAATAGTCCTGTGCATGGCTTTGCTCATCTTTTCATAGGGTGGATTGCCTTCGATAAGATCCCTGGAAAAAAAATCCATTCCAGCGGCACTCCCTGCAGGCAATGTCGCAATTAGATTCAAGGTGTCGCGAACGGCTTCTTCAACCAGATACATAGTGACACCTTCCCACAGGATGTAAGTGGTTAGATTCGGATTAAAACCAGAATCCTGCAGCGCTTCCATCCAGGCTTCCTGGTTGAAGTCTGTCTCGACAAAGGTCACATGGTCATGTGCGATACCTGCCAATTGCAAAGCACGCTTTTTGGCATTCAGGGTTGGTGCCATATCGACTTCGAAACATTTGATTTCAGCTCCTTCTGGCAAGTCGTAACATCGCGTATCGAAACCAGATCCCAGTACTACAAACTGCGTTGCCGGATTTGCACTTCTGAACAGAATTTCTTTTACAGAGTCATCGAAGAAATAACTGCGATGGGATATAGAAGTTGCCATACTTGAGGGACGAGGACCAGGGTAAGAAAACACCGACCATTTGTATCCGCTGATTTTGCAGGCCAGCCCCAGAGTATCAATCATAAGTAATCGCGCTATACCACCGTAGGAAGGTAAGTGCCAGGCCATTTTATAGCCAGCCTCATCTGGCCTAGTTCCAGCGACATGCATATACAAACGACCACCATAGGGCTCATTGGCAGTTCCGGAGATATTTTGTGGAATACAGACGCGGCGAATGCGCCAGGAAAAAATCAGGAAGCCGAGTAAGAATAAAGGCAGTAGCAGTACTGCCAAGATAGTAAAGATAATCGCGCGCATAGATTGATTCCTGAAGTCGCAAGCCATTCTATAAGATATTGTGGGGCACTCACAATATCAAAAACTCCAGACATTACTGATAGGCTGGCTGATGGCCTAGCGAACTTCTGAAGGTTGGTCTCACTAATATATATCTTGGTCTTGCGAAAGAATTATTTTTCCGTCATAACCACATTTTTTTATCTCTTCTACCGGAACCTCGGGTCGAAGTGGCGATGTATAATTTTGTACATGATAGAGAACAAGTAACTTTGGCTTTGCTTCATCTGCATCACTATATGACAACTTTATCAGACTTAAAATCTGTTGTCCGAATGGGCGTGTCGAACACAAAGTTATTAGAGATTAATTTTAGAAAGTGGTCTGAATGCTTAAAATGAGCCGGTGATATCGGCTGCTACAGGAATCCTGTATCAGCTCAATATTCCCTTCCATGGTTGTGCCTTTGTAGCGCTCTCGATAGCGGCACCTTGAAGCTCCCAAGGTGTTATCTGATTCAAGGCGGAACACCCAGTCATCAAACCAGATTTTCTGTACAAATATATCCAGTGTGCGTCGTCTATCATTGCGAGTACGGGTGAATATATCAATATCGTAGTAGCCGCCCCAAAAGGAGTGATTATAGTCCACTCCATAGCTAAGATTCATTGAGGTGATGTCTTGGCGGAAACCGACATTACCAAACCCGCGGCTTCCATCGCGTACCTTTTGGTTGATGAATGGATTGAGAATCTCAGAGTCAAACAATCCCACTCGGCCTGAGAAAATAGCATTCGGTAGGTTAAACCGATTCAAACGGACACTTGCACGAGTGAACCAGCCCATTCGCGTTGAAGGGCCTACATTTCCTGTCGCTGATTGTGGTTTTTTTGGGTCGACAGTAGCAATGATTTTTCCAATTCTGTTATCTATATCGGAGTAGAACAAACCGGTTGCCAAAACACCGGCATCATTAGGCAGTCTGTATTCAAGTTCGCCGTTATAAGCCCAGCTAGTCTCCGGTTCTAGCTCTGGGTTACCGGCAAAGCCGTTAATGTCTCGGTCGTCGTTGTTTGCAGTGGCTGCGAAGGCGGAGAAACTGAGTTGGGAAACATTGCGCCTTATAGTGCCGCGGAAGCGGAAGTTATCTGCGAAGTTATAGCGATAGTCTAGGGAAGGTCGCCAGAACTGGAAGTCTCTTGTCTTGCTCACTTCCCCAGTCTGAGAAATCTCCGAGTTTTCATAAACGAGACTAGTTTCAAGGGAACTCTTATCATTGATGGTCCAATTATGAAAGGCAAAGCCTTCGTAACGCTCTTCCTTTACTTGCGTTCCTGCGTTGGAACTTGAGGGCATCAGGGATAAGCCGCCGTATTTCTCTGAGGCAGTTTCGGTGCCGAATGGACTAGCGATAAAGAGTGCAGAATTTAATTTATTGATTGCTCTCTCAAACCCTATTCGAAGTGACTGACTCTCGGTGGGAGAAAAATTGTAATTGGTTTGGACAATGAACTCTTTGGACTGGCGTTGGGAGTCTATGTACAAGTTTTTTTTCAATGGGCCGCTCGCCGGATCAGCCAGAAGTCTTTCCCTTACTGAATTTCGAATTTCATCATTGGCAACAAAAAGAAGCGCCAGTCTGGATCCATTGGCGAAGCTGTATTCATAATCGCCACCTAGTTCCCAATTATTTTCTTCATTTTCTATCTTTTCTTGTTGAATACTTTTAACCGCAACATCATTAACGAAATCTACAAAATCGCGACGTACAGGTCCGGGGAAGTCTCCCTCGCTAAATTGTGCATTTAGTTGCATACGGTGGGCGCCAAATCCATAACTCATGTTGGTGCTGATGCTTTGCTCATCCTGGTCGCGAATTTTTTCTTCAAAAAGGGTGCCTAGCAATTCGCCCTCTGGTGTCATCAGGACTTCGCGGCTTTCACGATACTCATAGTTAGGTCGTGTTTCAACATTGAGTAGGGCCTGGAAATTACCAATTTGTGTTGACCAGCCCACACTGCCGCCGACCTCATAAGTATCGTCATGGTTTAATCGTTGCACTAATTCCAGTTGAGTACTGGATCGGGAAGGCACTCCAATCAAAATGATGTTAATTACCTCGCTGGCGCCACGTACGTTTAGTTCGCCAGAGGTGTCACGAATAATCTCAATGCGTTCCACTTCGGCCGCAGTTATTCGATCTAGTTGGTCGCGTGCTGAATTGTCCTTACCCGCGATTCGCTGGCCGTTAATCAAAAGGTTACCTCCGGTGCCTAGACCACGGTTGCCACCACCTCCTCGATTGCCCCCAAAAACGTCAACTCCGGGTATTCGGTCAAGCATGTCGCTGGCTGTGATAGGGTTGTACTGATCAAAAAATTCGGCTTCGTATACCACGGTGGAGTCGGCCGCACCGGGGTCCACGGCGCGAGTGCCGTCGATTGGAGTATCAATTGGTAATGCAGCTGCGGCCTGCTGATTTTTTTGAAGGGAAGCACTCTCTGAGTTCTGTTGGGGAAAAACTGTAGGGGCGATCGCAAACCAGCTAACCGAGAGAGTGTGTCTAATGTAGAACTTCATTTTTGCAGGCATGCCATCGTCTGACCAGAAAAAGACAGGCACTGTATCAGATTTTGACCTAAAAAATCTGATCAATCCGCGCTTCTCATTTTTTTAAATCCAAATATTTCTCAGATTTTTTTAAAAAGATTCTTTTATGTATCGGGCCGGGTACTATTAATATTAAGTGCGACTCACGGTGTCTTCGTGGGAAGACTTGGCACCGCACCCCAAGTTAAATCTGGGAGTTTTTAGGTTTGAGCATTTTTCGGATCGCCTAACCTTTTGAATTATCTATGGGGATGTGAGAATAATTAACATTATAAACAATATCTTAGGCGAGAGTTCGACTCCGGCCGGCCTTGACCACCACGCCTCGGTTTACATCTTTCATGCGGTTTATACCCAGGAGATAATATACATTGGCTAACAAGGAGGCAGGGGTGGGGTTGATATTAACTAAATTACCACTTATAACGTCCGCTAGAGCGACGCTATAGACAAAATACTATATTTACCACACCTCATTTCAAATTTGTTGATTCATGAATGCTGTCGAAATTTTTGGTTTATTCACTGGTACGCTCTCGATCGCGCTGTTAATAAGGCAGAATATCTGGACGTGGCCTGTTGGAATAGCGTACACATTAGCATCCCTTTATATTTTTTTCACTGCTAAGTTATATGCAGATTTTGCTTTGCATGTTCTTTTCTTAATCATGAGTTCCTATGGATGGTATTATTGGTTGCATGGCAATAGCAGGTTCGATTCAGAGCTACCAGTTAGTAGTGAGAGTAAAAAAGTACTCGCATATTCCATAATCATTTGCTCTTTCATTATTATACTTACTAGTAATCTATTCATAATATATACAGATGCAGACATACCGTATTGGGATAATACGACTAGTTGTTTGAGTGTTCTTGCCATATGGCTTCAAAGTAGAAAGAAAATAGAGAGTTGGATATTTTGGTTAATCATAGACATTCTTTCGGTGGGAATATACTTTTATAAAGGGTTATATTTTTACAGTTTGCTATATTCAATATATGTCGTCATGGCTTTCCTTGGGTATGTGACATGGCTTGAGAGTTATCGTAATGACAAACGAAATAGTCGTTATAACAGGGCCTGAGTCTTGCGGTAAGACAACTCTTGCAAGACAGCTCGCGAATCGGTGGGGAGCGCCACTCGTTAACGAGGCGGCTCGCGATTACTTGCAAGAAAAAGATTCTTACCAAAAATCAGATTTATTAGAAATCGCAAAACTCCAATACATAATGGAGAAAGAAAGAGCTGCGTCATCTCCAGAAAAATTAGTGTGTGACACCGACTTGTTAGTCATCTTAATATGGAGTGAGGTTAAGTATGGTAGCTGCGACCCATGGATTTGTGAAACTTTTGAAAATTGCTTTAATCAAAAACTATTTACCAGACATTACATTCTATGTGATCCAAAAATACCCTGGCAGCCTGATCGACAACGAGAAAGCCCACATAACCGAGATGAACTATTCGCTATTTATTTAAAAAAACTTACAGACTACAAGTTAAATTACAGTATAGTTAAAGGTGAACCACATGAACGATTACAACAAGCGGTAGACCGCTTTAATTAAAAATAATACCCTTGTCATAGTCGCCATACTGTATTAGTGTTATTGATTCCTGAGGGGTGGCTTCGGCCTGAGAAATTTACCCTTTGAACCTGATCCAGATTATACTGGCGTAGGAATAGGAAGCATCTTTACTTATAGAGAATTCTTTTCCTCCGTTGCATTAATCTATTTTTTGATAGATATCGGAGCGATGCCATGATTAGAGTTTTCGCAATCTTCTTCTACTTCTGCTTTTCCTACGAATTAAATTTCGCACAGGAAAAAGATCCTCTTGGTATAGAAGAGATTTTTGTCAATGCTGACTATCGCTCGTCTGACTTGAGTGATATACCCAGTAGTGTAATAGTCTTAGATGAAAATCTAATTCAAAGTAGGAATGCTCAGCATTTAGAGGAGGTTTTACTTAACGCACCTAATGTCAATTTTTCTTCCGGTAGTTCTCGATCGAGATTTTATCAGATTAGAGGTATCGGTGAGCGAGGACAGTTTTCAGAGCCATTAAATTCCTCAGTTGGAGTAATCATTGATGGTATAGACTTCAGTGGTATTGGAAATGCAGCCATGCTTTACGACATCGATCAGGTAGAAGTTTTTCTTGGTCCACAGGGAACTCGTTACGGTTCGAATGCATTAGCTGGTCTGATTAATCTGCAAAGTAAGGCGCCAACACCTGATTTCCGCTACGGGCTTAAACTTGAGAGTGCAGATTACAACAGCAATGGGCTGGGAGGTTATCTCTCAGGCCCGCTTTCTAAGCAGTTTAGTTATCGTGTTTCTGCGCAACAAATTAAGTCGGATGGATTTAGCATGAATCGCTTTCTAGACGATGAAACAAACACTCGAAACGAAAGTGTGATTCGGGGGAAAGTTAATGGGAAGCTATTTGATGATGTTGAGCTGGACCTTACCGCAAGCAAAATTAAACTCAATAACGGATATGATGCTTTTTCACTTAACAATGAGCGAGACACTTTGTCTGACCAACCTGGGTCAGACAATCAAGATTCTGAGTTGCTTAGTGCAAAAATAACAGTTTCTCGTTTCGAGAAGTTTACCTTTAATACATTGCTTGGGTATGGAGATTCGCAGACAGAGTATTCTTATGATGAGGATTGGGTTTACGATGGGTTTCACCCTTGGGGATACACTTCTTCTGACCAATACAATCGGGATAGGCGGACAGGTAGTGCTGAATTTAGATTCATCTCATCTGAAGAAGGTAAAATTCTTTTTGACACAACTGATTGGATATTTGGTTTTTACTACCTTGGGCAAGAAGTGAATTTAGAACGAATATATACTTTTATATCTCAAGATTTCATGAGCAAATATGATACGAGACGTTTTGCCATTTATGGTGAGACAGATACACAATTAAACAACGCCTGGAATTTAACCTTTGGAATACGCGGCGAAAGATTCTCAGCAGATTACCACGACTCAAGTTTGGTAAATTTTAGTCCTACCGAAAATCTGATAGGTGGAAGGGCATCTTTAAGCTATAGCACGTCAGCTAATGCTCTAATCTATACGACCATATCACGCGGCTACAAAACCGGGGGTTTTAATACAGATGGTACCTTAGATCGTGACTTGCGAGACTTTGATTCTGAAGGATTATTAAATTACGAACTCGGTTTTAAGGGAATGCTCTTTGATAATCGGCTGCAAACTCAACTAGCGCTTTTTTTTATGGATAGGGATGACGTTCAAATTTCAAGTTCAGTAGTTAGAACCCGTAATGATGGAAGTTCAGAATTTATTGATTATATTGGCAACGCAGCTGCTGGCTCTAATTATGGGGTGGAATTTTCGGGTAATTTCAAGACATCTGAAAAGGTTGATTTCTATGTTTCGCTAGGACTTTTGAAAACTCGATATGATGACTTCACCAATTCTGCGGGAGATAATCTTGAGGGGAGAGAGCAAGCGCATGCTCCATCTTACCAGTATTCTCTGGGCGTAAATATTAAAGTGGCGAACAACGTTGACTTTGGCCTTAATGTATTAGGAAAAGACAGTTTCTATTTTTCGGATAGTCACGGAATCCAGTCTAGATCGTACAGCTTGATCAACGCGAATCTTAGTTATTCAAGAGAGAACTGGAAATTAATGTTATGGGGAAGAAACCTAAGTGATGAAGACTACTATGTGCGAGGATTTTATTTCGGAAATGATCCGAGGGATAATTATGCTGAAAAAGGTTATACCCAGCTTGGAGAGCCTGCGCGTCTTGGGGTAACTCTTAATTTAGATTTTTAGCCCATCTTTGAGATTACCTCATCTTGAGACCAATAAAGCCTAATCCGGCGAGAACTCAAAGGATCTCAATTGATTTGTATTCATACATCTAAACTGATTTTTCTACTATTCATAACTAAAAGATTCTCGATTTACAGCAAAACAGCATTGCTAAAATAAATCGATTTATCGTGATGATAGTCTTAAAAAAATATTGTAAAGTTATAGGTTATTACTTAATGAGACGAAAAGGGGAATTCAAATTGAAAAATGTTTTTTTAGTTAGCTCAGTTATGAGCTTTATCCTTCACGCAAGCCTCCATGCTGCAGAGGCACCACTTTCATCGGGGGCATTAACAATACTTAATTTGGTAGCTGA
This sequence comes from uncultured Pseudohongiella sp., assembly GCA_902531515.1. Lineage (GTDB taxonomy): Bacteria > Pseudomonadota > Gammaproteobacteria > Pseudomonadales > Pseudohongiellaceae > UBA9145. Next base: position 49,338 of record CACAEJ010000010.1, read on the forward strand.
TAACCCAGCGGAATATGCCGCTTCACAAAGAGAGAATGTTGAAATTTTTGAGGATCTTGGGATAACCTTGGCTGGAGCTTGCACAGCAGTTTCGGGCAATGATTCCCTCGGAGAGATGCAGTTTTTCTCTTTCCTGCCGAGCGTAGCAGATGCTTTCAGCATGTGGGAAACAATGGCAACAAGCTCTGCAATACGCGAAATTCAAGATGATTATAGTACTAGTCGGAGACTCTTAAACAATGAAACTTGGCAAATTGTGGATGGATATGAAGGAGAGTTAATGGAAACTTGGGCAACCAGAGTAGTGGAAGTAAATCCTACAAACTCTTCAGCTTATATTAGTGCTATCTACTCATTGGAAAATGCTTATTATGAAAATGGATTTAATGATATTGAATTTGATATATATCAGCCTATAGCTAGTGGAATGCAATCTCTCTACAACGTAGTAGTTGTTGCACCTTCCTTGAGACGCTTAGGAGAGGTTTTTGACGCGCTCAGTGCTGAAAGCTGGGCGCAAGAAGCGTATTCTTTGGTGACCTCATCAAGACCTAGTTTAGTATCGGACAAGGCCTATCTGTGCGAGCAGGTATACTCTTCACTCTAGTTTATGAAATCATATCAAGGTATTTTTTGGGGGGGGGGTAGCGATATCCCCCAATTTGAATTTGTAGAAGTCAGACCACTTCCATAAATCTGGACTTCATGGTGTATCTATGATTAACCGTATTAAACGATTGCCTTTCTCAATAATAGCCCTCGGGATGGTATTTACCGTTTCTACAAGGTTATTTTCAGCTGAGTTAAATACAGGAGATATCCAGAATGACGTCATGGACGTCACTCTTTTTAGAGGCGCTGCGAATAATACTTGGTTTGAAGTCTACTTTAACGCGGTACCGACGGAAGGTTCTGAAAACTTAGAGATGCAGAGCTTAGATGTAGACCTCAGGCCAGAACGCGATGTCACACTGCATGTTGAGATTTACAATCCCAGTGCCAGTATTCCACTAATTATTACCCCAGGAGGTAACGGCGATACTGATGGCTTTGGGGGGTTTGCAAGGAACGTTGCGGCTTCAGCTCCCGAACTGAAAGTGATTATTTACGATCGACGAAATTTAGGTAAGTCTGAGGTGTCTTTTGGGAGTGAACCTCAAATGGTGGAAGAGGGCGAAGATTTGCATGTTTTGATTGATCGTCTTGGAGTTCGTCCAGCATCACTTTATGGTATGTCTTCAGGTGGGCGCTCAAACCTAATACTTGCAGCTCGCTACCCAGAAGACATCGCTGCTTTGGTACTTGCGCCATTGACGGGTGGGCCGCTAGCATCTGCCCGCTTGGCTGAGGAATACTTTCTCAAGTATCTGAATGATGAAATTCTTTCTACTATGGAGCATATCAGTGAATCACCCATTACGAGCATCGAGGAATTAAGCGAAACACCGCTTTGGGATGCTTATTTAGCTCGCAACACTGATGAGTTCAGAGAGCGTTTCTTTAATTCAAACTTTGATGAATTTCGATCTGCAATGAAAGCCTCTGGTAATCATCTTCGAGATACAGGCGATCAAGTAGCGTTAGGGGTTTATGACAGCGAATTGGCTCAGCTAAAAACACCCGCTACACTCATTCTGCATCATGGCTCTTACATTGACTATTTGCATCCAATTACAAATTCAAGAGCCGCAACAACTTTAATTTCGAACTCTTCTTTAGAGTTCGCGCCATATCTTCCAGAGATTATTAATGTGCTTGTGCCCTTTGTAAAAACTCACACGCCCAGTTTGTCGCAATAATTTTGTTATTATGAGTACTGAAATCAATTGGTACCTTTGATAATTCCGTTAAAATGAAGTATCAAGCCTAATAATACTGAGAACCTTCGAATTTATGAGCCAAATTGAAAAACCTGTTCTATCGAATTCGGACTTGTTAATAGCAATATCGACCGCGTTTTCAATAGCACTGGTCATTTCTATTACTATAGTATTGCCTGCTGAGTTCGGAGTTGATCCGACAGGTATAGGCTCACTGCTTGGAGTCGATAAACTTAGTGCTGAAGAAAACATACAAGAGACAATAGTTCGTGCTGGTGAAGGCGAGTTGGAATTTCGTCAAGATGAAGTAGAGATAGCGGTTCCGGCAAATAGCGGACTAGAATACAAATTTTTCCTCGCTACTCATTCTAATATTACCTATGAGTGGAATAGTACATCACCTCTCTATTTTGATATGCACGGAGAGCCGAACGGAGATACCAGCGGTTATTTTGAGAGCTATGGAGCCTCAATCACAGATGATATAAGTGGTTCAATTACAGTACCGTTCGCAGGATCTCATGGTTGGTATTGGCGAAACGACACAGCTGAAGTTATAAATGTGTACTTGAAAACGCTGGGCAATTATAGTGTGATTGGTATATTATTCTGAATGTAATTCAGAAGTCTTTTTTCGAACTAACTTGCAAAGAGTAAAAATTTTTTTTTCTAGATTAGTGGTTTTTATAGGGTGCTTTTTATTTGCTTTTATGGCATCCGGGCATCCAGGGCATGATGTTGAGCAACTTGATCAACAGTCAGCGATTGAGGTTGCGTCCAATAAACTTCAGGATTTAATTGAAGCGGATAAATTGAATTCAACTTGGTCAGAAGTAAAGATGATTGATTCTCAGATTGTGAGAATCAAAGGCCGTCAGAATTGGATAGTTTCTTATCTTGATGTTGAAAATAATCAGCGTTTAGAGCTTATCTTTTCTTTGACAGGTAACTTCATCACATTTTCGAAAAGAGCGCTTTCTTAGGCCTCAGCTATTCAATGAATAGAACTCATTCCACTTGGTTGTTTGGTAGAATTATTAAGGCTCTTCGACGGCATATTTAGAGATTATTGTGTGACATTAGTTTGAAATCCATAAAACCTGGTAAGGTTTTAAATTCAATAATTCCCCAATATTTGTATAAAATTGACCGCTGATTAAATCTCTCCACTCATCAGTATTTATTAAGTTGATATCTCTTAAATTCACGAACTGACAAGAGGGGCTGATGTTGCTTACACAGAAGATACTTTGATCACGGTTGATACTTTGGCGCCAGAACGAAAAAATACTATCCCCTAGATGCAAAGTATATTGCGTGGCGTTTGGATGAAATGCAGATTGCTTTTTTCTAATTGAGAGCAATCGTCTTAGTTCTGTAAATATTCTATAGTGAGTTGAATCTGAATTATGTAGCACTTTCTCTAGCTCAAGCTCATTCCAGATATGCCTATTTATAGATCGATTTCGCCTTGTATGTTCAAATCTTCGTAAGTCATTATGAGATCCAAACATACTCTGTATATAAAGTGCGGGAATGCCTTCGAGTGCTAGCATAATTGAATGAGCACATAGAAAACGATCAACTCCAAATGAAATCGATTCTTCGTCAAATGTGCTTTCAAGAAGATCATACAATGTAATATTTAATTCGTAAGGCTTATCGTATCCTTCTCTAGATTTTCGATAAGTCACCTTTCCGCCTGACTTTTCCGTCTTTTTCACCAACTTCTTTATTTCGTCATCAGTTACTAGCCCATCAAGTGGCCGGAGTCCTATACCATCGTGAGAGGCGATAAAATTTAGATAACAAGTTCCAGCCTGAGCTGGTGGCAAACTCATCATCCAGTTCTTAAGGTGGTTACAGTCTCCGGACAATAAGGTATAAACTAAAAGTGGTGGTAATGAAAAGTTGTAAATGATATGGGCTTCATTTGCATTACCAAAATAAGCCAAGTTTTCTTTGCTTGGTACATTATTTTCACAAACAAGTAATGCACTTGGGAAATAATGCTCTATTAGAGTATGAAATAATTTTATTATCTCATGAGTTTGACTAAGATTAGTGCACGAAGTGTTAGCCTCCTTCCAAATAAACGGAACTGCGTCCATCCTAAAGATTGAGATGCCGTGGTTTAAATAATCCCTTACGATTCGAACAAACTCTCTGAGGACTTCTGGGTTTTTAAAATTCAAGTCTATCTGATCATTGCTAAAAGTGCTCCAAACATGCTTTGAACCATCATTAGTTCTAACTTCAGTAAGTAACGATGAACTCCTGGGCCGCACGACCTTGTCAAAATTATCATCTGGATTAGCTTCGATAAAATAGTCCCTTCCTGGGTCGACTCCGTTCTTATAGTTTTCAAACCAACGACTGCGACTAGAGATATGGTTGATAACTATGTCAGACATAAGTTTATATTTTTTACTGATTGATTCGATGTGCTCCCAGTCGCCCAAGGAAGGATTAACAGTTGAGTAGTCTATTACGGAAAATCCATCGTCTGAACTGAATGGAAAAAATGGGAGTATGTGGACTGCTGTAATATGCCCTTTCAGATTCTTATCAAGAAATCGGCTCAAAGATACCAAAGGGAGATCATTGCCGTTCTTTATCGTATTTCCATAGGTTATAAGAATCACGTCACCTTGGTCCCAGTGATTTCTATGAGGTGTAGGTTTCTGAATTAGTCTGCCCATACCCATTTCTGCGATAAACGCGGCTGTTAATCTTGCCGTATCTTTATCTGGATAAATAATTGATAAGTGTTCAGAAACACGAGAGTACAGATCTGATTCAAGCTTTGATTTTACATCCACCATATCTAATTCTTAGAATCGTATTCTGATTTATCACCTTCGACGGCCCCTTTTAATTGTTCCAGAATGTCCGGAATGGCGCTTATAACCCTATTCCAGCTTGGTATGAAAGGCTTATCCATGGGTCGTTCTAAGAAATGATCACCAGCGTTCATGAGATTCTTAGCGAAAAGTTCTACAGCTTGTTCTTCAATGTGACGATCGTAGTGTAGTCCATTTATTATTGCGTCATTTTGATAGGTATCTATAAGATCAAGAGCGAGTCTGTAGTAAGTTGCTTTAATGGTTCGAAAAATCTCAGATGAAAAAACCTCGCCGTTAGTTGCCAATTTGCGAAAGAACGCCTTTGCTATATCCACACTCATCCTGGATAGGCCTTTTTCTTGATCGTCAATTGATAGGTCTTGATGCTTATGGTCATAAATATCTGCAATATCAGCTTGGCATAGTCGATTTGTCGCATAATTTCGCTTCATTTCAGAAAGTACGCCAATTTCTAAGCCCCAATCACTTGGTATACGAAGGTCGTTGATTACAAAAGCGCGCATACTGAATTCGCCGGCTAATGGGTATCGAAAACTGTCCATATAATCCAGAAATTCTGAGTTTCCACAAACTTTTTTTAGCGATCGAATGAGAGGTGTAACAAATAGACGCATGACCCGACCAGAAATTCGGTTTCCTGCAATTCGAGAATAATATCCTTTACAGAAAGCATAGCTGAAATTTGGGTTCGCGATAGGGTAGATTAATCGGGCTAAAAGGCTCCGATCATAGGTCAAAATGTCGCAGTCGTGGAGTGCTACAGCTTCAGACCGACCAGACGCTAAAATATACCCATAGCAATACCAGACATTTCGACCTTTGCCCTTGTGAGTAGGTGCAAGACCAATACTCCTAAGTTTTTTATCTATAGCAGACAAACGAGGACCGTCATTCCAGAGAATGCGATGGTGATGAGGTAATTTTGAGAAATAATTTATCGCGTGTTTGAATTGATCTTGGGTAGCGTTATCAAGACCTATTACTATTTCTTCTAGATATGGGACTTTTGAAATTTCATCAACTATACCTGATAGTGCAGTTCCTTCTAATTCCGAGAATAAAGATGGAAGTACGAGGCCCATTGGCCGCGAATCTTTAAACTGATTTAGTTCATTCTCTATTTCTACCACGGGCCGTTGGCCTAAATTGTGCAGTGTACTGACAGAGCCATTCTGATGAAAATCACCCATTACGCGCTCTTTAACGAGATGGATGAGTGGCAATTAACAGTGAAAAGTGCTTCGATTAACCCCTCAGTCCAACCCTCCGGGCCTGTATTCGCGGTATAAATTACTCTCCTTGGGCCTTTAATATTTAAGAAATGTGATTTTGGTGATTTGATGACTACAGCAATATCTGCCGCTGAAAGCATTGACTTGTCATTTGGCCCATCGCCTAAAGCAATTATCACAGGGCTAGATTCGTTTTGATGAGATTGCCACCAACGGGTAGCTTTTCCCTTGTCATATTCACTTTGAATACTTAAGAATTGACCACCTTCTATTGCCACGAGATTGATACGCTCGAGCTCTATTCTAAAATGGTCTAACATAGTGTCGCTATCTTCCCAGATTATTGGCTCAGAAAAGTGTCGAGCCTGAGCAGCGCGGGCTGCTAATTCAGACAATCCAGTCTGCTTTCTTAAATCAGATATTGACCAGTCAGAGAATCCACGAAAACTGACTGCCAAATCGTCTCGCAACTGATGTAGCTTAGATAGCCAGCTTTTACGTGGACGACCAAAAGCCTTGATGACCGAATTTTGCCGATCCTTCCTCTCGACTATGGCGCCACCGTTTTCACAAATTAGAGGTCCTTTACAACCACTTTCTTCTTGAACGATTGATATTTCTGAAGCAGTCTTGCTTGATGCAAAGACCGGTATAATATTCCTCTCTCGGAGGAATTTGAGACCAGGTAGTGCACTTTTGAATGAATATGTTATTGGTTCTAGCAAGCTTCCATCGAGATCACTAAAGACAATAACATCAGGGCATTCGTAGTAATTTTCATTCCACATAAGGTTCTATGTTCAATTTTCGGGCCAATTTTTTGCACCTTCAAAATTCCTACAATTAGATTCCAAATATTTACTTTAAATTGCTGAATTTATTAGAAAATTAGAAATTATCTAATGGATAGGCATTTACGAAGATCGGGATCTTGCTCTACTTATGAGCAGTAAAAACTATCAAGTGCACTAAATAAGAGCAAAATTAAAAATCGAAAGCCTATGTATCCTTTTGATACACTACTTTTAGATGAACGGACTTAATGGAGAATTAACGATCTAAAAGGAAATTTAAGATCCTTACTTTACCTGAGCTTTTAGTAGCAAGGAAATACGTTTGAATCCCACCAATCTAAAAGAAGTTATAGAGAGCCTGAGGAAGGAACTCGCGGAACAGCCCAACAGCGCAGACATTCACTGTAACTTAGGAATTGCACTGGCGGAAAGTGGGGACTTAAATTCGGCGATCAAGTGTTATCAAGATGCCGTGAATATTGAATCTCGGCATATTCCTGCATACACGAATTTGGGCTCGATTTATCGCTCACTCGGTAAAACTGAGGAAGCATTAGTGGTTTTTGAAAAAATTATAGAACTTGATTCCGGTGAGGTTTCAGCTTACGTAAACTTGGGTTCGCTCTATAAAGAGAAAGGAGATTTAAATAGAGCTGAAACAAACTATCAAAAAGCTGTCAGGTTGTTGCCAAATGATCGTAATGCATACTTCAATTTAGGTAATGCTCTACGGTATGAAGGAGATGTAAAGGTAGCTATTCAGTGTTACAGAAAAGCGACTGCAATCAAGCCTGACTTCGTTGCAGCTCACTATTATTTAGCTAACGCTTTGAAAGATGCAAAAAGAATTAAAGAGTCTGCTGATAGTTATGCCCAAGTTATAGCACTTTTAAGAAGCCCACTAGGACATAATACAAACGGGGTGCACATGTTTCGGATGTCTGTAGCTCATAAAGCGGAATGCCTTTATGAGTTGGGTGAGGCAGATGCTCTTAGAAAATTTATAACAGACTCTGCGAAAATCGATCAGGCTAACATAAGGCTTGCTACATTAAGTGCGTTTGCTTCTCATCAATATAAAGTAAAAGATCTTTATCCTTTCTGTGGAGATCCTTTAAGCATGATAAAAATTGATAACATCTCAACAAGATTTACGGATTTTGAAAAGTTTAAAACAAAGCTTATTACATATCTAAACGGTATTCCTCAGGTATGGGAGCCATCAAACGCTACGACTAAACAAGGTTTTCAGACAGAAGATCAGCTATTTGATCTACAGAATGATATGCTGAAACAACTCGAAGAAATAATTTGGCAAAAAATAAATCAATACTATAGTGAATTTAAGTCGCTACCATCAACATTTACTTCTAAGTGGCCAGCACAAAGAAAAATGAAGAGTTGGTATGTTCGTTTAGTCCAGGGAGGACATCAAGATCCGCATATGCATAACCTGGGTTGGCTTAGTGGTGTTGTTTATCTGAAGACCATTGTTTCGCCAATTAAGGAAGAAGGTTCGATCGAATTCGGTCTACATGGTTACGACTATAAGATTATCAACGAAAATCTTCCGAGTAAGCAGCATCAGCCCAATGACGGAGATATTGTGCTTTTTCCTTCCAGTTTGTTTCACAGAACTATTCCGATACGCCAAAATACTGATAGGAGTGTTATTGCTTTTGATTTAATGCCCGATTCGTAGAGAGTCTGCTTATTTCATTTCTTATCAGATGAAAAATCTGCAGATTGTTTACGTCTAGCCTTTAAACTATATAGAAGCTGCAGTGCTTAAAATTGTTAGTAAGAAGAGAAATAGAATTTAACTATGGATAACGAAAATAAATCTAACGACAATTCAGCGATGGCCAGTCAAGAACCTAAAGAAAAACCTTACAGCTCTAGAGGTTCTACACCGCCAGGTCGTTTGACTCTTCAAGAGTATAATGAATCTTTATCAAGAAAAGCAGCAACAGAGCAGAAAGGTTACATCGCTGATTTTGAGGACTGGCTACTGTGTGAAAAATGGGCTGAATTAGATGCTTGCTATATTCTGGCTGGCTTAATTCCTAAATCGATGAAGGTAGATGAGGAAAGGCTCGTTCGAATAACGGATGGTAATCGACCATCCAGTTCAGATATTGATCAGTACCATCGAATCAAAGGTTTATGGTTAGGCTCAGATCATGACAAGTCTAATCTAAAAAACTTTGTAGACATTGGGGAGCTTAGTTTATCCGGATCCGTTAGACCAGTGTATGCATATTTATGGGGTACAGAAAGAGGTATAGAGAGTCCCTGGATGGATGCCGCTATAAAGGTAGGTAAACTGACTGTTAACGATAAGGTAACCGCAGCTATTAGGGCTCAAAGCGAGATCCATCACCAGTACTTTGTTGGGCTGCAATTAATGATTGCGCTTGAAGAATCTCGTAAAACGGTATTTGACTGGTCTTTTTTATTGTTTAGATCTCTTCAGGAGAAAAAATTCCTTTCGAGCTTTTCAAAGCTCGGGTTAGAGGGCTTGCCGGATTCTATAGCTTGCGCAAGATATCATGTGTACTCAAATTCAATTGGTGGGGTATCTGTGGAGTACATGGAAGAATCCAATGATAAGGCTTGGGTTCGATTTCGATACCCGCGCTGGATCTATTCGGGTGCAGCTCTTTGTGGTATTCCACGAGAGCTAAGTCGTGGCTATCTCGAAGGTTGGTATGCACATAATGGTGTAAGTTTGGGCAATCCTAATCTTGGTTTTGTCTGTGTCTCAGAAGATATGACAGGACAGTTCGGGTTATGTGGTTACTTTAAAGAATATGATCACAAACTGTCTTCAAGTGAGCGTTTGCAATTTTCTCCAGACGAGCGTGTTCCTGAGTTTTCATCTTCTAGTCAACTAAGTTTGTCGCAAGAGGTTTGGGATGAATCACGTTTAATAAAAGCAAAAAGGAATTATGCTGTTAATTATTTTGAAAATAGTTTGCTTGCATTGATTGAAGTAGTAGGCGCAGATAAGGCTAGGAAATACGGAGAGCGAGTAGGGCGGTTAATAGGTGCGCAGTATTATCAGTCTCTAGCAAGAGAAATCGGTACGGTAGAAGGTGGCCCAAAAGAAGCTGCTGAGTTTCTTAGGATAATGATGTCTGGCTTGGGTATCGAGTGTTCTCGTCAAGGTGAGGATGATAAAGTCACTTTAGTTCGTCATGCGATCCCAAAATTTCTTCAGAATACTGAACATCAACATAACAGTATTTTACTTCAATCTTGGATAGAAATTTGGAGAGGAACTATAATTTCATACCGAACTTTTATGGAAACTGATTGTGAAATCCTTTCAGATACGAATGAATTACAATGGACTATTGAAGTAAAATAAAATTATTACTAAGCGCCATAATAATTCAAGTCTTAGTCTATCGGAAAATCAAAATAAGTCTCTGGAAAAGGCTCTTCTATAAAACTGAAATGCCACCACTCTTCTTTTAAAGGTTTGAAGCCATGTATGATCATAACGCTTGCTAAAAGTTTTCGATTAGCTCGTTGTTGATCGGTAATTTGACTATTTTCGACCCACGAAATAGGATCAAAAAAATCCCACGGTGAGCCCATATCAAGTTCATTTCCGCTCTCAATTTCTAAAACAGTGAGGTCAACAGCTGATCCTCTAGAGTGACCAGATTTGGCTGCTATGTATCCATCAGCAAAGAGCTGAGACTTATTAATGTTGGGATAATACTGTGACTTGTTTTGAGAATCCTCCAAATCGGCAGCCCATGCTGAGAAATAATCGACAGCGGTTTGTGGTCGATAGGCATCGTATATTTTTAACCTGTATCCTTGTTTTATAAAATCCCTCTGAGCAAGTAATAAGGCATCTGCAGCTTCTCTTGTTAAAAAAGCTTTATTCGCATAATACCCAGGTATGGGTCGACCAATAAAATTATTATTTGAAAAATAACGTATTGATATCTCAAATTTTTCAAGATCGTCAGAGATTCCGTCGTTCAACTCTTTAAAAGTGGAATTTAATTCAGTTGAATTTTTCGAATCAATCGGTGAGCAAGTTACAATTAGAAGTGAAATAAGAGCGATGAAAACTGGAGTAAAAGCTTTTTTCATATATTAAATTTCTTGGAGAAGGTGGTGATCTATGCCTTATTACAATTACCTACAAATGCTAATAAATCGATACCGTAATCAATATAAATCAGAATAAAATTAGAGTCGTCCGGATGAATAGAAAAAATCGCCTCTCCATACGGAGTATCTGCCTTACAGACAGTGTACCCCTTCTCTACGACACAGGCACCACTGAACGCGGTTACATCCTCTCGCCTCCATCCTTTGTTTGTGTCAACAATCCAGCGATAGACTTCTTCAGTCCTAGTCGAATAATCAGGTGCTCCTGATTTAAACATATCTAATTCAGTCGAACCGCTATCTTGGCAATAATATACTGTGCCGTATGCAGATTGCCAAAAGCATAGTAAAACGAGTAGAGGTTTCAGAGTTTTCATATCTAACAATCTAACAATCTAACAATGGACAGCACTATATAAAGGAACTGTTCGGTTTAGTCCCAGTTAATATTCTACCGTTATTCTATAGGTCTTTTGTAAATAGCATAAAGAGAATTCGTTCCAAAGGGAACGACGTTTACTAATTCCCATCCAGATATTCCCTGTTTTTTCATCATGATTTCAAGTTTTTCTGCTGTTTTTACTCTGTCATTCTCATCAGCTATTACTGTGCTAACATAATACTCCCACCTGTCTGCCATTAGTTTTCTCCTAGATATCTCCAGTCTTAATTATGAGTATAAGTCTACAAAACCTAACAGTGAATAATTTAAGAGATTTTTCATAGAGTCTATACAAGTAAGTTGTGAGTGTTTTCTAAACTCTCTACAATAATTATTTCTGATACAACCGAAGGGTAGAAAAAATGCCTATTCATAAGGCTATTATCTATTTTATAGTGACTCTGGCCGCCTCTGGGCTAATTATTAAATCATCGATTGCGCAGACAACGCCTAGTTATGACTCCTATAATGAATTTGGGCAGCCAAATTTTGCTGGCCTGTGGGAGAAGCGTTTTGCAACACCAGTGGAGAGGCCTCTTAGTTTGGGTAATAAACGGTTTTACACTCAGCAAGAGGCAGATGAATTCAAACGGCTAGCAATTGATAGGCGTCGACTTAGAGAAGCGCCTGTTAGTCCGGATCGAGGCGCCCCAGAAATTGGTGAAGACATTGAGTTTCGTACGGACACTAATTTTCTTCCTGGATCGCCTGTGGATGTAGCAAAAATAAATGGTGAATTTCGAACGTCCCTAATTATCGAGCCAGTAAATGGCCGTTTTCCAATTAAGGAGGAAAATGTTGAGCTAAGAACGCGATATTTCGAAATGATGAATAACAATTTTGACGGTCCCGAGGCGCGTCCGCCGGGAGAGCGCTGCCTTCATTTGGGCCCACCACTGCCAACCATGACAAATTCAGACGGAACTCACATTCAAATTATCCAAACAGACAATTACATAGTCATCTATAGCGAAGAGGCTATGCAAACTAGAATAGTAAGATTAAATGGTGAGCATCCACCCTACATGACACGAAAATGGATGGGGGACTCGGTTGGGCATTGGGAAGGGGATACACTGGTTATTCATACGAATGGTTTCCGCCCAGAACACACAGTTAGTCAGATTGCGTCATCAGCTATTTTTGAGGTTACCGAGAGAATTTCAATGACTAATAGGAATGAATTACTATATGCCTATACTATAATAGACCCTCTAACTTACACTGCGCCCGTAGTGGCAGAATTACCTTTTAACAGAATGCCGTCTGGGCAACGTTTATATGAATCTGCTTGTCACGAGGGAAATCGTGCTGTCATGGACATACTGATGGGGGCACGAGTTCAAGAATACGACGCAAATAGGTAGTATGGGGGAGGGATATTTAATTAACTCACTCGAATAAGTAATTGGAGCTTTCATGAGTAATCGATTTTTAATAAGCGTGAAGTGTGTTTTGTTCCTATTTTCTTTGACCTTCGCCTCATCTTTGCTTAGTCAAGCGTCGCCACCTAGCGCTGCGCCCGATCATTGGCAGCCCGTCTCGATAAATATGGAGACAGTAGAATACCCTTATCCGGTACATTATTTGAATTTCTCGGTTTATGGTGAAGATGTTCGTGTGGCCTATATGGATGTGGCTCCTAAAGGACAGCCTAATGGACAAACTGTAATTTTCCATCATGGAGGTCTCTACTATGGTTGGTACTGGGACAAGCAAATTGAAGCTCTTTCTTCAGCAGGTTTCCGGGTCATTGCGAAAGATAGACTGGGATGGGGCAAATCTTCAAAACCGATTATCCCATACAGCATGAATCTTTGGGCTTCCAACACGGCTCGACTGATGGATTACCTGGGAATCAATGAAGCTGCTCTAGTGGGCCATTCGATCGGTGGGCAGATGGTAACCAGATTTGCATTTCTTTATCCAGATCGGATTACGCACCTAGTTAC
>CACAEJ010000011.1 GCA_902531515.1 uncultured Pseudohongiella sp.
AACCGCTGCCTTTTTCTTAGCCACCTTCTTCTTAGCTGGTGCCTTCTTCTTTTTTGCTACTTTTTTCTTAGCCATAGTTTTCCCCGTCTTTTTTCGAGTTGATGTTTTCCGTTTTGCCGCCTTTCTTGCTGCTAGTTTCGCTTTCTCAGCAGCTTTCTTCACAGCATCTTTCTCCTTTTGAGCCACCTTTTTTGTCGCAATCCTTGCTTTCAGGGCAGCTCTCCGAGCCCGCTTTGAAGCCTTCTCTGCTTCAGCTTTCTCACGCTTCCTTTTCCATTTAGCAACAAAAGCGGCTATTGCCTTTTCTAACTCAATCTCAGTTTTCTTAGTTTCAGCCGCTTTTCTCGCTTTAGTCTTTAAGACGCACTTAACTGCTCACGCCTTAGCCTATGCAGTTCTAATTTTCGCATTTAAGGTAGGCAACGTTAAACGCTAGATTCTTGTTGTCTGCTCTTACTGTTTTAAGATCTCTAATGAGTTCTCTGTTTGCCACTTTAGAAAAATTATTTTTCTTTCTCTCGATGTTTTGATTCTTCTTAATTTTTATCTTTAACTCGTTTGCTTGCGCCTGAAGGTTTTTCAAAACCAATTCGGCTTTTCTAATCTCAGGACTATTCAATAATTTTAGAGAATCATCCATTTTGTATATCGCCCTAACCACCAGATTTTAACTCAAGCAAAACATGCCAAATATAATTTTACTCAACTGCCTTCTTAAAATCTAAAATTTATCTTCTTTTTTAAAAAAGCAATGACACCACTTGCGTATGGTATCAATAAGGTATTTCGCTAGTTAGTTAAAAAACTTTAAGAAAAAGTACTGAATTTTTGAAAAATATTCTTCGAGAAACGGGCGGCTTGAAACGCTTAAACTATTAATGTTGTTTTTAATGAATATACTTTAGGCATTAGAATTGAATTTTGCTTCTCATAGTTTAGATTCTAAGAAAAAAATCTAGCAAGCAATAAAAGTTAATCAGGTTATTAATGTTTAAAGAATTCTAGAAATTTCTTTTTTTATCGAATCAACTTTTGCTAATCCGTTTACTTTTATTACCTTAGTATTATTATTTGATTTTGATAAATTTTTATAGTACTCAACCAGAGGCTTTGTTTGTTGATGATATACTTTTAAGCGATTTCGCACAGTTGCCTCTTTATCATCTTCTCTTTGAATCAGTTCTCCACCACTAATATCATCGACCCCTTCTTTATTAGGCGGATTATAAAAAATATGATAAATGCGGCCTGAATCCAAATGTACTCGTCGTCCGCTGAGGCGTTTCACAATTTCGTCGTCTTGAACATCAATTTCCAACACAACATCTATCTGAATATCACTCTCAACCAACGCGGAAGCTTGAGGAATAGTTCTGGGGAACCCATCAAACAAAAAACCATGACTACAGTCATCCTCCTTAATACGGTCTTTAACCAGCGCTATGATTACCTCGTCTGTCACTAATCCCCCTGACGCCATAACTTCCTTAACTTGCCTGCCTAGGTCAGATTCTGATTTCACCGCCGCCCGCAACATGTCACCAGTGGAAATTTGGGGAATACCATACTTTTCACAAATGAACCGAGCTTGAGTTCCCTTCCCTGCTCCAGGCGCACCCAACAAAATTATTCTCATTCTTATCTCCTGTTTAATCTAGAATAGTCAGACTAAAGTCCATTTTGTTTGGCTTCATCCCAGAGTTGATTTAACCTCTGAAGAGTTTCACCTTCAATCTGCTCCCCTTCCCTAGCAAGTTTGCGTTCGATCCAAGAAAATCTTTTTTCAAAGCGAGTGTTAGCACCCCGCAAAGCATTTTCCGCATCTATTCCTGAATGTCTAGACATATTTATCGCTGTGAAAAGAACGTCACCCAACTCTGCTTCTATTTTTATTCTATCCTCTTCTTTAATAGCTTTTTCTAACTCAGCAATCTCCTCTTTTAGCTTTGAAATTACACCAGAGATCTCTAGCCAGTCAAACCCAACTTTAGCGGCCTGTTTTTGAAGTCTCGCACTTCTCTGAAGAGCTGGTAACGACCTTGGCAAACCATCAAATGTCCCTTTTAAAGAATCTTCACCCTGTTTACCTGACTTTAGTTTTTTTTCAGCAAGTTTTATTAAATCCCAATTGATACTTACCTGGTCAGATGAAATATTTGACTGCTCTCCAAAACTCGTAACGTCACCCGTAGGAAAAACATGGGGATGACGTCGTAGCAACTTTTGTACAATCGCATTTGCAACATCTTCAAAGTTAAATAATTTTTCCTCACACGCTATTTGCGCATAAAAAACGACTTGAAAAAGCAAATCTCCTAGTTCGTCTACCATTTCTTCCGAATCTTTTTTCTCTATTGCATCCACAACCTCATAAACTTCTTCAATGGTATGAGGTATTAGCGAGGTCAAAGTCTGTTCCAAATCCCACGGACAACCATATTTCTTATCCCTAAGCATGACCATTAATTCTTGCAGCTTCTCAATGGCACTTTTCTCTTCGTATAACTTTGTTTTTGTTTTTTTTATCACTGAAACTCCCATCATTCTGGCGAGAATTCTGCTACTGACTCGATATGGCTTGTGTGTGGAAACATATCCATAACACCAGCAGATTTCAATTTGTATCCATTAGCGCCCAAAATTTTGGCATCCCGCGCCAGTGTGGCTGGATTGCAAGAGACATAAACGATTTTTTCTGGTTTTAGCTTCGATATAGACGACATTATTTCACTTGCCCCCGTTCGAGGAGGGTCTAACATGATTTTTGTAAAATGAGGAATCATCCATTGATTACTTATAGAGGTCTTGTATAGGTCCTCTACATAGAATTTAACATTAGAAAGATTATTGTTGATTGCATTCTCTTTTGCGCGCCCAATCATTTCTTGACTTGCCTCAACACCGATTACAGACTTTGCCTTTTTTGCTATTGGTAAAGTAAAGTTTCCAAGTCCGCAGAACAAATCTAATACAGAGTCGCTCTTTTTTAAGTCCAACATTTGAATTACCCTATCGACGATCATTATATTCATTTCACGATTGACCTGGGTAAAATCCATAGGATGAAAACCTATTGTTAATGAGTAATCTGATAATGAGTAATGCAATCGAGATTTTTCACCTGTTGGAAATATTTTACTCACGGAATCAACTCCGCCGGGCTGCAAATAGATTTGGACTCCGTTAGTTATACCGAAATCCATCATCAAACGCATATCCTTATCACTCAGGCCATGGAGATGCCTAAAGACCAAAGCAATATTCTTATATTCTGAAGTTTCAGAATCTGGATCACCAACAGCAACCTCTATTTGAGGTATACCGGATGACGCGTCAAGCGAAGTAAGCATCTGGCGCAGCGGGTTGATTAGACAGCTCACTCCATCATCCAGGACTTTACAGCTCTCCATATCCATGATGAAGCCACTATTTTTTTCTCTGAAACCAACTAACACTCCACCTTTTTTTACGACACTACGCGCCGCAAGGCGGGCTTTGCGCCGATAGCCCAATACCTTTGCCTGAAGCTTAGGTAATAAAGTAAATTTCTCTGCCTGTAAACCTGCTACGTGCTCAAGCTGTTCAAGTAAAACACTTTCCTTAAACAACAATTGAGATTCATTATTCAAGTGTTGCAGGCTACAACCACCACAAATAGCCGCATATGTGCAGGGCGGCTCGACACGCTCAGGTGATGGTTTAATAACTTCAATAGCTTTTAACTCAGCGAATTGACTCCGATTAGTTTGATAGGATGCAATTACAATTTCTCCCGGCAAAGCTCCCTCAACGAAGGCAACTTTGCCATTCACATGGGCTATCCCGCGCCCTTCGTGACTCATTCCTTCTATAGTAATTTTAACTAAGTCTCTTTTACGAGATCTAAAACGATTGCTACGTTTAGCCAATTACTTTTCCCAGCGTGATGAGTCGGCGGCATTAATTTGATGAAAAAACACCAGTAGAGAGATAACGATCACCTCGATCACAAATTATCGCGACGATAGTCGCGTTCTCTACTCGAGCTGACAGTTCTAAAGCAGCAAACACTGAACCGCCTGAGGATACACCACAAAAAATGCCCTCCTCGACAGCTAGGGCTCGCATGGTAGTTTCTGCGTCCACCTGATTTACATCAATCACCTTATCAACCCGAGTTCTGTCAAAAATCTTTGGTAGATATTCTTTTGGCCAACGCCTAATTCCTGGAATTTTCGAACCATCAGTCGGCTGAAGCCCCAAGATCTGTATATCCACATTCTGTTCCTTCAAGTAGCGGGAAACACCCATAATTGTGCCAGTCGTTCCCATAGAGCTTATAAAATGGCTCACCTTTCCATTTGTCCCCTCCCAAATTTCAGGCCCAGTTCTTGTATAGTGCGCATCAGGGTTGTCCTGATTTGCAAATTGGTCAAGAACTTTTCCATCGCCTTCTCTTTGTAGCCGCAGCGCTAAATCCCTGGCACCCTCCATTCCTTCTTCTTCAGTAACCAGAACCAATTCCGCTCCGTATGCTATCATCGCCGCCTTTCTCTCATCACTGAGATTATCCGGCATTATTAAGGTCATTTTGTATCCCTTAATTGCAGAGACCATCGCAAGCGCTATTCCAGTGTTGCCACTAGTAGCTTCTATCAGCCTGTCTCCAGGGGATATTTTGCCGCGCAATTCGGCTTGCTGAATCATACTCAAAGCTGGTCTATCTTTTACCGATCCAGCCGGGTTATTACCTTCCAGTTTAACTAGAATAGTGTTGGTTGTTTCCCCAGGTAAACGTTGCAATCTCACTAGAGGCGTGTCACCTATGAGGTTTTCAATTGTTGGATATGACATTCTTATAGTTAAGCATTAAACGTTTAATATTTGACGTTATTCTACACTCAACGCTGTTTTGTATAAAGCAAACGTAAATCATGAAACCCTTTAAATTTTTACACCGAACCAAACAGATTTCGACTATTTAGCGGCTTACCCCCCAAAAGAGCACTCAACGCGATTCTTAAAAGACGCTTAGCTGATTTTGCTACTTTGTCTTCCTCCATTTTTAGCTCTCTAATCGCGATCAAGACCTCACCTTCAAAAATATGTTGTGGGGTTTCCTCATTCTCTCGATGGGTAGCTAATTCAAACCCTATATGCGGGGAAAATTTGTACAATTCTCCGTTTACAATCGGCTTATTTGTCGGACTAACTTCGTTAAAATTAATCGCATAGCCGAGCTCCGAGAGCAGAGTTAACTCAAAGATTCGTAAGGTAACCTCTAGATTACCTGATCCTTGCAATGCTATCAGAGTTTCTTGATAGTTTTGGTACAGTAACTTGTGTTCTACATAGTTATGTAACAAACGGCATAAAATCTCATTAAGGTAGATTGCACTAAATAATCTTTCACCTTTTAATGTGATTGCTGCAACGCTAGACTCAATATGCCCTAAAGTTTTAACCTCTCCTCTACCGGTATATCCTACCAACAATGGTTGAAAAGGTTGAAGAATCGATCGATACTTTGAAGACTGGCGTCTAGCGCCCTTGGCTATGGCTCGTATTCTTCCGTAATCTATAGTAAAGAAATCCAGCATTAAGCTCGTATTTTGGAATGGCCGACTGAAAAGCACATAAGCCGGTTGTAACTGAACTCTATTCTCCATAATTTATAGGTTTAATCAAAATACCCTAAGCTCTGCAATGCTCTTTGATCATCCGCCCAACCTCCTTTAACCTTAACCCAAAGCTTTAACATAATCTTTTTATCGAAAATTTTCTCCATGTCTTCTCGAGCAACAGAGCCGATTTTCTTTAATCGAGCACCTCCCTTACCAACAATAATTTTTTTCTGTCCAGGCCTGTCGACCAATATCAGCGCATCGATATTAAATATTTTTTCTTTTTTGTTAAAATTTTCTATCTCAACAGTGGCATCATAAGGAACTTCATCTCCCAATTGCCGAATTATTTTTTCGCGAATGAGCTCCGCCGCCAAAAACTTCAAACTCCTATCCGTAATTTGATCAACGGGAAATAAAAATGGGCTCTCTGGAAGCAGATTTGACGCTAGTTTTGACAAGGAGTCTAGGTTATAACCCGTTGACGCTGAGATTGGCACAATTTCATTAAATTGAAATCGCGCGGCAAGCTTTTCTATGTGTGGTAAGAATGCGCTCTTTGTTTTGATCAGGTCTATTTTATTTATTGTTAATATAACTGGGACCTTAATCCGCTTAAGCAGGTCAAGCACCCGGATATCAGCACTGTTAAAATTGGTTTTTTCGACAACAAATAGAACCACATCAACATCATTAATTACGTTTAAAACCGTATCATTCATAATTCGGTTTAATGTTTTACTCTCTCCTGTGTTAAACCCCGGCGTATCGACAAAAACGCACTGGTGTTGACCCTCACTGGTAATCCCTAGAATACGATGCCGTGTTGTTTGAGGCTTACGCGAAGTAATACTAATTTTTTGCTTTAGCAGATGATTAAGAAGAGTCGATTTTCCAACGTTTGGCCGTCCGACGATGGCAATGTAACCACAATAAGTCTTTACTGAATGTTCAGCAGTTTTCAATGATCACCTTCTATTATTTTGAGCATTTTTTTTGCAGCCGCCTGCTCTGCTGATCTTTTGCTTGGTCCAGCGCTTGTTTCTGTATTTGGAAAACCATCAACAATGCATTGAACATGAAACACCTGCTTATGCGCCTCTCCCTCGATCTTAACTACATTATAGTTTGGGAGCTGACCCCCATTGGCCTGAGAAAATTCCTGCAGTAGCGTTTTCGCATCTTTAGCTTGATTAATCTTTAGATCCTTCTCTAATCGCGATTGAAAAAGAGATTCAACCACTTTTCTACAGTTTTCTATACCTGAATCCAGATAAATTGCCGCAATCAGCGCTTCAAGGGCATCGGCAAGGATCGAGTCTCGATCACCACCCGTTTTTTTTTCTCCAGCCCCTAACCGCAAACATTTACCCAAATCCAATTCTCGAGCAATTGAAGCTAGCGCACTCTGATTTACTAATGATGAACGCATAAGACTAAGACTACCCTCAGGGGCAGTAACAAAACGCTCAATTAGCTTGTCCGCAACCAGGTACCCTAAAATCGAGTCTCCCAAGAATTCTAGGCGCTCATTATTGACCTTTCCAAAGCTTCGGTGGGTTAGAGCAGTCTCAACTAAATTCTTATCAGAGAAACGATAGTCTAAGGCAATTTCAAGCTTATCAATTTCTATCGTCATCTAGTTTTTGTTGCGCAATCCGAGAGTTTACTTGATCATTTAATTAGGCGGTTTTCGAAAAATGTCGGTAGATTCAAACCGGGCTCTTTATGCATCCACACGGCAATTGCCTTGCCAACAATATTCTTTTCCGAGACAGGACCCCATTCACGACTATCCGCACTATTGTCTCGGTTATCACCCATCATAAAGTAATGTCCGTTAGGCACGACCCAAGTAGTCCTGAGTCGACGTCCACCCGCTACGTCTATGTGTTGGGTCGGATGAATAACAGACCCTAAGTTTTCACTGGATAATGTGCCCGCAAGATCGCCAATGCTGGTATTCACAGTGATATTTTCTACAAATTTTTTCCCTATTGCTTCTCCATTTATAAAAAGGGATTTGTTTTCATAACGCACTGTATCTCCCGGCAAACCAATAACCCGCTTAATATAGTATTTATTCTCATGCGGAGGAATAAACACCATCACCTCTCCTCTCTTAGGGTCATCAACACTAACTATTTTGGTTCCTAATACCGGCAACCGAACGCCATATGCATATTTGTTTACTAAGATAAAGTCTCCAACATTTAAAGTTGGAATCATTGACCCAGTGGGTATTTGAAATGGTTCAATTAGAAAAGATCTTAAAACTAATACAAGAAACAAAACCGGAAAAAATGACTTTGCATACTCGATAAGTAGGGGCTCTTTGGAGAGTTCAGCCACGGCATTTTCTATTTCGTCCTTCTTTCTGCCACTAGCTTGGGTGCGCTTGTAGTTCTCAATAGCCTCTATTCGAGATCGCTTTATTAATAGAAAATCTAGCAACCAAAGAACGCCACAGATGGCTACAAGAACGACAAGCACCAAAGAGAAATCGATATCCATGCTTCTATGAATCAACCTTTAAAACCGCTAAAAATGCTTCCTGAGGGACCTCAACATTTCCTACTTTCTTCATGCGTTTTTTACCCGCTTTCTGTTTCTCTAGCAACTTCTTCTTTCTAGTTATATCACCGCCATAGCATTTTGCTGTCACATTTTTACGCAAAGCTTTTACGGTCTGCCTCGAAATTATCTGACCTCCAATTGCTGCCTGAATGGCCACATCATAAAGCTGACGAGGAATCAGTTCTTTCATTTTTTCAGTCAATAACCTGCCTTTTGATGTCGCATGATCACGATGAACAATTAAAGCAAGCGCATCAACTTTATCGCCATTAATAAGAATGTCCAGTCTCACGAGGTTGGATTTTTCAAATCGAACAAAATTATAATCCAGCGAAGCATAACCTCTACTAACTGATTTAAGCCTATCAAAAAAATCTAGCACTACCTCATTCATAGGCATCTCATAACTCAAAGAAACTTGTTTTCCTATAAACTGCATATCTTTTTGCAAACCCCTTTTTTCAACACATAGGGTAATCACATTTCCTAAATGTTCGTGTGGGACGAGTATATTCGCCAAGACTATAGGCTCTCGCATTTCCAGAATATTGTTTACTGCAGGTAAGCGTGATGGGCTGTCTACTTTAATTAATTCACCATCATTTAGCTCCACCTCATATACTACAGTTGGAGCGGTAGTAATTAGAGATAGACTATACTCCCTCTCAAGTCGCTCTTGGACAATTTCCATATGCAACATCCCAAGAAAACCACATCGAAACCCAAAACCCAGAGCATCTGAGTTCTCTGGCTCATAATATAGCGACGCGTCGTTCAGTGTAAGCTTAGATAGAGCATCGCGAAAATTTTCGAAGTCATCTGACGATACAGGAAACAACCCTGCATAGACTTGAGGCTGAATCTTTCTAAAACCAGAAAGTGCTTCAGCTTCTGAGTTGTTTGCTAAAACGATAGTATCGCCAACAGGTGCTCCATGAATATCTTTTATACCAGCAACGACGAACCCTACCTCTCCGGCTGTCAGTTCCTCCAATTCGCTTCTCTTTGGAGTAAACACACCAACGCTATCAACAACATGGCCCTTGCCTATCGATTTTGCTTTAATTTTATCACCTGTTTTTAGAGTTCCTTCGTATACTCTTACCAGTGAAACGACTCCTAAGTAATTATCAAACCATGAGTCAATAATTAACGCCTTTAGCTCACCGTCAAGATTACCTTCAGGGGGCGGAACCTTCTCAATGATATCCTCGAGAATTTGCTCAACACCGAGGCCTGTTTTAGCAGACGCACATACGGCATCAGCTGCATCTAACCCAATAATTTCCTCAATTTCGATTCTCACCCTTTCCGGTTCAGCCTGAGGTAAATCCATCTTGTTCAACACGGGAATCACTTCTAAACCCTGATCAATGGCAGTATAGCAGGTCGCCACGGACTGAGCTTCGACACCTTGGCCTGCGTCGACGACAAGCAAAGCACCCTCGCAGGCAGCTAATGATCTGGAAACCTCATAAGTAAAATCCACATGCCCAGGCGTATCTATAAAATTCAACTGATACTTCTTACCATTCGAGGTTTGGTAGTGCAGGGTTACGCTCTGAGCCTTAATTGTAATCCCCCGCTCTCTCTCAATATCGAGGCTATCTAATATTTGTGCTTCCATTTCCCGGTCGCTCAAGCCTCCACAGAGCTGGATGAATCGATCTGCAAGAGTTGATTTGCCATGATCTATATGGGCGATAATCGAAAAGTTTCTTATGTGGCTTAAGTCGGACACAGCGCAACTCAGCAAGCGTGATTAAAAATAATGGAAACTTTCAAGTGACTACGGAGAGAGTTCCAAGGCCATTGTAGTCCCTTGCCCTTCTCTTAATATCCGAATTGGAACGAAACCGGCCGCCGGCAACTCTGATGCAATCTCCTCAAAATTTTCAGAGGAGACCACGCTTTGGCGATTAAGGGCTACGATTACATCCCCCTCTAAGAGCCCAGCTGCCCTGCCAGGACCATCTTCAATTTTCGTAATTCGCACCCCAGAAATACCCGCAACCTGCTTTGTTTCATCACTCAACTCGACTACTTGGAAGCCCAAGGGATTCGCTCGATTTTGACTTGGTTGCCTGCTGACAGACGCAGTGACATTGGTAGGCGAACTACCGAGCTCCACCACTTGTGTCAAAATCTCTCCATTCCTAAACAAGACGACCTCTGCTCGCGTGCCAGGCTTATATTGACCCACATAGAAAGGTAAGTCGGTATAAAACTCTATTTCATGATCGTTAAACCTTAAGACAATATCCTCATTGCGAATATCTGCTTTTGATGCAGGCGAGTTAGGCTGAACTTCGTCGACAAAAGCGCCGCGTGGTCTTTCCATATCGAAAATTTCTGCAAGCGCGTAGTCTACTTCGCGCATTCTCACCCCTAATAACCCTCGCTCTACTCGTCCACTTTCACGTAATTGAGCTATCACATTTTCAGCGACGTTACTTGGTATAGAGAAGGAAATACCATTTGAACCGCCGGTACTACTAATAATCTGAGAATTGATACCTACTACTTCTCCATCAAGATTGAACAAAGGTCCACCAGAATTTCCCTGATTGATCGCAACGTCAGTCTGGATAAACGACATGTAATTATACGAAGATCTGCCTGGGACTGAACGCCCTTGAGCACTGACTATTCCAGCAGCTGCCGAAAATTCAAGCCCAAAAGGCGATCCAATAGCTAAAACCCAGTCACCCACCCTAACGTCATCGGAATCACCAAAGCCAACATATGGTAAGTCGCTCGCTGGTATTTTCAGAAGCGCAATATCTGAAGGCTCATCAAGTCCGATGACCTCGGCATCAAAAACTCTGCGATCGTTTAGATGAACTTGAATTTCATCCGCGCCCTCGACAACGTGGTTGTTAGTAATCACGTAGCCATCTTTTGAGATAATAAATCCCGATCCAACAGCCCCTCTCTGCCTCATCTCTGGCATGTTTTCCAAATCTAAGTCCGGCTCTTGTCCAGGATTGAGTCTACGCAGCAAATCGTTTAATTCTTGATCATTTATGGGTGGCCTAGACTCCACCTGACGAGACGTCGATATTTCGACTATCGTAGGTCCATTTCTTTCGACAAGATCAGCGAAACTGGGCAAATCAGCACCGTGAACAACCTCATAGCTAAAAAATTGCAGCCCAAAAGTAAGAAATATGTTTGCTAAAGGCGTTTTACTTGCGAAAAGCGATTTCATGATTCGATTCCATAAACAGACAATATACCCAAATAAATAGCGATTCAGGCGAATCTTACCATATTGCTGCCCCGCCAAGAAGGGCGCTCTGTAACGGAACAAACTGGTGAGTCAAAGAAATAGTCTATTACTGAAAGGCTCTTTAATTATCTCGAGGCTGCAATTCATTTACTAGTCGATATAATGGAGAGTCTTGAAGATGTTCAATGAGTGGTGGTTCTTCTTCATCTATTTGAATACGGCTAATATACTCTTTAAGTAATTCCTGAGCCTTAAGATCAGCTTCTGTAATTTCTCCTTCAGCATCAGAAGAAGGAAACACCTCCGGCACTTCATACGTTTGCGGAACATGATCCGCTATCTCAATAAAATCACTGGTACCCTCAAGCATCATTTTACCGCTCATGACACAAATAGTTGCGATCGACGCAGCAATTACCATTTTTATCAAGCTATCGCCAACGACTGGCCTTATAAGTCGGGAGATTTTGTCTTCCCTATCAATGCCCTCACGAACACCTTTCATAAAACCTTGTTTTACAGGGATTATTTCTTCACGAACAATTGATTGGACTAAACTAAACCTTCGCCATTTTTCAGTAATTTCGGGATTCTCTTCGTACAACTTCAGCAACCGAGGCACCGCCAACTCATCTGCTTCATCGTCCAAAAGTGCTGACAATGACTCCTGATCAAACTTTGACATAAAAACAACTCCTGCCTTAACTATACCGAAACGAGCTAATTTCTTTTTCTTGTACCACTTTTCTTATATTAATTCTTTGATAGCCTTATCGATTGACTCTCTTGCTCTAAAAATCCTTGATCGAACAGTTCCCACGGGGCAATTCATAATCTCGGTTATGTCTTCATAACTAAGGCCCGAAAATTCGCGTAAAGTAAAAGCAGTCCTTAAGTCAGCTGGGAGCGCCTTTATCGCGTCCTCTATCACTTTTTTCAGATTTTCCATTTCTAGCGAACTCTCAGGTGTTTCAATCTCACTCAGCGCAAGGCCAAGCTCACCCCCTTCCGCATCATTTAATTCTACATCGCTCGAAGGAGGTCTTCGACCGCGCGAGACAATATGGTTCTTGGCCGTATTAATAGCGATTCTGTAAAGCCAAGTATAAAATGCGCTATCTCCTCGAAACAGAGGAAGGGCTTTATAAGCTTTTATGAAAGCTTCCTGACATACGTCTTCTGCCTCTTTCGGATCACGAATGATTCTGGCAACCATAGCGGCAACCCGATTTTGGTAACGCAGAACAAGCAAGTCAAAAGCATTCTTGTTCCCATCTAATACCCTTTCAACTAATTGCTGATCGGTATCCGCTGGCATTTGCCTATCTCTCCGTAACTACTACCCTAATATTTGCCGGAATAGAGCAATCTACAGCGTCACCATTTATAGACAACGATCTGACACATAAGTTCTAGAAACTGACAAAAATAGAGCATTTTAATCTTCACCCTCTTTATATAGGGCTCATCACCAAATTATTAGCATTAGTCTTCGGGTATTGATAGGTCTTTTGAAGAAAATTGATTATGTATGAAAGAATACCTACTAGAACAATACAGGTTTCACGTTGTAGAATAACTGCATATTTTTCAATATGTTAATTCAATCAATTTAAGCTAATGATGTCCCAAACTCAGGAAACCGACATTTTAGTAATCGGAAGCGGCGCAGCTGGATTAACTCTTGCTCTTAGAGTTGCCGATTTCTGCAAAGTCACCGTACTCAGTAAGAGTGATCTCCGCGAGGGAGCAACTTTTTACGCACAGGGAGGTATTGCAGCAGTTCTGGATGAAACAGATAGTATTGAGTCACATATCAATGACACCCTAAATGCGGGTGTTGGTCTATGCAATCCTCAGGTAGTCGAACACATAGTTTCACGAGGCAGTGAGGTCGTGACATGGCTGCTTCAACAAGGAGTTCCATTCACAACCAAGACATCCAGAGAAGAAAACAATAATCTCAAATCCATCAACCATGAGGAACTCGGTTCACTTCATTTAACACAGGAAGGGGGCCACAGTCATCGAAGAATAATCCACGCAACTGATGCAACTGGAAAAGCAGTCTTTGAAACACTCCGTGAACAGGCTATTAACCACCCAAGCATTGAATTGATTGAGGAGTGTATGGCTGTTGACTTAATTACCTTGCAATTAAGTAATGGGAAACGGAAATGCTCAGGTCTATATGTATTCAACAAAAGAACCCGTAATGTTGAAATTATCGCTGCAAAATTCGTTGCTTTAGCAACTGGAGGCGCCAGCAAAACCTATCTTTACACATCTAACCCAGATGGAGCGAGCGGCGATGGCATCGCCATGGCCTGGCGAGCCGGTTGCAGAATCGCGAATATGGAATTCAATCAATTCCATCCGACATGTCTTTATCATCCTCATGCAAAATCGTTTTTAATTTCAGAGGCGCTTCGAGGAGAAGGTGCCATGTTAGAGTTATCTGATGGCACCCGATTCATGTCTAAGTTCGACAAGCGGGGTGAACTTGCGCCGCGAGACATCGTAGCAAGGGCTATAGACCATGAAATGAAGCGTCTGGGCTGCGATTGCGTTTACTTGAACATTACTCATAGAGAACCAAGCTTTGTAACTGGCCATTTTCCAAACATTTACGAACGCTGCTTAAAATTTGGAATCGATATCACAAAAGACCGAATCCCCGTTGTACCGGCAGCTCATTACACCTGCGGTGGAGTGTTGATTAACGAGAAAGGGGAAACAGATATTGATAATTTGTATGCCATCGGAGAAACAAGCTGTAGCGGATTGCATGGCGCAAATCGAATGGCTAGCAATTCGTTACTTGAATGTTTTGTAGTCGCTTTTGGTGCTGCAAGCAGCATTTCAGAAAGGATCAATAGTGTTGGCTTTTCGGAATCACTTCCCGTTTGGGATGAGAGTAAAGTTACTAACTCTGATGATGAGGTCCTTGTTTCGCACAATTGGGATGAAATTCGTCGATTGATGTGGAACTTTGTAGGAATTGTTCGCAGCACTAAACGTCTTGAGGTGGCAGACCGAAGAATAAAGGCGCTTCGTGAAGAAATTCGCGATTACTACAGAAAGAACAGAGTCACAAACGACAATTTGGAATTGAGGAATATTGCTTTAGTTGCTGAACTAATAATTACCTGTGCTCTGCAAAGAAACGAGAGCCGGGGACTCCATTACATTGTCGATTACCCAAAGACTCAAGAAGAAATCAAAGATACGTTACTGGTGCCTCCATCATTTTTTCAGACTTAGAGTGGGGTCGCTGTGTTGACGCCTACTGTGAGCTAGAATTTTTGAAGTGATGGTAGCATATTTCTTATTTTCAGAGTGACTCGAACTCATTAGCAAAGTATAGATATCCTGGTCCTCGTGATGAAGAAGATCTTGATACAAAACTTGATCATCAATCGTTAGGTCATCAAATACTTCTTGGACGAAAGGCACGAGAAGTAAATCTAGCTCTAACATTCCGCGTCGACTATGCCAAAACATCCTTTGCTTGTTTAAATTTTTCATATAACCCTTTTTAGTAACTATTCAACTTAAATTTTTTCAGCCATTAATGATCCTTTGATTAACTACTCTAACATGAACTAGGCTTTTATAAGGTATACTACGCACACGAACAGAAATTTGATGACATGGTGACTATGATTGAGCTTAGAGATTATGAATTTCTTAGCGTGACAGGACCAGATGCTGCAGCCTTTCTTCAAGGGCAAGTTACTTGTGATGTTGAAAAATTAAATAAAAACAAGGCTTTAGCTGGAGCCATTTGTAGTTTGAGAGGTAGAGTAATTGCAGATTTTTTGCTGGTTTTAGATGGTGAAGATTGCGTTTTGAGGACTCAAAGAGGCATGGCGGAGATCATAAAAAACACGCTCTCTAAATACGCTATATTCTCAAAGGTCGAATTATCTATAGAGACACGGTTCCGTAGAGTCTTAGGCGCAGCTTTAGGTGAGGATGAGAAGTTCCTCTCGAAAATCACTGGACAAATAGCTAAAGGCTATCTTAATTGTCATGTCAATGCGGAGGCAATAGTTGTTAACTTACCCGGTGACGACGGGCGCGTTGAGGTTTGGATTCGCGACGAGAAACCATTTCGCGATTGGCCAGTTAGTCAGGATACCAATAAGTTGGGGGAATGGACCAGAAAAGATATTTTGCAAGGATTAATTCATATCAATCCCCTACTGAGCGAAGAGCACACTCCTCAGGTTCTAAACTATGATCTTTCAGGAATAATTGATTTCTCTAAAGGGTGTTACACCGGTCAAGAGATTATTGCTCGAATGCATTATAGAGGTAACGCGAAAAAGAGGTTAGCATTATTATTGAGCAAAAACTCAGTTCAAGAAGATCAAGGGATAGTCCAACGCTACGGAGAGAAAGAAACTCTCTCTAAGGTCCTGGCTTACAGTAACTGTTCGAATGGAATCGAAAATTCGGCTTTACTATCAATTCTCGACATAACAGATAAGCAAAGCACTTTCTCACTTTCATGCCCGAAAGACGAAGAGTGCATCTTGAAGTTTGAGCCCTTAAGCTACCCCTCTCAATCAATTGTTAAATGACGCCGTAATGATAATTTGTATAATTTGTTGGTGTCCCCGGGCCGATTCGAACGGCCGACCTATCGCTTAGGAGGCGATTGCTCTATCCAGCTGAGCTACGGGGACCTGTAAAAGTAAGTATTCCAATGATATTTACGACCGTCAATGAATAACTATAATGGGTAAACAATTCCCTCTAAACCATAACTAGCATTCGAATGAACTCTATCGATTTTATATCTAAGACATTTAAGCAACTTTCAAAGGAAGAACTGTATCAAATTCTGCAATTACGGGCAGAAGTATTCGTGGTTGAGCAGAATTGTCCCTATCAAGACTTAGATAACCTTGACTTCGATTCATATCACCTTTGCGGATATCTGCATGAAGAGCTTGTTGCTTATTCACGGGTGATTAAACCAGGTTTAAAGTACTCAGGAACTTCAATTAGTCGAGTCATTACAAAAAGTAGCGTGAGAAACTTTGGAGCTGGCAAAGCATTGATGGAAGAGTCAATTAATGAGTGCAGGAAACACTGGGGACAGGAAGATATATTTATCTCAGCTCAAGAGCGACTCAAAAACTTTTATAATGATATTGGATTTAAAATCAACTCACACTCTTATCTCGAGGACGGAATTACTCATATTGAGATGAAATTCAATATGAAGAATATCAAGTAGTATCAATCTCCGACCTTATATCATCGAATTCTTTTAGTAATTCTGTATTTTCCTCGGGAGCAAGTTTACTGAATAATACGATTGAAAATGATGCGGCAACAAAGCCTGGTATGATTTCATATAAGTCAAATATTCCACCTTCCCATCTAGACCATGCAATCACTGTGAAAGCACCGACAAACATACTTACAACAGCTGATCGGGAAGTCATCTCTCTAACAAATAAAGAAAAGATTATCACTGGACCGAAAGCTGCTCCAAAACCTGCCCAAGCGTAACTTACCAAATTCAGAACGCTATTATTTCGATCGCTAGCTATCCATAAGGCAACACATGCAACGCAAATTACTGCAATCCGGCTTACTAAAATCAGTTCAGCTTGAGATGCATCAGGACGAATAAATACTCTATAAAAATCCTCACTAATTACGCTCGCAGAAACAAGAAGCTGAGAATCTACAGTAGACATTATCGCCGATAAAATTGCCGCGGTTATTATGCCTGCGACCCATGGATTAAAAAGCGACTGATTCAAGGCTAGAAAGACAGTTTCTGAATTATCTAATGGCTCTTCCGCAAAAAATACAATTCCTGCCAAACCGCTAGCGACTGAACCAAATAGAACGATGATCATCCAACTCATCCCAGTTCTTCTGGCAATATTCATCTCATCAGGATTTTTCGCGGCCATGAAGCGTGTAAGGATGTGGGGTTGTCCGAAATAGCCTAAACCCCAACCTATTAATGAAAGGAAGCCTATGACTGAAATCCCGGAAAATAAATTAGTAGACCCGGGTTTTATGCTCTCCATATCACTAACTAACCCATCACTGTTACCTATAAGGCTCAACACGACGAAAGGCACGATAACGAGCGCGAGTAGAATTAGTATAGCCTGGACAGCATCTGTCCACACAACTGCTAAAAACCCTCCTATAAAGGTATAACCCACGATTATAAAACAACCACCGAGCAACGCTTTGTTGTAGCTTACCGAGAAACTGCTCTCAAAAAGAAGTGCTCCACCAACTAACCCTGAAGCTACGTAAAAAGTAAAAAACAGTAAAATTACGATTGCTGATACTGAACGAACTAACCTTGACTGGTCATTAAATCTAAATTCGAAATAATCCGGTAGAGTTAAAGCATTACTGGCTTTTTCACTGTAAATACGAATAGAGCGGGCGATAAAGCACCAATTCAAGTAAGCACCGAAGACAAGACCAACCCCAATCCAAATTTCTCTTAAACCGGACAAGTAGATAGCACCTGGAAGGCCTAACAACAACCATCCACTCATATCGGATGCACCAACGCTTAACGCTACCAACGTAGGGCCGAGTTTTCTGCCCCCTAAAATATAATCGTCAAGACTTTGGGTTTGTCTATAAGCTATCAATCCAAGAACAAAAAGTAGCCCAAAATACGCTGAAAAAGTAATCAATAACGGATAGTTTAATATCATAGACATAGTTATCTATTGGGACACTCTTTTTGTTTAGGATAATTCCGCACTGCTTATTCTAGTCTACTCAATTAAACGCTTTCTAGCGGAGAAAGCTCTGTTAGGAGGATTTCTCCGTTACACTATGTCAAAAGCAGCAAGCTTAAAGCAAGCATTAGTAAATTATTTAGTTGCTTAATACTTTACTAAAGTTATTTATTTATTAAAGTATTAATTTAATAATTATAGAGCATTATTTAAATGACCGATATCCATCTAAAAAGAGGGATTCGTCATGAAGCTATCCGCCAGCCAAACAAAAATACTTAATCGATTAATAGTACGCGGCCCACAATCAATAAAAATCTTATCTAAGTTCCTGGAACAAACCACCATGGGGGTTAGACAGCACCTCACG
The DNA here is from genome assembly GCA_902531515.1 of uncultured Pseudohongiella sp. Classification (GTDB taxonomy): domain Bacteria; phylum Pseudomonadota; class Gammaproteobacteria; order Pseudomonadales; family Pseudohongiellaceae; genus UBA9145. The sequence continues at coordinate 18,526 of CACAEJ010000011.1, forward strand.
GATATGGAATCCAAAGGGCTCGTAGCACAAATAGAGACAAAGAAACAAACAAGAGGGCCGCCCTCTTAATTTGTGGACACTTGCTGAAAGGGAGCACCAGCGCTTATCAGACGGTCATACCAAGGTTGCGTTGGAGCTAATTACCACTACCGCAAAACTCAAGGGCGAAGAATTCTTAAAGGATTTAATCTATTCGCGAAATGAATCAATTCAAGAACGTTATGAATTAAAGTTGAACGAGGCGGAGCCAGAGCTGGGTAGCCAAATAATTCGTCTTGCTACGCTCAGGAGCGACGAAGGGTATATGGCTGAAGTGCGCCTATTACCTGATGGCTGGCTTCTAACAGAGAACCACTGCCCTATTCACTCTGCCGCTAACAATGTGTTCATTTTTGTGAGGCTGAACTCTCTTGCTTCCAAATGACATTTGACAGTAAAGCTGATACTGAAAGATTTGAGCATCTTTTAGACGGCGCACGACGTTGTACGTTCAAAATTAGCCCAAGAAACAATAATAAATCCCAGCCTTAGCAAGAGAATCTCGAGACTATTAACAAATAAAATCACACACCTTGTAAAAACGTCATAATTTGCTGTAATAGTACCTCAACCGAACAACCCAAAGCTGATCCCGACTGAGTTCTTTATGCCAAAAAAAGTGAAATGGGCTATTAGTATACTGTTGGTTTGCATCGCCACGTTGCTCTTGGCATTGCCAAAATTAGTGGGGATTGTGATACAAGATGCAATTGCTGATGGAGTATTCGAGCAAATAAATGCATCCACTGAAGGACGCATCGCTATTACAAATTCCCAAGCTGAGACTGGCTGGTTTAACAGCATAATCCAACTTAACATAGAAATTTCTGATGCCCAAAACCGGGTGGAACCTTATTCCCTTTTAGTCCACGGCAACATCAGTCACGGCCCTATTTTACTAGCTCAATCAGTACTTTCATTTGGCATCATCAGTGTTGATATGGCTGTGAACGTGGACAAGTTAGAATTAGAATCAGAACTGGTAACAATTATAATGGATCCTCTTACAGCCTCTCTAATAGTCAAATTTGATCAAAGTCTCTCAATTAGCGCTATGATTCCGAATATCAGTATCCGAAATACAAATGAGAATTTACATGCAACTGTTGACGATCTCGACGTTTACCTGGATATAAATGAAGACCTCTCCGCCAAGGCAGATATCAAATCAAATCAAATTTTAGTCCAAAATAATCAAAGCAGTATACAGCTAACCGTTTCTAATCCGAACCTGCACCTAGCGACAGACAGATTAGACGATGTTTCTGCTAAAAGCGCAATCACAGCAACAATACCATCTGCAATCGCATCAGAACCTCTTTCTTTTAATCTCAGTAATACTGCTCTGGATTGGCGATCATACCCGTCAAACAAAAACAAAGAGTTGACTAATTTCTCGCAGTCTATAAACGTTGAGAAGATCGAGAGCGACCTGCCATTAGAGTCAGTTTCATGGAAAAGCGAGATGCGCGGCGTAAAAGACGAACTGATAAAAAGCTACAATGGATTATTGTTAAAAATCCATTCTGCATCAGACGTCGATCCTATTTTGAGAGTGGCTGAATTAACTCAGGTCGTAAACGAAACTGGCTTATTATTACTTCGAAATGAAGTTAACCTTATTAACATTATCGAGGCAAACTTGTATCAAGGGATGCATAAATTGAATCTTAATGTACTCTGGAAAGGGCTACCATCAATAAATAATATAGATAATTTCAGATTTGAGGATGCGGTTGAAGCTTTGAATGTTGAACTTAACTTACTATTAGATCAGGAAGCGGTATCAATCAGTCCGTTTGCCGAACTCGCGGAACATTATAGCAACCAAAACTATCTTATTTCCTCAAGCGATAGATTAACCCTTCATGCAAAGTTAGCACAGGGTTCTGTTACTTTAAACGACGAGAGTTTTCCTTTGGAAAGATTTTTACAGTGATCGACTAGACGTGATGAAAAGAAGCAACAAAAAAACAAACTCCTATCCGAAAAGAAGTGGTCATGAATCTCAAAAACTTTTGATATTACCTAGTCCTTTTTTCTCTCCATACTATGCTCTATATTAGTTAATATCCCTCTTAAGATATTTAGCTCCATCACGTCAAGCCTAACGCGACCAAAAAGTCTACGCATCCTTTGCATTAATTGCCTAGGATTTTTAGGATCATGAAACTTAATATCAATCATTACTTGTTCCAGATGTTGATAGAAATGCTCTACCTGATCGCCCGTAGCAAATTCTTGATCCCAAATTTCGGCACCCTGACATTGTGCATCAGTATTTTTTTTACTAGCTGCTTTATGGATTTCATAGCAAATCACTAGAACTGCTGCCGCCAAGTTCAGAGAACTATATTTTTCCTCTGCAGGGATCTGAACGTGAAAATGGCCTAATTGAAGCTCTTCGTTACTCAGCCCAGAATCTTCACGACCAAAAACCAACGCAATGTTAGTGACACCCATCTCCTCGACTACTTTCTGAGCCGTTTTTTCTGGGTTGAGCATAGGCCATGGAATTTTGCGGGACCTCGCACTTGCGCAAATTACTAATCCACAATCTGCTACAGCTTCTTGCAACGAGTCTACAACGACCGCTGACTCCAAAATATCTGTTGCCGAAGCTGCTCGCCCAACTGCGACTCCGCTAGGAAAGTCTTTTGGTTGAACTAATGTCACCTGATTTAAACCCATATTTTTCATCGCACGAGCACTCGCACCAATGTTTCCAGGATGAGCGGTATTAACCAAAACGACTCTGATATTTTTTAGGACGGCCATAAATTATTACCAACAATTAAGATTTTTTATTATAACAATATCATTCTCTTTTATGATGAAAATCGAAAGAAATCCCGAGGAACAATTCCCTTTTGAAGAAGAGTCACTTTTGATAACATCACACGCCAGTGCATCCAATCATTTATATAAATCAACGACAACAAATAACCGACTCAAACGACTATGCAGCCGATAATAAACATGGCACTTCGCTTAGCCCGAACGGGCTCAGAAAAAGCTATACTAGCAAGCGCTCGACTCGATCGGCTCAAGATAGTTTCAAATGATCCCTTTGACTTCTCCTCTAGTATGGACTATGAAATTAATGAACTAGTAGTTTCAGGCCTCCAAAAAGCTTATCCAACACACACAATTAAAAGCAGAGTTGGCGAATCCATTATTGGGCTAGACACGGAACCTAGTTGGTTCATAGATCCGTTATTTGGAAGTCTAAACTTTTTTAAGGGAAATCCCAGTTATGGTGTATCTATTGCTATTGAAGTTGAAGGAGAAATAAAGCACTCCGTATTAATTTTGCCAGAATATAACCAGGAGTATGTAGCCTCCAAAGGTAGCGGCGCTCAGTTGAATAAAACTAAATGTCGCGTTGATTCTCAAGGTAAACTTGAGAGTTCGCTATTGGGTGTTTGCCTGGGTCAGCAAAACATGCAGTCTACGATGAAGCTTACTACACTTCTCTCACGGACTAACCCCCAAATTCGTATGTCTGGCTGTTCTACATTTGATATGTTGATGGTCTGTTCAAATAGACTCGGAGCAGGCTACTGCGAGGCCTCCCAAAGCTATAGCATGCGGGCGGCAGCCCTATTATTGAGCGAATCAGGAGCTTTAATCAGTTCGGAAACAGGAGATCCTAATCTGGAAAAAGCTTTAGAACTCTACTTTGGTGCACCCAGAATCTTCAAAGAGATAGTCAAGCTAAGAAAGCAAATTTGAGTGTAATTGAAATTTTCTGTAACGAAGGCAAGCACTCCTCCGCCATGAGAGTATATTCTCATTCCATAACTAATAAGAATCACTATCAAATCGAAACCCAAGCTGGGTTTGTGTTAAGTTAACCCCCGTTCAATTCACCTGATTCTTCCATTGCAGTATGGGCAGTCGTATTTAATGACAGTAGAGAAAAAGAGTACAACTCACAATCTCATTGAGGAACCGATAAGACAGTCGCTCATTCGTATGACCATGCCTATGATAATAGGAATGATCATGCTCTTCACTTTTAGTCTCGTAGATACATGGTTTATCAGTTTTCTCGGCACAGAATCTCTGACTGCTATCAGCTTCACCTTTCCTGTGACTTTCACTGTTATGAGCATGGCCATAGGACTTGGGATAGGTGCTTCTGCTGTTGTAGCAAGTTACTTGGGCGCATCAGAATCTGAGAAAGCGAAAGAATCAGCTACCGTAATTAATTATATCTCTTTTGCGATGGCTTGCCTGATTGTATTGCTATGTTGGGTCTTCATGGACCGGATTTTCATGCTTATGGGTGCAAGCGACCAGTTAATGATTCCGATCCGTGAGTACATGAACATCTGGTTCCCTGGATCCGTTCTAATAGTTTGCATCATGACCGGGAACAGTATTTTAAGAGCGATAGGAGACACTAAAACTCCAAGTATTTTGATGGCCTCAGCTGGATTTATAAACGCCCTGCTGGATCCAATGCTTATTTTCGGTATTGGTCCATTTCCTGAATTAGGTATGCAAGGGGCCGCTTGGTCGACGATTATCGCATGGCTAATTGGATTCTGTTACCTGATTCACCTACTTATATTCAAAGTTCAAATGGTCAGCAAAACTATACCGAGTAAATCAGTATTCATTTCTTCAGGTAAAAAAATGCTGAGAATCGGGATTCCAGCGGCAGGCGCAAATATGATGACTCCGCTTGCGGCTGGTATAATGACCGCGATCGCTGCAAGCTTTGGAGACACAGCGGTCGCGGCTTTCGGCGTAGGTGCGCGCATCGAGCCAATAGCGTCTCTATTGGTGCTAGCCATGTCTTCCTCTTTACCTCCACTAATAAGCCAAAATTATGGTGCTCAAAGGCTAGATCGAGTTGAAGAGGCTTACAGGTTGTCAATCAAATTCATTCTCAGCTGGCAGTTGATCGTTTATTTCATCCTCCTCCTATCATCAGGAACTATTGCGGCTATATTCTCCGATGATCCGGAAGTGATTCAATCCATAAATTTATTTATTTGGATTATGCCACTCGGTTACGGACTGCAAGGGATTATCATACTAACAAATTCATCACTCAACGCGATTCATAAACCCATAAGCGCCTTGTATTTGAGTATCGCGCGTTTTTTTGTTTTTTACGTACCATTGGCTTACATTGGAAGTTTGTATTTTGGTCTATACGGCTTTTTTTGCGGAGCAGTCTGCGGGAATTTGCTAATGGGTGTTGTCTCGTATCGGGCATTCAATGAGGCTATTGCAACTCAGGTCAAACTGGAGGAAAGCACAGTCTAACCAGCACTAGGATCTGAAGAGATTTTTCACTGTACTTATTAACCCACTACTTTGTTGTTGGGCTACGAGTGAGCTAATCTGTTGAGTTGAATCTACTTTATCTTCAACTAGGTTAAAGCTCTTATCCTCAACCGAAGCCTCCCCTTCTTCTGATTCTGAATAACTTAACCTATTATTTGTTTCCTGAAACTGTAGCATTTCCATGCAGATATCGTTGTATTCGGCGGCTGTCAAAAGTTCAGGCTGCTCTTTCATATTAAGAGTGAACTTCCTGTCGTTAGCTGCAGACAGATAATGAAGATTCCTTTTATTCGTTATTAATAAGCCCTCTTCTTTAGCAGTGTTGTACAACGGAGTCCCTCGTAAAGGGATATACGGGAAAAAGAAAAAATGCTCGGGTGAAATTTCCTGATTTAACCTAAGTGTTTCTCTCATGTTTTTCGCCGTCTCTAGTGGCATGCCTACGATATTAAAAGTTAGTCGATTTATTCCTGCTTTTTTGCAGTTTATAGCCGCGTCTATTACCTGCTGATTAGTCATCTTTCTGCCCAGCATTTTTGAACGGTATTCTTCATCTCCGCTTTCGATGCCGAACCAAATAGTATGACAACCTGCATCAGCGGCTGTGCGGCAAAACTCCTCATTCATCACCTCAACTCGAGAGTTTATTGAGAATGGCAACCGAACTTTCTCTTTATATATCTCAAAGAAAGCCCGCACAAATTTTAAATTGGAGAGGAAAAGTTCGTCCCAAAATTCAAAATAACCTACGCTGTACTTATCTCGGAGTCGAATAAGTTCCCCTACCATTGCCTCTGGTTGATATTTACGCAGGAAGGTTTTCTTTGTTTTCCACCCTTCTAGAATCGGAGTGTTACAGCAATAGGTGCAACGATATGGACACCCCCTACCCGTCATTACGGGGAGCACTAACTTGCCTTTGGGCCCAAAGATTGACGAGTTCACATCTTCAAAGCCATCCTGCTTAGAAAATATCTCATAATCCGGGAATGGAAGGGCCTCCAAATCACCTATTTGATGTGGCTCAGTTTTATATACCGACCCATCATTGAGTTTCTCCCACATGCCGTCAATAGGTCCATCTTTCGCTCCCTTGAGGTGATCGACGATGTTCCCGATGGCATATTCCCCATCTCCGACACAAATAAAGTCGATGTTTGGATTCTCGATCGTCTGCTCTTGAGAAAGCATCGCCTGGTAGCCACCAATACAAATAGGCAAGTCTGGCATTAATTGTTTTAACTCTGCAAAATAAGGCTCCATTGGGTACCAATGAGGGCTCATTATCGAAAATGCTATCAGGTCTGGCTGATAACTTTCTATCGATTTTGCATAGTTAGATGGGGAATATTGTTCAGAATCTCGCAAAATCAAGACGGGCTCAAGAAACACATCAACCCAGGGAAAATCACGCTTTAGATATGCCGCCATGCTAGCGATTGGCATAGCTATTTCATTACCATCAGGTGAATAAAAAGCAAAAACAAGACGCAATTTTTCTTGAGACACTGAGCCGAAAAATCGCGACTTATGCTGTGGATACACTGGCAGACTGCTGCTAGCAGCGATAATTTCTGCTTTAGAGGTCATAGAAATCTTTAAAAGTCATCCATTTACCGTACAATCGAAATCAGTAAGTTTTCGCTCGATTATCTTGATATCGACAGGTTTGATCCGAAGTATATCATCAAAACACTAATTAAATCATTGGCTCAATGAACGTAACAGCATTCTTGGCTTTAAAAAGCTTAATTCTATGAATCGGGCGTGCTTTAATTATGACAAGCCGGAGAAGTGGCTTGTCGAATCTTGGTAAAAATACCCTTGGAGCTATTTACATATGAACACCATCGAAGCTCTTCATACACGTCATTCAACTCCTCGACTCTGCGAGCCAGGACCTGACAACGAAGTATTCAAAAATATTTGCAAGTCAGCTTTCAGCGCTGCTGATCATGGTCTATTAAAGCCGTGGCGATTCCTTATAATCAAGGATCAAGCCCGGTATCGGCTAGGAGATTTATTCCTTCAAGCCACCTTAGACACAGAAAAAGAAGTCTCTCAGGAAAAGCAAGAGAGCGTCAAAAAAAAGGCACTACGGGCACCAATAATAATAATAACCATCGCTAGGCATTCCATACATCCGAAGATCCCAGAACTTGAGCAAAATTTTTCTGCAGCTGCGGCGACTCAAAATATGCTTTTGGCGGCGTTTGCCCAAGGAGTCGGCGCAATGTGGCGAACTGGCGCAATGGCATATAGTCGAACGGTCAATGAAGGTTTAGGGCTAACTAAGAATGAAAAAATAATCGGATTTCTCTACTTGGGAACAGTTCAGGGATCGCCAAAACCTCTCAAAGAGAACGACATAGATGATTTTTTTCAAGAATGGTAATAGATTGTGAGTAGGGCAATTAATATTCAATACTGGAAGCTCTTAGAAATCCATAATATTTGCATCTCCATGGATTAAGTAAAGTGCGTACTACTATTTTTTCCACTCCGATTTTAACGCCAATTCTCCGCGTGATTTCGATTTTGATTCTAAAAATTATGGGCTGGCAAGCGCGAGGAGGCAAATTGCATCATCAGAAATTTGTGCTAATCGGAGCCCCACACACCAGCAATTGGGATTTTCCTCTCATGCTGATGGTTGTGCTCAAGTTAGAGTTACGCGTTTTCTGGATGGGCAAACATACGTTGTTTCCCTTCCCCTTTGCCGGATTCATGAAATGGCTCGGCGGTATTCCAATTAATCGTTTAGCTCCGCATAATGTCGTAAGGGAGACAGTTAGGCAATTTAAAGAGAATCAAGATTTAGTAGTTCTCGTTCCTCCTGAAGGGACTCGAAGTAAAGTAACAACATGGAAGACGGGGTTTTATCATATAGCCAGCATGGCAGAAGTTCCGATACTAATGGGCTATGTTAATGCGGGGAAAAAAGAAGCTGGTTTTGCAGACTTCTTCTATCCTACCGGAGATGTTGACACTGATTTAGAAAAAATACGTGATTTTTATCGGCCAATCAAAGGATTGATCGAGAGAAATTCGTAGGAGTGCCACGATTGTCTTCCATACACAAGTGCAACTTATCCCTCATTGACAGACAAACATTTTAGTAAGCTACTGAACACGTATCTAGCGTACTCCTCGGTTTCCACTTCACGAAGTTTGAATTTCCACTGCTTAAGATGCCATTGCTGAAGTTGAGCGACAACCTGAGAAGCTAGCAACTCAGGCTTTTCACAGACAAACTGATTGGCTAAAACTCCGTCGCGAATAATACTCATTAAAATTTCTTCACTTCTCAACTCGTTATCTAACGCATAACTTTGCTGCTCCTTAGATAACCCTTTGAGCTCCATGAAGCAAAAATAATACCAAGAGCTCATTATTTCCATCATATAAATTTCACTAAATATGATAGCTCGCAAGCATTCTTTAGGCTCGAGATTTTCTTTTAGAATCTCATCTGCGACCTGTTCAATGTAACTTCGCTGAACGCCCTCAATGACAGAGGCTAAATCGTTCTTGGAGCCGATATATGAGTACAATCCTCCCATACTAATTCCAGTCTCCTTACTTAAATCTCGTAAACTCATTGCCTGAAAACCTTTTGTATTGGACAACTTAAAAGTCGCAGTAAAAATCTTTTCAAGATTTGGTATCGCCACTTTCGCGTTTTTGATTTGCATTTTTTCTTTATGCATCTTAAAAACACCTTCCCATAGAGGCTCACCCTCCAAAATCCATTTCTCTCGGAAGGCATTTATACTTATGTCGTGTGGCCAATTCAAAATAAACTATCTCACGAATTGATGAATGTAAGTTATTTCTCTCATGGGGTATCACTCTATTTTTGGATATCGCACCATTCTCAATCATTTCCACCATAAAAGTTTATAATCAAAACCAGTATGAGGCGACCGTCAACGAACCAGCAATCGCGCAAAGTGCCAGCGACCCGTATCTTAGCGAACTATGAGAAATCTTACGAACCGTCTTCATAGCAAGCCAGTAACCGGCCAAAGTTGCCGGCAAAAAAGGTAAAGATAAGGCGATGTGGCGACCATCAAGCCTATCAACAAATAACAACATAACCAAAGACATCAAGCAACTTGCACAGAAAAAAGCTGACATATTTGCTCTAATGAAATCGCTCTTTTCATGCTGCAGAAGCAGTGCCATTGGTGGACCCCCTATGGAGGTGCTGGTGCCCATAAATCCTGATAAGAATCCTGCTGAGAACATTGAACCAGCACTGGGTTTCAATCTTAAATTACTAAGACTCAATATAACTGCCGCAACAACCGAGATACCAACCCATAACGCGAGTTGCTCTATAGAAATCCAAACCAATAGCATTCCGCCTGCGATGGTACCTGGTATCCGACCCAAAATGGCAAACTTCAAGCCCGAGAACGATATTGAGTCCCAATGCCTTGCTGCCATGACTAGCGATAAGGTAAGCGCCGAAATTGTTATGGGTGCCGGCACATAAAGTGGATCCAAAAAGAATAAGATAGGTGCGGCAACGATAGCCAGACCAAATCCAAGCGCTGTCTGTATATAGGCGCCCACAAATATAACCACAGTAGCTACAAGAATTTCCATGACCCATTACAGTTACTGTTCGTGATAGTCCACCCCCCGAAAGATTGATCATACTAGCTATTAACATTTTACTCCAGCTAACCGACTTTGATAATGCGCGTAGAAAAAGTATGTTTAAATTTACAACGCGACTAGTCGTATTAATTTGCTGAAACAAGCATCGCTCTTTTACAATAGATTCTCAAAGAAAATTAAAAGGATAATCAAATGAAATCACGAGCCGCTGTAGCATTCGCTTCCGGCGAGCCTTTAGAGATCGTTGAAGTAGACCTCGAAGGACCAAAACCCGGAGAAGTTTTAGTAGAAATAAAAGCCACCGGCATTTGTCACACAGATGCTTTTACTCTTTCGGGGGATGATCCTGAGGGAGAATTTCCTGTTATCCTAGGTCATGAAGGGGCGGGTATTGTTAGGGAGTTGGGCTCGGGTGTAACTTCTGTAAGCGTTGACGACGTCGTAATACCCCTATACACACCGGAATGCCGTCAATGTGATTTCTGCTTAAATCCTAAAACAAATTTGTGTCAATCAATCCGAGTAACACAAGGTCAAGGATTAATGCCGGATAAAAGTAGTCGATTCTCATTAGATGGAAAACCTATCTTTCACTATATGGGTTGTTCAACTTTCTCTAATTATACCGTTCTCCCTGAAATTGCTTTAGCTAAGGTAAGAAGCGATGCCCCATTCGATAAGATCTGTTATATCGGTTGCGGAGTCACAACTGGTGTCGGTGCCGTTGCTTTTGAGGCAAGAGTTGAGCCAGGAAGCACCGTCGCTGTATTCGGATTAGGAGGTATTGGGCTAAACGTGATCCAAGGTGCACAAATGGTTGGGGCAGATCGAATCATCGGGGTAGACATTAATCCTGCCAGAGAAAAACTCGGCAAAAATTTTGGTATGACTGATTTTATAAATCCACAAGAGACGAAAAACGTCACAAAGGCGATAATTGAGATTACAGACGGTGGTGTTGACTATAGCTTCGAGTGTATCGGAAACGTGGACTCTATGAGAGATGCTCTAGAGTGTTGTCACAAAGGTTGGGGTGAATCCTATATCATCGGCGTCGCGGGAGCGGGTCAAGAAATCGCAACTCGCCCATTCCAATTGGTCACAGGCAGATCATGGAAAGGCACCGCATTCGGCGGCGCTAGAGGCCGCACTGATGTACCAAAAATAGTAGATTGGTATATGGATGGGAAGATCCAAATCGATCCTCTTATAACACATACTATGGCCTTGGATGATATTAATAATGCTTTCACTTTGATGCATAATGGTGAAAGCATCCGGTCGGTGGTCTTATATTAAATACCTCAGTTTGGAAATTATTCGATGAAATATTTACACACGATGGTTCGAGTTTCGGACATCGACCGCTCACTGGATTTTTATTGTAATAAACTCGGTTTGAAAGAAGTAAACCGATATGAGAGCAAGGAAGGTCGGTTTACATTAGTTTTTCTTTCAGCGCCAGGTAATGAAACGGCACAGGTCGAGCTGACCTATAACTGGGATGCGGAAGACTATGACGAAGGGCGAAATTTTGGGCATCTCGCATATTCAGTAAGCGATATATATAGAACTTGCAAACAATTAATGGATGGAGGTGTGGTCATCAACCGCCCCCCTAGAGACGGTAGAATGGCTTTTGTCCGCTCACCAGATAATATCTCAATCGAACTCCTCCAAGATGGTGAAGCTTTACCTGCCAAAGAACCTTGGATTAGCATGGAGAACATCGGTAAATGGTAGACGTTACTTGAGCAAGTCGGCATGCTCCATTATGATACGTTCCCCATAACATTGCCGCTGGCCAGAGCAATATTTTGAGGAAAATCAAACTTTACCCCTTATTGGGAAATCAATAATGCATTTACTGGATGGCAAAGCTTGTTCGGAAGAAATTCGGAAAGAAATTAAGAAGGAAGTTGAAAGCATAGTTTCGAATGGTAGGCGGCCTCCGCATCTAGCGGCTATATTGGTTGGCAACGACGGTGCAAGTCAAAACTATGTTGCATTCAAAATCAGGGATTGTGAAGAAGTCGGCTTCGATTCCACAACTATCAGAATGGAGTCATCTAGCACAGAGAAAGAACTACTTAATAAGATAATTGAATTAAATGAAGACTCTGCTATTGATGGTTTTATAGTACAACTTCCACTACCAGCGCATATCGACGAAAATAAGGTTGTTCTCACTATTAGTCCTAAAAAAGACGTAGATGGGTTTTGCCCAGAAAACATCGGTAATTTAAATTTAGGATTACCAACGTATATTTCTGCCACACCAAACGGAATAATGGAATTACTGAAAAGATATGAAATAAAGACTGAGGGCAAGCATTGCGTTGTGCTCGGCAGAAGTAATATCGTTGGAACACCCATGACAATCCTAATGTCTAGGAATACAGATCCTGGGAATGCGACAGTCACTATAGCTCATAGCCGTACCAAAAATTTGAAACAGCTTTGCCTGACCGCTGATATACTTATTGTTGCCATAGGTAAAACTGAATTTGTTACCGCTGATATGGTCAAAAAAGATGCAGTCGTCATAGATGTAGGTCAAACACGAGTGCCCGATGATACAAAAAAATCTGGTTTTCGAAACGTCGGCGATGTCGACTTTCAAAATGTAAAAGATAAATGTTCCTATATTACTTATGTTACAGGTGGTGTGGGGCCGATGACTAGGGCCTCGCTTTTACAAAATACTTTAAAAGCCTATAAAAGAAACAAAGGTACCTAAGATGTTCGAATCGTTACAGCCCCTTCCTCCAGACCCAATTCTTGGACTTAATGCAGCATTTAAAGCAGATGACAATCCAAACAAGGTAGATTTAGGCATAGGTGTTTATAAAGATGAGAAGGGCAATACGCCGGTCATGAGGGCTGTCAAGGAAGCAGAAAAACTTATCCTAAGCTCTCAAGTCACCAAAGCCTATGTCGGACCCGCAGGTGCGCTCGCATATAACGAAGCTGTTGCTGAATTGATTTTAGGAGCTACTCTTAAAGCGGGTTTGGGAGGCCGGAGGATTACAATGCAAACGCCCGGTGGATGCGGGGGTTTGCGAATTGCGGCAGAGTTCATAGCTAGAGCAAGCAGCGGTGCAACCATTTGGGTTAGCGACCCAACTTGGGCCAATCACAAACCACTAATTGGTTCTTCTGGGCTTAAGTTCAATTCATATCCTTATTACAACTACGAAACGCACTCTGTAGATTTCGATAGCATGATTGCAACGTTAGCAAACGTTCCCATAGGGGATGTAGTCCTATTGCATGGCTGTTGTCATAATCCGAGTGGAGCCGACCTGACGCCAAATCAATGGCAAGCAATACGAGACCTTGCTCAAGAGAAGAAATTTACGATATTCATCGATTTAGCATACCAAGGCATGGGAGATGGGCTAGAAGAAGACGTAATCGGTGTGCGGCTCCTCGCAGAATCACTACCTGAATTAATTATTGTGAGTTCTTGTTCAAAGAATTTCGGACTCTACAGAGAAAGAACTGGAGCAATAACCTTAATCTGCCAAAATGAAGGAGGAGCGCGTGCTGCTAGTACATTGGTTGCAGCTGCGGCTCGGTCTAATTATTCCATGCCTCCGGACCATGGAGCAGCAGTTGTTCAACTTATTCGTGAGGATTCCTCCCTTAACTCAATGTGGGAAGGGGAGTTACAAGAAATAAGAAATCGTATAAATGGGCTTCGGATTACATTTGCCAATCTCTTGACAGAGTCAGGTGCACAGCGTGACTTCAGTTTTATTAAAAAAGAGAAGGGAATGTTTTCTTTTCTGGGAATAACTAAGAACCAGATTCATAAGCTCATAAGTGAATATGCTATTTATCTCGTAGATTCAAGCCGGATTAATGTCGCAAGTATTAACGATGACAATATAGATTACGTAACAAAAAGTATCATCGAGGTGCTATCAAAGGCATAGAGTCGGATACCCAAGGACCACTAATTTATTATACTGTCTTTTCAGAAAATTTTTGTCTAATCGATTTTGCAAAACGCCGCAAGGCAGCCTCGGTAGATTCCCAACTGATACAAGCATCTGTCACCGAGACACCTGGGCGAATTTCACTCAAGTCATCTGGAATAGACTGATTTCCCTCCTCCAAATTACTTTCTAGCATTACACCGATGATAGACCTATTTCCTCCGACAATCTGTTTTGTAACCTCATCTAGCACGTCCAGTTGTCTTGAGTGATTTTTTTTAGAATTCCCATGACTGCAATCAATCATTATATTTTCAGTAATGCCCGATTTCTGTAACTCTTCCCCACAGACTTTAACACTCATAGCGTCATAGTTCGGAGTCTTCCCACCCCTGAGTATAATATGACAATGTGGATTGCCTTCCGTTCGAAAGGCAGCGACTTTTCCGTCATCCGTAATAGATATAAAACTATGATTCGCTGACGCTGCCCTTATTGCATTGATTGCAACCGAAATCTCACCATCAATATTGTTCTTGAAACCAACAGCGGAACTTATGCCGCTAGCAAGCTTCCTGTGCGTTGGAGATTCGGTAGTACGGGCACCCACTGCGGTCCAACTGACTAGATCTTGCAAATATTGAGGCGAGATGAGATCTAGAGCTTCTATTCCAATTGGCAATCCAACTCGCGCTATATCCAACATAAGTTTTCTTCCAATACGAATGCCGTGGTCTATTTTGTGAGAGCCATCTAAATGTGGATCGTAAATCAACCCCTCCCAACCAACCGACGTCCGCGGTTTTTCAAAGTAAACACGCATGACTAGCAATAGTTCATCGGCCAATTCATCGGCCAACGGTTTAAGTAACTTAGCGTACTTAATTGCCTCAATCGGGTTATGTATAGAACATGGACCGACAATCACAACAATTCGGTTATCTTTACGATCGAGGATTTCCTTAACTTGACTCTGACCACGCTTTACCGTTTCTAGCGCTTTACCCTCTAATTGATATTCATCCTTAATCTGCCCAGGAGAGGGAAGCACGTCATAACCGGTAATATGGACGTTCTCTACTTCTCTTTTTCTGTTTTCCATATTTTTTCTCAACCCAAACTAACTATAAGGGGGCGCGGATTATGCTGTAATTAACCTAAAAATTCAAAATTATGGTATGTTTTCTGCCAATTTACCGTACTTTTTCTAGCGAACTTAGAATATGCCGAAAGTAAACGAACTAAAAAAAGGTATGGTGGTGGAAATTCAAGGCATACCGCATATAGTCAAACAACTCGAAGCAAAGTCCCCTTCCACCAGAGGTGCAGTTACACTATATAAAATCAGATTCTTAAATCTTCAAAACGGCTCTAAGCTCGACTCCTCCTTGAAAGGAGGCGAGTTAATGCCTCAAGCGGACTTTGAGAGAGTCCCAGTTCAATATAGTTATTGTGATGCTGACACCTTTTATTTCATGAATATGTGTAACTTTGAGCAATATGAGGTGACTCGAGATAAGCTGAGTGATCAGCTGCCTTTCTTATCCGAGCAGCAAGAAAACATCTTCGCTCTAGTTTCGAGAGAGAAAATTCTCACCATCGAATTACCTCAATCTGTTGACCTTTGTATAAGCGATACCGCTCCCGCAATCTCTGGATCATCTGCAGCAAGCCGAACTAAATCGGCCAAACTTTCGACTGGCTTGGAAATTCAAATTCCAGAATATTTGAAACCAGGAGACTTAGTGCGAGTTAACACTACCACTGGGAAATATATGTCTAAGGTGTAATTTTTTAAATTTAGCTTCTTATTCAGTAGAGCATGGAAAACGGGATCTGTTGTAGAGAGTTGGTCTACTCCTGTCGAATAAAATAACCAAACCTTAAGAAATTAATTGAATGATCTATCACTTTATTATTACGCATCATGAATGTGTGGGTTACTGGCAAAACCATATGATCTTTCATTCCTTTAACCTTGGTACTTTCTACCGTAACAACACTATCATTTGGACGATCTAAGAAGAAAAATCCAAGAGGAGTTATATTCCTTGTTCCGGCTATCACACCAACCTCATAAGAAACAGGGCCTAACTCTCTTGAGACGCTATCCGCGTCAGTCCCTAGCCTCAAACCTGTGGGCCCCAACAAAGAAAATCCAGGAACTGATTTAAATCTATCAACCAACTCACTGCCTTGATTCGGAGGGCCCAGCATTACCACCCTGCCAAGATTGACTAAATTTCGTTTTTCAAAGAAATATCGCACGAGAATCCCTCCCAACGAATGTGTCACGAAGTGTATCTTCTCCGGCTTTACCTCTAGACACTCCTCTATACCGCGACTTACAGCATCATGCGAGAGAAAATTAATGTGGTGCTTACGGGACAAATAATTAATGTTCGCCACAAAAAAATCGGCTCGCGTTAATTTAGCTTCAAGCTCACCCATCGAATTTGATATTCGAGCAAGACCATGCAACAAAACGACGCAGTCTCTCGATAAAACTGAATTTACAGACATTAATGCTACGAAAAAGATCAAGAGTTTGAATTTCTTTTTACTAGTCACTACAATTCCAACAAATATCAAAGCTTGCGAAATTCGACTCACCACACTCCTCACAAAACCATTCACTATCCTCGTCAAACTCATGATTTTCAATTAACTGGATAATTGATTCAGCATGTTTCGCGTTTAACGCTTGCTCCACCCAAACTTCAGGCAAACACTCATTTATGGGTATTTCTCCTCCAACCGAAAAGAGCCCCTCATTCTTCACTACGGAGCGAATGCCGTGCTGCTCTAACACGTTCCGAAAATGCCATGCTATGGCGATACTGTCAGCGGTATAAACTTTTCTCATAGACATCGAATCTTTCTGACTTAATCGCAATGAATTAACGCTGGAAGTGAGCCCAACGCAAACCTAATAAATATAGTGTGGTAAAATAAACACTCACTCCTCCAAACACCAGCATACCTAGTTCAAGTATCTGTGCCCGAGTTGACCAGCTTAGCCAAGTGGTTAACTCACTCGAAGAAATGAAAAGAAATAGAGATAGTATTAAATTTGCAATTAATATTCGAGCTAAATACAGGAGCCAGCCTCGCTGAAAGTAGAATACTTTCTCTTTACATAGGCCCAAAAACAATAGACTGGCATTTAGAAATGCAGCGATACTGGTCGCTAATGCGAGACCAACATGAGCCATCCCGTTTAAATAAAACACTACATTCATTATCATATTACTAGCCATTGCGACAATTCCAATTCTCACAGGCGTCTTTGTATCCTGTCTTGAAAAGTACCCAGGAGAGAATACTTTTATTGCCATAAAAGCTAACAATCCAAAGGCATATGCACGCAATGATCCTGAAGCAGATACAACATCGCTCGCAGTGAAGTTTTCATTTTGAAAAAGAGTTACTAAAAGAGGCTCTGCCAATAAAACTAGTCCAAGAGTTGATGGCAGAGCTATCAAGCAGATTAACCGAAGGGCCCAATCCAATGTCTCAGAAAATTCTCGTCCAGACGACTCAGCATGTTTTCGTGACAAGGTCGGTAAAATGACAATAGCGATAGCAATGCCAAAAGTTCCTAAAGGTAGCTCCATTAGTCTATCTGAAAAATAAAGCCAAGAAACACTACCAGTCACAAGCAGGGAAGCAATAAAGGTATCGAGAAGTAGGTTAATTTGCGTTACCGATACACCAAAAAGAGCTGGAATCATTAATTTTTTTATACGAATCAATCCTTCATGCGATCTACTTATTTTTGGATTGGGGAGCAGATTAATTTGATGCAGAAATGGCAATTGAAAGAACAACTGCGCAAAGCCAGCAATTAAAACCCCCCAAGCCAAAGCTAGCTCGGGGGTCTTAAGGTGCGGAGCTAGAAGGAAAGAACTCCCGATCAGTGTCATATTCAAAAGGGCTGGCGTGAATGCCGGTACCGCAAATTTTCCATAAGCATTAAGAACTGAACTACAAAGTGCCGCGAGAGAAATCAACAGTAGATAAGGAAATGTAATCCGAAACATTTCCACAAATAGAGCAAATTTTTGTGGTTCATCAGTAAACCCATAAGCGATTGGAAACCCTATCCAAGGAGCTGCCAAAACGACC
The DNA here is from genome assembly GCA_902531515.1 of uncultured Pseudohongiella sp. Lineage (GTDB taxonomy): Bacteria > Pseudomonadota > Gammaproteobacteria > Pseudomonadales > Pseudohongiellaceae > UBA9145. The sequence continues at coordinate 36,570 of CACAEJ010000011.1, forward strand.
AAAGTTACAAAGAGAAACAAAAACCCACCGAGGCTAGATGCAACGGAATTCACTAAGGTTAAAACTTCTTTATGAGACTTTTGCGAACGATACTCGGAGAGCACTGGAACAAACGCCTGATTAAAAGCTCCTTCCGCAAACAAGCGGCGTAGAAAATTGGGTATCTTATTAGCCAGGAAAAATACATCTGCCGCATCCGTAACACCAAAGACACGCGCAATAACTATATCCCTTGCAAGCCCTAAAACTCGAGAGAACATCGTCATGGAACCAGTGACGCCGCTCGCTTTTAGCAAGCCTGCTTCTGGAGAATCGGCACTCATATCTTCAGGGGCACCGTTCTCAATTCTTCTTTCGGCCATTACAGATCCACTTTTTATCTGCCATATTTTTTTAAAGATTCCGCCATAGATTCTATTATCATTCTAGAATACCTTGATTGTACTATAAGGCACAAAATTAGATTACCTGCATCAACTAAGCTTTTCTTAATTTAAATCAACAAACGTAAAGGACCAAACTATTGACATCAACTATCTAAAACGGCATAGTGGCGGCCCTTTTGATCAGTCCATAAACGAAATAACTGATTTTCTAAGGCATAGACAGAAACCGAACAACTAGAAGGAGGTTATCTTGGCAAATTCTCCACAGGCAAAAAAGAGAGCTAGACAGGGCGAATCGAGACGTCGTCACAATGCCTCTTTCCGATCGATGGTTCGAACAACAATTAAGAAAGTAGACTCAGCCATCGAAAATGGAGATCATTCGAAAGCGTCTGAAGCGTACAAAAATGCTGTGCCAATTATTGACCGAATGGCAGACAAGGGTATCATTCACAAAAATAAAGCTTCTCGTCACAAGAGTCGGTTAAATTCCTGCATAAAAGCTCTACAATCATAGAAATTTAAAAAAGCACCAAGAACCTGCAAAACGGTGGAGCGGGATAAGTTTTTTTAAACTAGCACCAAATTATCCCGGTGAATAATCTCTTCATCCCCAGAGTAACCTAAAAGACCTACGATTTTTTCGCTAGCTTTACCGCGTATGGTGTCCACCTCTTTACTATCATAGTTTACTAAACCTCTAGCTATTTCATTACCTTCTGAATCAACACATGACACAACGTCACCGCGAGAGAATTGCCCCTCAACAATTTCAACGCCTACTGCCAAAAGGCTTGTGCCTGAGTTTTTTAATACTTTAATCGCGCCCGGATCAAGTTGAAGGGTGCCTTTTACCAGCAGCTGACCAGCAAGCCATTGTTTCCGAGCAGCCATAGGCTCACTATCCGCATACAATAGACTACCAATTAATTCGCCCGCTGAGAATTTAAGCAGCACATCTGAAATTTCACCATTCGCAATAACTGTATCTGTGCCAGAACGAGCTGCCAGCTTTGCAGCAGAGATTTTAGTTAGCATCCCTCCTCGACCTAAGCGAGTACCCTCTCCAGCAACTTGAAGCAACAAGTCATCATTTGCAGAAGCCTCTGGAATTAAATTACTGGAGGTATTTAAGCGAGGATCTTCTTCATAAATACCATCTTGGTCCGTGAGAACGACCATTGCTTCGGCGCTAATTAGATTCGCAACAAGCGCAGCTAACGTATCGTTGTCACCAAAGCATAACTCTGCTGTCGCGACAGTATCATTCTCGTTTACAACCGGGATAACACCCATATCAAGAAGGGTGGTCAAAGTAGTGCGAGCATTAAGATAACGTGTTCTATCGCTTAAATCCTCGTGACTTAATAAAATTTGAGCAGTTTGCACATCATGATTCTTAAAGAAACTCTCATAAATTTGTACCAAGCCCATCTGCCCAACAGCTGCTGCCGCTTGCTGTAAATGCATTTCTTCTGGTCTTTTTTTTAAGCCTAGCCGAGAGACTCCCTCTGCCACTGCACCTGAAGACACGAGCACCACTTGCTTACCTTCGTCATGCAAACAGACAATCTGTTCCACCCAATGCAAAATTCTTTGATGATGCAAGCCTAAACCATTGTTAGTAACCAACGAGCTACCCACTTTAATGACAATTCGCTTGGCGTTCTTTATTTTTCCCCTGATCATACGATTCTCAAAACTTTGTGCCTCTATTCAAGCATATCATTTTCGTAAACCTCTAAAGATTCAGATCTCTCTATCTTCCTCCTTATTTCAAAAGCGAGCAATTTTTCCTTCTCATTTTGTTGAGCTCGATAATCCTCTGAATCATTGAGTTTTAATCTATGGTTTTCAACCCTATCCATCAATGCTCTCATTAGTGAAGGACAGCCCTTATTGTTGATAGCCGATACTTTATAGATTGGTAGCTCCCAGTTTAACTCCTTCCGCAGATCTTCTTCTAACTGCCTGATCATATCCTCTGAAAGAAGATCTACTTTATTGATTACTAACCACCTTTCTTTATCAGCAAGGGTAGGACTGAATTTTTCTAACTCGGTTATTATCTTCTTTGCCTCGTCAACTGGATCTGATTGATCCACCGGTAAGGCATCGACAAGATGAAGCAATAAACTTGTTCTCGATAGATGCCTAAGAAAACGGAAGCCTAAGCCAGCACCGTCTGATGCGCCCTCTATTAATCCAGGGATATCAGCTATCACGAAATTTCTTTCCAGATCGATTGACACAACACCCAAACTGGGAATCAAAGTTGTAAAAGGATAATCAGCAACTTTAGGCTTTGCGGCAGATACGGATCGTACCAAAGTAGATTTACCTGCATTCGGGAAGCCTAATAGGCCTACATCCGCTACGAGTCGAAGCTGGAGTTGTAGTGTCCTTTCTTCTCCCTCGCTTCCGCTAGTAATTTTTCGTGGAGCCCGATTCGTGCTTGATTTAAAACGAGCATTCCCGAGGCCATGATACCCACCTTGCGCAACCTTTACAGGTTTGTCCGGTCCACGTATGTCAGCAATAAGCTCTTCGGTATTAACGTCTATCACGCTGGTCCCCACAGGGACCTGTATAACAAGATCTTTGCCACGTGAACCCGTGCAATTACTTCCCTGTCCAGCCTTACCAGATTGAGCCCTATACCGAGGCTGAAACCGAAAGTCTACCAACGTATTCAGAGCGATGTCACCTACTAGAAAAACACTTCCCCCATCTCCACCGTCGCCTCCATCCGGACCTCCTTTTTCAATATATTTTTCTCTACGAAAACTAAGACAGCCACTTCCACCATTGCCCGCCTCTACTGTAATTTCCGCCTCATCGACAAATTTCATGATTTCACCAGTAAAAAGAAAGGTCTAAAACGAAAAAAGCCTCGTCGAATGACGAGGCTTTTAGAGAATTCGATCCAAAAAACAATAGCCTATTCGACACTAACAAATTTTCTGTTATGAGGTCCCTTGACTGCAAATTTTACAACACCAGCAGATTTCGCGAAAAGTGTATGGTCTTTACCACATCCAACGTTTTCACCAGGATGAAATTTAGTCCCGCGTTGTCTAACTATAATATTTCCGGCGTTAACTTGTTGGCCACCAAACAATTTGATCCCCAAACGTTTAGATATCGAATCTCTTCCATTATTCGTGCTACCACCAGCTTTTTTGTGTGCCATGACTACTCCTTAGCCTCCGCCTCAGAGTCATCAACCTTAGCTTTGGCTTTGGCTTTGGCTTTGGCTTTGACCTTGATACCGGTAATTTTAACCTCAGTAAAAAACTGTCTATGGCCCTGTTTTTTTTGAGAGTGTTTACGACGTCTGAACTTTATTATCTTTACCTTATCCGTACGCCCCTGCCTTGTGACTTCCGCTTCGACTTGAGAGCCGTTAACGTAAGGCGTACCAATCTTTACTGACTCCCCCTCACCAACAAGCAGGATCTTGTCAAATTTTACTTTATCGCCGGTTGCGGCATCCAGTTTCTCGAGCTGCAGAATTTCTCCTTCTACAACTCTATGTTGTTTGCCACCACTCTCAATTACAGCATACATTATTTGTCATCTCCGACACTGATGTGACAACTCAGGATCACATCCAGTTCAAGACGGCGGATTTTACGGTAACGCATTGATCGAAGCAAGCAAATTTAGGGATTTGATGGATGATTACATACCGCGTCCCGGACTAAAACTCGAGTGATTTGACTAAACCCTCCGACTTGACAGCCTAAACGGTGGTCCATAGCATGCACTCAACTCTATCTAATTGCTTAAGTCTTTATTTTTATGAATTTCAACACGGTATTGAAATGTACCAGAAAATCCGAGAACCAGTAGAAAACGATTTCCAGAAGGTCAATAAATTCATAGTGGAACAACTCCACTCAGAAGTTAGCCTTGTGGAAAGTATCGGTCATTATATCGTTGAGGCTGGTGGCAAACGTATGAGGCCGATTTTGGTTCTGCTTGCAGCCAAAGGATCTGGTATCGAAAGTGAACTACACATTCCGATGGCAGCCGTCATCGAATTTATTCATACCGCGACACTGTTGCACGATGACGTAGTCGATATGTCCCTGTTAAGACGTGGCAGACCAACAGTCAATTCTGAATGGAACAACCCATCAAGTGTCTTGGTAGGTGACTTCATTTACTCCCGCGCCTTCCAAATTCTTGTCAAAATCTCCGACATGAGAATTATGGAGATCATAGCCAACACCACAAATAAAATAGCTGAAGGCGAAGTCCTTCAATTAATCGAAAAAAGTAATCCTGAATCCTCAGAAGAAAGCTATATGAGAGTGATTACAAATAAGACAGCAATTTTGTTTCAAGCGGCTGCTCAATGTGGAGCAATTCTCGCAAAATCCGAGTCAAACACAGAAAAAGCACTACAATCTTTTGGGATGCAATTAGGTATCGCCTTTCAATTAATAGACGATGTGCTCGATTATTCCGGAAATGCTGACGAACTTGGAAAAAATATAGGCGACGATTTAGCTGAGGGTAAATCTACCTTACCGCTGATCTATGCGCTGAGAAACGGATCGGATTCTCAGCGTGATGCTATTTCAAAAAGTCTAAATGCTGAAAAGCTGTCAAGAAATATGCTGGAAAATGTTATCGAAATAGTACAAAACAGTGGAGGAATAGATTATACAAAAACCTTGGCAGAAACTAGAGCGGAGTCAGCAGCCAAACATCTTAACAGCCTGCCTGCATCAAAATACAGAGACTCTTTGAAGAACATGGTTGAGTTTTCCATAACCCGAAAAAGTTAAATGGTAGATACCTCACATTGCAGAATAATTTGGACCTCCTCCCCCCTCCGGAACTACCCACTGAATATTTTGTGACGGGTCCTTAATATCACAAGTTTTGCAATGTACACAATTTTGTGAATTTATGACAAATTTCTTTTCACCTGATTCTCCGTCTACCACCTCGTATACCCCTGCTGGACAATAACGCTGGGCAGGCTCCTCATAAATAGGCAAATTAACCTCAACTGGCAACAAATCATCCCCAAGTTTTAGATGGCAAGGTTGGTCTTCAGCATGATTAGTATTTGACAAAAAGACGGATGACAGTTTGTCAAAACTTATTTCTCCGTCAGGTTTAGGGTACTCTATGCGGGAGCACTCCGAAGCTGGTTTCAGCTGGCGATGATCCTCACTTTTGTCGTGAAAGGTAATCGGAAATCGTCCAAAAAACATGTTTTGCTCTATGAAACCTAAAGCACTACCCAACCAGAAGCCAAACTTATGAAAACCAGCTGTAAAATTTCTGGAAGCATGAAGCTCTTTATAAAGTGACGATTTTTTAAATCTACTAGTAAACTCTGCCAATTTGACAGGCAAGTGTTCGGAATATAAGACTTCTGAGATCGAGTCGGCCGCGAGAATTCCCGATCGCATCGCAGTATGACTACCTTTAATTTTTGCAGCATTCAATGTTCCTGCGTCACAACCAATCAACAATCCGCCAGGAAAAGACATTTCGGGCAACGAGTTCAACCCCCCCTTAACTAGTGCCCTTGCGCCATAGCTCACTCGCTTACCACCACTGATAATATTTCTTATTACAGGGTGGTGTTTGAACTTCTGAAATTCATCGAATGGACTTATGTACGGATTGCTATAAGACAAATCAACTATTAAGCCCAGTGACACCTGATTATTTTCTGTGTGGTAAAGAAAACCTCCGCTCGAAGCTGCTTGACTGTCCCCAATCATGGGATAACCAGCAGTATGCAGAACTACTCCCTCCCTATGTTGACCAGCAGGAATTTCCCAAACCTCCTTGATGCCAATACCATAGTGCTGAGGATCACAATCTGCATCTAAGGAATATCTCTCAATGATTTCTTTTCCGAGGTGACCCCTGCAACCCTCCGCGAAAACCGTATACTTTGCGTGAAATTCAAAGCCAGGCTCGTAGGATGACTTCTCTTTACCATCCGCGTCCAGTCCCATATCTCCTGTAGAAACACCTTTTACGCTTCCATCTTCATTGTAGAGAATTTCAGCTGCAGCGAAACCTGGAAAAATTTCTGCACCTAGCTCAGTAGCTTTTTCCCCTAACCATCTGCATAAGTTACCAAGCGAGATAATAAAGTTACCGTGATTTTGCATACTCTTAGGGACAATAAAATTGGGAAATTTAAGAGATAAATTTTCGTTAGGCAGAAAATAAACCTCATCACTTTCAACTCTTGTGTATAGAGGCGCCCCCTCTTCCTTCCAATCAGGAAATAATTCTTCGAGCGCTGACGGTTCGAAAACTGCCCCAGAAAGGATGTGTGCACCTACTTCAGAACCTTTCTCGAGCACACAAACGGATATTTCCTTTTCCTCGGCTTTAGCTTTTTGTAGCAACCGGCAGGCTGTTGCCAAGCCCGCCGGGCCCGCGCCAACAATAACCACATCAACAGTCATGGACTCGCGTCCCATATCATTCCTCAAAAAAGAAAATTTAGACTACCAAGTTAAACTCTTTTCCACCGGATCCTTAGCTCAAAAAGGACACTTGGTACATCGGATATTATCCTAAATTCAGCGCGTCAGCGCAAAATTTACCACTCAAATCCATTACAAAAAATCACAATTCGACAAGAATCTGTCAATACAAGAGCAAATATCAGGTCCATACTTATTCTAATTAAAAAGTTTGGCTTCGAAATCAAACTGTAACTGAACTGATGCACTAACCTAAATGTCTCATTACAGTCAAAAAAACTCTTTAGTTTTAATCTTATCGAGCTGCTTGCTTGGCAGCTTCAATTTTGTTATTGCTCAAGAACCGAGCATATCCGAGGATGATGCTACGGTTGTTTATCCAGCGTCATATTTCGCTCAGTATCAGCTTCTCTCGGTTAGCGACATGCTTGACCGTATTCCCGGCATTAACGTAGCTCGACAAGGTAGTGGAAACAGAGGAGGCCCTGGCAGCTCACAAGGATCTGGTAGGCGTGGTCTTGGTCTCGGTGGTGACCAAGTTTTGATAAACGGGCGACGGATTACAGGAAAGGAAAACGAGGGCAATAGCCAGTTATCAAGAATTCCGTACAACCAAGTAGAACGTATTGAAATTATTCGTGGCACCTCCGGAGAACTCGACGTTCGCGGCGCGACTCAACTTATAAATATTGTTCTCCTTGAAGCAGAAACTCGGTCATCGATCGCCTATGAGGTTAACGCGGATCATCTTCATGACGGGCAAATAAAGCCTGGAGCAAAACTTTCTCTAAGCGGACAAAACGGAAAACTCGACTATCTTGTGAGCGGAGAAACTGAACCACGTTGGGAGAATAGAAAGGGATTCGAATCTAGCTTCTTGGCCAATGGACTACCAAACGACACTGTCTTCCGCCGAACTATCACCGATCAGCAACCTCTAACCTTCAGCTCAAATGTGGGATACCAATTTTCAAGCGCAGATGTCGCTCATCTAAACTTTCAATATAATCAAAACGACTCTCCGCAAGAACTCGATCGAACTATTACTGACTATTCAGGTTCTTCAGTCAGCTCAAGGTCTCAATTCGAGGATATCAGTAATGAGTCAGACTTTTGGGAATTCGGTGGAGACTATGAGCATATTTTCGGTAGCGGTAACCGCTGGAGGAATCTATTCATAATTAATCGTAAGAAGGATGATCGAATAAGAGAGCGCTATGAGGTTAATGAAAGTAGAAGCAAGGATATTTTCCTAAAAACATTTAACCAGTACGAGGAAGAGATTTTTAGAACATCTTACTCTCTTAATCTATCACAAAATCAAGATCTCGAATTTGGCGTGGAAAGAGCACAAACGACTCTTGAATCATCCCTCAAACTTGGGCTATTAACCGATAAGTCTGTGTCACCCGAATTTGGTGGTTTGACGCCGATTAATAGTTCAAATGCTGTTGTTCAAGAGATCCGCCATGAGGGGTTTGCCGTACATAACTGGCGGATTACTGAACGAATGAGTCTCGAAAGCACCATAATCTATGAAGAATCGACTATTGAGCAGTCAGGTGACACAAGCAAAAAAAGGGACTTTAGCTTTATTCGTCCAAAAGTTGATTATCGCTTTGACATTACTCCTTCTCTCCAGTTTCGAGCAACCATAGAAAAGGATGTGGCTCAATTAAGCTTCAATGACTTCACAGCAAATATTGCTCCTAATAATGATGAGGATAAAAACACCTTCGCCGGAAATCCCGAGATCAAACAGGAGCAATCATGGCGCTATGATTTAAATCTTGAATATCGTTTCGACAACGATAATGGCGTCATAAATACAAACCTCTATTATCAGGATCTTGAAGACCTAATTGATCGTATTAACGTTTCGACCCCTACACTAATCCAATCTGCCAATGGAAATATCGGCAATGGCAGGCGGCATGGCGGCAGTGTTGACACTAGCTATCGGTTAGCAAACTTCGACCTACCTCAACTCTTGATAACGGCAAGAGTAGATCTTACTGACAGTCAGGCAACTGACCCGTTTTTAGATATTACGAGACCTATACAAAGGCAAGGGAAAGGAAGCTACCGTTATGGATTCCGATATGACATGGGTGGTCGTAATATTAGTTACGGAGTAAATTTTTCAGGTACATTCGATGGAGATCAAATAGTGTATGATATCGATAAAACCGAAGATTACGTTAGAGACGACTTTATTATGGCTTTCCTGGAAATCCAAGGATGGGGTGGTTTGATTTATCGATTCGAAGCGACTAATCCTCACGAACAATACCGTTGTAGAATTCGAACCAGGTACTCGGGAGGAACCATCGCTACAGGGAGTTTGAGTGAAATCGAAGATTCCTGCAGTCATGCTGGCGAAAAGTACGCCATTAAAATTAGAGGGACATTTTAAATAGACTTTGTAAATACCATCATATGCTGCCACGGCAAAAAATCTAAAGTCTCCGTCCACTCCAAACCAAACACACTCATCTCTTTTCTGACTTGATCTTGAGTCATTTTGTGGAGTGGACGAATAGGTACTGAGGCGTCCTCACCCCGATACTCTAGCAGAAAAATACGTCCGCCCGGACGTAAGGCGTTATAAATACCATTTATCATTTCGAAAGGGTGAGAAAATTCATGATACGCGTCTACCATAATCGCAGCATCAATACTATTTGGCTCCAAATTAGGATCGCTCACCGTGCCAAGTACGCTTTCAATATTACTTACATCCCTTTCACTTTTTTGATCCTCAATTAGCTGAAGCATCTCTGGCTGAATGTCCACCGCAAAAACGTTGCCATTCGGAACTATTGAAGCAATTCGAAATGAAAAATAGCCTGAACCGGCGCCTATATCTGCCACGACATGGTTAGGTTCGAGTTTCATATTTTCGACGACATCATCTGGCATCTCCTCTCGTATTCGTTCGGGGCGGTTCAGCCACCCGGCCGCTCTATGCCCCATCACAAATGAAATCTCTCTACCCATGTAGAATTTTCCGATTCCAGTAGTACGTCGTTCCGGAGCCTCAATATACCCGGGATGCTCAGCAGCGATACCCGAGTTACTAAGTAATATGCAGTTGACTAATAACAGACAAGCTAATCTACAATTAGTTTTCATCACGAGCTCCATACGGTTTTACTCTCAGACAATAACGATAAAACTACTCTAATCGGATTGTAAACTACAGTAAAAAGATGAAACTATCTTCTAATAGTTCTCCCCATGAATACATGTAATTACCCCACATAGAATCAATTTCTCTATCAAAAGCAGATTAATAATATTATGCTAATCTCGTTTCTATTAAATGAGTAAGCAGGAATAGTATGTCTGAAGTATTAAGAGGAATAAGGGTTTTAGATTTTGGTCGTTACATTGCAGGACCATTCTGCGCGACGCTTTTAGGGGATTTAGGTGCAGACGTAGTACGTATTGAAAAAGTTGACGGTAGCGAGGATAGATTTCTCTCACCTATTACTGAAGACGGTGCTGGAGCACTTTTTATGCAGCTTGCAAGAAATAAGCAGAGCCTAACTCTCAATCCAATGAAACCCGAAGGTCGAGAAATTGTTAAAAAATTGGTCGCGACAGCTGACGTCGTGGTCGCCAATTTACCACCGGACACACTGGAAGCTCTGGGTCTGGATTACGAAAGTCTGACAGCTATAAAACCAGATATAATTTTAACCATGATTTCGGCTTTTGGGCGCGGTGGGCCTTACTCGAACAGAGTTGGATTTGACGGCCTCGGTCAAGCAATGTCGGGAAATATGTATATGTCGGGCACGCCGGATCAACCAGTGAAGGCTTACGCCCCATTCATTGATTTCGGCACTGCAAGCCTGGCAGCTTTCGGAACTATGTCAGCTCTTTTTGAGCGGCAGAAGACAGGCAAAGGACAGATTGTCGAGGGATCTCTATTTAACACGGCTCTGACGATGATGAACGGCACGGTCATAGAACAAGCAGCAATTCAGAGAAATCGAGTAGCAACGCTTAATCGGTCACAAACCTCAGCACCCGCGGACACCTTCAAGACGAAAGATGGCTGGGTCCTTGTTCAAACAGTAGGGGGTCCTCTATTCAAAAGATGGGCAGATCTAATGGGCGAAGAGTATTGGCTAAATGATGATCGCTTTAAAACGGATATTTCAAGAGGCGATAATGGAGAAATAATTAGCGAGAGATTAGCGATCTGGTGCGCAGAACGAACCAGCAAAGAAGTTCTCGATGAAATGGAACAAGCCCGAATTCCTGCAGGACCAGTATTGTCACCACAACAAGTCCTGGAAGACCCGCATATTGCTGAAAAAGGGTTGTTCGAACCTGTGGAGTATCCAGGACTGAATTATCCTGCACCACTCATGAAAACGCCGGTAGAGTTATCCAAAACTCCAGGGGAAATTCGAAGAAGACCACCTACACTCGGAGAGCATACCCATGAAATAATGAAGGAATTAGGCTTTAATCAAGATCAGATCTTGGACCTTAGAGAAAGAAGAGTGATCTGATTAAAACTATCGATGCTTAATTTCAATAAGCCCAAGATGAATATATATACATAACAAACTAATTACACTGGATGCGAGCAGCTAATGAAACAAAAACTTTATCTTATAACCTTTACCTGCCTTACAACGATAGTGTGCTTGAGCTTATCAATTCCTTCTTGGGCTCAGGAGACGACCAGAAGCGGCCCGGTCCTTCAAACAGAAGAAAACATTCCTGAAGATATTTACGATGACTCTCTAGCAAGATTGCCCCAGGTACAGCGTTCAAACTTAGATACACAGGGGCGCGCAGCTTTCGATACTTATGTCAGCCCCGGCACAGGATATGAGACTGGCTTAAGAGGACCAGTTGGCATGTGGATGCACAGCCCCAGCCTTGCCAGCGCGGTTTTCAATGTCCGTCAGCGAGTACGTTACGGCACCCCAAAAGATCAGCGACTAACCGAGCTTATCATTCTCTCTACAGCACGAGAGATCGATAATCAGTATGAATGGTCAGCTCACGAACCGCTCGCCCAAATAGCTGGCTTAGAGCAAGAAATTATTGAGGTTATAAAGCACCGCAAAAATCTTGCTTCGTTGCCTGAAATTACCGGGTTAGGTGAAGTTGAGAGAGTGCTAATTCAATTCACGCGCGAACTTGTTAGCGAAGATAAAGTGAATTCTGGCACTTTTGAAAGTGCAATTAACCTATTTGGCAATGAGGCCCTGGTTGACATTGTTGGTCTTGTTGGTTATTACAATTTTGTGGCGATGACTTTGAAAGCTTTCGACGTACAAAGACCTGTGGGAACGCAATTACTATTGCCTACTTTAAGCAACTAACTGAATTCATAAAGTTTTTAGATTTACTTCAGTTACTCTGAATATTTTCTCGAATTTCTTTTAGAGCGGCGGCAGACTCTTCACTTTGCCTCAAATGGCCGTAGATAATTTCTTCGGAAAATTCTTGGCACTTAAACTCAACCAGGCGCATGTCTCTCTCCAATCTTCGGTACAGAGGCATAGAAATTTTCCAAGGGCGTGTATATACCTCCGGATCGTCTATTTCAGCCTCATACCAAAGTGTATTCGACCCAACTGGAGTAAATTTCTCGGTAACGGTTAAAGCTTCACTATGATGATTACCGGAATGATCAAACCAAGTCCAATCATACTGGTCGGTGGTCGTGATTACTAAGCTTTGTCCCTCCCAGTGACCGAGGTTGTGACCCATAACGGTAAGAATTTGAGCCTCATAGTCCGGTCGATTCATGAATACATTCCGAGAGGCACTGGCAAACTGGTAAGCGAATAAAATACTTATGTTAGTTTGGAATATCTGAAACGGATAAGGCATGTAGTTAGCGCGAGGTATCCCTGGCATATAACATCTCACAACGGGGTCAAGCCCTAACCAATTCTCCTGATTTTCAAGTTTTTTTTGAAACCCGTCAGCTGTATACGGAATTTCATCGCCCTCAACCACTCCTACGCCACCCGGAATTGCACCAATGGCTCCAAGTTCCCAGATAGGACCGACTCTCGATTCATGAGTCTCCAAATCCCAATGTGCTGTGCCTAGGGCCTGCCATATACCGTTTATGTCCGGGTTACCATAAGCATCGACAGGAGCCTGATAATCAAAATTCTGAGAGAGTACATTGCAGCTAAAGGCTGCAAAAAGAATCAGGCAACTTGACTTTAAAGACAGGAATTCTTTCTTCAATTTCTTGTTATTCCTTTTATTTTTATGTGTGATGAATTATACCTGTGATCATTACAATTGCTATAAGCTGCGGGCTCATGTCTAGTAATTACCATGACTAAATGATTATACTAGCAACACTATAAACACAATGGTCCCGGGACATGAAAACAAAAAATAGCCTAGACTACCTGTTTACTTTGCTTGCTTTAATATCAAGCATCCCTTCATTATCCCTAGCACAAGATGAAATCAAGCGAACTCCCTGGGGGAAACCAGATCTTAATGGTTATTGGGACTACCACCATTTGACGCCACTTCAACGACCCGCTGAGTTTGAGGGTATGGAATACATGGATGAGACGCAGGCCAAAGATTGGGAGGACAACGCTTTCAACAGAGAGGCTGAGCGAAGAGGACGAACTAACGCTAGTGTTAATTATGTGGGCGTTGATCTATGGCATGAAGAAGCACTCGACGAGTGGGAAACAGATGATCATCGAACAGCACTAATTACTGACCCACCGAACGGAAGACTGCCGGCTATGCTGGAGACTAGGCGAGAAGAGTTAGCGAGTCGTGAAAGATATAGAGATTATGCCAGAGGGCCTGAGGACAGAACAATGATGGAACGGTGTATATGGGCACCACAATCAGTTCCGCCAATCAAGACACTGATTGAAAATGCAATGCTTCAACTCGTTCTCACTGAGACTCATGCGGTAATTCAGACTGAGCGCATGCATGATTCTCGCATAGTGCCTCTTGATAATAGACCGACCTTGCCCTTTGATGTTAAACAATACTACGGGAGTAGCACGGGATACTGGGATGAGGATACTCTAGTGATAACCACAACAGGGATCCACCCCTCCTATAGCTACCAGGGTTCAAGCCCAGACATGAAAGTTATAGAGCGCCTTACCCTGAAATCTGATAGTAGAATCTGGTATGAATACACGATTGACGATCCAAATACTTTCGAGCAGCCTTGGACGGCAGCTTATCATTGGAAAAATCATGAGGGACCATTATTCGAATATGCATGTCATGAATTCAATTATGGACTAACCGGTATTCTAAGCGCTGCTCGGGCGGATGAGCATCGCGAAATTACTGGGGGAGATGAATATTATCGACCTCCTGTTGAAGCTGAGTATAAATAGCTAATTAATTGAAATATATAAATATTTTTGAGGATCCTCTTTATTTAATATAAAAAAATAACTAGGCTTAAGCATCTTAGTTCGATAAAAAGAGCAACTGAACAACTTTATTCTGCAATAAATACGGGAGATGAACATGACCTCATTTTATTCGCGACGAAAATTTTTAAAAAAGTATGCTGAGTTGTTTTCCGTTCTTCTACCCTCGTTAGCTCTTGGTGGCATTACACCATTTGCTCATGGAGCCTCGAAGCGAGTGTCTACCTTATCCGATAATCCTTTTACTCTCGGAGTAGCATCAGGGGACCCTACCTCTGATGCCGTGATTCTCTGGACACGACTGGCACATGAGGTCCTCAGAGATAACAATTTTGGAGAGCAAGCAGTTCAAGTAGACTACGAGCTTTCAGAGTCTTCAAATTTCCAGAAAATTATCAGAAGCGGTTCGATAGTCGCCACACCAGAATTAGGACATTCGGTGCATGCCGACGTCAGAGGATTAAAACCTGACCAGACTTATTATTATCGTTGGCATATCGGAGGAGCGACGAGTCAAACAGGAAGAGCAAAGACTGCACCACTCGCATCTGCTAGCAAGCAAGAATTTCGACTAGCGTTCGCTTCGTGTCAGCAATTTGAGCACGGCTATTTTACCGCTTACGAGCATATGGCAGAGGAAAATTTTGACCTTATTATTCATCTGGGTGATTACATTTATGAGAGAAGTTGGGGCAGTAATCTGATCAGGAATCACGAAGGTCCGGAAATTAAAACACTACAGGATTATCGTAATCGATATAACACGTATAAGTCAGATCCAGATATAAAAGCGGCACATGCTTCTGCCCCATGGGTTGTTACCTGGGATGATCATGAAGTGGATAACAACTATGCTGCCGACATTGCAGAGGATGATCAGACACCAGAGCAATTCCTGAGCAGGAGAATCAACGCATATCAAGCTTGGTATGAATTTATGCCAATTCGCCTGCCAGTTGGTCGTCAGGGTCCCGATATGCCGATTTTTCGAAAACTCCGATTTGGTAATCTGATGGAGATGTATGTTTTGGACACGCGTCAATACCGCGATGATCAAGCTTGTGGTGATGGGAGACAAATAAGCTGCCGAGAACATAAAGATCCAAGTCGAACTGCCTTGGGGCAAGCCCAAAAAAAATGGCTTTTCGATAACCTCAGCACAGCAGACGCAACTTGGAATGTCTTTGCTCAACAGATTATGATGGCAAGCCTACGCGGTATCAACGAGGAAGGAGATCAGCTCTGGCCCATGGACCTCTGGGATGGTTACCCAGGCGAACGACAACAAATTCTAGAGTACCTGAATTCAACATCAACTCCCAACCCAATTGTTCTTACTGGGGATATACATTCCAACTGGGTAGCAGACTTGAAGCTGGACTTTGATCAAAGAAATTCAAAGATTGTTGGCTCTGAGTATATAGGCACCTCAATTTCTTCCGGGGGCGACGGACAGGATCTAACGGAATACGGAGAAAATTTGTTATCAAACAATCCGCATGTGAAGTTTTACAACGCCAACCGTGGTTATGTCGCCGCAACTTTAACTCCTGAACTGTGGAGGGCTGATTACAAAGTCGTTCCATACATTACACGAAAAGGTGCACCAATTAATATACGCAAGACCTTCGTTACTGAGGCTGGCAGGCCAGGTGTTCAAGAAGCATAAATAGGGAGAATAGAATATTTAGCTTAATCTGGCTTTCTTTTCCATGGGAAAAACCCTGCAAATCCGGTGAGGCTTCGACGAATAGTCCAGCAGAGACCAAATGGTATAAAAAACAGCACAATAACCAGCAAACCTAAGAAGGTATTAGTCGCAAAGCCATGCAAAAATATCAGGGCCCCACTGCTAAATATGGTACCTAGCAGAAATCCAATCCAATGGATGATTAGTCCGAACTTTTCCCTCATAATAAAAACTTAGGTTATTAATTTGTGAACCCAGAGCTTATGTTATCAGCTCAATCGCTCGAAACTCCAGTGGTAACTAAGTGACTACTGTGAATACGTTAAATCCAATTCGCATTGTCGTTGCGTACCTGGGTGGTCTATTTTTTGTTTACGTAGGCATTTTACATTTTGTAGATACAGAATGGTTTGAGCCTATCGTCCCCCCTTGGTTAAGCTTCCCAACTTTTTGGGTCATCCTGAGCGGAATTTTTGAAATTGGAGTCGGATTTGGTTTACTAATATCAAAAACAAGGCGGAACGCAGCACTAGCGAGCGCCCTACTCCTGATAGCAGTCTACCCTGCAAATATTTATATGTGGATTTATAATGTCGAATTAGGGGACGGAACAACATTAACCCAAATTGGACATGTTTACAGGCTATGCGCACAAATTGCTGGTGTATTAGCTTGCATTTGGATTTACAAAACAACGCCTAAATCAGTAATTCTGCAATCAGAATGCAAATAGTCCCAATGTCTCGACGTTAGAATTTACTCGAACTCAGCCCACTACTATTTTTTATTACTCAAATTTAAGCCAGCAGCAGCCGATATCCTAATTTGAATGGTGGCGGAGGAAGACTATTGAAAAAGACATTATTATTTCTTGTTGGAGTAACTGCCTGGCTTATCCTAGTAAACTTATTCGTTGCTACTGGTAGCGATTTCCAAGAGATTCTGTCAACCAGGGAGGACACTAAGACTAGTGATGACAAACTCAGTGTGCGAAACGCTGTGCTGAACATCGGGATGAAAAACTAACCAGTGTTAATCGCGTCAATCCTAGTTTGGGCACTCTGGGAATCTTATTGGACCGTTAAGGCCTGCTGGAAAGCGGCAAAAGCTAACGAATTCAACTGGTTTGTATTTATGTTAATTTTCAGCCTACTTGGCATCCCAGAGATTTATTATTTGCATTTTAGAAGCAAATAATCTAGCAGCATTTATCTCTGCGCTTCACCAATTTTTATAGTGTTAAAATCGAAAAATACCTTATTGCTCGTGTCCTAATCAGTAAGCATGTCTAGCAGTCGAAATTTTTATTTCCCTTTTAAAAAATAGATGTCAGACTATTATTCGAAACTGATGGTTAATTTTTAATCTAAGAGGCGAATCAAATGAGTGAACAAATTGGTACATTCGAGCTGGATCATGTTTGTAATACATACACTGCAGGACCAAACAACGAAATTACAACCCACACGAACTGGCAAGGAACAGCTGAAGGATATGGCAAAGTGTTTGGCACTCTGACTTTTGCGCCAATGCCTCTTTCACAAATGGATGAGAAGTTAGAAGGTGGTGAGGTACGATGGACCGGGCAGGCATTCAATGAAGACGGCACGGAAGCTGCTGCAACGGGCACCGGGACTTGGAGCCAGGTCCCTGGACAGCATGCCTGGAAGTTGGACTATGTTCTTGAATTAAACGATGGTTCTAAAATTAGGAGTGTTGGTCAGATAGCACTTGAGACCCTCAAGTTTTCCGGCACTAACTACTCGGTATAAATTAATAACTGAGATTTATATTTAAGCATCTAAACGTTGGCAAGGGCATTTAGCCAACGTTTGGAAAAGCTTTCGTAACAAATCTACCTTAGATCACTACTGGCTGACTCGGAAACGTCGCGGCTTAAATATTCATTTATTCTATCTTGTACGTTCTCTCTAATATTCATGTAGTAAAAACTATAATCGTACATATGATAATTTCCGGGACCAAAAGGCATATTGCTGCTAAAGCGCTCAGACTCTACTTCCGAAACAAAAAGTGAGCCCTCGCCGCATTGAGCATCCGCCACATTGAGCTCTATCCCTCCCTCGCTTGCAAAAGTTACGCTGCCCAAGTTCTGCTCTGAACTCACTAAATCTCCACCTGTTTTCCAGCTTAACGGATTAACACAAATATCTTCAGACTGAGCTAGTTTTAGAACGGCGTCGCGAGTGCCCGAATTCCATGAAATTTGACAATTAAGCTGATTGTATTTCTCACAGACCGGCGCCCCGTTAGAACCATCAATTGAAAAACCTATCAGATACGCGACAATCATTTGAGATAATAGGCCGCGATCTATTATTTCCTCTCTCAACAATCTATCGGCATGTCTTGAACCTTGACTGTGGCTAGCAATGATAAAAGGTCTACCGAGGCTATAATTCTGTAGAAAATACAAAAATGCTGATTTCACATCTTCATATGCTAGTCCTAAAGCCTTTTCTCCACTGCCCGTATTATCTAGAAAGCTATGCAGAGTCGCCTGACGGTATCTTGGCGCATAAATCCGACAACACTGATTAAAGACACTAGCTTGGTCGCGCATAACCCACACATCAGTTAAATTGTTAGCCCGATTATCATCCATCCTCTGATTCCAGCTTTCCTTGCCTATATAAGTAGTGGGATGAATAAAAAAAACATCAACGGCACGCTCAGCTTGCTCATCATCAACGCCGGTAACTAATTGCACGTCAGCAAAATCATTTCTTTCGGGTAACGCAGCCCAATGATCGGGATTATGGTATTCCGGAACTTCTGGGACTGGCTTATCCGTAAAATCATGAGCCGGCTCCAGAAAGTACGAGATAAAAATAATTCCTATATAGTCTCTGAGGAAAAAACTTGCACTCACCAATAGGAGAATCGAAAATACACTGGAATATAGTACTTTTTTCATTAAGAACACTTCTGCTGTCACAATGGTTTAACGGGCTCTTCGACCTAACTGT
>CACAEJ010000012.1 GCA_902531515.1 uncultured Pseudohongiella sp.
ACAATCGGCAGAAGAAAAGAAACGAGGGTATGAGTCAGACATTACTTATGGAACGAATAATGAATTTGGATTTGACTACCTGCGTGACAACATGGCTTTTAGACTTGATCAAAAAATGCAGAGAGATCTGAATTTCGGTATTGTTGATGAGGTGGACTCTATTCTTATAGATGAGGCTAGAACACCACTGATAATCTCTGGAGCTGCAGAAGACAGCTCTAAACTTTATGTCGCGATAGATAAACTTGTCCCGCGTTTGGAAAAGGGTGACAAGGTGGAAAAATCAAAAATGGAGATGATGGACAAAAATTATGTTCCAGAAGACACAGGCCATTTCACTGTTGATGAAAAGAGTCGACAAGTAGAACTTACCGAAACCGGACATGAGTATGTCGAGGAGTTATTAATCCAGAAAAAGCTTTTGGTAGAAGGGGAGTCACTCTATGCTGCTACGAATCTTTCTCTTCTTCATCATGTTCATGCTGGCTTGAAAGCTCATAATCTATTTAAGAGAGATACAGAATACATAGTACAAAATAAGCAGATTGTATTGATAGATGAACACACGGGTCGCACAATGGAGGGTAGGCGATTATCAGAAGGACTTCATCAAGCGTTGGAAGCCAAAGAAGGCTTGAATATTCAGAGTGAGAGTCAGACTTTGGCCTCAACTACATTTCAGAATTACTTTCGGATGTATAAAAAATTATCCGGTATGACAGGTACCGCCGATACAGAGGCTTTTGAGTTTAGTCAAATTTATGGTCTTGATGTAGTAGTTATACCGACGAACGTCCCTATGATAAGGGAAGATGCTAATGATTTAATCTATCTTTCGATGGAAGAGAAATTTGAGGCAATTCTACGAGATATAATTGAGATTCAAGATAAGGGCGCGCCAATTTTAGTCGGAACAGCTTCAATTGATACTTCAGAGATATTATCGAGGTTTCTAACCGACAAGAAAATAGATCACGAAGTTTTAAACGCCAAATTCCATGAGAGAGAGGCCCAAATAATTTCTCAAGCAGGTCGACCCGGAGCTGTAACAATTGCAACCAACATGGCTGGTCGAGGAACCGATATTGTGTTGGGTGGCAAATGGGACGCTGAAATATCAGCATTGGAGAGCCCTTCAGAAGAACATCTTTCTAAGATAAAAAAGGAATGGCAGACACGGCACGATCAAGTTATCGAGGCCGGTGGGCTTCACATTATAGGCACAGAGAGACATGAGTCACGCCGGATAGACAACCAGCTAAGAGGGCGTTCTGGTAGGCAAGGCGATCCAGGATATTCGAGGTTCTATCTGTCTATGGAAGACAATCTGCTTCGCATCTTCGCTAGTGACGGCGTTAAAAATTTCATGAGGAAAATGGGTATGGAAAGGGGAGAAGCAATTGAGGCAGGGATGGTGACGCGCTCAATTGAAAAAGCGCAGCGGAAAGTTGAGGGTAGGAATTTCGATATAAGAAAACAACTACTTGAATACGATAATGTAGCTAATGATCAAAGAACAATAATTTACAGACAGCGAAACGAATTGATGAGAAGCAACAACATTACTGAACTGTTAGACGGTATGCGTGAGGAAGTTGTTGATCTGCTTGTAGATGATTATATTCCTCCACAAAGTGTCCCTGAGCAATGGGATATAGAAGGTTTGGAGGGTGCTATTGAGAAGGAATTTGGATCGAAGCAGCCTATACAGGAATGGCTTGAAGAAGATTCAAAACTTTATGAAGATGAATTGAAGAGAAAAATTACTCAAGACCTTCATAGTCAATACTTAGATAAGTGCTCTGTCATCGGCGAGCGAATGCGAGAATTTGAAAAACAAATTACCTTACAGATCTTAGATAGACTTTGGAAAGAACACCTTGCTACGATGGATCAGCTTCGGCAAGGAATCTTTCTGCGCAGTTACGGAGGTAAAAACCCTCGGCAAGAATATAAGCGAGAAGCTTTCGCCCAGTTTACAGGATTAATGAACTCCTTACAGCAAGAAGTAACTAAAATTCTGAGTCATATTCAAATCAAACAAGAAGATCCAACAGATGCGATTGACAGGCAAAGAGAAGAAGAGAGTGCTCGAGCACGTGTAAACTACCAGCATCAATCGGTGTCAGCGCTATCGGGTGATAAAGGGGGGAGTGTTGATTCTTCAACAACCGCCCGAACCGGGAAGAATGAGGAAAAGAAAAATCCTTTCGTTCGTGATTTACCGAAAGTTGGAAGAAATGATCCTTGTCCGTGCGGATCGGGTAAAAAGTTTAAATTATGTTGTGGGAAGATAGTATAAAAATGGTTGTAAGATGTGGTTCAAGTAGCAAAATTCATAACGTAGCTGGGGTCAGATTATCGGCAGTGAGTGCAGGAATTCGTTACCAAGATAAACTCGACCTGGTTCTCATAGAGCTTTCTGAGCAGAGTGCAGTTGCGGGTGCTTTTACGCAAAATGCCTTTTGTGCAGCTCCCGTGGTGATTGCTAAATCTCACCTATCTTCTCATGATCCGAGGGTGTTTATTATTAATACTGGAAATGCCAATGCGGGAACCGGTGAAATTGGACAGAAGCATGCCCTCGAATGTTGTCAAATTGTTGCAAAGCATGCCGAAGTTGCCGTTCAGCAAGTGCTACCGTTTTCAACCGGCGTAATTGGTGAAGAATTACCCGTTAATAAACTTCTCGTTGGCGTTCCAGAAGCTTTTAGTTGTTTGGATGAAGGCGCTTGGGAAGACGCAGGCATGGGTATTCTGACGACTGATACTAAACCGAAATTAGTTTCAAAACAGATCGAGGTGGCAGGGAGCCTATTAACGATAACTGGTATGGCAAAGGGTTCTGGAATGATTCGTCCAGATATGGCGACGATGTTAAGTTATGTATTCACTGATGCTCTTATTGAGAAGGAACTCCTCGATGAAATCTTAGTTGAAATGACAAATAAATCGTTCAATCGAATTACCGTTGACGGTGATACTTCAACAAATGACGCTGCAATGTTGGTGGCAACTGGTAAATCTGGGGTTTCTATTTCTGAATTTAGTAATTTAAAAAGGGAAGAATTTACTGAAACGCTGAAATCTGTTTTTCATCAACTAGCCATTGAATTAGTCAAAGACGCGGAGGGCGCGACTAAATTCATTACTGTGAATGTGAAGGAAGGCAGAGATGAGGATGAGTGCTTAAAGATTGCTTACTGTGTTGCAGAATCGCTTTTGGTAAAAACAGCACTATTTGCTTCTGATCCGAATTGGGGAAGAATACTTGCGGCCGTTGGCAGAGCCGGCGTAGAAGATTTAGATACTAGAAAGGTCAATATTGATATAGGGAGCGTTCGAATTGTTTCTGGAGGAAAAGTTGCAGAGTCCTATACAGAAGAAAAAGGTAAATCTGTAATGAGGCGAGATGACATAATTATTTCTATAGAGCTTGGCCGAGGAGCAAACCAAGAAACAGTTTGGACTTCAGATCTTTCTCACGATTATATTCGGATTAACTCTGATTATCGCACATAAGAATTTTTTCGAATGACACACTCTATTCATGTCGCAGTTGGCGTAATTATAAATGATAAGGATGAAGTCCTAATAACATTTAGACCCAAAGATAAACCTCAAGGGGGTTTATGGGAATTTCCAGGCGGTAAAATGGAACCTAATGAGACCATTGAGTTGGCTTTGGAAAGGGAATTCAGGGAGGAAATCAGTATTCGCTTAAAATCGTATTTTCCTTTTCAAAAAATACGTTGCAGTTATAAAGAATATTCGGTCGTTTTGTATGTTTGGATGATTACTGATTATACGCAAATTCCCAGAGGTGCTGAAGGACAAGATATAGAATGGCGCCCTATTAAATTATTGGACTGTGAAGATTTTCCCGAAGCAAATAGACAAATCATTAAAGTTCTCAAGCTACCGAAGTTTCTTCCGATTACACCAGATCTCAAAGACTCTGAATCTCTCAAAAAAATCCTGGAGGCATACAGCACGCAGAGCGTTAGTCTGGTGCAGTTTCGACAAACTCATCTAGATCCAGGGGGATATTTAAGTTTTTTTAAAGAAGCACAGATTGTAGCTAAAAAGTACGGTATCAGATTGATTTTTAATGGTGAGTTGCAGGACTTTCAAAAAACCGAGGCGGCGGGGTTTCATGCTAACTCCCAAAGACTAATGCAGATGACAAATAGGTGTATCGAAAGCTATAGATATTTTGGTGCCTCTTGTCACAATGTAAATGAACTAAAGAAAGCTTTGGAGCTGGGTGTAGACTATGTTTCTCTATCACCGGTTCTTGAAACGAAAAAACATAATGACTGTATGGGTTGGGAAAAGTTTCACAAGTTAGCTTTCGGGGTGCATTTGCCGATATATGCTTTGGGAGGAGTCGGCGTAAAGGATTTGGGAGTAGCAAGGGTAAATGGAGCATACGGCGTTTCAGGTATTTCTTCATGGCTGAAAAATACTGATTTTAACCCTAACTAAAGGAGCGGTTATTGAATACCCTCGTTATCATCATCGGAATACTGTGAGACGGACTCGCCTTCAATTACATGCTTCCCAGTTGCCCATTCCCCAAAATCAATAAGTTTACATCGTTCGCAACAAAAAGGTCTGAATTTATTACCATCGTTCCACTCCACCCTTTTGTCACAAGTAGGACAATTAATTACTTTGGAAATGATCACTTTTCTATCGCCATGCTAAGATAATTTTGATGAAGAGCTTCCAATTCCACTCGAACTGACTGGAGATCTTGCTCATTATTTATTATATCATCGGCCATACTCAGGCGCTGAAGTCTTGTTAGCTGAGAATTAATTATAGCTTTGACGGTCGCTTCAGAGCCGCCATCCCTCGATAGGGTGCGTTTGAGTTGGACCTCGGGTGAAACATCCACTACTAAAATACGATTTACCAATTTATGTTGGTCTGTCTCTAGCAGTAAAGGAGATTCTAGTATTACGTATTGGGATAAAGCTAACTTCATTAACTGACTAATTTCGTCTTCAATGAGTGGGTGCAATAAGTTCTCTAACCAAATTCGCTTTCTTTCATCGCTAAAAATTATCTCTCGTAAAAGAGATCTATTCAAACCATTGCTTTCGGTTAATATCTGATCACCAAATTTTTTCTTTATTTTCAAAAGGGCGGATGTCCCTGGTTCTACTACCTTTCTCGCTAATTGGTCTGCGTTTATTACTTCTATATTATTTTCTGAAAAAAAATTAGCTATGGTTGTTTTACCGCTGCCTATTCCTCCGGTCAGGCCGACAATATACATCTCGCCTACCTTAAAATGTTGGTTAAGTAGAAATCATTTATCTGCGTGCCACATACTATAAAAATTAAAGCAGCGACAGAGAGGTACGGGCCAAAAGGTATAGGCTGAGTTTTATTTTTTCCGAAAAAGGTGATCACAAAAATCCCTGATACCGCGCCAATTAATGATGAAATAATAATTGTTGTAAACAAGCTTTGCCAGCCTAACCAAGCGCCAATTGCTGCTAATAGTTTAAAATCCCCATGTCCAATTCCTTCTTGCTTTCGGATTAACTTGAAAAACCAATTTACAGTCCATAAAGATAAATATCCTAAAATAGCGCCCAAGACGGATTCGTTCAAGCTAACTCCTGCTATCATGCCCCCTGAATTAAGAATCAAACCGACCCAAATAAGCGGTTGGGTAATTTCATCGGGAATTAGATGATGGTAAAAATCTATTATTGCAACAATAAGCAGAGACCACATCAGAAGTATCAGGACAAAAGACATAGAAGTCAGTCCAAAGTAGTAGACGAGAAACATTGTCAGAAGACCACAGATTAATTCTGTAATCGGATATCGATTTGAAATCTCTTTCCCGCAATGTGAGCACTTTCTGTTGAGGTAAAAATAACTCAGCAGTGGAATATTTTCCCATAGTCTAATTTTATACTTGCAGAGAGGACAATGGGAGGGCGGCCAAAATAAATTAAAACTTTCGCTCTTAGCCCTGCTATTTGAACCTTGTACTTGTAGGCCTTGGGATTCTAAGAATTCACTTGACTCATATATCCAGTTGGTTTGTAGCATTATCGGTAATCGATAAGTGACTACATTGATGAAGCTGCCCACAATGGCTCCAAGTAAAAAAGTCATCAATATTGATAGCATATTTTTTTAAGGTTTCAGCTGAGCGTCTGTTATAGTTAATGTTTAATTTATTCACCTGATTCCTAAAGCATACATCAGACCGATGCATACTCGATAGACTTTGTGCTTTTTTCCCTTTTGTGGCGAGTGCGACATATCCTTTAACTTTGTCGAGCTTAAAGTTTTGACAAACTAAATTATTTCCTAAAATTAACCATTCCTCATATTTTGCTCAGGGGGTAGTTTGAGTAATTTAAGGCATTGAAATTATTAGTTAAAACTACTGATTTTGACAACGTACTGCTAGAGTATAGCTTGAAAATTTCTAAGATGTAGTTTAATGTTCGGACTGTGGTTTGAGTAATGCTTTGTTAGCAATGGTGGATTTTTAATGAATAATTCGGGCAATAAATTTTCATGCTCTCTGCTCTACGATTAAGGAGTTTTGTGATGATACTCGATGGTAAAAGTTTGCGTTTCATAATTTTGCTGACAACCTTGGCTGTGAGCTTTACCTCACTTGCTCAGGATAAAACCGTGAATGATGGTGTTTTCACGGAAGCACAAGTGTCTGCAGGCCAGGCTGTTTATGATGCACAATGCAAGACTTGCCATAATATGCGTTTCTACAGAGACACTTTGAGATCATGGAATAACCAGCCACTTCTTTATCTCTGGGAATCGATTATGGGGACCATGCCAGCAGATAACCCGGGATCCTTAATGTTTGAGGAATATACGGATGTTATTGCTTACATTCTTTCTGAAAATGGATTTCCTACCGGAGAATCAAAGCTAGATCCGGACAATGGTATGGATAGTATCGCTATTGTAGCTCCATAGACTGAAGGCGCGATTTTTAAGATCATTTTTGATCCTGGTTTAAAATAGATTCCGTACATTCGTCTCTCATCCGAGAGATTGTGCTTCTATCGTTTGAGCTTAACTGCAAATCGTATTTTGCCGAAATCTGATTCCAAAGATTTATGTATTCGCATTGGAATTCGTCTCGAGGTAGATATCGACTTGGGCCTCGGTCCCGCTTACGCCTAATCTCTCTTCTTTCAACAAGCATAATGTTTAGAGGATCGTTGGCAAATAGGAGCTTCTTTTCAGCCATCCAACGGTCTCCACCATGAGTATGTGCATACATTCGAGGTATGACGTGATCAACTTCGAGCTTGACTGCGACCTCAAATACTTCCCCAGTATATTCGTCTAACCATTCGCCTGTTCGGACTACGCAATTTCTAGGGTTGGTATAACGAACTTCACTCCTGCTGGTAAGAACGAGCATCTCTTGTCTAGTTGACTGACAGTCTCCATCAAAATCTTCTTCAAAAGACCAATCATCTTCATTGAAGAATTTTTCTCGCTTTCGATAGTCGGTAAGCAAACTATCCCTTGAGCGTCTCCTAAAATCGAATGTATCCGGCATCTCGCAGGCTGTCACGTGACAATGGTAGGATTGCCCCCAGTAATGCCCACCGTTTAAGTCTACGTTACCCGCGTGGCCAACCAATTGGGTGGGAAGCCAGAGTAAAAATGCCCCAAAAAAGGAAAAATTTGGCTTAGTTTTCATTTTCCAACCCTCCCGAGTATTGATTTTTATTCTAAAAGAAGTGAGAAATCTATTGCGCGACAATGCTTAGTTAAAGCTCCTATCGATATATAATCTATGCCAGTTTTTGCAATATTTGCAAGAGATTCTTGATCTATCCCGCCAGAAACTTCTAGCTTGACAGAGTGAGAGTTTATTGAGACTGCTTTTTTCATATCCGTTATATGAAAATTATCTAGCATAATTATATCCGGTTTCAAACTTAGCGCCTCTCTAAATTCCTCTAAATTTTGAACTTCAACTTCGAGTGTTTTACTTGGATTCATCTTGCGCGCTTCTGCGATTGCGTTCGAGATATTTCCGCATGACTTGATATGATTCTCTTTGATTAAGAAAGCGTCATAAAGCCCTGCTCTGTGATTAAATCCTCCAGCAATCTTTACTGCATATTTCTGCGCAGTTCTGAGTCCTGGCAGTGTTTTTCGTGTGTCTAATAATTTAGTAGAAGTATCTCTTAGTATTTCTAAGTATTCGTTCGTAGTAGTTGCAGTTCCTGATAAGGTTTGAAGGAAATTAAGCACGGTTCGCTCACCAGATAATATAGCTCTTGCATTCCCAAAGATGCTAGCCACTTTATTACCAATTTTTATATTAGCACCTTCCTCGAATTCCCATTCAATTTGCAGAGAGCTGTCAATCTTCCCATAAGCATCCTGTACCCAGGGAATTCCGCAAAGTATAGCATTTTCTTTGCAGATTATATTCGCCTTAACTTTTAGATCCTTTGGTATAAGTGCGGAAGTAACATCGCCGTCACCAATATCTTCTTTAAGGGCAAGACTAACAATAAGGCCTAGATCATTTGGTAAAGAATTATTAGTCACTATATCAATTTGGTATTTGTCTTAGGGTCAAAGTTGCGCCTACCTGAGAGAAGTCGATTTCTTTGAGTGCGCTCATGCCAAGAAGTATTGTGTCGTTAAACATAGTAGGTGTAATACTCGCTGCTACATTCTGTAGAGAAATGTTTCCTAAAGTCAATGAGTTTAGTTCTGTTGCATATACATGCACAGAACCGTTAGCAGTAGCTGCTATCCTGGCATTGCCTTTCTTGAGATTTGCTTGGCTGGCTATAGTTTCGGGAATTGCGACATCGGTTGCACCAGTGTCTACTAGAAAAGTAACAGGTACACCATTTATTGTGCCATTAGCGGTGTAATGTCCCTGTAGATTTCTTCGCAGTGTAACTTCTCTTATACCAGAAAGTAATTCGACCGATTCAGGATTGCGATTGGGGTTGAACTGTCCCTGTAACAGATCATCAAAAACTAGGGTAAGCAGTATAAGCCCGATTGCGAAGCTTAAGATCAACATTCCCTTGCCGGTGGTGCTACCAGGATTATTATAGTTGGATTTAGACATCGGTTAATTATGAACCAACAACTTATGAATAGAAAGATCGCCTTCAATGGAAATTATCGCATAAAGATGGAGAATTGAAATTTAGTTTCTAATTGACTTCATCAGGGAGTTCAAGAGCCCTTTAAAACTTAATTTCGTATGCTACCATTATTTCTTAGAATCTATTGGAAGCTAGGTATGGATTTTGAGATCAGAGACAATTTTTTGATTGGAGCAAAGCAGCAGCTCTCACCAAACTCCAGCGACAGGATTAACGAACGTGATATTTCTTTACTCATAATTCATAACATAAGCCTCCCTCCCGGAGTCTTTGGTACGGGGTATGTAGATCAATTGTTCTGTAACAATTTAGATCCAAAGATTCATCCTTATTTTGAAAAGATTTCAGAGCTAAGGGTTTCAGCACATTTGCTTGTTTCGCGAGCTGGTGATGTCACTCAATATGTAGCGCTTAATCGGAAGGCTTGGCACGCAGGGGATTCGATGTTTAAAGGGAGAAAGAACTGCAACGAATTTTCGATTGGTATCGAGATGGAAGGAACTGATCATGAAGCCTTCACGGACATGCAATATGAAACTTTGATTTATGTAACCAAGGAGCTATTGAAGAACTATCCGTTGATCAATCGAAACCGTATAAAAGGGCATAGTGACATCGCTCCAGGGCGTAAAACAGACCCTGGCCCTTATTTCGAATGGAAGAGATATTTCGATGGGTTAGAAGAAGTTTGAAACTCAAAATCCAAATGGTGATGCGCTTAGCGGGTTTATAATCCTCTGTTTTGCACCAATAAATACCTGAGTAAACCAGTGAGAATTGTAGTATCTGGTTAAATATTATACAGAATTGCAGCTGCGTTACTTCACTGTTGTCGCAAATAACTGTATTTTAAACCCTTTTTTTGAATTAATAACCGATTAAGAATTACATAAATGTAGTATTACTACATAAAATCAGAAATATTGTTGGGATTTATTCAAAATATTTACTAAAATACATCTAAATTGTAATTATATTACACATAAATTACTTTAAGCCTTCGGAAACTAATAGTGGTCGGTGATCCCGGCGCTAAATAGGACTTTGGTATGACTCAGCACAAAGATGTTAATCCGGACGAGACACAAGAGTGGCTTGAAGCCTTGCGATCGGTAATCAGAGAAGAAGGGGTAGATAGAGCACACTACCTAATTTCGCGGCTTTCTAATGATACCAAGAGAATTGGTTTCAGTATTCCCTCGAACGCGCTCAGCACGCCTTACAGCAACACCATTTTTCCATCAAATGAAGAACGCATGCCTGGCGACATGTTTATGGAGCGCCAGATTCGAGGAATCGTTCGTTGGAATGCGATGGCTATGGTAATGCGCGCAAACCTGCGCAATTCAAGTATTGGTGGTCATATTTCTACTTTCGCATCCTCAGCAACTTTATATGACGTGGGTTTTAATTATTTTTTTAGAGGGCCTAGCGAAAAACATGAAGGCGACCTAATTTATTATCAGGGGCATTCCTCACCTGGAATCTATGCAAGATCTTTTGTAGAGGGTCGATTGGATGAGTCACAGCTTGATAACTTCCGAGAAGAAGTAAACGGCAACGGCCTGTCATCGTATCCTCATCCTTGGTTGATGCCTGAGTATTGGCAATTCCCGACAGTGTCGATGGGGCTTGGTCCAATTCAGGCTATTTATCAAGCTCATATAATGAAATATTTGAGTAGTCGAGGTTTATTGGATAACTCAGATCGCAAGGTTTGGGCGTTTTTAGGTGATGGTGAAATGGATGAACCCGAATCTCTCGGGGCTATCAGCAAAGCATCTAGGGAAAAGTTGGATAATCTAATTTTTGTGATTAATTGCAATCTGCAAAGGCTTGATGGTCCAGTCCGAGGGAATGGGAAAATTATCCAAGAGCTAGAAGCAGTGTTTCGTGGCGCTGGATGGAACGTGATCAAAGTAATTTGGGGGCGTCATTGGGATCAGTTGCTACAATCTGACTCGGACGGACTATTGCAGGCCCGAATGGATGAGGTGGTCGATGGTGAATATCAAAACTATGCGAGCCGCGGAGGTGCCTACACTAGAGAACACTTTTTCGGAAAGAGTCCCGAGCTATTAAAAATGGTAGAGCATTTATCGGATAACGACATAATGGCCTTAAATCGCGGAGGACATGATCCTTTTAAGGTCTATGCAGCGTATGCGGAGGCTGTTAAGTCAAACGGTAAACCAACGGTTATTCTTGCAAAGACTATCAAAGGCTATGCGTTTGGTGCCTCCGCAGAGGCGCAAAATGCAACCCATTCTGTTAAAAAACTTGATATCGAGTCTCTGAAAAAATTCCGCGATCGCTTTGAGATCCCAATCGAAGATAAGAAACTTGAAGATGTTCCATATTATAGACCACCAGAAGACAGCCTAGAATTAAGATATATGAGAAAAGCTAGGGAATCTTTGGGTGGAGCCGTTCCTCAGAGAAGAAAAGAAACTTATACACTGAAATTACCTGCACAAAAAATCTTTGATGATCAAACAAAAGGAAGTGGAGAGAGAGAAATTTCGACCACCATGTCTTTCGTGAGGTTATTGAATTCTCTATGTAAGGATAAAGAAATCGGTGAACGTGTTGTCCCCATAGTACCAGATGAGGCTCGTACTTTCGGTATGGAGGGTATGTTCAGGCAGCTGGGGATATACTCCTCTGCTGGACAACTATATGATCCGGCCGACTCGCATCAGGTTATGTTTTATCGCGAGGATAAGGAAGGACAAATGTTGGAGGAGGGAATAACAGAGTCTGGCTCATTCTCGGCGTGGCTTGCGGCTTCGACTTCCTACAGCGTAAGCAACTATCCCTTAATACCGTTCTATATTTACTACTCAATGTTCGGCTTTCAACGAGTCGGTGATTTGTGCTGGGCAGCAGGAGACTCGCAAGCAAGAGGGTTTTTAATAGGAGCTACTGCGGGCAGAACTACACTCAATGGAGAGGGGCTTCAGCATCAAGATGGCCATAGCCACATTCTTTCCTCAACTATTCCGAATTGTATTAGCTATGATCCGGCTTATTCCTATGAATTGGCTATCATCATAAAAGAGGGCATGCGCCGCATGTACCAGGAGATGGACTCTGTTTTTTACTACATCACCACCATGAATGAAAATTATCAACAACCCGATATGCCCAAAGGTATTGAGGACGATATTATTAAAGGGATGTATTTGTTGGAGGATGGTAATTCCAAAGAGTTTAAAGTATCAAAACCGACTAATGGAGAGCATCACATTCGACTTCTTGGAAGCGGGACGATTTTGAGGGAGGCTCGCAAGGCGGCAGAAATGCTTAGGCGAGATTTTTCTGTCGCTGTCGATGTATGGAGCGTAACAAGCTTTAACGAACTTAGGCGAGAGGCCTTGGATATCGCCAGGGGAAATATGCTCAATCCGAGCAAGAAACAAAAAGTCCCGTTTGTTACCCAAAAACTTTCAACGAAAAAAGGACCGGTTTTGGCTGCTACGGATTATATGAAAATATACTCGGATCAGATTAGGGAGTTCGTCCCTGATACATACAGAGTTCTGGGAACAGACGGCTTTGGACGAAGTGACAGTCGGGAGCAGTTGCGCCACTTCTTTGAGGTTGATATGAAATTTATTGCTGCCGCGGCTTTATTTGAACTTCAATCTGTTGGACTGATTGATAGCAAAGCCTTGATGGCCCATTATAAAAAATTGGGAATTGATACAAATAAGGCTAACCCAATCTATCAATAATTTCCAAATCTTAGCGATTGCTAAGGAGGCATTGGCTTGACGATCAAAAAAATAACAGTCCCTGATCTTGGTGAGGCTTCTGAAGTAGAAGTTATTGAGCTGTTAGTCAGTGTCGGGCAAAAAGTCCAAGAAAATGACTCTCTCCTAGTGCTTGAAAGCGACAAAGCAGCGATGGAAATTCCTGCGCCATTTTCTGGCACGGTAAATGAAATATCAGTAAATCTCGGTGATCAAGTGACGGTGGATAGTGAAATATTAACACTTGAGACTGATAGCGCAGAAGAAGATGGATCTGAGTCCGATAGTCCTGATAAATCTGAATTAAAAAAGTCGACAGATACAGAGCAGAAAAAAGAAGATTCATATGACCAGAACCTGAGTCCCACGCCGGATAAAATGGAGCAAATTACCGTCGAAGTTCCTGATCTTGGCACAGACGACGAAGTTGATGTAATTGAGATACATGTGCAGGTAGGTGGTCAGGTAGAGTCTGATGATTCTTTAGTAACTTTAGAATCCGATAAGGCGGCTATGGAGGTGCCTTCGCCAAGTTCAGGTAAGTTGATGGAATTATTAATTCAGGTGGGCGATAAAGTAAAAACGGGATCGAAAATAGCTACTATTGAACAGATAGTTAAAGTAAGTAATGAGACTAACTCAGCCAAAGGTCCGACGACTAATGACTCTGGTGTTGATCTTTCGCCCGAGGAATCTAATACCGAAAGTACATCTAAAGCCCCTTCTAAGAAGAAATTATCGCCTGAATCCGAAAAAGCTGAAACTAATTTTACTTCGCCTGCGAATTTTGTGTATGCAGGCCCGGCAGTTAGAAAATTGGCGAGAGAGTTAGGCGTAGATCTCAACCTGGTTCAAGGAACTGGTGCTAAGAACAGGATAGTGAAAGATGACATTAATGAATTCGTCAAACAAAAATTAAGTACGCCTTTTTTAAATACTCCTAGTAGCATGATGGCTCCTGATTTGGATTTCAGCCGATTCGGGGAGATTGAAAAGACAAGAAGATCTAAGCTAGAGAAAATCACTGCTACCAACATGGCTCGAAATTGGGCATCAGTGCCGCATGTCGCACAATTTAACGAAGCCGACGTTACTGAATTAGAAAAGTTCCTATCAGAGACAAAAACTGAAGCAGAAAAGAAGGAACTCAAGTTGACCTATCTCCCTTTCTTACTAAAAGCTTGTGCTAAAGCGCTAGAGGAGTATCCTCAATTTAATGTTTCTCTCCATTCATCCGGCGAACACCTGATACAAAAGAAATACTTCCATATTGGGGTTGCTGTTGCTACGAAAGCTGGATTAGTGGTTCCGGTAATCAGGGATGTAGACCAAAAATCAATTTGGGATCTGGCATCTGAAGTAGTCGAACTCTCCTCGAAGGCTAAAGAGAGAAAACTGGAGATTGAGGATATGCAGGGAGCGTGTTTTTCAATCTCAAGTTTGGGTGCACTCGGGGGTACTGGTTTTATTCCAATCGTCAATTCACCTGAAGTAGGAATTCTTGGAGTTGCGAAGACTGAAGTTAAACCTGTTTTTATCGATGGTGAATTCAGACCTAGGAAAATTCTACCATTCACTCTATCGTACGATCATCGTGCGGTAAATGGGGTTGATGGCGGCCTTTTCGCTACCTACTTGGCAAAATTATTGACGGATGTTCGTCATTTGTTACTGTGAGAAAAATAGAGCATAGTTTAGCGTTACTTTAGTGCGGGAAGAAGATAGCCGAATGGCCGTTAGAAAATTTTGATATCTTGGAGTTAAAAGCTGTCGATAAATTCTCTTCAGTTAAGATATCTTGTGTGTTTCCTAAAATGAAATCTCCATTTTCCAACAATAAAACTAATTTATCACAAAATTCATTTACGTAGTTTATGTCATGTGTAGCCAAGAAAAGGCTAGCTGACTTCCCTGCAACTCTGCCTTTTAAAATAGTTTTCAAGCGTGCCTTAAAGGCGATATCTAAATGGTTGCTCGGCTCATCCAAAAGGAAAACATCCGGATCCTGTGCAAGAAGTAAGGCGATGCCAACTTTTTGAAGCTCTCCTCCAGATAAAGTACCCAGTTCTCGGTCCTTTAATGTGCTCAGCTCAATTTCCTCGAGAATATCCTCTACAATTTGAATATCTTCGAGCGAATCTTTTAGTAAGGACCCTCTATAAGGGTATCTTCCCAATAGAACCGTTTCAAAGACCGTCGCTGGAAGGCCGCTTAAGTTTTCCTGAAACAACATTCCAATGCGCAGAGCTAGATGATTACGATCGTAATTTCCCATAGGAACTGAGTCGAGTGAAATAGAGCCTTCCCTAGGTTTAATTATGCCTGCGAGACATTTGAGCAGACTTGTCTTGCCTGCCCCATTCCTGCCAAGCAACCCCCAGCACTCTCCTTGTTTTATAGTCATACTTAGGTTCCGGCATAAAGTTTTGTTGCCGGCTATAAGTCTTAATGAATCTAAACAGAGTTGCGTCAAGGTTATTTTCTTCCACTACTATTTAAAATGAGCAAAAAACATGGCACCCCTATTATTGCTGTGAATACCCCTACCGGTAACTGTTGTGGCGCAAGAATAGTTCTTGCCAGAGTATCTGCAATTATGACAATGCTACCTCCCAAGAGAGCAGACGCAGGAATTAACACACGATGATCGCGCGCTCCAAGCATTCTCAATATATGCGGAGTCACGAGACCAACAAAACCAACTGTACCGCTGATTGTAACCGCTACTGCCGTAAAAAGGGATGCGGAAAAATACAGAAAAATCCTTAACAACTTGATATTAACACCCAAGCTTACTGCTATCAGATCACCTCTTGAAAGAACATTTAAAGACCTCGCTATTTTTATGCCCCCAACCAGTCCGACTGCAATAAGAAAAAAATGTCCAAGGGCGACTCTGCTTTGACTCAAGTCGCCCATTAACCAAAATAACATGGACTGGACAGAGCTTGATTGGCTGGTTGTGAGGAATAGGTTAATCAACGCCCCCCATCCAGCTGACACTACCACTCCAGTTAGCAGAAGTCGTATTACGGACCAGTTACCAAATCGGCTACTAATTCCAAAAACGATTAAAGTTGAAACTAGTGCGCCGGCAAATGCGAAATTCACTAAGAGGAAACTGCTCACCCCAAGCAGAATGCCGGAAAGAGCGCCAACTGCTGCGCCACCTGATACCCCTAGTATGTAAGGGTCGGCTAACGGATTTCTTAATAATACCTGCATAGCTACCCCAGACATGGCAAGTAAGCTACCCACAGTAAATCCCGCTAATGTTCTTGGAATGCGTATTTCGCTTAAAATTTGATTTGCGAGTCCTGTTTCCGGGGAAGTAAAGTGAGACATTACTTGGTCGATGCTTATTTCTGCAGAACCACTCAAAATTGAGAAAAGAATCGCAACGCCTGTAAGCGCCAACAATGAACTTAGCAAGAGGTAGTGGTGTTGTTGTAGCACTGGATAAAAACTCTTCTTAAGTTAAAGTAGCTTTAAATATTCAAGCAGTATAATTGTTAACATTAAGTATTAGCTAATGCCTACCCTGACCATACAGACACAATCATAAATGTAAAAAAATATTAAGTCATTTCGAATTAGTCGTACTTTCCCGATAACTTTTTTTGTCACTATAATGGAGTGCGATAAGTCGACGATGATGTTATCGTCTGATTTCGTTGATTGAGTTAATAGGAGTAAGGAAAAAATGCCTTCTTTTGATGTTGTATCTGAAGTTGATATGCATGAAATAAAAAATGCCATAGATCAAGCTAATCGAGAGGTGAACACTCGGTTCGACTTTAAAGGAGTAGATTCTAAATTCGAGCTGACAGAACAAGAGGGGATACTAATATCTGCGGAGGCTGATTTTCAAGTTAGGCAAATGCTAGAGATACTTCGATCTAAACTAATAAAAAGAGGTGTCGACACAAAGTCAATACTGGAAGCAGAAGTTGAAGTTGTTGGGCAGAAGGCGAACATGATTGTAAAGATACAGCAGGGAATCGAGTCACATCTTGCCAGAAAAATCGTAAAGATGGTTAAAGAAAAGAAGATGAAAGTACAAGTCGCTATTCAAGGGGACAAACTTAGAGTAACTGGGAAAAAGAGGGATGATCTCCAAGGAATCATCGCATTTCTTAAGGAAACTAACTTGGGAATTCCTTTGCAGTATATAAATTTCCGGGATTGAACATTCAGGACTGGTTGCGATGCTATAACGATTGCGACTTGATTATAAATAAATCATGGCAGCATTAAAAAGCAAGACATTAAATTGGTGGAAGCAGGTGTCCATGATTCTTGATCCCTATATGGAATCGGGACCATTAGCAGCTTTTTTTTTAGGTATCTCCTCAGGTTTTCCCTTTGCTTTAATAGGAGCAACTCTAACTACACGACTAGCGCAAGAAGGAATTTCAAAGAGCTCGGTGACTGCTTTTGCGCTTACCTTCCTTGCTTATAATTTCAAACCACTGTGGGCACCTATAGTTGACAACACCAGCCTTCCGCTCCTAGCCAAATATGGTCAAAGAAGGTCTTGGCTTTGGTTTGTGAGTTTCTTATTGATTTGTGCAATTGTTGCGCTAGGCATGGCTGACCCTGGCCAGGCTCTGACGGTAGTTGCAATATCAGCATTGGCTGTCGGTGTGTTTGGCGCCACATTGGACATAGTAGTTGACGCATACAGAATCGAGTTGCTTGAACCGAATCAATTGGGAGTCGGATCTGGTATGTCTCAGTATGGCTGGCGTATCGGAGCTGCTTCTGCTGGGGCATTTGTCCTTTTGATGGCGCAAAACTATAGTTGGTCGGCGGCCTACATCTCAAGCGTTATCTTCGTGTTGCCCGCGGTATTTGTCGCCGTGATTTTTGGCGAACCAAACCGCGATATTGAGAGAACAGATACCAGAGGTCGGTTTCAAGGCCTTTTTGAATATTTCAGCCCACTTATAGAATTTGTTAGGCGAAAAGGGGCTTGGTTAGTTTTATTTTTTATACTGATCCACAAAATCGGAGACACATTAGCTAATCTGACTTTAAGACTCTTGTTCGATGATCTGGGGTTCACCAACGAAGAGATCGCATTTTATGATGTTGGTTTTGGTTTCCTGGCTTTTCTTTTAGGAATTTTTTTTGGAGGCCTCTTGTTTTCGCGGTTGGGGATGAAAAGATCAGTTTTTATTAGTTTAGTTCTGATGGCTGTCTCTAATTTTAGTTTTGCTGCGCTAGCTTTAGTAGGAAAATCAAATCTTGGAATGGCAGCCGCAGTTGGTTTCGAAAATTTTGCGAGTGGTATTGGCGGAGTCACAGTGGTCGCTTATTTGTCTGCATTGTGCAATCTTCGATTTACTGCAACTCAATACGCTTTACTTTCTGCGCTTGCAAGCATTGCTGGGAGGATTCTAACGGGAACCTTGGCGGGAGGTTTGATCACGGAAGTCGGCTATGTCGGTTTCTATCTCCTGACCACAGTTATTGCCGCGCCAGGAGTGGTATTGTTTTGGTACATGATTCAAAAGGGACTGGCGGATCTCAAACCCGGCAGAGAAAGTAATTTTTGAGACAATGTCTGCTTTATGAGCAATTATTCAGATTAAGCTAAATCCAGCCATATTCTTTAAGCGATATTTTTGCGTCAGAAAAAATGATGCCTTCTTGTTCTAATCGTGATTTTTGGATCCTATATTTTTCAGTTCCTACTCGGAAAGAAATGTATCCTTTTGAATTAATTACCCTATACCATGGTAGACTGCTTTTTGGCGGAAGATGTTTCAGCGTATAGCCCACGTAGCGAGCATAACCTGGTAAGCCAGCGCGACTTGCTACTCCGCCATATGAACATACCTTTCCCTTGGGAATATGAGAGATGACAGACCAGATTTTTTTCTGATGATTCATAATTTGCTATCGCGGGGCTGAGGCTGATTTCTAAGTGACGAAATTCTACCACCCATTCCCAGAAAGGATTAAGTTTTGCGCCTAATGTTGATAATTTTTATTGCTACTCCTCTTCTTGAAATGCTTGTTCTATTTGAGGCGGCAGACGTTTTGGGTGCTTGGCCTACGCTTTTACTAGTAATTCTTACCGCTGTAATTGGCTTGAATATTCTTAAAAGAGAGGGAATTTCTACGCTTTTGCGAGCAAATACAAGATTGAACTCAGGAGAACTTCCAGCTCAAGAAATCATTGAAGCAATGTTATTAGCAGGTGCTGGAGCGCTTTTAATCACCCCTGGATTTTTGACAGATTTTCTGGGCTTTAGCTTGTTGGCCAGGCCTCTGCGTGAGTTGGCCGCAAGATCGATTATGAGAGCAGGCTTTTTTAAAACCGTAATTGTGGACAATGTCCAAGCTTCTCCATATCCGCCAACTAGCGGACAAGAATCTAAGTTCGAATTTGGTAGTGTCTATGAAGGTGAGTACACAAATGATAAAGAAATCGGAGAAATTGAAGACTCAGAAAGAAAAAATATTTAATAAAAACAATAATTTAGTGAATTTTTTTTAAAAAATGCTCAAAAATGTTAAAAGAATTAATCGCCAGCTATTGAATTTTGCACATAAAACCCCATCTTGAAACCATCAATAATATAGCTGCGATTCAGTGTTTATTTGGGTTGCACTACTTCTTGTGTTTGTGTCTACTATTGAGCCGGTCACCGGGCCTTCGTAATGGTAGGCAAGAAACCGATAAATAAAATCGTTTGACCTAGGAGACGAAAGAATGAATATCCGGCCTTTACAAGATCGCGTCGTAGTGAGACGCATGGAAGAAGAAACAACGAGTTCAGGAGGAATTGTGCTACCAGGTACGGCCACCGAGAAGCCCGCTCAGGGTGAAGTGATAGCGGTGGGCCCTGGAAAGCGGTTAGAAAATGGGGGCAGTCAACCAGTGGATGTGAAAGTGGGAGACACCGTCGTTTTTGGAAAGTACTCCAGTAACACCGTGAAAATTGGTGAGGAGGAATTACTGATTTTAAATGAAAGTGAAATTTTTGGCGTTATTGAGTCTTAATGAAAAATCTAGACATGACTTCAATTATTACTTCGAAAAGATAGGACATTAAAAAATGGCTAAAGACGTAAAATTTGGCGATACAGCCCGACAAAAATTGCTAGCTGGAGTAAACACTCTTGCGGATGCAGTAAAGGTAACCCTAGGCCCTAAAGGCCGAAATGTAGTGCTCGATAAATCTTTTGGAGCTCCCACTGTGACTAAAGATGGCGTCTCGGTTGCGAAAGAGATTGAGCTCGATGACAAATTTGAAAACATGGGCGCCCAGATGGTCAAGGAAGTTGCTTCCCAAACCTCTGATGTTGCTGGTGACGGCACGACGACCGCAACAGTGTTAGCCCAATCAATATTGAACGAAGGACTTAAATCAGTCGCTGCCGGAATGAATCCGATGGATTTGAAACGTGGTGTCGATAAAGCGGTTTCCGCCATGGTTTCTGAAGTCAGTGGCTTATCCTCTCCTTGCGAGGACTCCAAGGCAATTGCGCAGGTTGGAACGATATCCGCAAATTCGGATGAAGCGGTAGGTGAAATTATTGCCGAAGCTATGGAGAAGGTTGGCAAGGAAGGTGTGATCACGGTTGAAGACGGAAACGGCCTCGAAAATGAGTTGGATGTTGTCGAAGGCATGCAATTTGATCGAGGATACCTCTCAGCGTACTTCATTAATAATCAGGACAGCATGAGTGCGGACTTGGAAAATCCCTTTATTCTGCTGTTCGACAAGAAGATCTCAAACATCCGTGATTTGCTCCCTTTGCTTGAAGGAGTCGCCAAGGCGGGTCGACCACTTTTGGTAATTGCCGAAGATGTGGAGGGGGAAGCTCTAGCGACTTTAGTTGTTAACAACATGAGAGGGATTGTCAAAGTGGCGGCTGTCAAAGCTCCCGGCTTTGGGGACCGCCGAAAAGCCATGTTAGAAGATATCGCAATCCTTACTGGTGGAACTGTTGTCTCCGAAGAAGTCGGCTTAAACTTGGAGGGAACGACTGTAGAAGATCTGGGTTCTGCGAAAAGAGTTCAAATAAGTAAAGAAAATACTACTATAATCGATGGGGCTGGAGATGCTAAGAACATTGAAGGTCGAGTCGGTCAAATACGGGCACAAATTGAGGAAACTTCATCCGATTACGACCGGGAAAAATTGCAAGAGCGAGTCGCTAAACTAGCCGGAGGTGTTGCAGTCATTAAGGTTGGTGCAGGCACTGAAATTGAAATGAAGGAGAAGAAAGCCCGCGTTGAAGATGCTCTTCATTCCACTCGGGCTGCGGTTGAAGAAGGGGTTGTTCCAGGTGGCGGAGTGGCATTGGTTCGAGCTTTACAGAAGGTTGAGGGGCTTACCGGTGACAATGAAGACCAAGACGTGGGAATAAGTCTACTACTTAAGGCTGTCAGCACCCCACTAAGGCAGATAGTAGCCAATGCTGGTGAAGAGTCTTCGGTGGTGCTTGACAAAATCAAGCAAGGCAAAGGCAACTTCGGCTTTAACGCAGCGACCGGTGAATACGGAGATATGATCGACTTGGGAATTTTGGACCCCGCAAAGGTTACGAGAACAGCCCTTCAGGCTGCCGGCTCAGTTGCGGGCCTGATGATTACTACTGAAGCCATGGTTACGGAACTTCCAGAGGAAGCGCCTGCCGCTGCTCCAGCGATGCCAGATATGGGTGGAATGGGTGGAATGGGTGGAATGATGTAATACTCTTTAAATAGCTTCGAATAGGAGATGCTCTTCAAGGCGCAGAAGAGATTCTGCGTCTTGGGATTCAGCTTCCGTGAAATGGCTAGTAACAGTTAGCAGCAGCTGCGGAACGGAGAAGCTATTTTTTTGAGATATCAAAGGAAAATATTTTTCCCAGATTTTTGACTAATGAATTCAAGTATTGCGACGCCAATTTAATACGCTTGATTTTATGACCTGCAATCTTTAAGTTATCCAAATAAGATTTTTCCTGGTGATAGGAGTTTCAAACATGCCGCATCTTTTATTGATAGTTCTGTCTATGTCCTCAACGGCAGTATTTGCTCATGACGGGCCTTTCTATTCTGTCGAACACTTAGACGCGATTTTGTGGCTG
Source organism: uncultured Pseudohongiella sp. (assembly GCA_902531515.1). Taxonomy (GTDB): domain Bacteria; phylum Pseudomonadota; class Gammaproteobacteria; order Pseudomonadales; family Pseudohongiellaceae; genus UBA9145. The sequence goes on from CACAEJ010000012.1 coordinate 22,010, forward strand.
GGTTTTGTTGCAACTGCAACTATAGTCGCAGGGCTTCCTATTTTCGATAAATCTACTGAGTTAATTTCAACGCGAGTTGACAAGTATTTTAGAGATAAGAATTTATAGCAGTATCAACATTGAAGGGGAAACTTATGATATTCAAGATGCCGATTGCTCAAGCTCATTGTGATATCCCTTGTAAGATTTACGATCCAATGATCGCTCAAGTAGCGGCTCTTAGTGTTGCTCGATTAGTAGATCTTCTCTTGGAAATTGAATCAGGGTCAGCTTCGATAGAAAGCCAAAATGAACTCACACGGTTAGTTCAAGAAAAGGAGGTACAGGCCCGAAACGTAAAGTCGGAGGTGAATATAATATGGGGGGATTATTTTAAATCTCCACAGATTAAAGAGCATCCTAGTGTGCATGAATTAGTTCATTCGATAATGATGTGTGGGTCGAAATGCAAGCAGAGCGTGGATAAATCCGAAGCGACTAGGCTAGTCGAGTTGGTTAATGACTTCGCTGATATTTTTTGGCAAACAAAAGGCATTTCAACAAAACGGGTCATTGCCCCTTACCCACCGGCACTAGTTATCGTTCAGCCGATATTGGTTGATGCTTAAAGTTTTTAGGGTCAGTGGGAGCAGCATGCTTCCAACCTTTAACTCTGGCGATATCGTTCTCGTAAAGCATGAGGATCATTTCAAACCTGGTGACATAATCGTGCTTAATCACCCGACCGTGGGCATGGTGGTAAAGCGAGTCAAAACCATACTTAGAGAATATTTATATTTGACCGGAGACAATAAAAGGTTAGACTCGTCAACATGCGGTGAGCCGCTATCCAATTCGTTAGCTGAAGGGCGTGTCTTCGCCGTGTATCGTTTTCCATTTAATATTAAGTTGTTGCCCGCAATTACCGACTAATTAGATATCAGAGAGGAAGTTGAGGTAATGACAGAAGCTTTCAAATATTTCGGGCTTACCATGCCAAAATTTACGATCGGTTACGGTGTTTTCTTGCTGCTGTGGGGTACTGTAGTTTCACTTATTTCGGGTTCGCAGTCGATTACTTCCTGGATCCCAGCTTTACTAGGAATTCCAATTTGTCTCATGGGTTTCTTAGCCATAGTCAAACCTGCGGGAATAAAAATATGGAGTCATATCGCAGTTCTATTTGGCCTAGTGGCTTTCCTGGGCGGATTTGATTTTTTTAGAGGGCTTTTTAGTGATGGGGGTGCGTTTGGCAATCCAACTGCGGCAATTTCAAAAATTATGTTACTGACGACAGGGGCTGTTTATGTTTTTGGTTGTTTAAAATCTTTTAAGTGGGCGAGAAGGCAGCGCCAATAGTAAGGAGCATTTAGTTACAGACTATAGGTATTTTTGACTAAAAATTCATTAACTATAACTGGGATAGCACTCAAAAAAAGATGAATAAAGACGACGACTTAAATGACATTCCACCACTCGTTCCGGAAAGGGATGATGTCGCATCACACCTAAATGATAAAAGAGCGCAGAATCAGGAAATAGTCCGACCTAATTACTACACAGAGAAAGTGAAAGTTAGTTCTTGGCCGGTGAGGATAATGCTTACGATACTGACGCTAGTTGCAGCCGGTGGGAGTTACGCCGGATACTATTTTTACGATAAATACCAGACAGATCTTCGCCAAGCCAATCTCAGAATTGGAGACTTAGAGGTGGCGCTTGCTCTTGCGGGTGAGTCGGCGGAGGAGTCTGACAACGATCTTATGGAAAATATTAATAGAACTATCGAACAATACGACTTGCTTTGGGCAAATTGGAGAGCGAACAATAAGCAATTTGATGATATTGCGGGAGAAATTTCGCGGTTAAAAATTACAAACGAAGGGCAAGATGAAACAACCGAGAGTAATAGTAAAGCTATCGCATTGGTTAACGAGTCTATGCTCTCGAGTGACACTCAAATTAACAGTTTAACAAATAACTACAATCAACTAATGGGCTCATTCAGTAGCTTGAATGCTAGCGTAGATGAATTGGGTACGTTGCGCGGAGATCTTGAATCAATTCGTCAGGCGCTTAATAGTGGAGATAGCACCGTCTTGGGGTTAGCGGGAAGAGTTGAATATATTGAGCAGTCGATGGAGTCGGTTAATGCCCACAGACTGCAGATTAATGAGAGTCTATTTCGGTTACAAGAAAACATTGAAGCTCTTCAAAGGTCAGGAGGTCTCTAATCTCCTGTAAAGTTCGGAGAACGTTTCTCGATAAATGCGGATACCCCCTCCTTAAAATCACGTCTAGATGCGCAGTCAGAAAAGTATTCTGCTTCCGCTTGAAGTTGGGATTCGAACTCACTCTCGAGCGAACGGTAAAACAATGCTTTTGTATTCCCATAAACGTGCGTCGGGCCGCTTGCCAGTCGTTCAGCTAATTTTCTTGTTTCGCTCTCGAGTTCATCGCTTGGAACCACAAAATTTATCATGCCGATATCTTTGGCAGTATTTGCATCAAAACGATCGCCAAGAAGTGCTATTTCCATCGCTTTTTTGATGCCTACAGCGCGTGGTAAGTGAAAGGAGGAAGAGCCGTCTGGGCTAGTACCGATCTTACAATAGGCGAGGGTGAAAAAGGCATCTTCTGAAGCTATAACTAAATCACTCGCTAGTGCGACTGACACTCCTGCTCCCGCGGCAGCACCCTGACAGCTGGCGATAATAGGCTTTGGCATGCGCCTCATGGCGAACATTATTGGATGAAGATCATGTATCCGCAGCATGAATTCTTTTCTGATCTCCTCGGGAGATTTCTTAATGGATTCACCCATCCCTTTAACATCGCCACCAGCCATAAAATGATCACCTTCACCCTTTAGAACAACGCAGCGAACCGCCGTGTCCAGTTCAACTTCGTGTAATGCTTCGCACAATAGCTTTCTCATATCCATGCTCAATGCATTTCTCGCATCAGGGCGATTCATGGTAAGAATGGCCACGCCGTTTTCAGTGTACATTTCTAGATCGGACATTTTCGCTCCAATAAAGTAAAAATCGGTTTCAGAATAGGTAAGTATAGCTTGGAAATCACCGAACCTCACTTATGATATCTGATTTGGTTAATTTATCTCTTCGGGTATAATGAAGCACCTTGAAGAATTTACTTCTTCAGCAAAAAATGAGCGGACGTGGCGGAATTGGTAGACGCGCTAGATTTAGGTTCTAGTATCGCAAGGTGTGAGAGTTCAAGTCTCTCCGTCCGCACCACTCATTATGTGAGCCCTTAAACTTGAGTTTCACATCATTTGCCCGCCTATCTCCAACTGCGTTATTCTGATTTTATGAAAGAGATCTTCAAAAAAGCGAATAAAACACTTAACAAAATAAAATCTGAGCAAACGTCAATCTCAAAGAGTAGTGATGTCCAGAATTTCTTATCTCAAGTAGCAGCGATACCCAATACGTCTGGTGATGCGCACATGATTTTTGCCTTAGATGCCACTGCGAGTCGCGAGGAGACCTGGGGCGTTGCGCGGCAACTTCAAACCGAAATGTTTCTTAGTGCACGATCTTTGGGGGGATTAAGTTTGCAGCTTTGTTATTTCAAGGGCTTCGCCGAATTCTTCACGAGTAGGTGGGAAAATAATGCGGATCAGATAGTTCGGATCATGGTAGGACTGAACTGCGAAGCAGGCGCAACGCAGATAGAAAGGGTTTTGGCCCACGCGATAAATGAAAGCCGGACCCGAAAGATTAAGTGTTTGGTCTATATCGGTGATGCTATGGAGGAGAATGTGGATATCCTTTCGAATCTTGCCGGTAGATTGGGTTTGTTGAATATACCTGTCTTTATGTTTCAGGAGCGAGGCGATCCAGGAACGAGAAAAGCTTTCATGGAGTGCGCTCGTCTGTCGGGTGGTGCCTACTCGCAATTCGATAATGCAAGTGTGTCTCACCTAAAGGAGTTACTAAAAGCTGTAGCCGTGTACGCAGCAGGCGGCTACAAGGCCCTCAAGAAGTTTAGTAAGAGTTCGACAAAGGAAGTTAAACTACTTGAACAGCAGCTTAAATCTTGAGTAAGTAGAATGATTTTCAGGCTTCTCGCGCTTTTTACACTACCGGTGCTTGCCTACTTTTTGGTCAAGTCTCTTCAGGATCGATTTAATTTTTCGCCTCGTCAAACAAGAATCTTATTCTTAATTGTTGCATTCCTACTGGTAATAGGGGTTTTAGTTTTGCTTGGGAGATTGCCAATTGGAGCGATTTTCGCTCCATTGGGAGCAGCATTTGCTTTCGTTCTGCGTTTTCTACCTACAATTCTTCGTATACTCCCAATGTGGCAACTATTTAAGGGGAGTTCAGCTTCAGCAAAGCCTAGATCAGATGGGCAAACCTCCACTATTCGAACTGAATACTTTCTTATGGAACTTGACCATGACAGTGGCGATATGGATGGCTCAATACTGCTTGGCAGCTTTTCTCAGCGGCGTCTTTCGGAACTTGCCTTGGAAGAGCTTTTAGAGGTTCTCAATGAGTGTCAGAATGAGTCAGACTCTGCTCAGGTGCTTGCTGCCTATATGGATAGGAGTTATCCGGACTGGAGGGATATACTTGAAAGGGATGCCTACGAGAGCTCCGAATCAGAAGCTCAAATTGATCATAAACTTGCACTTGAGATACTTGGTCTCGATGATCCGATTTCTAAGGAGGATGTTGTCAGAGCTCATAGACAACTCATGCAAAAATTGCATCCAGACAGAGGTGGATCAGATTACTTGGCAAAGAAAATAAATTTAGCAAAAGACTTTCTGGTCAGCGAATTTGATTGATTCAATTTACTTATCGCCCCAGAAAAGCATCCTTGTCAGTGGTAGAATATGTACTTCGTGATTTAGCGATGAAAGAGAAACGACCTATGACCCTGATCCGAAACGAAGATTTGATTCAAAGCGTCGCAGACGCGCTCCAGTATATCTCTTACTATCATCCTATTGATTTCGTTCGAGCAGTGCATCAAGCTTATGAAAATGAGGAGTCGTCTGCAGCAAAGGATGCTATGGCCCAGATTCTCATTAATTCTCGTATGTGTGCTGAAGGCAAGCGGCCTATTTGCCAGGACACCGGAATAGTAACAGTGTTCCTTAAGGTCGGCATGGATATCCGGTGGGAAGGGGGCTTGTCGGTTAAAGATATGATTAACGAAGGAGTCAGGAGAGCATATCAATTACCAGATAATGTTCTTAGAGCATCGATACTCTCCGATCCAGCAGGTACAAGAAAAAATACAAAAGATAATACCCCAGCAGTAATTCATACGGAATTAGTTCCTGGTAACGAAATTGATGTGAAATTAGCCGCGAAAGGGGGCGGATCAGAAAATAAGGCAAAGATGGTGATGCTTAACCCCAGTGACAGTATTATCGATTGGGTTGAAGAAACAGTACCCAAAATGGGCGCTGGCTGGTGTCCGCCGGGTATCTTGGGAATAGGCGTTGGTGGGACTGCTGAAAAGGCAGCTGTGCTAGCAAAAGAATCACTAATGTTGCCGATTGATATCCATGATCTCAGGAAACGAGGTCCTAAGAATCGGGTTGAAGAGCTTCGTATAGAGATAATGGATCGCGTAAACAGTTTAGGTATTGGAGCTCAGGGCTTGGGCGGGTTGACTACCGTACTGGACGTCAAAATTTCTGATTATCCTACCCACGCAGCTTCGCTGCCGGTTGCCATGATTCCAAATTGTGCTGCTACACGCCACGCACACTTTACGCTTGATGGAAGTGGAATAGCGGAATTAGATCCACCTAGTTTGGAGGATTGGCCGAAAATTGAGTGGGATGTGGGACCCCGAGCTCGAAAAGTGAATCTCAATGAACTGACCTCCGGTGATGTTGCAAATTGGCAACCGGGAGAAACATTGCTTCTGTCCGGTAGTTTACTTACAGGCAGAGATGCGGCGCACAAAAAACTTCTTAGCATGATCTCGAGTGGCGAAGGTTTGCCGGAAGGCGTTAGTTTTAACGATAAATTCATCTATTACGTCGGTCCAGTAGACCCTGTTAGGGAGGAAGTAATTGGTCCAGCTGGCCCGACGACTGCAACGAGAATGGACAAATTTACGGATGAGCTTCTTGCGGAAACCGGTCTCATAGGGATGATTGGAAAGGCTGAGCGAGGACCCGTTGCGATTGAGGCAATCAAAAAGCATAAGGCAGTTTACTTAATGGCAGTGGGAGGCGCTGCGTATCTGGTTTCAAAAGCGATTCGGAAAGCAAAGGTCATAGCATTTGAAGAGTTGGGTATGGAGGCTATTCACGAATTTGAAGTAGAAGAAATGCCCGTAACAGTTGCAGTAGATGTGAATGGTGTTTCAGTCCATCAGACAGGACCGGAGCAATGGAAAGCGAAGATAGCAGAAAACCGAGCAATCAATGTTACGTAGGTTGCTCACACATATCTTTATAGTTATTCTCTATGCTCAAAGAGATGTCTTTATTGACATCCTCGATAGAAATTGAACTTTCGTTCATTGAAATTGATTCGCTACCTAAGACATTATTGTCGAATTTATAAATAACATTATTTTTACCTTCGGAAGTAATGCTATCGTAATTAGCAGTTGCTTCTTTTATTTTTTCATTCTTTCGATAATAGTTCTTAAGAGTTTCTTTTCCGTATCGCTTCTCTAACATTTTTTTCGTAATGTGAGGTGCTAAGATAGAGGCGCTTGCATTATTGCCTCCAAACCCTTTTGAATTTATGATCGTTGCATCGATATTCTCGCCACCTATATCGCGATGCTCTGTTAAAAATTCGAGACGATCACAGGTGACGTCATCAGCAATTACGCCATTAATCGTAAGAATCCCGGGAATTATACCGTGATGGAAAACACCGAGCGTTGAAGCCATTTGGTCTCCAGCCGATGTAGAAACAGAGTGGCCTACGTAGGATTTGACTGCTGTTATGGGCCAGCTGTCGACTTGGAAAGTTTCTGCAACCTTACTGAGTATACTAGATTCAGTTGTTCTGTTTTGAGGTGTCCCTGTTCCATGAGCTTGAATATAGGATCTTTGCTTAAGTCCATCCTCTCCGATTATATTACGTGTGGCAGCGGCCGCCTTAGCCATAGAGATATAATTACCGAGACCAGGACTCGTAATAGATTTCTTATAGCCGTCAGCGGCGATAAACACTTCATTGACTGATCCTAAAATATTTGCACCTAAATCTAAGGCTAACTTTTCGTCAAAAAGTACAATGTATTGCGCTGACTCTCCCAAAGTGAAGCCAGTATTATTTGAAAAAGGTCGACAAGCTCGGCGATGGTCAATCTCTTGATCAACAGATAATTTGTCTAACTTGCGCAGTGAGTCATCGTCGGCTAACGCGTTCATCGTGACGAAACCATCGATGGACTCTGGGAAAATAGGTGCTTCAGACGTGCCCACGATGACTACGCGATGACTACCAGATTGGATATCTCGTACAGCATGACGCAAGTTATAGAGAAATGTTGCACAGGCTGCTACGCTAGTGCCGTTAGATCCCAAGTTCCCTAGCAAATACGCGTTTATAAAATCGCCAGGCATCTCCGCGTAACCCAGAGGCATCTGTTTTGCGGTGACTTTTCTACCAAGTATTTTTGCTTGCAGCAGTCCGCCGAACCCATTGTAATCAAGCTGGCCCATTGCGCTTCCTGCATACACACCAATTTGATCTGGGTGAACGTGCTTATGGACCAAATCCCACTCTACTCCCAAAGAGTTAATGGCATCTGATGCCGCATACACCGTCATCTGTAGCGTGCGAGGGTGATTGCGAGATTGATAGAGGAGTGCAGGATTAAAACCGGTTGGAAGTTGTCCGGCGCTGTTCACTTTTGTTTTTTCAAATTGGTCAACAAGGATGTCAAAATTATCTTCAGCTAGGACGCTTACCATGTCTGGATCAGTAGGGGAGTCTTTGATTTTCCAACCGGGAGGAATAGTTCCTGGGATTTGCTTTCGGTGGAGATCAAACTTAAGTCCCATTTCTTGACCGGGGGCAATAGTCATCCTGCTATGGAAATGAACTTTTTGAGGGTCAAATAGATTTGTTTCCAGCTTCCTGATAAGGGTTTGGCTTAACAACTCTTGGACTATTGATTTTAGGTAGGTGTCAGCTTTAACTGGGTCTCCTGATCCATTTAGCCATTGGCCGTCTTGTTTGGAAATTTTTCCCATTAGACTCGCTAAAGCCAGCTGAGTTTCAAGTTTTTCTGTCTCATTGAGACAATCGAAAATCATTCTTCTATAGCTGTGGTTGCCTGACGAGCGACCTGCAGCGTTTATTCCGCCTAAACCAGTAATAACAGGTAAATTAGTCATGCCTGAAAAAAGTCATTCCCTTGAGGTTGATTTTCACTTAGGAAAGTTTGATAAGTAATTCAATTATTTTGTTAGTACTATTAGACCTCAAATAGACCTCAAATGCGATCCTTTAGCCATATCAGTTTGAGAATATAGGCTGGCTGTTGTACTTATTCCGTCTTGCAAGTCTGTCTTCAGACACATAGCATTAAAACCTGGCTAATAACTGAAGAGCGATGCATAGTAAAAGTGAGGGTTTCTAATTCCTACAAAGAGTTACTAAAAAAACTGCATGCATCTTTGGGTATTCCTGAGGAATATCTGGAGCAATGTGAGCAACCTCTATGCTTGCAGCCAAATAAGTTAGTGGATACTGAGCCTGACTATTACGGCAGGCCCCAGCGTCTGACACCTCAAACTTTCGATTCTTGGTCCAGAATGAAGAAGACAGCGGCTAAGGATGGTGCTTTTTTTTTTCTGATATCGGCGTTCAGGGACCCGCAATATCAGCATGATTTAATTGCTCGAAAAATTGAGCAGGGGACTCCGTTAAAAGAAATTTTGCAGGTTAATGCGGCGCCTGGTTTCAGCGAACATCACACCGGTAGGGCTGTCGATATCGGAACACACGATTGCGAGGCCCTTGAAGAAGTGTTTGATAAAACTGCTGCCTTTGAGTGGCTTCAAGAAAATGCAAAGAGTTTCGGTTTCTCAATGAGTTATCCTCCGGATAATACTGCTGGTTTTTCCTATGAACCTTGGCACTGGTGCTTTAAAGGTACTGGATAAACTGGGTAAATTATAAATTTAGACTTTTGTTTAAGAACGAGTTAGGATTTATATGGGCGCAATTAAACAGGGGCTCTCGACATAGACAAGCTCATACTCTATTCCGCAGTTTCTTCGTTTTCGGATACTTCCGTATTCTCGACCTCACTCACCAATTTTCCTAGACCATCAAAGAATCAATTAAGTAACTTGTCTGTTGCACGGAAGCTTTTAGCTCGTGACGTATTTCAAAGGAGAAGCCTTACTAGGTCGTAAAAACAAATTAAAAAATTAGTAGGAGATTTAATTCTATGAATAATGAATTCCAAGTGATGTTTCATAATATTGATCAGACAACGGCTCTGACCCAAGCGGTACAAAAGAGAATTCATAAGTTAACACGTTACTGCGATCAAATTTTAAAAGGTCGCGTTGTTTTGGATTCTCCTCACAACAATCATCACAAAGGAAAAGTATACTCAGTTGGTATAGAGATTCACGCTCCGTCAGGAGAAATCAGGGTTCATCAGGAGCAACATGACAATCATGCTCACGAGGATTTATATGTGACCATTAGAGATGCCTTTAATATTGCTGAAAGACAGTTGAAGGCAGTGAGTAAGAAACATAGAATTATTCCCCCGCATAAAGGCGGAATCGGTGTTAAAGCAGCATAAGTAAGGACATAGTCATGAATGAAGAAGAGCGCATAAAGATTGAAGCGGCTACATTTCGGAGGCTTCTAGACCATTTGGATAGTCACAAAGAGGTGCAGAATATAGATCTTATGAATTTGGCGATGTTTTGCCGTAATTGCTTGTCAAAGTGGTATAGCGCTGAAGCAAAAGAAAGAGGGCATGAAATAGACTATGAAAATGCGCGAGAGATTGTTTATGGTATTCCATATTCTGAATGGAAAAGCAAATATCAGAAAGAGGCTACCACTGAGCAGTTGGATAAATTCAAAGAACAATCACACTGATCGTGCTGGGGTAAAAGGAATTGGATTTCTGTAATTTAAGAACTGAAGAAATTCTCAGCATTGTTGAACCCATTAAACAGAATTGCTTAGATGGTTCAAACGAAGACAGTTACGAAAAGCATACATTGAATTTCACGGAAAGAATGAAGAGGATAGTGACACCTTATGAGCTGAAAAGGCAGCTTTCTAGCGAGCCGCGTATTTATTTTCGGGAAAGACAATTTATAGCGTTATTCAGAAGAGTTGATGCCATTGCTGTAGTGTGGAAGCAAAGTATCTCATCATGTGATGATGAATTGATTAATCAAGCAATTTTTAAAGAAGAGGAAGGGAAAATTCTTATAGACCACTGCATGATCTGCTAAATCGGGTTTTCTTCAACGGTTCAAGTATTCAACTTTGGTTAATTGATAACTCAATTTGCCTTGAGGTGATTGAATATTAATTTTGGAGCCGACTTTTTTCCCTAAAACAGCTTTGCCAAGCGGAGAGTCGATACTGATGTAACTTTTTCCTGGATTAATCTCATCGGGTCCTACTAGTCGATATTTTGATTTATCTCCCTCGTTACTCTCAACAGAAATAAAGCAGCCAAAATAGGCTTTGGTTTTATCTGGCGGTACTTGCGAAACGACTTTTAGTTCTTCGAGTCTCTTTGTAAGGTAGCGCACTCGCCGATCGATTTCACGCAAGCGCTTTTTTCCATAGATATATTCCGCATTTTCAGAGCGATCGCCGAGCGCGGCAGCCTCTGAGACTTGTTGAGTGACCTTTGGTCGCTCAATTTTCCAGAGCTGGTTGAGTTCTTCTTTTAGGAGTAGCTCACCCTCTCTAGTGATATATTTTGATCCGGATTTTGGTGGCGGTCTATAGCGCGTCATCTTTGGCCTTGCTGTCCATCCAAAGTTAAACATAGTTGATTCTGATCAGCATTCTGACCTTCCTGAGACAGCTTAGGTTCCAATCTCACACCGATGCCAAGTAATCTGACGGGTCTCTCGCGTCTTGCATACCCTTCCTCAAATAATTCTTGGAAAATCTGTGGATTCACAGATGGTGAAATTGTTTCGGCCGTTGTTTGAATAAAGTCACTAAACTTTATCTTAACGACCTGTTTAGTTATTCGGTAGTTTTTTTCTATTTTTCCAAGACGTGTATCTAGTTGCTTCATGAGTTCAGGAAGCTTTTTTAAGCAGCCTTCTAGACCAACTATATCTTGACTAAAGGTTATTTCTACACTCAACGATTTTCTGATTCGCTCTGTTTTCACAGGGCGATCATCGATGCCTTGAGCAAGCAAATACAATCGCTCACCTGAACTGCCAAATTTATCCTGTAACTCCTCCTCTGGCAGGTCTCGGAGATCGCCGCAGGTCTGGACCCCTAAAGAATGCATCTTGCTTGCCGTCACTTTGCCGACACCGTGTAGTTTTTTAACAGGAAGGTTTTTTACAAATGCGTCAACTTCTGCGGGCTTTATAACAAATTGCCCGTTAGGTTTGTTCCAATCGCTGGCGATTTTCGCAAGAAATTTGTTTGGGGCGATCCCTGCCGAAATCGTAATGCCCACAGTTTTCTTGACATTCTTACGAATGTCCTCAGCGATTCGGGTCGCGCTACCTTCAAACAGGTTGCAATCAGACACGTCTAAAAACGCCTCATCTAAAGAGAGCGGCTCAATAATACTGGTATAACGTTCGAATATTTCGTGGATGAGAGCTGAAGCCTCTCGGTATTTTTCCATATCGGGGCGGACAATAATCAGCTCTGGACAGCGATTCCTCGCCATGGCTGAAGCCATGGCAGAATGGATCCCATATCTGCGAGCCTCGTAATTACATGTCGCCACGACTCCACGCCGTGTTGGGGATCCACCAACAGCGATGGGTTTTCCAACTAAGCTAGGATTGTCTCGCATTTCTATAGACGCGTAAAAACAATCACAATCGCAATGTATAATTTTTCTTAAGGTGTGCATTGCCACCCTTTCGAAGGCTTCTTTAAATATATGCGTCCTGATTCTGGGCTAGATTTGGCCTCTTATAGAGTTCAGAGCGACCAGATCAGCCTTTTGTTCTTTCAAATTCGCTCATGAAATTCACAAGCGCCTCACAACCGGCCATTGGCATTGCATTATATATAGATGCTCTGGCTCCGCCCACAGCTCTGTGACCTTTCAGCGCATACAACTCAGCTTTGAGAGCATCTTCTAGAAAATCACTTAATAGATCATTCTCGGTGATGTTAAATGTAACGTTCATAATTGAACGGTGATCTGGATGAGCAGTCCCGCTATAGAAGTCTGACTTGTCGATAAAGTTATAGACGTGCGAAGCTTTCGAATCATTTTTCTGTTCTATTTTTTGTACACCACCTTGCTCATGTAACCAATCTAGGACAAGAGACATCATATAAATCGCAAAAGTATTATTGGTGTTTGCGAGTGAGTGTTGCTCTTCGTATATCTTATAGTTCAGTAACATTGGTGTTTCATGCAAGGCATGATCGAGAAGGTCTTCTCTGATTATTACCAAAGCCAGGCCCGCGGGCCCCAAATTTTTCTGTAATCCAGCAAATATGACCCCAAATTGGGACACGTCAATTTCCCTTGATAAAAACTCAGAGGTCATATCTGCGACAAGAGGCACATCTCCAGTATCAGGGAAGCTATGCCACCGGGTCCCGTACAATGTATTGTTGCTAGTGATATAGGCATAAGAAGATTCAAGATCTAAGGTGGCAGTATTCCATTCAGGTATCCGGTCAAAGTTGGTATCTTCACTACTTGCAATATTAATGCAGTTTCCGTAGCGAGCTGCCTCTTTGCTTGCTTTTACTGCCCAATTGCCTGTCAATACAAATGTCGCTTTTCTGGCAGGTTTAAAGTTTATTAAGTTGAGGGGTACCGCCGAGAACTGCATCTGCGCGCCACCATGTACGTATAGAATTTTATAATTGTTAGGTATGTTAGCCAGTTCTCTCAACATGGAATCACAATGATTGATGATTTCATCAAACTCAGGTGAACGATGGCTAATTTCAATAACCGATGCGCCCATATTTTTATAGTTCAAAAATTCTTTCTGTGCTTTTTCCATTACTTCAGTAGGCAACATCGCTGGACCGGCACCAAAGTTAAATATACGATTCATGAATGCTTGTTTCCTCTGTTGTTTAAAGCACGGTGACTTTAATTACATCATCTATTTGTGCGATTGCGGCAATAGCTTCATCCGAAGGAGTATCTTCTAAATCGATCAAGTTATAGGCTACTTCATCTCGGCTCTTATTGAGCATGTCAATGACATTAATATTCTGATCAGCTAACACGGACAAAATTTGACCTAACATCTTTGGAACGTTTTTATTACTGATTGCGAGCCTACTTCCTTTTTCTGCGGCGCTATCTCTATCTAGGTGAAGGTTTGGGAAATTTACTGAGTTCTTAATATTGCCGTTTTCTAGAAAATCTTTGAGTTGATTTGCAGCCATTATCGCGCAGTTTTCCTCTGCCTCAGCGGTGCTAGCTCCGATATGAGGCATACAAATTACGTTTGTTCTCTTTGCTAATTCTGGGCGGGGGAAATCACAAATATAATTTCTCAAACTCCCTGAGTTCAAAGCCTCAATGAGAGCAGAGGAGTCAACGATTTCGTCTCTTGCAAAATTAAGTAGGCAAGTATCTTTTTTCATGGTAGCAAACATTGATGCATCGATTAGATTGCGGGTTGAATCTAAAACAGGCAAATGTAGGGAGATAAAATCAGAGTTTCCTATCAATGTGTTTAAATTCTCAATTCGCTTAACTTCACTGGGTAATCTCCATGCTGCATCCACGGACAACGCGGGGTCAAAACCTTGCACCCTCATGCCCAGCTTTATTGCCATATCAGCAACCATTGAACCAATTGAGCCCAGCCCGACGACGCCTAAGGTCTTGCCGGCTATTTCGTTGCCTTTAAATCGCTTTTTCTCTGATTCCATTAGCTTTGAGAGTTCACCATAGTCAGTTACTTTCTCCTGGCTTGTCGCAAAACCAATTCCCGGTATTATTCCTCTTGATCCAAGTAGCAACCCGCAAAGGACTAGTTCTTTGACTGCATTGGCATTTGCTCCTGGAGTGTTGAACACCACCACACCCTTTGCGGTGCAACTCTCCACAGGGACATTATTTACACCGGCACCAGCTCTTGCTACTGCTTTTAATGTACTCGTTATTGACTCTGTCTCTAATTTGTAGCTCCTTAATAAGATTGCATCAGCGTTACTCAAGTCTGGTCCCACATCAAAATTGTCGGCAGGCAACTTTCTTAATCCAAGTTCGGAAATTGCGTTGAATGTTTGTATCCTATGCATTTTTTCTTCCTGCAGTTAATTTGAGTGCGACGAGACGCGTCGCTCGCAGCTATTTCGCTCGCAAGTCTCTCGCCCATCAGGCGTAAAATCATCTATATTTATTCAATTGTCGACTCAGCAATTCAGAGTGAAATCAAGAGTATTTCAAGGGTGCTAATTATGTCGCGAATTGAGTTTAAGTTCCAGTGTGTTTTGTTTTCTAATGCATGTTTTTAGCTTCTGAAACCAACTAAGGTTATCATTGGTATGACGATAAGAATGGGGCTCACAATGCAAAATATACAACCAGGGGTGCCTATCCCAATTCAAGGCACAAAGATACCGGTAAAAAGAATTCTTGGACGCAACCCAGGACCAATGACCGGCCCTGGAACAAACACGTATCTTATCGGTAAAGAGAAGTTGTGTTTGTTAGATCCAGGTCCGGTTGATGAGGAACAACTGTCGAATTTTTTGAGCGCGATAAATGGAAAAAAACTCGAATATATCCTTGTCACTCATACTCATGGTGACCATTCTCCTGCGGCGAAAGCGCTGAAAACAGAGACTGGTGCAGAGTTGGTTGGTTTGGTCGCTCCCGATGCGATTGGGCAGGACCATACTTTTACTCCTTCGAGAATGTGGTCTGACGGGGATGAAATAGATTGCGATGAATATCAACTTCGATTGATACACACGCCTGGACATGTATCAAACCACATCTGCTATTTTCTAGTTAGCGAAGGACTGCTGTTCACAGGAGATCATATTCTTCAAGGCACGACCTCTGTAATACTGCCCCCTGATGGTGATATGGGTGCATACCTTAACTCGCTACGATCAATTAAAGAGTTACCGCTGCGTTATTTGGCACCGGGACACGGGACTGTAATGAATAAGCCTTATGAAGAGATAGAGCATCTAATTGATCATAGAATGAAAAGGGAGCGCAAGGTTTTATCGGGTTTGAACAAGATTGGAAGTTGCACGATAGACGAATTAGTTTTGATTGTTTATGACGATGTTGCGGAACACTTAATTCCTTGGGCAAAGAAAACGATGTTAGCTCATTTAATCAAATTGGAGCGAGATGGACTTATTTCTGAACATGATGGTCTTTGGAAGACTTTCTGAGTAATGAGCAATAAACCTATCTGGTTCCTCTATATTATTAGAGGTGCTGATAAAAGCTTGTATACAGGAATCACTACAGATGTTTCTAGGCGTTTTTCTGAGCACTCTGGTCTTGGGCGAGACGGCAAGGTCAAAGCAGCTAAGGCTCTGCGAGGGAAGCGACCTTTAGCGCTTGAATACTCCTGTGAGATAGGTAACAGATCCGAAGCGTCAAAAATTGAGTATCAAGTTAAGAAACTCTCAAAATCTGAGAAAGAAGAACTGGTAGCAGGCAGATTAAGCCTCCGTTGCCTTCTGCAAACTAAGGCGTGATTTGATGACCGAGGAGTTATACAAAGGAAATCTAAAGATACCGATTGGAATTAGTAGTTGCCTCCTTGGCGAGAGAGTCCGCTATGACGGAGGTCACAAGGGACATTCGTACATTACGGGAACGCTTGGGAACTACTTTGAATTTCAACCTTTTTGTCCAGAGGTGGCTATTGGGTTGGGGATACCCAGAAAGCCAATTCGTCTCTGGCGAAACGAAAAGAAAAAAATTCGATGCGTCAGTGCTTCGGACTCAAACCTTGATTTTACCGAACAGTTAGAAAATTGTGGTGATGCTCAATACGATTGGCATAAGCATCTGTGCGGATACATACTCAAAAAGGATTCTCCTAGTTGCGGTATGGAACGGGTGAAGATTTGGGATAATGTAATGCCAAAACGGGAAGGAGTTGGTGTTTACGCAGACAAATTAATAAAGAATTTCCCTTATCTTCCAGTCGAGGAAGAGGGAAGGCTCGGGGATGCGATCCTGAGAGAAAATTTTATACAAAGAGTTTTTGCTATGCATCGCTGGTTTAAACTTGTATCGCAAGGGTTGAGTATTGGTCAGTTGGCGGATTTTCATGCTCGTCATAAGCTGATTCTTATGAGTCATGATCAAACCAGTTATCGTCAACTTGGACAGCTTGTTGCAGGAACGACGAGAGAAAGTCTTGTGGAAGACAGCAAGAAGTATCTACTGCGGTTTATGTCGTCTCTTAAAAAACGGGCATCTCGAGGAAATCACGTAAACGTGTTACAGCATATTCAAGGCTACTTAAAGGCATCGTTGGATTCTGATGATAAAGAAGAACTCGTTAGGACAATAGAGCGTTATCGAAAAGGACAAATTCCTTTGATCGTGCCGATAACCCTTCTGAATCATTATTTCCGCAAGTATCCAAACGCCTATATCTCAAATAGCTGGTATATGAACCCATATCCAGAAGAATTAAGGTTGCAGAACGCTATCTAATAACAATTAACTTGCATAGGTAAGGCAAATAAAGTCGGCAAGCTGAACCTTATCTTAATTTGGTACAGCTGGTCCTGTTTCTGGATGAACCTTGATGTTCAAAAACCCGTATATAAGCGCAACTATTGGGTTAATAATGTTAAAAAAACAGTAAGGTAGGTAAGCGAATGTGGCAACACCTAATGTCGCGGACATGTACGCTCCGCAGGTGTTCCAAGGAATCAAGGGTGAGGTGATGGTTCCTGCATCTTCGAGTGTTCGAGATAATATTCTTGGGTCAAGCTTTCTGGATTGATATTCAAGCTTATACATCCTCCCGGGGAGTACGACTGATATGTATTGGTCGGATGTAATAATATTTGCACCGATACAAGTGGCGATTGTGGTCGCTATTAGCGTTCCGGTGTCGTGTGCAAATGATAGTGCATAGTCTACTAAACGCTGAAGCAGTCCGGTTTTTTCCATTATCCCCCCAAATACCATTGCGCAAAGCACGAGCCATACCGTTGATAGCATTGAGCTCATGCCCCCTCTTGTCATTAAATCATCAAGAGTGCCATTTCCACTGTTTAGGATAAAACCATCAAACAGAGTTATCCAAATACCTTTAAATAATCCAAGTAAATTGTTTGTTGTTTCTCCAGCAAGAGATGATATTGCGCTGCGTTGAAAAATTAAGGCAATTAAAACGCCAAGAATTACTCCTGCTAGGATTGTTGGTATGGGTGGAAACTTCTTATTCGCCATGACTAAAAGCATTATTACGGGCAGAAGCATGAAAACATTGATTGAAAAATTCTCACTCAGAAGTTGCATAGTTATTTCTAAGTTTGAAGAAGTATTTGTAGTATCGATATTAAGTCCAATCGCTGTGAATAGAACAAGCGCTATTAGTATGCTTGGTAAAGTAGTCCATATCATATGTCCGATATGTCCAAACAAATCTGTTCCTGCTACAGCTGGTGCAAGATTAGTGGTTTCAGATAAGGGGGACATTTTGTCTCCAAAATAGGAGCCCGAAATTATTGCGCCAGCCGTGATTTCTAAGGACATTCCCAAACCTGCAGCTGCTCCTATTAAGGCAATTCCAACAGTTCCAGCTACTGTCCAAGAACTGCCGATTGAGAGCGCGATTAGTGCGCAGATGATGCAGCTCGCAGAATAAAAAATCGAGGGATCCAGAATCAGAAGACTATAATATATCATGGTGGGTACCGTGCCAGACATGATCCAGCTTCCAATCAAAGAACCTACGCAAAATAGGATCAGAAGCGGTTTTATGGCAACAGTTATGCCATAGATAATGCTCTCCTCAATTTCAAGCCAGGACTTCCCGTTTCTCCAGCCGATAAGAGCAGCAGCGGCAGCACCAACGCACAATGCTATTTGGTTGGGCCCATAACTTGAATCCTCACCGAATAGATAAACAGAAAGTGAAAGCAATAAAACAAGAACAGTAACTGGGATACAAGCTTGTAGAACGGAGGATGAGCTTAAAGCCTTATTTTCTTGGTCATTGATAGTATTAAAGGACGTCACTCTGTTTCTACCTGATTCTCTAAAATAAACCCGTTGCCTGCAAAAGAGTCATTTCTCTGAAAAGCAGTTTGGGTGCGAAATAGGTTATACTAAGGTTTTGGATATAGAGCCATTATACCGTTGGTTAAACACAAATATAACAGATAATTGAGAGTAGCAGAGGCGTGTGATGGACATTAAGGTCTATATGGCAGAGTTAGGCTCGAAAGCTAGGGCAGCTTCTCGGCAAGCAGCTAAAGCAACCACAGCTCAGAAAAATGAGGCATTGCTGAATATCGCTGACACAATTAACCAAAACCGAGGTGCGCTATTGGATGCAAATCAACAGGATTTGACAGCAGGCAAACAAAAAGGACTAGAAGCTGCTCTTCTTGATCGACTTGAGTTAACTGACACGCGAGTGGATGGCATGTTGGAGGGAATCAAACAAGTTGCTGCACTTGATGATCCCGTGGGCGAAATCAGTGATTTAAAGTACCGTCCCAGTGGTATTCAAGTTGGTCGGATGCGAGTTCCTCTTGGCGTAATTGGCATCATCTATGAGTCAAGACCTAACGTAACCTGCGAAGCTGCTAGCTTGTGTCTCAAATCAGGTAACGCGACAATATTACGCGGCGGGTCTGAAGCTATTCATTCGAATAGAGCGATAGCGAATTGCATAAATTCAGGCTTAGGTTCGACAGGTATGAGCGAGCATATTGTGCAAGTTATTGAGATGACCGATCGAGCGGCAGTGGGTGAGCTGATTGCGAGTCCCGAACATGTAGATGTGATAATTCCTCGAGGTGGGAAAGGTCTTATTGAGCGCATCACAAGAGAGGCTAAGGTCCCAGTTATTAAACACCTGGATGGGAATTGCCACCTCTATATTGATGGCAGTGCTGATCTGGAAAAATCCATAGCGGTTGCAGTTAATGCAAAAACACAAAGGTATGGGACCTGTTGCACTCTTGAATCTTTGCTAGTAGCTGACTCAATTGCTGGTGCGGTTCTGCCTAGCCTTTGTGAGAGATTTGTAAATCACGACGTTGAGCTCAGGGGTTGCGAAAAGACACAAGATCTTATCGCAGGAGTAAAGGCCGCCTCTGAAGAAGATTGGAAAACGGAATACTTGGCACCTATTATTTCTATAAAAATCGTAGAAGGTTTAACTGAGGCAATTAATCACATTAATAAGTATAGTTCTCAACATACGGAGTCCATCATGACCAAAAATCATGAGCATGCGCAGCGTTTTCTTCGAGAGGTTGATTCAAGTTCAGTGATGGTCAATGCTTCGACGCGATTTGCAGACGGCTTTGAATATGGTCTAGGAGCCGAGATCGGCATTTCAACCAATAAACTTCATGCGCGAGGGCCCGTGGGACTTGAGGGTCTTACTTCTCAAAAATTCATCGTACTAGGGGATGGACACATTCGTACATGATGTCGAGACTCGGAGTGTTTGGAGGTATGTTCGACCCCGTGCATAAGGGGCATCTGGAAGCTGCGAGGTATGCAAAAGAATTACTGCATTTGGATCGTGTAAAATTGATTCCCTGTAATATCCCCAACCATCGAACTTCAGCTTATTCTTCCGGCACCCATCGATTAGCAATGCTTGAGTTGGCAACCAAGAATGAGTTCGGTATCGAAGTTGATGATATCGAATTACGAAAGGCTTCAGTCTCTTATACCGTAGAGACGGTGAAAGTAATGAAAGAGAATGCCGTCGCTGATAGTATTGTATTGATCTTGGGAATGGATTCTTTCAATTCGATAACCAGCTGGTTTGATTGGAGGGAGCTTTTTTCAATCTGTAGTTTCTTGGTATTGGGTCGCTCAGGTTCAACCGTAAGTGAAGCAGTGTTCAATAAGATTCAGTTAAAAAAACGGTTTACCAATGACGTCTCTGAGTTTTTTCAAGAACCAGCTGGCAGGGTATTCATGGCCAGTAAATTCAATATTGATATGTCGTCAACATCGGTGAGGGCAATGCTTAATGCAGATGCGAGTCTAGGAAATTGTCTGAATCGTGAGGTTTTTAGGTATATAAATGACAAAAAACTATATAGGTGATTGTTCTTGGTGAGTAGTCTTGAAAGATAAAGAGCTGAAAAAAATTGTTGTGGATGCGTTGGAAGACTTAAAAGGCGAGTCGATAAGTTGCCTTGAAGTTGGCCACCTAACGTCTGTCACTGAATATATGGTGATAGCGACAGGACGATCTAGTACACATATTAAGTCGTTAGCGGATAATGTGGTTAAAAAAGTTAAAGAGCTGAATATTAAAGTCATTGGAGTTGAAGGGCGAAGTCAGTCCGAGTGGGTTCTTGTCGATATCGGGGGAGTTGTTGTTCATATAATGCTGGCTTCGGTTAGATTGCTTTATGATTTGGAGGAACTGTGGAACTTTGAAAAGCCAATAGCGCCGAATCAAGAATCACAGTTATCTCAATAGCTTTTAATTCAATGCGGATTTCAATAATTGCCATAGGCAAAAAAGTCCCAGAATGGGTTCAAAGTGGCGTTGATGAATATTCAAGGCGATTGCAGCGGGATTACGATTTGAGCTTTGTCGAAATTGCTAGCTCTTTGTCGGGCACATCAGCTGATCAAAATCTGAGGGTAAGAAAAGAAGGCATCACGATTCTTGAAAAGACAAAAAAAAGGGACTATGTGATTGCCTTGGACCAAAAAGGTGCGCATATCAATACTTCTAGTCTTGCCTCTAAGTTAGATACTTATCAGGGTCAGGGGAGAGATCTCGTCTTTCTTATTGGGGGTGCGGATGGGTTGCATAAATCTTGCCTAGAGAGAGCTGATGAGATCTGGTCTATTTCCGAGCTTACTTTTCCTCATGCTCTGGTTAGAGTTGTTTTAACCGAACAGCTTTATCGAGCCAATAGTATTTTAAAGGGGCATCCGTATCATAGAGAGTAGTGATGAGAAATCTAAGCATCTTTCAAAGAGTAAGCTAAAAATCAGGTAAAAAAGAGGTTAGAATCACCATTCGATACTCAGGCAACTTATTCTGAATGCAATTGTCTAAGCGAATAGCTTGCTACATTCTTCAGTAGTCATATATGTAGCCGACTATAGTGATTGCGGAAGGAATTGTTTAAGGAATTACTAGATGCCCGGAAAATGGCAACTAAAAGATCATGAGGCAGAGCGCCTCCTATTCGACGGTAGATTGTTAACCGCTGTCGTCTTGATAGCGTTGTTTTTTGTCGCTCTAGTTTTAAAATTGATTAACTTGCAGATTACACAATACGAATATTTCTCAGCTCGTTCCGATGGAAATAGATTGCATTCCCAATACGTACCTCCAGCTCGAGGTTTGATCTTTGATCGAAGTGGCGAACTTCTTGCAGATAACCAACCGATCTTTAATCTAACGGTCGTTGAAGAACAGGTAGTGGATATTAATGAAACTTTAAATTTTCTAGCCACTCTTATCCGTCTTACCGATGAGGATATCGCGCAATTCAACATTCGACTAGACCGTAATAGAGTACCGTTTGCGTCCGTGCCTCTACGTTATGTTCTGACAGATGACGAGAAATCACGTGTTGCTGTAAACAGCCATTTGCTGGCTGGAGTGGCTATCGAGCCCCAGTTTGTTCGACACTATCCGCTGAGTAGTTTAACCGCTCATTCTGTTGGTTATGTATCTGAGATAAATCAAGAGGAACTAGATCAACTGTCTGAAGACGACAGGGAGAATTATGGCGGCACCAACCACATCGGTAAAACCGGTGCTGAGCGAACTTATGAAGATCTTCTACATGGGACTGTTGGTTATGAGATAGTTGAGAAAAATAATAGGGGTCAGGTTATGCGGTATCTGGATCGAACAGATCCTATCGCGGGGAAAAGCATAGAGTTGCATATGGATGCGCGGCTTCAGCAAGCAGCCGAAAAAGCGCTTGGAGAATTTAGAGGAGCTGTTGTTGCTATCGAGCCTTCCACCGGAGGCATACTTGCGATGGTCTCCAAGCCAGGGTTTGATCCTAATCTTTTTGTAACCGGCATTAGTAATAAAGATTATAGTGTTCTAGTAACCGATGAGGTCAATACGCCTCTTTTTGATCGGACAACGAACCCATACCCACCAGGCTCGACAGTAAAACCGTTCCTAGGGCTAGCTGGATTACATAACGATTTTGTGGACTATGATTTTACGATTCAGGACCCTGGATATTTTAGATTGCCTGGTGTGAGGTACCGTTGGGGAGACTATACTCTCCGAACGGTTATTGGTGGAGGGCATGGACAAACGGATTTACAAAAAGCAATTTATCAGTCGTGTGACACTTTTTTCTATGATTTGGGTCATCGTATGGGAATAGATACGATACATGGTTTCATGTCTCAATTTGGATTCGGTCAAAATTTTGCTTTGGATATCGCTTATGCCCGAACCGGCGTATTACCTTCGGAAGATTGGAAAAGATCGAGCCGAGGCGAACCCTGGTATCCAGGGGATACTATTAATTCGTCAATTGGGCAAGGGTACATGTGGGCAACGCCTTTACAGCTAGCCACTGCAGCATCGATTATTGCAAACAAGGGTAAGGTTAAGCAGCCTCGCATGTTGAAATCTGTAGATGGGGAGCCTTATGACCAAGTCATTACGTCTAAGATCCCAGATGTTTTTCTGAAAGATCCGGACTATTGGCGATATATCGAAGAAGCTATGACGATGGTTGTGCACAGACCATTTTCTGATCAGTTTAGGGATTATGGTACCGCCTATGAGGCCATAGCTATGGTGGATCGAGATATGTCGTACAAGATGGCAGGTAAATCTGGATCCGCTCAGGTGGTTGGGATCAGTCAAGATATACTATCAAGCACGGATATTGTTGTATCTGACTTGAATAAAGATCACGGACTCTTTATTTCTTTCGCGCCGGCACAAAATCCCCATTTGGCGCCCCAAATTGCGGTTGCGGTCTTCGTTGAAAACGGTGAGCACGGGAGTAGTGTCGCAGGCCCCATCGCTAAGGCCGTCACTGATAAATATCTGCTGGATATCCTCCAAATTGACTTCGATACTCTAAATAATTTACCGCCACTTTCTGAACCCGTGAAACGCCCTCTAATTACCGTTTCTGATGAATAATACAGACTTTACCCGACAAACTTCCAACTTGGATGGGATCGAAAGCCGTCAACACACCATTTGGCGTGCTATACATGCGGACCCTCCTTTGCTAGTCGGGATAATCTTATTGTGTGGTTTTGGCCTTTTCATTTTATATAGCGCAAGTGGCGGTGCAGTCGACGTGGTGCAAAGGCAAGCATTAATAATGCTAGGAGGAATCCTAGTTATGTTTATTGTGTCTCAGTTCAATCCCCATGTAATACGGCGATGGGCGCCGACAATTTATGCTGCAGGTTTAGGCCTCCTGTTTTTGGTATTACTAATAGGAGTTGAGGCAAACGGAGCAAAGAGTTGGTTAGATTTACCAGGTCTTCCAAGTTTTCAACCATCCGAAGTACTTAAAATCTCCGTCCCTCTTTCAATGGCTTGGTACCTGGCCAGCCGCCCTTTGCCACCAAAATTCAAACACCTCTTTTGGTCCGCCTTTATTATAATTTTACCTGCGGGATTAATAATAATTCAGAATGATACTGGTACTGCAATTATGGTGGCAATGTCTGGTATCTTCGTAATTTTACTTGCCGGTATTCGGTGGCGTATCGTATTTCTTGGAATTTTTAGTCTACTCCTAGCCTCACCAGCTTGGTATTTGTTTATTGCTCAGGAACACCAAAAAAATCGTATCCTGACATTTTTTGACCCTTATCGAGATCCGACCGGGGCCGGATACAATATAATTCAATCCCAAATCGCAATAGGGTCTGGCGGATTATATGGCAAAGGGTTCGGCAATGGTGCGCAGTCTCACTTAGATTTTATCCCAGAAAGTAATACCGATTTTATTCTAGCTGTACTGGCAGAAGAATTTGGCTTTTTAGGCGTATTACTTCTGATTTTCTTGTACATGTTTGTCCTTATTCGGGGGCTTTTTATCGCTTACTGCGCCAAAGATATGTTTAGTCGTTTACTCGCAGGGAGTATAACCTTGACGTTATTTTTTTACATTTTCATCAATATGGCTATGGTTTCCGGCTTGGTTCCTGTGATTGGCCTACCTTTGCCTCTGATTAGCCGCGGTGGAACCGCAATTTTAACTTTGTTTATCAGCTTTGGTTTACTCATGTCGATACAAACCCATGGAAAGGAAATTAACAAGTAAGTTATTGATTTTTATATTTTTATTTAGATCAGTTTTCTTGAGGCTAGCGCCTTTTTATCTGTTTAAGCCCTTCCAATCGGTTTTAAATAAATGGACACACTAAAATTCCTGAGCCTTTGGACGTTAAGTAATTAAATTAGTTAGGATTTTTGATTGATAAGCTATGAATATGCCAATTTTTAAAGCCGTCGCTCTAGCCGCTTGTTTAATTGTGGTTGCAGGCTGTTCATCGATTCCACCACCTCCTGCAGAAAATCCTAACGCTGGTCGTTACACCATCACCCAGGATCGAGCGCCAGCTGAGTCAATCGAGCTCAGTAGTATTCCCGAAGTTATTCCTGGTCCTGTTGAGAGGACGATTGCGGGTAATCGTTCGCCGTATACTGTTCTCGGTAAGACTTATTTTGTTTTACCATCTGAGGAGGGCTATAGTGAGCGAGGAATAGCATCTTGGTATGGTGAAAAGTTTCATGGTCATAAAACTTCTAACGGTGAGGTGTTTGATATGTACCACGTTTCTGCAGCGCATAAATCATTGCCGATACCAAGTTTTCTGAGAGTCACGAATTTAGATAATAATCGCAGCATAGTTGTTCGGGTTAATGACAGAGGTCCATTTCATGGCAATAGGGTAATTGATTTGAGTTATGCTGCAGCTTTAAAATTGGGGTACGCAGAAACTGGCACTGCCCGGGTTCAGTTGGAGTCTATTGTTACCGAAAATTCCCCTATCGACTCTGTTCAGAGAAAGAGTTTAAGCTTAAAAGTGGGTTCGCCGAGTTCGACAAGCACTACAAGTCAATACCTGCAGGTTGCAGCATTCTCAAGTCGCATAAATGCGCGAGAGCTTTCAAAAAAGCTGGAAGGAATATTAGAGAGGCCGGTATTAATAAATTCAGTGATAAATCCCGCTGGTACGATTTTGTACAGGGTAAGAATAGGCCCGATAAACGATCCGATAGAGTTAGAAAAAATCGCGGGGCAACTGGTCGCAGCCGAATTTGATAGGCCTTATCCGGTTAGGCAGTAATCGTCATATTGTTCAGCAATAACAAGCAGTAAAAACCAATGGAAATTTTTTATGCGATGTGAAAGTACTTTTAGCTCAACCCGAAAAATCATAACTGATCGTTTTGAGACTTTCGTAATTATGTGCCTTATTATGCTTGCGGACGTCTCGCTCGCAGCCCCAGCCATAATTCCCCGTCCGCCTGAAATCGCGGCTACAAGTTACATTCTGATTGATGCTCTAACCGGACAAATCATTGTAGAAGAAAATGCGGATGAACCGCTTCCGCCGGCGAGTTTGACAAAAATAATGACGGCTTACATAGCTGTAGAAGAAATAATGAACGGAAACATGTCGCTAGCTGATCAAGTCCACATTAGTGAAAAAGCCTGGCGTATGGAAGGTTCAAAGATGTTCGTTGGTGTAAATTCTCAAGTATCGGTCGAGGACTTATTGAGAGGAATTATCATTCAATCCGGAAATGATGCTAGTGTAGCCATAGCTGAGCATATCGCTGGTAGTGAGGACGCGTTTGCTGACATGATGAACCAGTATGGTGAAATATTGGGAATGTCGAACACGTTTTTTATGAACTCCAGCGGATTAGATACAGAGGTTTATTACAACACCATGTCAGCCAGGGATCTATCGCTTCTGGCGCAAGCAACTATTTCAAGGCATGAGGATTACTATCCGATGTATGCAGAGCGGGAATTCACTTACAACGGGATCCGGCAGACGAATAGAAATTCGCTACTTTTTCGAGATAGGAATGTGGATGGTATGAAAACCGGTTGGACCGATGCCGCGGGATATTGTTTGGTAGCGTCAGCCGAAAGAGACGGTATGCGTCTGATATCGGTTGTTATGGGAACCTCAAGCGAAGATTCCCGAGCAATAGAAACACAGAAATTAATGACTTATGGTTTTCGTTATTTTGAGACGCATAAGCTTTATGATACTAACCAAGTTTTAGCCAATGTGCAGGTTTGGTCAGGTAAAGATAGTGCAGTTGATCTTGGAATCGAGAAAGAGGTGTATGTCACTATACCAAGAGGCCAGTCACAGTCGATGGAAGCGACGGTTGATATTGACGAAATTATATATGCACCGCTGGGTAACGGTCAGATCATGGGAGTAGTTAACGTCACTTTGGACGAGGAAACTGTTTTTCAGGGTAACATAATTGCGATGCAGGACGTTGAAAGAGGAGGGGTTATTAAGCGGTTTATAGACTGGCTGACGCTCTTGGTGAGTAACTTATTTGGTTGATAGAAGAATCCCGGTGCATCCATGTCGATCGAATTAGATAACCAAGTGCAGGAACGACCTAAGATCAAATTTCCTTGTCTTTACCCAATTAAAATTATTGGTCATTCTGTCGAGAAATTTAAGGAGACAGTAACTTCTAAAATTGAGAGACATACGGGCCCCATTGATCCAGACTTAATCTCTATAAAATCGAGTCGCAAAAATAATTACATATCGGTGAATATAACAATTGCCGCTACTGGCGAGGAACAGCTAAGCAAGATATTCGAAGATTTGAAAAAAATCAAAAGCGTAAAGATGGTTCTTTAGTGAGATTGAGCGACTACAAATGGGTTGAGGCTAAGCCTTCTTTACAAAAAAATTGTGAGCATAGTCTGATCGTACGACGTCTAGGGTTGCAAGATTATGAACCGATTTGGAAGTCAATGCGTTACTTAGCAGAACACCCAAGCGGTCTCCGAGGAGACGAAATCTGGTTATTAAGTCACAAACCAATCTTCACATTGGGTCAGGCAGCTGATCGAGATAATGTTTTGAATGCGGGTAATATACCTGTTGTAAATATCGATCGAGGCGGTCAAGTGACTTATCACGGACCAGGTCAGCTAGTGGCATATGTGTTGCTGAACATAAAGAGACGACAAATGGGTGTCAGGGACCTTGTGTCTATTTTGGAAGATTCAATGATTAACGCCTTGTCACACGTGGGCATTTCCGCTAAAACCCAACCAAAGGCTCCTGGCGTGTATGTGAATGGTGCTAAAATTGGGGCTCTCGGATTGCGAATTAAAAATGGTAGAAGTTATCATGGCCTCAGTTTGAACATAGATATGGATCTCAAACCTTTTTCTAGAATAAATCCCTGTGGATTTAAGAATTTAGAAGTTACGCAAGTCGCCGATCATGTGGGTAAATCAGATTCGCTGCTTAGGGATTTTGGTACCATTCTAAGCGATAGCTTGCTCAGGGAACTAGGTTATGATGCGAGCTAATAGAAGGAGAGTTTAATAAATCTCATGCCTGGAAAAACACGTCGAAACGTTCTCGTAGAGGGGAAAAAACTTCGCGGCGCGGATAAAGTAAAACGTATTCCTGTTAAAGTAATTCCTACGACCGAATTACCCGCTAAACCTGAGTGGATTAGGGTAAAAATTCCTACTTCTCCCCGTATCAAACAAATAAAAAATAAGTTGAGGCATCACAAATTAGCGTCTGTTTGCGAAGAAGCTTCTTGTCCAAATCTTGGCGAATGCTTTAGTAATGGTACCGCCACATTTATGATCATGGGAGATATTTGCACTCGACGTTGTCCGTTTTGTGATGTAGCCCATGGAAAACCGAAGCCACTTGATCAGAATGAACCTATTGAGCTTGCTCGAGCAATTAAAGAAATGAACTTGCAATATGTGGTTATCACTTCTGTAGACCGAGATGATTTGGCAGATAGTGGCGCTCAACATTTTGCAAATTGCATTTCGGAGACACGCCGATTAAACCCTCTGATAAAAGTGGAAGTCTTGGTGCCAGATTTTAGAGGTCGAATGGATATTGCTCTAAGTATCTTAAAAGAGAGTTCGCTTGATGTATTCAATCATAATTTGGAAACTGTGCCACGGCTCTATAAGCAGGCGCGTCCAGGAGCGAGTTATGCATGGTCATTGAACCTTCTCAAAGAGTATAAAGCTCGAAGGCCAGATGTGGTTACAAAGTCTGGTTTGATGCTGGGTCTAGGAGAGGAAATTTCAGAGGTAGAAAAGGTACTTCGAGATCTGAAGTACCATGACGTGGATATGGTGACACTTGGTCAGTACTTGCAGCCTAGTAGAGATCATTTAAAGGTAGAGAGATTCTTGCACCCGGATGAATTTGAGAGCCTACGGTTGTGTGCTGAGAAAATTGGGTTCAAACAGGTGGCGAGCGGACCTCTAGTCCGATCCTCTTATCACGCGGACAAACAAGCCCATGGTGAAAACGTTTCTTAATTTTTCTACCTTAAGATTAATTATATGAAAAGTATAATCATCAAATCAGGTCTTTCCAGCCTTGCGGTCTTACTTGTCATTTCGGTTACGGTCCTGATCGTAACTAATCCGGCAAAGTTTGGTGAATATCCGCTTTTTGTTAGAGCGTGTTTATTGAATCTTGCTATATTCGCGAGTCTTGTAACGCTATATCCCTCCTGCTCGTCTCTATTCCAAATTGAACAGAAATATCTGAGGTTAATAATTTTACTTTCTTTGATTCCAGCCTTTGTATTTTATCTACTGGTAGTGCCTTCGAGGGCAGTTGGTGATTTATATTTGGAACAACAAGACGGCAGTTTGCTCATTGATCGGTCGAGTAACGGGATAATAGAAATAGGGTTTCAATATCCGATCTTCACGCCAACTATTTCACTGGTTAACCGTGATTCTTTTACGCGAGAGGTGACTATCTTTTTACGAATCATAGACAGAAATCAGGAGAGCACCCTCTTCAGAGCAGTTCGCCATCGAACAGAAGATGGCAAACTCACTGTTGAGTCAACGGTCAGAGGAATGTTGAGTAACAACTTTAGATATTTATTTAATCCTGTAAAATTACCTCCTGGCAAGAGCATATCTGGAAAACTTGTTTTTATTATCACCAATTTAGAGGATGGAGCTAGTTTTGCGGAAGCATTAAATAACGGTTACACCGGATATTTTGAACTGCGAGATCCAGACGGAGGTGATTTGTTGGCGGATTTCCCGTTAACGCCAATTTAGCGAAGCAGTTCTCTGCTGCAGTTATGTTCTACACAAGATAGTTAAAATTATTAGGAGTTGAATTTGCAGAACTGTATCTATTATCGTAATTTTCTGTGGTTTTTATGGGGTTTTTCAGTTTTTTCCCAAGCCCAAACCAGTTGGCAAGTTCCAATTACCAGTTATGGACATCCCGACTTACAGGGGGTTTGGACATCGGCGTCGGTGACTACCTTGGAGAGAGACAAGGCTCTGGGAGAAACTTTGGTTGTTGACGTTGAGGAAGCGCGGAGGCTGGAGCAGCAGTCTGCGTTAAATGTGTTGACAGAGGCGGATAGTGCGCCCAGTGATCCTAATAGGCCGCCACCTACCGATGGAGATACCGACGCGGGTTACAATGCATTTTGGATTGATCCAGGAACTAGACTTGCTGAAATTGATGGAGATTACAGAACTTCATTCATAGTGAACCCTGAGGATGGACAAATTCCTTATTCGGCTGCCGCGGGTATCGCTTTCTTTCAGTATGGGCAAGATTCTGGGTACGATGGCCCAGAGCAAAGACCTTTGGGAGAGCGTTGTATGGTTGGTTTTGGATCAAGCGGTGGGCCTCCGATGTTGCCGGTTTTATATAATAATAATTATCAAATTGTGCAAAACAAGAGTTACGTCTTAATTTTAGCTGAGATGAATCATGACGCTAGGATTATCCGGTTAAATGATGAGCATATAAATGACGCATTTCAACCCTGGTTGGGAGATTCTGTAGGCTATTGGGAAAAAAACACACTAGTGGTCGAAACTATAAATTTTCACCCTCAGCAGAGCTTTCGGTTTGCAATAAAACACAGCTTGTACTTGCCTCAAACGGCAAAAGTTACCGAGAGATTTACGCGGACTGGAAAAGAAAGAATCCTTTATGAATTTACTGTCGAGGATAGTGGCGCGTATACACAACCTTGGGCCGCAGAAATTCCATTTAGAAAAACTGATAGTCCTATGTATGAGTACGCCTGCCATGAAGGAAATTATGCCTTGCCTGGTATTTTAGCTGGTGCCCGCAGAGAAGAAACCTCAAAGTAAAGTCTAAAACCCAGATTTCGAAGTCTTGGGCTGACTAGAATTTTTGCCTAATTGTCTGTAGTTAGCAATCGCAAGACCTGTGGCAACACTTGTGAAGGGGTCATGCTCAATGACTTTTCGCGGGAATAGGTCATCTAAGATATTTTTGATTGCAGGGATTAAGGATGAACCTCCTGTTCGAATAACAGAGTCTATGATGTCGGGACTAAGACTGTTTTCATTTAGTAAGTGGTCCACCGCATCCTTAAACTTCGATAGCAAACTACTAATATATTTTTCAAATTCGACTCTGGTAACCATGATGTCAATATCTAATTCAGGGATATCTAGTTTCGCAAAATCGTTCGAGGAAAGTTTTATCTTGATGTCTTTTAAATGTTGAAAGACTAAGTAACTATGATTATTTTTAATGAGATCGTACAACCTTCTAAATTTTTGTGCGGCATCATCTCTATGGTTCATGCGTTTTATTACAGGAGTGGTATATTTGTTTTGATTCAACATATAACTGATTGCCCAATTCAACAGAAACTCTTCATAATCCTCGAAGGGGAAAATTGTTTCGATTTCTCGATCTTCGCCATCTCGAACCCAGCGCTCTCCTTTCCCTAGCATTGGGAAAATTATCTCTCGAAACATTTTTTGATCAATATGATCCCCTCCTAAACTAATGCCATGAGTAGCGATGACTTCAAAATTGTGCAAGTTTCTACTTAAAATACATAGGTCTAAAGTGCCACCACCAAAGTCGACAGTAAGTATAGTCTCATCGATAGTCGTCGGATTTTCATGAAAGTAGCTAAGAGAAGCTGCAATTGGCTCCGCATAATAAGTCTGACTCTTGAAGTCTGCATAACTATATGCTTCGGAAAGCAAGGATATCGCTTTGGCATTACCATTGTCGCTTGAACCTTCAAAATTTACAGGATGGCCTATACACGCATGAAATGTTGGCACCCGATAGTTAAAGGTTCTCTGCATTAAGTCTGAAATAGCGCCTTTTATTCGCACCAGTAGTGGGGTAATGAGTGCTACTATTCGAAAAGGCCTTTCAAAAACCATTAACTTAATTTCTTTATCATGCGCTAAAAGGCGTTTTACACCTCTAAACAATCTGCCTTCTTGTCCGGAATCAACAAATGATTGTCCGTAAACTTTCTCCGTATTTGCTTCTTCTGGTAGCCCATGATCTCCAATCTGACCTGCGCTAGAACGTTGTTCCCCTAAGACCTCCGCGCTTAGCTCTACCGTTCTACCTGCATTGCTTTGAATATATGCATCAATTGCCTTCTGTCCAGTTTGTATTTTGTAATCTCTATCGATGTAGGTAGCTGAAGGCATAATTATGGAGTCTATTTCAAGCTTTATCAGGTATACTTTTTTGCCATCAAATATAGCCGCTGCACTATTACTTGTCCCGAAATCTATTCCGATTCCAAATTGAATATGCGAAGTTTTGTTGGATCTTCCTGATTCCTTGTAATTCATAGCGGTGACAGAACGATTGGGATAGAACTCATTGTAATGGGGATATACGAAAGCGTAATCATATCTTAATTCTACCTGACCAGCAAAAATGCTATCGGCAGTATACGAGTTGAGTTGGATTACAGTAGTTGAATAATCAAGCAAGTTACCCTATGCTCGTCGAGTTTCTAGAATGCGGTTTAGATAATACAGAGTGAAAGAGTAAATGTTTTCTACAGGTCAGTCTCAGAAAAGGACCAAACCTGCTTGTTTGTGCCTCGTTATCGTTCTATGCATGCCGTTTGCCTGTGTCGCCGGCACGATGGTCCGTATCAGCACCAGTATAGGCGATTTTTCTATTGAATTATTTGATGACTCCGCGCCAATCACAGTTAGGAATTTTTTAAATTATGTAGAGCGCAACGATTACAATGGGACTTATTTTCATCGAGTAATTGACGATTTTGTTGCGCAAGGCGGTGCTTATCGCTTTCAGCCATACGTTGGACCCATCGATGTGGTCACAGATTCACCCATAGTTAATGAATTCAATGTATCAAACTCTCGCGGCACTGTAGCAATGGCTAAATTAGATGGAAATCCGGATAGCGCGACAAATCAATGGTTTGTAAACTTAGCCGATAACGTAAATCTAGATACATTAAACGGGGGGTTCACGGTACTTGGGGTAGTATTGGGTGATGGAATGACGATCGTTGATGCAATAGACAACCAACCAACGGTAAATCTTGGGTACAAGGCTGAAAGCGCTCCTTATGTAAAATCTGCATATACTGATCCAACAGATTTCGTGTACATGAATGTGGAGGTGGTAACAAGATACAGTGGCGCTCCCCATGTGTTTGAAATTAATTCAGGGTTATTGATCACTTCAGTAGATATAGATAATGGTTCAGATCTACTCAGCATGAATTTTAGCGTAGTACAATCAGAGGAAGATCTTATAATTCAAGTTAACGCAGATAGTGTGATGCGTCGACGAGGTCCAGTGGAGGGCGTTGCCTCTTTTAACTCAGCCAACGGTGAATTTCGGATTCCTTTATTGGAAGTTAATTC
>CACAEJ010000013.1 GCA_902531515.1 uncultured Pseudohongiella sp.
CTAAGGGAAGAGCTGCGCTAGCAAGGGTGAACACGATTACAATTAGAGCAATTACTAGATTCCAAACAAACTGATTTGAATCAGAATTGATGGGTAGTTCTGTTTGTGCAAACAAGGGCTTACATAGCAATAAATAAGCTGCCATCTTTAACGAGAATTTAGTCATACTGGTAAGCATATTCGTTAACGTACTTAAATTTTCTTATAACTATTAGGAGTAGTTAAATCGAATTTAACAACACAGTAAATTGTAACATTACAAATGTCGTAAGGCCTAAAACTTATTTTCAGGGTAGAATCGACATATCGAATATGTGTTTGCCGTCAATTAACTATAATTTCTTATGCTAGAGTCACGAGTAGAAGACCATTACGAAAATTTGGTTGAGTTAAAATATCAGCTATATAACAGCTTATTTCTAACGCTTCCTCTCGATACGGTTGAAGAGATTGGAATACTCCTGCCTTTGCTCGAGGAAACATGCCGTAAAGGGCTACTAGAGGAGAAAAACCCAGAGGAAATACTAACGGAATTTTTTAGTTCCCATCGCCCAAACTTGACTGACACGGAAAGACTCAAATTCCTATTTAAAATTATCCAATATGTCGAACGTCAAGTCGTCCTTATCGACGCTCTGGAAGACTCTGCGTATAAGGAAATTCATCGCACGGAAGAGTCCAATAAGTTAAGACAGCTGATCGAGCGGACAGAAACTCATGGCATGCAGGATGAATTAAAAGCAATTCTCTCGAAGTTTTCAGCTCGAGTAATCTTAACAGCCCATCCAACGCAATTTTATCCCGGTGCGGTTTTAGCAATAATTACGGATTTGACTGATGCCATCAAGTCAAATGATATTGAATTGGCCCGACAGCTGCTACAACAGCTGGGTAATACGCCTTTTTTCCAGAAAGAGAAACCATCTCCCTTAGATGAAGCACTGCAACTATCCTGGTACTTGAGCAATGTTTTTTATGAGTCTCTAGGACATATATTCGATTATCTTGGTGAGCATATGAATTCCAGAAGTGAACGAGAGGCGCTTATCAGTATTGGATTCTGGCCCGGAGGGGACAGAGACGGAAATCCGTATGTATCTTCAGAAATAACGCGAAGTGTTGCTGATAAGCTAAGAGCGCGCATAATTGAATGCTATCACGGAGAAGTCAGATCACTTCGAAGACGGTTAAGTTTTTCCGGAGTCATTCACAAAATTGAAGCTATCGAGCATCAGCTGCATCTGGAGCTCACAAATCAAATAGAGCGATGTTACGGAAATCCTGGCGAACTAATCACCGAATTAGACTCAATAAGGGTAATTTTAGAAAACGATTTTCAAGGGTTGTTTGTTGAAAAGATAGACTCGTTTAAGAGAAAGATCCACGCGTTTGGTTTTCATTTTGCTAGTCTAGACATTCGTCAGGACTCTCGTATTATTAATAAGGCGCTGTCAGATGTATTTACTCATCAACCCGAGCTAAAGCCCACTACTTTCGATAATCAAGATGAATTGGAGCAAATCGAAAGTTTGTTATCGTTAGGCGGATTAGTAAATCTAACCCGGATAGAGAATGCTCTTAGTAAGGACACTTTAGAGTCTTTGTATGCCATTAAAGAGCTCCAAAAGGCAAATGGAGAGCATGCCTGTCATCGATATATTATTAGCAATTGTCGGGGAGCGATAGACGTTGCCCGGTTGTTTGCCTTGTTTCGATTATGTGGATGGAATGCTAAAGATCTCAGTGTAGATATTATTCCTCTATTTGAAACAATATTGGATTTAAAAAATTCAGAGAAGAGTATGCGTATTCTCTATGAGTCGCTCAATTACCGTGAGCATTTGACACGAAGATCAAATAAACAAACTATGATGCTAGGCTTTTCTGACGGTACTAAAGATGGCGGCTATTTGATGGCTAACTGGGCTATCTACTCAGCAAAAGAATGCCTGACTCGAGTTTCTCGTCTGTTTGAAGTTGAAGCCTGTTTTTTTGATGGTCGTGGCGGGCCTCCCGCAAGAGGAGGAGGAAGTACCTATAAATTTTACTCTTCACTTGGTAAAGATATTGAGGCGAATCAAATTCAGTTAACGGTTCAAGGACAAACAATTAGTTCGTATTATGGAACGGAAATTGGAGCCATACATAACCTTAGGCAGTTAATCGCTGCTGGATTAGAGAATAATTTAGAAGATCGTCCAGAGAAAGAGTTAAGTAAATCTGAAAGAAGACTTATCGATAATTTAGCGAGCATAGCTCATAAAAAATATCTAGAATTCAAATCCCACCCATTATTTTTACGATATCTCAATGAAATGAGTACTTTGAACTACTACGGACAGTCCAATATAGGAAGTCGACCGGTATCAAGAACTTCTGACAAGGATTTGGTTTTTGAGGATTTGCGAGCAATCCCGTTCGTGGGTGCGTGGGGACAGTTAAAGCAGAATGTTCCAGGGTATTTTGGTATTGGAACAGCTTTGAAGCACATGGAAGACACCAGTAGATTTAACGAATGTATAGAGCTGTATAATAGTTCAGAATTTTTCAGAGCACTGCTAGCTAATAGCATGCAGAGTATGAGTAAGGCAAACTTTGCTTTGACTCAATATATGAAAGAAGATCCAGTGTTTGGTAAGTTTTGGAATGATATTTATATTGAGTTTCAACTAAGTAAAGAAATGGCCCTCAAAGTGTCTGGTCAATCTGTCTTATTGGAAGACCATCCAGGTAGTCGGTCAAGTATTTCATTAAGACAAAGGGTAGTACTTCCGCTCTTGGTCATTCAACAATTTGCTTTAATTAAAATAAGAGCCCTTAAAGAAGAATCTCCCAAAAACCATGAGGAGATCACGTTGTTTGAAAATATGATAATTCGAAGCCTTATTGGAAATATCAATGCCTCAAGGAATTCTGCTTAGGCTTTATAACTTTGTGTTTGGTAACCAAACGTCTGAAAAAGAGAATGCCTTCTCTAATTCTTCGTTTATTTTTCGGTCGTTTCTATCTAGATTCGATAAAGCTTCTTTGACACCCCAAAGACCCCATATATTGTGAGGATGCTCGTCTATATCGATGTTGTACTGTTCTAGGGCTTTAGAGTGCGCGCCAATTTCGGAGTATGCCGCCCCAAGCCAATGACGCGGCGAAAAAGGCAGCGGCTCGGGTTCATCATAATTTAGATTCTCGTAATATTCGGCGGCTTTCTCGAATGATTTTATTGCTGCTTCCATATTGCCTTCGCTCCATGCTAATTCCCCCTCGAGTATACCCGCCATTGTTCCGACAATGTCTTTTCCATCATGAAATCTGAATCTCGCAGTAGTTGTATTCGTAAGATCCCATAATGATTGTAAAATACTTTCTGCCGTTTCGATTTTCCCCTGTTTTAATGACGCATAACCTTGAGCAAAATCATACATGCTGATATTGATTTCGCCATTTGGTTTAGAATCCATTTCAAGTACTTCGTCGAAACGCCCGAACCTAATCAGCGCTAGCGACAACATAGCAGTATTTCCATTGAGCTTTGCTAGGTCCTTTGCAGCCTGAATCGCAGTAGCACTTAACCCCCCCATGCTTGCAGCGTAGTAGAGCATGGTTAGATTATGTGTTGGATAAATAGCAAAGCCTTTCCCAAAAGCAGCTTTTTGGTCTGAATGCCAAGCTATTGTATTAGACCGAACCGCTTCTTGCCAAAGGCCCATTTCATTCCAGGTGTGGCTTGGCATATGATTAATGTGGCTGGCACCCGGTATTGTATTACCTAAGTGCTTTGCACAGGGTGCTGCTAATTCAGGTGTCGGTGTGGATTCGGTCGCGTGAACCAACAAATGGCAGGCTCCAGGGTGGGTTATGTCCCTGTCTAATACTGATAATAAAACATTGTGCAGCCGTGTTACGTTTGGGTCATCAAGGCTTCTGTAGCCGCGCCTCTCCTCGAGTAGAAAAAGAGAGTCTCCGTATAAAGTCACAATGTTTAAATCGTCTGGGTATTTGCTCGCCAAATCAGCCATGGCATCCGCATAAGCTTGATCCTGTTCTCTTCGATTTTGAGGCTCAAAATTCTCAATATAGCGTGGCTGTAGGGCTTTAATCATATCGGCTTCTTTTTTGCTTGCAAAATTAAGCCTCTTGAGGGCCTCTTGAAGCGCAAAGTATGCTCGAGGTGCCTGAGCGGTTGTCATCGCGCCATTCAAATAAGAGCCCCAAGCCCATGCTTCACCCCACCAGCAGATTGCACAGTCGGGGTCTGCTAAATGTGAAGCCTGAAATGATCGAGCAGCATCCTCTTTTGCGAATGCATACATCAGTTGGAAGCCCTGATTGAAGAACTCTTGCGCCTCCCGACTGGCGGAAGAAATTGGGAAATGAAAGTTACCCATAGCTTCAGGAAAAAGTTTCATGGGTTGATCGAATGACTCAGGATAATTTATTTCCTGAGAGAATAACGCTGAAGATGAATAAACCAAAACAAAAATAACAGAAAATTTATTAAACATCATAGTCTTAGCCATAAAAAATGATTTTCAAAATAACTATAAGTTGAAATCTAGTGGTGCATTGGGCCCCAGAGGAAGTGAAAAAATTACCCAAAATACGGTCATGAGTAAACCGGCGAATAAGAGACCGATGGAGTAGGGGAGCATTGTCGCTGCAAGACTACCGATTCCAAATTCTTTCTGCCATCTTTGACAGAAGATCAAAATTAGAGGGAAATAAGGCATCAGAGGCGTAATGATATTAGTTGCCCCATCACCTACTCGGTATGCGGCCGTGCTCATTTCGGGACTTATTCCAAGCAGCATTAGCATAGGCACGAGAACTGGCGCCAAAAGCGCCCACTTAGCGCTAGCCGAACCAATGAATAGGTTTATAATTGCGCCAAACAAAATAACTAGCGAGAGTAAAACGGTATCGGGTAAATTCGAACTTTGAAGAATGGATGCACCATTAATTGCGAAGATGAGACCTAGATTTGACCAACTAAACATTGCAACGAAATGCGCCGCGGTGAATGCTAGAACCAAATAGTAGGCCAAGTCAGCCATTGATTCACTCATCATTTGAACAACATCTCTATGATTTTTTATAGTCCCCGAGCCATGACCATACGCCCAACCTGCCGCTAAGAAGAGAATGAAAAATCCAGCAACTAACGATTGGAGGAGCGGGTTATATTTTTCAACACCGGTTGCGTCATTATTGATAAGAGGAGCGCCAGGTACTACACATAAAAGAAACCAGAATAATATAACGCCAAGCAATGCTAGCCCACTTAATTTCAGACCTTTAATTTCATTTTCTTTGAGCCCAGAATCTGAGGGCGTTACGATACCAGCGCTCTCACTGATTCCGTTGCTCGGCATATTCGTATCCAGGCGCGGTTCTATTATTCTGTCCGTTACGTACCAAATAATTGGCAGAAAGACAAAAGTCATTACACTAATGAAATACCAATTACCTACCATATTCGCATTCCAAGAAGGGTCGAGTGTCTCAGCTGCAGCCTCTGTGATGCCGAAAAGTAATGGTTCGAGTTGTCCTGGGATCAAGTTAGCAGAAAAGCCTCCGGAGACACCCGCAAAAGCGGCTGCGATTCCCGCAATGGGGTGCCTATTCGCCGCAGCAAAAACAACTCCGGCTAGCGGGATCAGAACTACGTAAGCGGCATCTGCTGCGAGATTTCCTAGCATACCAATGAGAGCTACTGAAGGAGTTAAAAGAAATCTTGGAGCCTTGGACATGCCGGTACTCATTGCAGTGGCAAAGAGCCCTGAGCGTTCGGCTACCCCTGCACCAAGCATAACCACCAAAACGTAACCTAATGGGTGAAAACTTGTGAATGTCGCTGGCATATCGACGAGAAGACGCTGAATATTAGATGCCGAGAGCAAGCTCTCCGCATTAATTACTGCTTGATTTCCTCCTTCGCCGAGGAGTGTGGGGTGCAAGGCTGAAATGTTAAAAAAATTTGCGATTACGCTTAAAATGACAACCGCCGCAATACACCATAAGAATATAAAAACAGGATCAGGTAATTTGTTTCCGGATCTCTCAATCCAGCTTAGTATTCCATTATTATTAACATTTGTTGTTGTCATTTTATACCTGTAAATTAAAGCTTGCTGTCAAATTAGACAACGCCAATCTAGCGTAATAGACGAAAGAATTTGCGTAAATCCTCTATATATAATTCTGGCTTCTCTAAAGCGGCGAAATGACCTCCCTCATCCATTACTGTCCAGTGTCTTAAGTCATAGGATTCTTCAGCCCAGGCGCGTGGTGTGATAAATATTTCGGCCGGGAATATTGCAGCGCCAGTTGGAACGTTTATAAATTCCATTGGTTTTATTTGTAGCGTGTTTCGGTTCTCATAATAGATTCTCGTAGAGGAGGTGATTGTATTTGTAAACCAATAGATTGAAATATTTGTTAACAACTCATCAAAGCTGAAATGGTCGGTTAAATTTCCTTCGCTGCCTTGAGGCATATCAGTCCAACCATGAAATTTTTCTACAATCCATGCGGCTAAACCTGAAGGAGAATCCGTAAGTCCATAACCAAGAGATTGTGGTTTAGTTCCTTGTATTTGTTGATAGGCTACTTCATTAAGCATGTATGTCTGTCTAGCTGATCT
Organism: uncultured Pseudohongiella sp.; assembly: GCA_902531515.1. Classification (GTDB taxonomy): domain Bacteria; phylum Pseudomonadota; class Gammaproteobacteria; order Pseudomonadales; family Pseudohongiellaceae; genus UBA9145. The sequence goes on from CACAEJ010000013.1 coordinate 6,641, forward strand.
TATTCTTTCCTCCTCTTCAGTGATCTCAGCCCTTTTTTCACTATCAGCAGGAGGTGAGGCAAGCATCATGTTTGAATGCAATCCAATCAATCTGTCAGGGAAATGGTTAGCTAGGTGACGATTTATGATTGCTCCCCAATCCCCTCCGGCAATCGCGTATCTTTCATACCCTAATTTTTGCATTAATTGCGCTAATATTATTGCAATTCTCTCAGGTGAATAACCTGGTTCGGAAGGTGCTTCTGAGAAACCGAACCCTGGGAGTGAGGGGGCAATTACGTGAAAGGAATCCGAAATATCACCACCATGTGACAGTGGGTTAGATAGTGGATCTATTATTTTATAAAACTCAGATATTGATCCGGGCCATCCATGAACGATCATTAAGGGAATCGCATCCGGATTCTGAGAACGTTGGTGTATGAAGTGAAGGCTTAAATCTTCCACTTCGGTTGTGTACTGATCAAATTGATTAAGCACTGCTTCTTGTGCTCTCCAATCGAATTCCTCAGTCCAATAAGTAATCAGCTGATTCATGAATGAAAGCTCTGTGCCATATTCCCAGCTGATATTATTTAATTGGTCAGGAAGTCGGGTGTTAGCTATCCGCGCTTGAAGGTCTTCGAGTGCTGCATCATCTATTTCAATTCTGAAGGGAAGAATTTCATTGCTCGCGAGTTTGTCGTGGTTTATATCCATAAGTGATGCGGTAGACCATTGGGCTTGAGATCGCGAGCCGTCTATAATTTGATTGTTGGCCAAGATAATCTCTGAATAGAGAAACCCAACTAATATTAAAACCTGAACGATAGTAGCGTATGGTGAGACCGGACAATATATTTTCATAATTTACTTTTATTTTGAACCAATTCTGAGAAATAATTTAGTATCGATTTAACGGATGCACCCATGAACAAGCGAGATTTAGCTCGTTATTAAAGCACAGAAATCATGCCGTAATAACTATCATCATTCAACTAGAGAAAGTTAAGGTAAAACAATGAGTTTGTTTGGATTTGTTAGTAAACCACTAGAATTGCCCGACACGACGACAGCCCTGCCAGATAGATCTTTGACGATACGTGTCGACCCTAATCATTATATTCTGGGTAATACAATTGTAGAGCCCGTGCCAGATCACATACATAAAGCTGTATTTGGGATGGGCTGTTTCTGGGGGGCAGAGCGACTCTTTTGGTCGCTTCCTGGTGTCTACAGCACAGCCGTTGGTTACGCTGGGGGAATAACCGCAAACCCCTCTTATGAGGATGTTTGCTCTGGCCAAACCGGACATACTGAGGCTGTGTTAGTTTTCTTCGATCCTGGGAAAATATCTTACAAGGAACTGCTCAAGGTTTTCTGGGAGTCACATAATCCCACTGAAGGAATGAAGCAGGGTAACGACGTCGGTACGCAGTATAGATCAGCCATTTATGGTAATAGTGAGGACCAACTTAGCGAAGCTAAGAGCAGTTTGGGGCTATTTCAGGGTGCTTTGTTAGAGTATAAATATCCAAATATAACTACTGAAATCAAATCCTTGAAAACATTTTATTATGCTGAAACTTATCATCAGCAGTATTTAGGAAAGAATCCCAATGGTTATTGTGGGATAGAGGGCACTGGAGCGCAATTTAAGATCAAATAAAGCAGCAGCCTTATAGTAATTTATGTTTTTAAATTATCACTTATCTAGGAATTAGGATTATTAAAAATAAATTAAAACAATTAGTTATAGGGATATCTTCACGCGCCTTGTTTGATATGACTGATAGTCATCGAGTGTATGAAGAGCAGGGTTTGGATGCTTATAAGGATTATCAGATCTCCCGAGAGGGCGAGCCTTTAAAAGAAGGTTTTGCTTTCGAACTCGTCAAAAAGCTGCTCTCGCTTAACAATTCACTTAATGACAGGCCGGTCCAAGTAATTCTTTTGTCAAGAAATTCAGCGGATACTGGACTACGTGTGTTTAACTCGATTCAGCACTATGGGCTGGACATTTCGAGAGCGGCGTTTACTGGTGGAAATTACCCATATAGCTATGTTAATGCGTTTGATTGCCACCTATTTTTGTCTGCAGATGGCGCGGATGTTAGAGCGGCCTTAGATCGGGGTGTTGCCGCTGCGACAATATTGCCCTCCAAAAAACGGAATTCGTCTTCGGAAGTTTTAAAAATAGCTTTTGATGGCGATTCAGTTTTATTCTCTGACGAGTCGGAAAAGATTTTTAAAGATTCAGGGCTTAAAGCATTCTCAGAAAATGAGAGAGAGTCGGCGGATAAACCCTTAGATGGAGGCCCTTTTAGACCATTTCTCTTTTCATTACAACAAATCCAACAAGCCTTCCCCAACGGAAAAGCTCCAATTCGAACGTGTCTTGTTACGGCAAGATCAGCACCCGCTCATGAGAGAGTTATAAAGACACTCAGGGCATGGAATATCCGAATTGATGAGTCACTGTTCCTTGGAGGTCTTGAAAAGGGCGAATTCCTTGCTGCTTTCGACGCTGATGTTTTCTTTGATGACCAGCGATCGCATTGCGAATCAGCGAGAAACCACGTTACAACAGGTCATGTCCCTAGCGGAATAGCTAATGAATAATCCATTTAGACAATATAAACCGCGCCGAGTGCAAGCAAAATAATCGCGAGTGTGCGCTGCAAGATTTTATCGGGTAGATGCGCGCTAACTTTTGAGCCTACGTGAATAGCGGGAAGTGAGCCTAGTAATAAGCTGATAAGTAATAAATTGTCCACAAATCCGCTGAATAAGTATCCTAATCCAGCAATGAAGGTCAGCGGAACGGCGTGAGCAATGTCTGTTCCAATAATTTTCACTATCGATGTTTGAGAATAAATAGTTAAGAGAATCGCGGCTCCGAACGCGCCTGCCCCTACGGAAGATAGGGTTACACAGACACCAAGTAACAAACCCATTGCCCAGGTTATTGTAGAGCGGTGTCTGTGGAGCGGGATCATAAAAAAACCTGGTACTTCCTCAACTGATTTATTCCTTATATAATCCTTAAATATCAATATTATACTAGTAACAATTAACATCATACCTAAACTTTTTGTTAAGAGTTCTTCAAATTGCGGTGAGTTCTGAAAATTCGTATCTAAAAAAAATGCATGGAGACAAATTGAGACGGGAATGCTCCCGCTTGCTAGAAGAATAACTATTTTCCAGTCGACATTACCTCTTCTGTGATGTGCGTAGGCTCCATTTGCCTTCGTGATCGCTGCGTATAAAAGGTCTGTTCCTATTGCTACCGGGGCTGGGTAGCCGAAGACTAACAGGAGTGGGGTCATTAATGAGCCGCCACCAACGCCGGTTACGCCAATAGCGAAGCCCACGGACGCACCTGCCAAAATGTGAAGTAAGAAATCCATCCCTTTAACTGCCTGTTTAAAATTAGATGCTCGTCTTAAAGCGTCGAAAATTTAACCTGTATGCAGACCACACTCCCTATGTTGAAGAACTTTTGTAGGATCAAAATAATTTGTTTCATTAGGGAGATGATTTCTATCTAAATATTTCGATAGTTCTTCGTCAGCCCAATAGAAAAAAGGACTGACCTTCAATATCCCTTCAGAAGACTTGGAAGCAATATCTAACGAATCTCTGAACTCTGTCTGCCCTTTACGGACATTGTTAAGCCAAAGGTCGGTCTTATGCTCCACCATGGCTCTGCGAAACGGCTCTAACTTCACTTCTTCTGTAAATTCAGGATGCCCTGGGTCATCAACGTCGGGGATCGATCCCAAAACTGCGTTTCTATGGGCCGCTGATTTAAGTGGTAAATAGACAGAAATATTAAGTTTAAGTCGCGCGATTAATTCATCCGCATGGCGGTAAGTTTCGTCAGTGTTATACCCCGAATCGCACCAGACAACCGTTATATCTGGCTGACATTTGACGCACGCGTGAAGTATTGCGGCTTCATATGGCCCAAAGTTAGTAGTTAGAATAGGCCGCTTACTTACAGAAACTGCCCATTCAATTATTTTCTCCGGGGTTTCATTCCGGAGTTCTTTATTGACTCTAGTTAAATCTAAATCCATGTCAACCTCAAGAGCTTATGCCTTTTCCCCTTACTATCCCTGACTTTTAATCGAACTAGCTTTATGCGTATGTCGAAGCTGAGAAAGTTACTATCCAATGCTTTGGTAAGCTAAGAATCTGGTATTTTACACTATTAAAGCTAATAATATTAAGATCATCGATTTCTTACCTCAAAGGAAAATCCTTACTTCATGCTATTCTGGTAAGGAGAACTATGATTTAGATTGGAGAATTAAATAATGGAAATTGCCTGTTTAGACTTAGAAGGTGTTCTTGTTCCCGAAATATGGATTGATTTTGCAGAGAAAACAGGAATCAACGAATTACGTGCGACCACAAGAGATATTCCTGATTACGATGTTTTGATGAAGCAGCGTCTTAGATTGCTCAGAGAAAATAATCTAGGGTTAAGAGATATCCAAAGTGTAATATCTGCTATGTCCCCAATGGATGGTGCGATTGATTTTGTAGCATGGCTGAAAGAGCGATTCCAACTAGTTATTTTATCCGATACATTCTATGAGTTTTCAGAGCCATTGATGCGTCAACTTAAGTTTCCCACGTTATTCTGTCATCGTCTGATTGTGGATTCATATGGGAACATTACAGACTATAAACTACGACAAAAAGATCCGAAGAGGCAGTGTGTAAAAGCGTTTCATAGCCTTAATTATCGTGTTATCGCATCAGGAGATTCTTATAATGATACTACAATGCTCTGTGAGGCGGAAGCTGGAATATTGTTTCGTGCGCCGAGGAATGTCATAGAAGAGTTTCCCCAATATCCTTCAGTGACAAGCTACGATGAATTAAGGAGAGAATTTATTAAAGCTAGTGATCGTGAATTAACGCTTTGAATATATGAGTTTATTGTAAGGCTAATTAGAATCTAATTCTAAGTTTGAAGACTTCCAAATCTCAGCATGTCTAACACAATACCAGCACACTCGCTGGTGTGATGCTTACTAATAAAGCTTTTAAAGCAGCAGTTATTACTCATTTCTTTTACTAAGTTAGCTTCATTTATGGTGACAGGATAGGTTCTGCCATCGACGAACAGAAGAACTAAATCTAGACTACTGATTACACAGAAAGCCATGCGACTACAAGGATGAAGATTCAGCTTCCCATACCCTTCAGTTCTAACTAATAAATCTTGTAGCGATTCCACTTCTTCATTGAAAAATAGTTCCCTAGATCTTGGTTCAGTCACGAGGGTACCAAATAATCGGACAAACCCTTCATAGTCATCATATGCCGATAAGTTGAAGGCATGTTGTAGATCTTCCTCAGTAATTTCACAACTAAAATCTGGCTTGTCTAAAACCTGAATGTTTGTAAAGCGGAGAAATGGATTGTTTTCAATTCCTTTTGGGGACATTTCATAGATTGAAGGCGCTCTAAAGCCTACAGAAAAGCATAAGCTATTTGTTAGCGCGACTCCATTGTGTGAAATGTGTGGGGGTATATAAAGTGCATCCCCCTGCTCAAGTATAAACTCCTGTGTGATTGAAAATTCGGATACTAAATTAAGTCCTGAAGAATCATCTATTACCGTATCAGGGCCACAAGGCTTTCCTAGTTGCCAGAGTCTTGATCCTTCTCCTTGAACCAAAAACACATCGTAATGATCGAAATGTTCTCCAACACCTCCTCCAGGAGTTGCATACGAGACCATAATGTCATCTAACCTCCAGTTCGGTACAAAGTCGAATAATTTTTTTAAAAATCTTTCCTCATCACGGTAATGATCAACACTTTGAACAAGTAAGGTCCAATTCTTAGAAGGCAATTTTCCAAAAACTTCTTCTCTGAAAGGACCATGGTGAATCTTTATTGGAGGATTTTCAGTTAATAATCGGGATTCGATAAAACTTTCGCATGCGAGGCCTGCGAGTTCATTGGGAGTTATTAAGTTATCGGCGGAGAGAAAATTTTTTATTAACTTCGGTTTTTTTTGCCAAGAGTTTTTCAGAAATTCTTGATGGTCAAAGTTGGAGTTTAAATTCATTTACGTCAGATGGACTTCGCCTGATCGATAGCGTTTCCGATATAAGTTCGAGGCGTAAGTTTCAGCAGATGTTTTTTAGAATGTTCCGGAATATCAAGCTTAGATATAAATTCTTGCAGTGTTTCATGATCAATTTGTTTGCCTCGCGTCAGTTCTTTAAGTTTCTCATATGGCATTGATATTCCGTATCGCCTCATTACTGTCTGAATCGGTTCCGCCAGTATTTCCCAACATTCGTCAATATCCTTATCAATTCTTTCAGGATTAAGCTCTAATTTTGAAAGTCCTCTTAAATGCGATCGATAAGCTATCAAACTGTAACCGAAACCTGTGCCAAGGTTTCTAAGAACTGTCGAATCACTAAGATCTCTCTGCCATCGCGAAATCGGGAGTTTATCTGCTAGGTGTCCAAAGATTGCAATCGCTAACCCTAGATTTCCTTCTGAGTTCTCAAAATCGATTGGATTTACCTTATGAGGCATCGTGGATGAGCCAATTTCTTCATCAACAGAAGCTTGTTTAAAATAACTCAGCGAAATATAGCCCCAGATATCGCGATTAAAGTCGAGAAGGGCAGTATTAAAACGAGAAAAAGCATGCATTAATTCGGCGATACAGTCATGGGGTTCAATTTGAGTCGTATACGGATTCCAGTTAATACCAAGGCTTTCCACAAATTCTTTTGAATGGGATTCCCAATTGATATTCGGGTAAGCCAAAATATGAGCATTGTAGTTTCCGACAGCTCCGTTTATTTTGCCAAGAATCTCGCTACTTCTAATTGATTCAAGTTGTCGCTTCAATCGGTATGCAATGTTTGCAAATTCTTTTCCTACAGTAGTTGGTGATGCTGGTTGGCCATGCGTTCTTGAAAGCATAGGTTGCTCTGAGTAGTCTTTTGACAATGAAGAAATACGATCAACTATCTCTTGTATAACAGGAACTAAAACATTGTCTCGCCCCTCTTTAAGCATCAAAGCGTAAGCTAAATTATTTATATCTTCTGAAGTGCAAGCAAAATGGATAAACTCTACGAGAGGCTTGTATTCCTTTTCATGTTCGAGATTTTCTTTAATGAAATATTCAACCGCTTTTACGTCATGATTTGTGGTTTTCTCAATTTCTTTAATACGTTCTGCGTCGTTTAATTGAAATGATTCGACGAGAGAATCTAGTTTGCCTAGATTTGAATTATCAATTCTTATTAGTTCCTCTATGCCAGCACAACCACATAATGACTTTAACCAAGAAACTTCAACTATCAAGCGATACTTAATTAAACCAAATTCACTAAAAAAGGGATTTAATTCTTCACATTTCGCTCTATAACGACCATCAAGAGGGGAGAGCGACATTAATGGATTTGTTTGGAGATTTGGCATGATTAATATGTCCGAGTATTATTAAATTTCGGTAGTTATTTTCTGATTAATATCACTAACAGTATTACTTATTCGCTTGTTGTAAACAAAAAGGCGCCAATATCTGCCGTTAAGCTGATGCCAAAGAACCGCAGATCGAACCCCCGCGAAAAGTAGACCTCTAATTTTATTTGAAACAATTTCATTTTTAAGAAATTGAACCTTACCTGCTACTCTAATTCGATGTTTCAGTGTGCTCAGAGTTTTTCGATATAGGGAGGAAATTTCTTCAAATTTTTGATTTTGTTCATTAATCTCTTGCTGATTAGTCTGCATACAATCAATTAGCGAGGGTCTTATTGGCTCTAAATTACTCAATCCGGCTCTAACAACTGACTGCATTATCATATTTTGTGAAAGGCTCTTTCTTAAAATTAGTATCTCAGCTATATATCGCCTAATTTGAGAGTTTTGTTTTATGCGGTTGCTTCTGAGAATGCTTTGGATGGTAGAAAAACCTAGAGATAAACTCTCAAGATTCGGGTATACCTGTTCTACAGATTCAGGGTTTAAAATTAAAAGGGGATTAATTGCGCCAGCTAACTGACTTTGCCTAATCTCTTTTCCAATTGCGAGCTCATGCACTAGCGCTGCACATTGGGCCACTGCGCACAATGCTATGTTTTGATTTTCCCAATTACTAAAAGTTAGCGGACTAGCGCTCAATGACTGCTCCCCCTAAACAATGATCATCATCATAGAAAACTACATGTTGGCCAGGTGTCACCGCTCTTTGAGGCTCATCGAAATCGACTTGAAGCAATCCGTTTTGAAGATTTTTAACCAAGCATACTTGATCGTTTTGTCGATATCTAATCTTTGCAGAGCATCTCAATGGTAAATTCGGGACCTGCTCATTTATCCAGAAAAGCTGACTAGCTATTAAGTTGTTTGAGTATAAATCAAGATGCTCGTTACCTTGCGCAACTATCAAAACATTTTCCTGAATATTTTTATGTACTACATACCATGCTTGGTCTTCTTGGTCTTTGACTCCACCAATTCCTAGCCCCTGCCTTTGTCCAATAGTATAAAACGCCACGCCCGAATGCTCGCCTAGAATTTTTCCATCTTGAGTCTCAATATTACCAATTTTTGCAGGAACGTACTCAGATAAAAAATCCTTAAATTTTCGTTCGCCTATAAAGCAGATACCGGTGCTATCCTTTTTATCAAAGGTAGAAAGATTTAAGGTCTTGGCAATATCTCTGACCTCTGATTTATTCAACCCCCCGACGGGAAACATACTTTTCTTGAGACAGCTTTCCCCAACCTGACTCAAGAAATAACTTTGATCTTTGTTTGGATCTATTCCTTTGAGTAGGTATGTATGGTTACCGATATCTTTTTTCCTAACGTAATGGCCTGTTGCAATGAAGTCCGCTCCTAAGCCTGACGCATAATCAAGGAATGCTTTAAACTTTATCTCTTTATTACAAAGGATATCGGGATTAGGAGTGCGCCCAGCCTCATATTCTTTCAGGAAATGCTTGAAAACATTATCCCAATACTCCGCCGCGAAGTTAGCGACGTGAAGTTTGATATTTAATGCTTCACAAACACTTGCTGCATCTATTAAGTCGTCTTTAGTTGTACAATATTCAGTGCCATCATCCTCTTCCCAGTTTCTCATGAAAAGGCCTTCTACTTGATAACCAGATTTGAGTAGTAAGTAAGCAGCTACTGAAGAATCAACTCCACCAGACATTCCAACAATTATATGTTTGTTAGGAGTCACGACTGGTATTATTCCGGCATTGATAAGAAATCGGAGAAATAGGGTAGTGATTCCTCTCGTTAAAGTCATATAGAGTTTTTAAAACAAGAGGGCTGCGCATATGTTTACTCAATTTTTCGGCTTTGTTAAGACTCATCCAGCAAGTATCGATAATATCTTCATCAAGCTTGTAATCCTTTCGGTGACACAGTTTTTTTCCGATAAACGAGTGGCGCACATAACAAATACCGGATTTTTTCGCGGTGTAATGGTAAATTCCTAAGAAGCCACTTATTTCGACTTCCCACCCCGTTTCTTCAAGTGTTTCTCGCTTAGCTGCTTCCAAGACCGTTTCACCTGCCTCAACGTGCCCAGCGGGTTGATTATATACAATTTTTCCCTCGTCCCTTTCTCGGACAAACAAGAATTTGTCCTCTTGATACAAGATGCAGGCTACCGTTATGTGTAGATTAGGCATAGAATTATTATTCTCGCCAGACAAAGTATTAAGCAAATCAGACATCGTATACATTATATACTCTGTTTGAAAAATTGTATGATAGTTAACCACCACACAAACTGATAGTTTTGGATAATAAAGGTATGAGTGAACTTAGCCATATAGATAGTCAAGGCGACGCTAAGATGGTTGATGTCGGAGAGAAATCCGATACAAAAAGGGTAGCAGTTGCTGTTGGATCTATCTCAATGCAGACTAAAACTCTTAATTTAATCCTATCTGGCGAGCATGAAAAGGGTAATGTTTTATCGGTCGCGAGGATAGCAGGCATACAGGCTGCAAAGAATTGTTCCCAATTGATACCTCTTTGCCACCCACTTATGCTCACTAGTGTTAAAGTAGATTTTTCTATCAATGAGTTAGATAGCAAGATAACAATCATTACAGAGTGCAAAGTTAAAGGCCCGACCGGGGTCGAGATGGAAGCACTAACAGCGGCGTCAATTGCTGGTTTGACCATCTACGATATGTGTAAAGCTGTCGATAAAGAAATGATAGTTGGGCCATTCTTATTGAAAGAAAAATATGGTGGTAAAAGCGGACATTTTGTTCGCAAAGGGAACGAGGGAAATGCTTAAGATCCATTATTTTGCAAGCTTAAGGGAACAAATGGGTAGGGAGTGTGATGATTTGGTTCTTCCAGATAATGTTTTCAACGTCGCTGAACTCATAGATTCCATCAAACAATCAGATGCTATCTTTAAGGATGTTTTCGCTTCAACGCCAAAAATTTTAGTTGCGGTTAATCAAGTCGTCGTATCGAAAGACTGTCAATTATCTGAAGATGATGAAATAGCTTTTTTCCCACCGATGACCGGTGGTTAGGCATAAAAGGTGATTTATATGATTTCAGTCCAGCATGAAGATTTTAATATTGGTGTTGAATACGAAAGTCTCAGATCTCTTGCCGTTAGTCCTGGTGCTATTGTTACGTTCACCGGCCTAGTGCGACAGATCTATGACCAAGATTCAGAGAGTGAGGTAGTCCAGGCTCTTTACCTCGAGCACTATCCAGGCATGACTGAGCAAAAGCTTACAGATATTCAAAATCAAGCCCATTCGGAATGGGAAATATTGGAAAGCAAAATTATACATAGAGTAGGAGAGCTCAAAGCCGATGACCAAATAGTTTTCGTCGGGGTAGCGAGCCGTCATCGCGAAGATGGGTTTCTAGCGGCTCAATACATGATGGACTTTTTAAAAAGCGAAGCTCCGTTTTGGAAAAAGCAAAGAACCGAGAAGGATAACAAATGGGTTAATAGTCGAAACTCTGATCTAAAGGCTATAAGAAAATGGAGATAGTTAAATATATTCAACTTGTTTTTGCATAAATTGACCGGGTAATAAGTGACCTAAGCACCACTCACCAATAGCAATTCTTATTAATCTGAGGGTTGGAAAGCCCGCAGCTGCCGTCATTCTTCTAATTTGTCGGTTCTTTCCTTCGGAAATGGTAATGCGTATCCAGCTGGTAGGAATGGACTTGCGCTCCCTAATAGGTGGATCGCGATTCCAGATATTGGCGGGCTCGATGATGCGATTAATAATCGCCGGCTCAGTTAGACCATCGTTTAAAAGTATTCCATCCCGCAAGACGGCAATGGCTTCAGTGCTGATTTCATTCTCCACTTGGACTAGGTATGTCTTACCAAGTTTAAATCTGGGGTGACTGATTTGACTCTGTAATTTGCCGTCATTTGTGAGAATTAAAAGTCCTTCTGAGTGTTTATCTAAGCGACCTGCTGGGTAAAAACCTTTTTCGCTGATTAAAGAAGCTAGTGTCTCTGCTCTTACATTTCCGGAGAATTGAGAAACGATCCCAAATGGCTTATTTAACAAGAGAATTTTGGGCATGGCACAAGAAATCCGTCAGGGCCTTATATTATAAACTTACCCAGAGTAGTTTAAAAACCTATTAAATATTAATATTTTAATAGGCTAATTCAATGTTAGTCCTCATCTGTAGACTCTACATTTTCTTCTACATCGTGTGCAGAGTCTTCTGAGTCACTTGAAATTGGTTGAATATTTGCTGCGTGAAGACCTTTTGGCCCCTCTATGGTATCAAAGGATACCTCCTGACCTGCTTTCAAGGTTTTATATCCTTCCATACCAATGGCAGAATAATGCGCGAATAGGTCGTCTCCACCGTCATCTGGTAAAATGAACCCGAAACCTTTCGCGTTATTAAACCATTTAACTTGTCCCTTACTCATCGGATCTGCTCCGTTATTTTTATCTTTATTGTAATTATTTACTTATGTAGCAGTCTCGACCCGATTCTTACACCATAGACCACACAATGTCAAAGTAGCTAGATTCGATTTACAATGAATAAAACTGATATTTTTGAACCGAGATGAACAAAAACAAAGTAAATTAGGGATATAATAAAATAACCGATCATGTTTTAGCGCCGATGGCACTCAAATCTGCGTTAAATTAGAAGTTCTGAATGCAATGATTAGACAGAAAAAAAAATATCTAAATACAAGCGTTGATAGTTTTGAGACAAAGGTTTGCTGCGGGCCAGATGATGAAAAAGAATTTGATCAAGATCTGGACACTATTACCCAGGAGGAAAAACCTGAGTTAAAAAAGCCTCCTCTGTATAAGGTCGTGTTAATAAATGATGATTACACGCCAATGGATTTTGTGGTAGACATACTCAGAGTTTTCTTTGGAATGAATGTAGAGAAGGCAACTCAAGTAATGTTAAAAGTCCATACAGAGGGGAAAGGAGTGTGCGGCGTTTTCAGTAAAGATGTAGCTGAAACAAAAGCTGCACAAGTTAATGACTATTCTAGAGAATGTGAGCAACCACTCCTATGTTCTATTGAGGTAGACCGATAAAAGGTTTAAGTAGTTAAAAAATTGGGAATTAATGAATGTTAAGTAAAGAATTAGAAATTACGCTTAATTTAGCATTTAAGTCAGCACGAAAAAACCGTCATGAATTTATGACTGTGGAACATCTGTTGTTAGCTTTAATGGATAATGAGATAGCGTCTAATGTTTTAAAATCCTGCAACTGCGATCTTGAAGCTTTAAGAGTCGCATTGAGAGATTTTGTTGAAGCTACTACCCCAACGCTTGAAGACTCCGAGTCTAAATTAGAGACCCAGGCTACACTTGGTTTTCAGAGAGTTTTACAAAGGGCTGTTTTTCACGTTCAATCATCAGGAAAACGAGAAGTTACTGGAGCGAATGTTTTAGTTGCTATCTTTAGCGAACAAGAGAGTCAGGCAGTGTTTTTTTTGAAACAACAAGATATTGCACGTCTTGATGTGGTCAATTTTATCACACATGGAATTTCAAAAAATCCACAAGTGGATGATGGCGAATCGAGAATGGATATACTGGGAGATGATTCACCTTCTGAATCTGATTTCCAAAAAAGTCCCTTAACTGAATTTGCAACTAATTTAAATTTGCGTGCAGAAAGTGGAAAAATTGACCCCTTAATAGGCAGACACAGCGAGGTAAATAGGGTTGTACAAATCTTGTCACGTAGGAGAAAAAATAATCCGTTGCTAGTTGGCGACTCTGGGGTGGGTAAAACCGCTGTGGCGGAAGGGTTAGCTAAATTAATCGTGGAAGGAAGTGTGCCAGAGGTATTATCCAAAAGTGTTATCTTCTCGCTTGATCTAGGTTCACTTTTAGCTGGCACTAAATACAGAGGCGATTTCGAAAAACGTTTTAAAGCTCTTCTAAATGAATTAAAGCAGAATCAAGATGCGGTGCTATTCATCGATGAGATACATACAATAATTGGCGCAGGAGCAGCATCTGGAGGTGTAATGGATGCGAGCAACCTATTAAAACCTGCTTTGACTTCAGGAGAATTGAGATGTATCGGCTCCACCACATATCAAGAGTATCGTGGCATATTTGAAAGAGATAGAGCCCTTTCACGTAGATTTCAGAAAATAGACATTAAGGAACCTGATGTCGATACGACTTATAGAATACTGAGGGGATTGAAGCCGCAGTTTGAAGAGTATCACGATCTGCGATATAGCGATAAAGCACTTAAGGCCGCCTCAGAGCTAGCTGATCGCTACATTAACGACCGGTTTATGCCCGATAAGGCTATAGATGTAATCGATGAGGCCGGTGCCTTTCAAAGGCTGCAACCAGTGAGTAAGCGAAAAAAGCTTATTCAGGTCGCTGATATGGAGAGAGTTGTTGCCGCTATAGCCAACATACCTCCAAAACATGTCACTAAGTCTGATGTCGACTCTCTAAGAAATTTAGATACTAATCTAAAAATGGTAGTTTTTGGTCAAGATGAAGCGATAGAGTCCTTAGCTACGGCGATTAAGCTATCTAGAGCAGGTTTAAACGAAGGTGAGAAACCGATAGGTTCATTTCTCTTTGCAGGACCAACTGGTGTAGGTAAAACAGAGGTTAGCCGCCAGATCGCCAAAATTATGGGCATTGAGCTCCTACGTTTTGACATGTCAGAGTATATGGAAAGACATACAGTTTCGCGATTAATAGGAGCTCCACCAGGTTATATTGGATTTGATCAAGGCGGGCTAATGACAGAGGCTGTTACTAAAAATCCACACGCTGTACTCTTATTAGATGAGATCGAAAAAGCACATCCGGACGTCTTTAATCTTCTCTTACAGGTGATGGATCATGGAACGCTTACTGATAACAACGGCAGAAAAGCTGACTTTCGAAATGTAATTTTGGTTATGACAACGAATGCTGGAGCACAAGAAATGGCTAGGTCATCTATTGGTTTCTCGGAGCAGAACCATTCGAGCGATGGTCTAGAGATTCTCAAGAAAACTTTTACTCCCGAATTTAGAAATAGGCTGGACGCTATAGTTCAGTTCAGTAGCTTAGACAGACAAACGATTCGTACCGTAGTGGATAAATTTTTGGTGGCTCTACAAGTTCAATTAGATGACAAAAATGTGGTTCTACACATTGATAATTCGGTAGTTGAATGGCTTGTCGAAAATGGTTATAGCAAATCGATGGGTGCTCGCCCGATGTCGCGATTGATTCAAGAGAAGCTAAAAAAACCACTGGCTGAGGATATTTTGTTTGGGAAGCTTTCAAATTCTGGAGGAGAGGTGTTTTTATCAGAGGAAAACGGTCAGATAAATTTCAGGATCGAAGCTGGCAAAAGAGATAATAAAGAGGCACTGAGATCTAAAGAGAAACTCACGTAACATTAGTGTATTAGTCGAAATCTACCTCGCTCGGTATGTGATTCGTCCTTTCGATAAATCATAAGGAGTAAGTTCAACTTTTACCTGATCTCCCGTTAAAATTCGTATATAGTTTTTACGCATTTTCCCTGATATATGAGCGGTGACAACGTGACCATTTTCTAATTTCACTCGAAACATGGTATTCGGAAGAGTGTCAACTACTTCACCATCCATCTCAATCTGATCTTCTTTTGGCATATAATCCTCCCAGAAAAATAAACGCAGCATTGTTACGCAATTTAAGTCAAGACGCAAAGCTTATTCGTGTTAAGTTATTTAAAAGTTTGATCACTAATTGATTCTCAGCCATTTCCCGTCTACTAGTATTTCTAAAGGGTGAAATTTTATCTTATAGTTCATCTTACGGCAGCCTTTAACCCAATAACCTAGATAAAGGTAGGGGAGCTGCTTTTCGGCTGCGTAATTTACAAGATATAATATTAAGTATTTTCCCAGAGACCTTTTTTTCTCAAATGGGTCGTAGAAATTATAAACTGCTGAAATCCCGTCGGATAAAATATCTATAACGCTTGCGGCAACAAGCCGCTTCTTGTTAAGAAATTTAAAAAACACCGTTTCGTCGGTTTTTTAAAATGAACAACTTAAATTGATCTTCCGATGCAGGAAACATATAGCCATCACTGTGTCGATTGTTAATATAAATCATAAGAATCGGTACATGCTAATTCTTTCGATATAATAACTTCTAGATCTTGATTTGGTTTAAATAGTCTCTGATAAGATTTGCTTGATTTAAACTCCATAATCAGAATGCGGCAGGATACGCATGCGTTGCAAGGTTCACAGTCGGGTTTATACAAAAGTTCACCACTTCTGCGGAAACCTTGCTTACTAAGGGTGGTGTGAAGACTTTGACTAATCGTTATAGCCGGATCTAGAAATAGGGTTGCAGCACTGCGATTTTCAAGATAGCTACACGGATGATCAGAAGTGCGGAAGAGGCCAACTGATCGAGTTTCACTAGCCATTATATCCAAATTCTTTTTCTATCAATGCTTCTGTTACTCTCCATTCTCCCAATTTTTCTCCATTGCTAATTAAAGCGTTCAACTTACCCAGAAAAACAGACCTGGGTATTTCTATAGCTCCAAGACTTAATAGATGTTCACTACGAACCTGACAATCAATCAATTCAAAACCCCATTCCTTTAGATGTAAAACCAAATAGAAGAGAGCAATTTTAGAAGCATTATCTACGCTACTAAACATTGACTCACCAAAGAAAACCTTACCAAGCGCTATACCGTAAAGGCCACCGACTAGATACCCCGAGGACCAGACTTCAACGGAGTGAGCCAATCCTAATCGATGGAGGCGTGTGTAAGCGCCTGCCATTTCGTTTGTGATCCAAGTCCCTTCAAATTTTCTATTACTCGTTTTACACTTGCTTAATACATCAGAAAAATTCTGATTAAAAGTAACCTTATAAACCTGCTTTTTAACTAACTTACGTAAACTTTTCGATCCACAAAAGTGCTCGGGAATCAAAATTAATCGGGGATCTGGTGACCACCATAGAATAGGCTGACTATCCTCATACCAAGGGAAAATTCCTAGAGAATATGCCTCTAACAACCAATCTTTGGACAGAGAGCCACCAGCTGCCAACAAGCCATTAGGCTCTTTAAGTGCACTTTTCACATTTGGGAAATGAATAATATTTGGATCTAAGTAGGGTATTGTCACCTCTTATTTCACTCATCTAAAAATTTTTCTGCGTCTAATGCCGCCATACAACCAAAACCCGCACTAGTCACTGCCTGACGATAGACCTGATCAGCTATGTCACCCGCCGCAAATACTCCCGAAACACTCGTCTGTGTTGCATTTCCTTTAATACCTGTCTCTACAAGCAGGTAGCCATTTTTCATTTCAAGCTGTCCTTTAAAGATATCCGAATTTGGGACATGCCCTATGGCAATGAATACACCATCTACGTCTAACTTGGTCTCAGATTTGTCCTTGGCTGATTTCAGTCGAATACCAGTTACACCCATATCGTCACCGATTACCTCCTCGAGAGTATTGTTCCACTGAATTGCTACTTTGCCCTCGTCGACCCTCTCGAAAAGTTTCATTTGTAGAATCTTCTCAGCTCTTAGTGAATCTCTTCGATGAATTAGAGTGACCATAGAACATATATTTGATAGGTACAAAGCTTCTTCAACGGCAGTGTTTCCTCCTCCAATTACTGCAACTGGCTTATTGCGATAGAAGAAACCGTCGCAAGTAGCGCACGCACTTACTCCCTTACCCATAAAAGCGGTCTCAGAATCTAAACCCAAGTATTGCGCTGATGCTCCGGTTGCAATTATTAACGCATCGCAGGTATAAGAATCACTTTGACCAGTGAGATTAAAAGGCCTTTCTTTTAAATTCACCTCAGTTATATGGTCAAATATTACTTTAGAATCAAAGCGTTCAGCATGATTTTTCATTCTTTCCATAAGATCTGGCCCCTGAAGCCCTTCGACATCTCCTGGCCAATTATCAACATCGGTAGTGGTCGTCAGCTGCCCTCCTTGTGTTAAACCAGTAATTACAACAGGCTCTAGGTTCGCTCGTGCTGCATAGACCGCTGCAGTGTATCCAGCCGGACCAGAGCCTAAGATTATCAATCGATGGTGAGATGACTGACTCATTTCTTGAATTCCTTTCTAAAATTAATAGCGTTTTCGTATATGAAGTGCAACATTGGAGCATCGGCACATATCCAATGGATATTTTACTGCACGAAACCCTTATTTTCTTCGTTATTTGCCCGATAACCTGAATTGATAATCGGTTAAAGGGTCGAAACCAGAACAATTCTGAAAATCTCTTGTCTAAATTACTAATTTAGCTTCTTTACTATTGATGTAACTTATAGAAATAAATTTGAAAAATGTCTGAAACTAAATCAAAAAATCAAAATACCGATAATCCGTTGGCCCATAGGCTAATGCGCGAGGGCAGCCTGATTTGCTACTTTTTGTTGGCACTGTTCTTATTAATTGCACTTATGAGTTATTCGCCCACTGATCCTGCCTATTTTAGTACAGGAGTAGGTGCTGATGTAGAGAATTCTGTGGGTGTATATGGCGCATATATATCAGATATCTTATTTCAGCTGCTTGGCTATCTGTCATATGCCGTTCCTCTGCTGTTAGTTTACAAAATCTACACTGGTTTTAAAGAAAATGCTTTAGAAGAAAAGTTTTCAGCATCCCTATTCGCGTTTCAACTTTTTGGATTCTCTTTTCTAATATTTTCTGCGTGTGGATTATCAGCTATCCATTTCGAAATATCTGAAGACTTACCCTTTTTATCAGGCGGAGTCATTGGAGCGCTAATGGTGGAGGCAAGTATACCTGCATTAGCAGTGCTGGGGAGCACTTTAATTTTCTTTGCTATGTTTCTATTTGGTCTCACAATAACTTTCAATGTTTCTTGGTTGCATGTTGCAGATAAAGTCGGACTTTGGAGTATTCAATCAACGGTATTTTTGATTACTAAGGTGCGTAAATGGAATGAGAATCGACGGCAAGAAATTGAAACTAGGGCAAGACTCGAAAGTCGAAAGAAAGAGCTTGATATTCATTTGCGAAAAGAGAAAAAGCGTGTTCCTCCAACGATTAAAGAATTATCTCCGAAGGCTATAAATAAGAGTACTCGAGTTGAAAAAGAGCGTCAGGGTCGATTGTTCACTGCGACTTCCGTTCAAGAACTCCCGGCTATTGGGTTACTAGATGCATGGCAGGAGACCAATCAGTCGGGATTCTCTGAAGAATCGTTATCAGCTATGTCTAAACTACTTGAACTCAAACTTAAAGATTTTGGGATAGACATAGAGGTTATAGCAGTGAACCCTGGGCCCGTCATTACGCGCTTTGAGGTTCAGCCTGCTCCCGGTGTAAAGGTAAGTCGTATAAGCAATTTAGTTAAAGATTTGGCTAGATCGCTAGCAGTGATTTCCGTCCGCGTGGTTGAAGTAATCCCAGGTAAGACTGTTATAGGGATAGAAATACCAAATGAAAAGCGTGAGATAATTCAACTAAGTCAGGTTCTTTCATCAACAGAATTTGATAGGGCTGGCTCTCCACTGAGTATGGCGTTGGGGCATGATATTATAGGAAGTCCTGTCATAGTCGACCTTGCAAGAATGCCACACCTTCTAGTAGCCGGAACTACTGGATCAGGTAAGTCTGTTGGCATAAACGCAATGATACTTAGCTTACTTTTTAAATCGACCCCCGAGCAGGTTAGATTGATAATGATAGATCCTAAAATGCTTGAGTTGTCAGTCTATGATGGTATCCCGCATCTCTTAACCCCCGTTATAACCGACATGAAAGACGCTGCTAACGGATTGAGGTGGTGCGTTTCTGAGATGGAGCGAAGATATAAACTAATGTCTGAGCTCGGCGTCAGAAATTTAGCGGGTTTCAATAAAAAGGTTTCTGAAGCGAAAAGGATAAGTAAACCGATTTTGGACCCAACCTGGACTGTTGATTCCTTAGTAGCTGAAAGTGGCATATCACCTCCAGAGCTTGAGGCTCTTCCCAATATTGTGGTCGTCGTAGACGAATTGGCCGATATGATGATGGTCGTTGGTAAAAAAGTAGAAGAACTCATAGCTCGAATTGCTCAAAAGGCGAGGGCTGCTGGTATTCACCTTATTTTAGCAACGCAGAGACCTTCTGTAGATGTTCTCACTGGACTTATAAAGGCGAATGTGCCGACTAGACTATCCTTCATGGTTCAATCGAAAGTTGACTCGCGCACTATTTTAGGTGAGGGCGGCGCTGAGCAGCTTCTAGGACACGGAGATATGTTGTTTTTACCCCCTGGTGCCGGTATTCCCACCCGCGTACACGGAGCTTTTGTAAGTGATGAAGAAGTTCATAGGGTAGTCGCTGACTGGCGAAAAAGGGGCGACCCTGTATATATTGAAGCGATAACCCAGTCTTCTGATTCCTCCGAAATTAGTTCCGACCCATTTAGTGGTGATGGTGACGAAGGTGACGCTCTATATGATGAGGCAGTACAATTTGTCACTGAATCACGAAAAGCATCAATATCAGCCGTACAGAGGAAATTACGTATTGGGTATAACCGAGCAGCACGTATGATAGAATCCATGGAAACAGCTGGAGTGGTCTCCGAAATGGGAACGAATGGCTCTCGGGAAGTAATAGCTCCGCCTCCAGTTCACAGCGAATAAATTATAAAAAGTAGAACTAATGAGCAGAGTTACTTTGGTCCTTTTTTTGCTGGCCTTATCAGCAATCAGTCGTGCACAAAATAATGCAATTAATGAGCTTGAGAGCTTGTTACAAAATTTGGATACATTATCAGCAAAGATCACTCAATTAATTGTAGAGCCTGATGGCGGCATATTAGAAGAGAGTCAAATTCTTTTGCATGTCAAAAGGCCTGATGGCTTTTATTGGGAGACTATTTCTCCCTTTCCTGAGCTTCTTGTGACTAATGGCAGAAAACTTTGGAATTACCAACCTGATCTCGAACAAGTTGTGGTTGAAGACTGGGATTCTAGTCGCTCCGATTTAGCGGCTCAATTATTGTATGGGCGAACGGATGGTTTAGTTGACGATTATTACATTGTTGTCGTTAACAGTGAACTAGCACAAAATTTTGAATTGAAGCCCAAGTCAGCGGATAGTCTATATGAAGTAATTACGATCAAATTTATAAAGGGTTCATTAGATCTTATATATATTCAAAGTACTAATGGGGAACGAACAGTTTGGGAGTTTAGAGATTCTAGCATTAACCTCCCCTTGGAAGATGGCCTATTCGAATTCACTCCTCCCGCAGGAATCGAGGTTGTAAACAATTCAATCAATTAACTTTTAGAGTCTCCAATGGAATTTTATGTATCGGTAGCTCTTGGTGGCGCATTAGGAGCGCTAACAAGGTACGCAATTACTATTTTTTTTCAGCTGCATTACTCGTCAACCATCCCATGGGGTACAATTTTTGCGAATGTAGTGGGGAGCTTTTTGATGGGAATCTTATTCATTATCTTGCAGGAAAAGTTTGCTCAAAGCGAAGTATTAAAAGGTTTGCTAGCAGTTGGCTTTCTGGGCGCAATGACTACTTTTTCAAGTTTTTCCCTTGAGACCCTGATTATGCTACAAAAGGGAAACTTCACCTACGCTTTTGGATACGTTATTGCGAGTGTGGGTTTGTGTTTAATGGCAGCATACATAGGAATACAGGTCGCGCGATCATGGATGTGAGAAATATAGAAGGCAGTTTAAATGTTAGATCCTAAACTAATTCGAAGTGAGTTAAATTCCGTCGCTCAACGCCTGAAAATCAAGAATTTTGATCTCGATATAAAGCAATTAAAAGAATGGGAAGAAATTCGGAAGGAGCTCCAGCTTGATACAGAAGAACTCCAGAATGAACGAAATCGAAAATCCAAATCGATAGGCAAAACTAAAGCCGCTGGAGGAGATGTCAGTGAAATTATAGCTGACATGGATAAATTAAAGTCGCGTTTGGAAACAAAAAAAACAGAGTTAAACAATATAAAAACAAAATTACAGGATTATCTGCTTAGTGTTCCTAATCTTCCTGATGAGGAGGTTCCACCTGGAAACGATGAGTCTCAAAACAAAGTTATTAGCACGTGGGGCTCGATACCTGAATTTACTTTTGAAGTAAAGGACCACTCCGAGTTGGGTGAAGCCTTAGATCAAGGGATTGATTTTTCAGCGGGAGCTAAGCTTTCTGGTTCGCGTTTCGTTGTTCTTCAAGGGAGAATTGCAAGACTACATAGAGCGCTCACTCAATACATGTTAGACGTTCATACAAAAGAACATGGTTATATGGAATTCAATCTCCCTTTGATGGTCAAAGGGGAATCGTTGCTGGGCACGGGTCAACTACCTAAATTTGAGAACGATTTATTTAAGGTAAATCACGAAGAAAGTTTTTATCTAATCCCAACTGCCGAAGTTCCTTTAACAAATTTGGTTCGAGATGAAATATTGCCCAAGGATTGCTTACCTCTAAAATATACAGCTCACACCCCATGCTTCCGATCAGAAGCCGGCAGCTATGGCAAAGATACGAAAGGTATGATTAGGCAGCATCAGTTCGAGAAGGTTGAATTAGTTCAAATAGTTGAGCCTGATAATTCAATTGCCGCTCTTAATGAGTTAACAGGTCATGCAGAATCAATCTTACAAAGATTAGAATTACCCTATCAAAAAGTGCTCCTCTGTGGTGGTGACTTAGGGTTTGGAGCGTCTAAAACTTATGATCTAGAAGTATGGCTGCCTTCGCAAAACACTTACCGCGAAATTTCTTCATGCAGTTTATTTACTGATTTTCAGGCTCGCCGACTACAAAGCAGATGGAGGGCTTCAGAAGGCGTAAAACCACAGTTTGTTCATACTCTAAATGGGTCAGGGATCGCTGTAGGAAGAGCTCTAGTCGCCGTTATGGAAAATTATCAAGACGAAGCCGGCCGTATTAGGGTTCCAAACGTCCTTCGACCATACATGTCTGATATAGAGTTTCTTGAGTAATGAATTATCTCCCCGTTTTTCTTGATCTAACAAATAAAAAATGTGTGATTATCGGAGGAGGGGAGGTGGCGCACCGAAAGGCAAAATTACTACTCAAGACTGAAGCGCTAGTGCATATCGTAGCAGCGGAATTTAGCGAAAAAGTAAAAGATCTCACTAGCGACGCTTGCACGCTAGTAACAGAAGAGTTTAATCAAAGGCATTTAAATGACGCTGTCTTAGTGATTGCAGCAACTGACTCAGCTTCCGTAAATAGAGAAGTGGCGACTACTGCAAATGCTTTAAATATTCCGGTAAACGTTGTTGACGAACCGGCATTATGTTCTTGCATAATGCCCGCTTTGATCGATAAATCTCCTGTCGTTATTGCGATTTCAACCGGGGGAAACTCACCCGTATTAACTCGAAGACTTAAAGAACTAATTGAAATTATACTTCCGAGTAATATAGGGGCACTCTCTAAGCTGATGGGCTCGTGGCGCGCAAAGGTCAAAAATACACTTGACTCATTTGATATGAGACTAAATTTCTGGGAAGAAGTTATGGAGAGTGACGTTCCCGATTTAGTCTTTAAGAATAAGATCGAGTTAGCTAACAAGAGAGTCCAAGATCATCTTGATAACGCCTCGCTCTCGAAAGAAAAAGGTGAGGTCTATCTTGTGGGGGCGGGTCCAGGAGATCCAGATCTTCTCACGCTTAAAGCCCTTCGCTTAATGTACCAGGCTGATGTGGTTTTATATGATCGATTGGTGTCACATCAAATCTTGGATAGAGTTCGTCCTGACGCGGAGTTTATCCCAGTGGGTAAGTCGGAATCTCAGCATACGGTTGAGCAACACAAAATAAATGAAATGCTTGTGTTTTATGCAAACAAAGGAAAGAGAGTATTAAGGCTAAAGGGTGGAGATCCATTTATTTTTGGTAGAGGTGGTGAAGAAATTGAAGAATTGTCGAAATTTAACATCCCCTTCCAAGTCGTACCAGGAGTCACAGCAGCCTCGGGATGCGGCACGTATGCTGGCATACCTCTTACTCATCGCGATCACTCGCAATCAGTTCGCTTTCTTACTGGACACCTTAAGGAGGGGAAACTCGAATTAGAATGGGATAATTTGATCAAAAAGCAAGAGACTTTAGTTTTTTACATGGGATTATTATCTCTGCAAACAATTTGTGACGAGCTCATTAACCATGGATCCTCACCTGATACGCCAATTGCGGCGATTGAACAAGGTACAATGCAAAACCAGAGAGTAGTCACGTCGACCCTGGAGAAAATAACTCCTATAGTTACTGAGTTAGATCTGAAGTCACCAACCATGCTTATTATTGGTGATGTTGTAACGTTAAGGAATCAACTTAGTTGGTACGGTTAGTCATTTGAATATAATTGCGAGGGCGCTATAGCCTAAAACCAATTAACAACCTTTCCATAATGTTCGCACAGATCCACAAATCCCGGGTAATCAATCACACTAATATCATCTGAAGAATTTAACTCTATACCTCGAGCGAAAAGATCTTCCTTTAAAGCATAGCAGTTATATTCTCTGCCAAACTCAGATTTATTAAAACCGTTCAGGGCGAAATAAACTCCGTCTTCTAGAAATAATAAGCCGTCCTTTTCATCTATTACCTCCAGACATGAATCGAGAAGCTTGGTAGAAGGCGAGTTGCTGATTGTATGTAGGATTTTCATAGAGTAATTAAATTACGGGAATTATTTATCAAGAGTTTAAGTCTATTCTGATTTAGAACTATGGGGTTTAACATTAAGTCTTTCTCAGATACACACCTTTCTTTCAGAGATTTTTCAAGCACGTAGATATCATCGATACCATAAAGGCTCAATGCTTCTATAGCCTTCCCGAATGTCTTAGCTTGGATATGATCAGCATTTTGACCTTTAAGTAACTGATAGATGCCATCATCCATAAATACATAATTACTTTTCTTTTCAAAGACAGACGACGTAAGCGCTATATCCAACAAAAGGCTACTCCGATCACTTCCATAAGGTGCCGTTCGGGCTAAGAACGTAAAATCTTTACATTGCTTAGTCATTTGTATTATCCAAAATTCAGCACACGGTCTGAATTATCGTAAGCATCGACCAATTGGCCGAGCCCTGAAAGGTCGGAACTGGGCATAATCGAGCTACAATCGAGTTCAGAATTTTTGGATTCCTTCTCATCGATTATCCCTCGCTTTAATCCTGAAGTTACGCAAACAACCGAATCTAAATCGTTCTCTTGAATTAACGTATCCCACTGTTCTTGGATGCTGGTTTCATCCTGTGAGGCAATAGCCAATTTGTTGGCGTTGTACACACCGTCGGAAAAGAAAAATATCCGATAAATTGAGTGACCCTTGGAAATGACAGCGCGAGAAAAATTAAGTGCGCTAATAGCTGCTTCATTAGAGTAGGGGGAGGCGTATACTACTACTGAAAATTTCACAGATTTTTATAGGTTGCTAAAATTAAAAGCCCCAGATTATCCGGGGCTCTTTGAAATGTTAGGGCTTCAACTTAATCATCACCTGAGAAAGCCATTAAGAGATGCAATAGACTCATGAAGATATTGTAAATTGAAACGTAAAGCGTAATTGTGGCTAGGATATAATTTCTCTCTCCCCCATGAATTATCTCACTAGTCTGATAAAGTATAATCGCACTAGAGAAGAACATAAATCCCACCGACATTGCTAATTGCAAAGCGGGCATAGGCCAGATCAAACTAATGACAATGGCTGCAATGAGCACTAGACATCCCGCAGCTATGAATCCTCTTAAAAACGAAAAATCCTTTTGCGATGCAAGCGCCCAACCCGATAAACCGAAGAAGATAAACGCAGTGCCACCAAGAGCGGTAAGGACAATTTCGCTACCAGACTGACTTGATAATAAGTATCCAATTAGAGGACCAATGCCATAACCTATGAAGCCCGTGAAGCCAAAAGTGGTTAGTAAGCCCCATGTACTATTTGCGAGCGCATGAGTGGCAAAAAGCAATCCATATGCTCCTAAGAGAAATATCCACGGGTTAAGTGGCGCAGCGTTAAAACTTAAAAAGGCTGAAAAAGCGCTAAACGCAAGCGTCATACTCAAAAGTAAATAAGTGTTCTTTAAGACCTTATTTACCGTAATGGTTGTCTCTTGCGTGCGTGTTAGTTTTACATCTAATTCACTCATCAGGCGCTCCAGTGTTACTAGGTAGAAACGTGTATAAAATTTTCTGGGTATTCATATGATTGTTAACGACCAAGAATTACGGGTCTTTAAAACGATAATCTAGGCATACACGGATCAATGGAATAGCATATTTAAGGTTAATTTAGAATTAATTAACCCGATATTACTCCGTAGATACTTAAAATCAATTTTTTTACTTACTATTTTGAGTTGTTTAAGATAATTCCTGTTACAAAGCGCCTGTTTAATTTGAGCAAATAATTGTGTAAGATGCTCCGCTTCCGGAGGGGTGGCAGAGCGGTTGAATGCACTGGTCTTGAAAACCAGCGAGGGTGAAAGTCCTCCGAGAGTTCGAATCTCTCCTCCTCCGCCAGTATTCATGCGGTCTGTAGAGCAGTTAGGGGATGTTTTAGGGCAATTTTAGGGCAATCCTGTTTTAAACATTGATAGATACGTTAGGTTCTAGTATCGAATTATCAGCCCCACCAAACCCTCTATCGAACTCGATAAGCATCCTTTCTTAACACTCTGCGAAATAGTCACTAGAAATTCAGAAGTCAGATCTAGTGAAGCTTTTTAACATTAGTATTGCCATGTAAATTTTCTTCCAATAATTCCCGCACGCGGCGGTCGGTTTCCTCTTTTCTTTCTTGTTTTGCACGAAACATTTCTTGCACAATATTGGTTGCAAAATTGTAGCTGAGAATCTTCAATGAATCGTCAGGTAGACCTTCCATAACATCATCTTCTAGCCCGTAAATATGGACTAGGTGCTCACAGCGAAGACCTTCTTGCTTAATTAACAAGTTAGTTATGAATTCGACTAATTCAAGCGTACTGTCATAGACCTCGCCTTTGACCAGGTCTCCTGCGTATAAGTCACTAAGCAAGCTAGGTAGTTTTTTTCTTAGATTCTTTGGAGTCACACTAAAGTCCTCTCTCGGTATTCTTCTGCGGTATACGTTTTGCTTCGCTTTTGATAAGAGCTGAGCAAATTTGATTACAAGCAGTCCACACTAAAACTTGCATGCTGCTTGTCGGCATCCCATTAAATAGTTGGTTAGAGAGGCCTAGCATGATTGCCAACTCCTCAATTGAGTAGCCGCAAGCTATACCTTGGCTACAAACAAATTCAATGATTTGAGAAAGGTCGTCGTAGAGCTCAGCAGTTTCCGAATATGAATTAGTTTTAAGCCCAATTAGAATTTCCGTAAGAGGCTGTGTAAATTGTTTTTGCATGATAAACACCTTAAGTCGATTTGATCTCGCATTTATATAACATACTAATCTGATAAGCTGTCCCATCCCTGAATTAAAATAATTATATTTATCAGTAGGTTAAATAAACAATCTTCGGACTTTTGTCTCACCAATTTAATTTACAGATCTTGTTTGATAGGATCTTTAGAAAATCAAGAGTTTGAGGACAATCAAGTGCACCAATCTGTCGAAGACTGGATAGACAATTGGGTCCAGACATTTTCGGAATCAATGGGTGTTTTTACTCCTACTTTAGAACGCTTTTCAAATGTCGAGAATCCAAATTCAGAAATCTTGATTAGGCATTCAAGTTACATACTAAAAATATGTTCTGACTGCGCGATCAGTCGCCAGCTTACACAAAATGTTATTCATGAATTTAATCGATTGCCTAATGTTGACGAACGGATAGAGTTGATAAAACCTATTTTTAGAGTGATGGCGCAAACATCATTTCTATTTGACCGGCCCCCATTACTAGACTCTGACTTCTTTAATGAAAACGTAAATAATTCTGCTGGCTTATTAAAGGTATACCTACCAGGATCTAGCAATATTCATCTTTGCCACTACACTATTCCGCGGGGGAAAAGTGGCTCTCTAACCATTCGGCAATGCTTAGATAAACATATGCCTGAAATTACTGATAAAATTCTACCAAGAATGGTTGAAGAAGGCTTAAGTAAAACAACAAAAAAACTTAATGTTTCTGACTTAGCAGCAAGAATAGAAAAAGAGATAGTAATAAAAAATAAATATCCTTATGAAATTAATAAAGAAAGTATCCGAAAACTTATTTATCGCGATCATAAACACTTCCTTCATCCCCTCAGACGGTTTTACGATCTTTCGGTGTCACTCCACAAAGTGAAACACAAGCTTGATGGGAATTGAGACAACATTTTTGGTTGAAATATTTAAGTATCTGAATTTTAGAGAAAAGATAATTATAGTTTGGGACAGCTTGGCTCTGAGATTTCTGTTTATATAAAGCAACGTTTTTAAACGGAAATCGAAATATGAAAAATATTCAAAGCAACCTCGAAGTTCAGTCATTAATAAGACATATAAAAAAGTCTAATAGCCTTGAACTTAGCGAAATTACTGAGATGGTAATCTTGGAATGGGAGTCTTTACCACTGGCTGTTTATTTTACCCTTAAACAACGATTCTTAAACGGTACTTATATACCTGAACAATTAGCAGCGCAGCTTATAGTTAAATCCATGTCGAAAACTCTTTATGAAAGTATGCATTTCTCGGGAGTTGATGCGCAGTTAACGCTTTTTAAAGGAGGTGTGCCAGACCATTCTATCGAAAAAAATCTTTCGGAGAAGGTGTCTAGCGACATTCGTGCAGAGCACTATGGAAGTAATGAGCTAATCCTAGACGCACTGAAGCATTATGGGTCGACGGCATGTTTGAGTGTGCTTACAGTTTTGGAGTATGACACTAAAATTTCAAATCAAGTAGATAGAATCAATCTTGAGATTGTTGATGCTAATAATCTTACCCTCCTAAATCGACATAATCTTGATCATTACGCCAAAAGAATAACATCTAAGTTAAATCTGAAGCTTGGTAGTTTGTTGTCTGAGGCAATCCTGGAAATTCAAAATCGAGGAGACAGTTGGAGCGAAAATGTGAGAGATTGGAAAACCATTTAACTGTCTAATGAAAAATGGATAGCCACAGTAAAGTTCGTTTGAAGGTACTGATGAGTTACCTATCTAACATTGAGTGCAATAATACGACGAGAAATTAAAACGATTTTGGCGCTTGGGTTTCCCCACAAATCAGAGTAATCTAAGTAAAGCTGACGAAAGCCTTGGTTTTTACCCACGCGATCGTTAGCTCCAATAAATCCACGGCTTTAGCCCTTGATAACGGAGAAAATCTTATGACTAATAACACTTCCTAATAAATACCTTTTAGCATCGTTTTATCCACCTTAATTTAAGGTTAAGGCTTATTTTTTAAATATTTTAGTAATTACTAAAAGGTACTGACATGTCTTCGAATTTAATTGAAACAAAAGTCGATTCTGCGGGTTTAACACAGTTAATACAAAAACTTGGTCGAGACTGCACTCCAAACCAATTTGTTAGAGAATTTATTCAGAATGGTATTGAGGCGGTCCAACGGACAAATACAAATGGGAACGTGCTGGTAGACGTAAATTGGGATATTTGGGATAAAAGTGAAGTTTACAAAATATGCTTCATTGACAATGGTGATGGTATGACACCAGATGAAATGTTAAAACATCTGAATAATCTATCATCAAGTGGTGCAACCAATGTATTTGAGAATTATGGAGTAGGCGCAAAAATTGCTGCTCTCACAAGAAACCATTTTGGGATATTGTACGAGTCTTGGAAAGAAGGTACCGGATACCGTGTTTTCATGCACTATGACCAGAATGAGGGAAAGTATGGTGTTAGACAGCTGTCCCATCCTGCGACTGGAGAGCTTTCATATTTCCTGCCCCTGAATGATGAAGAAAAACCTGACATCATAGATGCGCATGGAACGCGAGTTACTCTTTTGGGGATGGATAAAAATGAAGAAACAATGTTACCTCCAGCAACACAGAAAGGTGGACGAGAAAATTGGCTATCGTACTACGTGAACGCGCGGTACTTTACCGTCCCGCCTGAAGTGGAAATTGAAGTTCGGACAGGTTATTACCGAGATCGTGCTAATTCTCGACATAACTATAATCGTAAAATTATTGGACAAAAATCTACGCTGGAGAAAAATACCCAGACATCAGGTGAAATGCGTCTCTCAGATGCAATAGTCCGTTGGTACATACTTAATCCTGATAGACAACCACATGGTAGGGAACTACTGTCGGGCCACACTGGTTGCATAAATCAGAATGAGTTATTTGATATAGGAGAGGGTCGCGCGAGTAAGGCGCCCCAGTTTGGCATTTACATAGGCAAAGAAAATGTTGTGTTGTACGTGGAACCTTCGCCCAGTAAGTTTATTCAAAATACGTCACGGACAGGGTTAGTAGAAAAAGATGGTAGTCCATTACCATGGGCAAGATGGGAAGATGAGTTTCGAGATGTAATGCCCAAAGAGATCGATGAATACATCAAGCAAAAAATGGGAGAAGTATCCACTGACTCGCATGAAGAAAAGATTAGAGACCGTCTAAAGTCAATCGCGCACTTCTTCAAAATTAGCCGCTATAGAGCCGCAAGTGCCGGCAAAATACTGGGAGATCCCGCTTCTGAAGTTTTGAGTAGTACGGGTCATGCGGCTGATGACGGAAAAGGGAATCAAAATAGCAAAAGAAAAAAGGGCGCATTACCTGGTGATTTTGAGGAGTTATTGATGAGCGGCGTGAGTGACAAAGGCATTGCCGCAGAACCCGTAAATCCAGATCAATTTCCAAGCTTAACCTGGGTGTCGTTGGAAGATGGAAGCAGGAGCCAAGGAGAGATAGAAGATAGAGCCGCGCAATTCTTGGTAAAAGATAATCGAATACTAGCCAATGCAGACTTTCAAGGCTTCAAGGACATAATAGAACACTTCTGTGGGATCCATTCCGGAATTGATGGTGTTGAAGTAATTATTAAGGATGTCGTTCAAGAAGTTTTTGAGCAGCAGTTGATTGAATCTGTTACAGGAACACTCTCCCTAAAAAATCGTCCACGATGGAAGCCTGAAGAGTTTGAAAAGGCAATTTCCGAGGAGGCTCTTACCTCAGTGGTAATGCCAAGATATTTTCTGTTAAACCACATTAAAAGGCAGCTCGGAAATCACTTTAAAAATATCAAGGTTCCTAATGAGGGGTCGGTCTAGGGAAGCTCCTCGGCCAGCAGATAAAAATAGGGCAATTCTTAGGGCAATTGTCTATATATATCACTGACATGCTTATGGCACGTTATGGCACATTAATAAGTAAAAGATATATTTTTCATCAACTTACGAATGTTCTCCAACGTGCCAAAAAGTGCCATAAATGGGTATTGCGAGAGTTCGAATCTCTCCTCCTCCGCCACTATTTACGGAGTCTCTACGTTACAGTAGGTGTCAGCCAGATCAAAATCAGTTCAATCACCTAACTTTAGATTCCAGTCTCGTATCGTTTGTATCGATTCATATGCAGTCCAGTCGAATTTGAGAGGGGTAACTGTGATATATCCTTGTTGATATGCGAAAGTATCAGTGTTTTCGTTTTCACTAATCTGCAACGAAATGCTGCGTTCATAGACTTGTTCGTTATTACTTTGACTTACCAACTCATATTCTTGCGTACCTAAATAAGAGTCCCCCATTGGACGAATTGCGATACCTTTATGCTCACCTGCTGGTATGTTGACTGAAATGACTGTTCCTTCTTGGATTGGTTCAGCTAAATAGCGCGGTACTAGCTGGGTTATAAATTCGATAGAATCAGCCGTATCGACGCCAGTAATCTCTTGGGAAACTGCTATAGCCTGCACCCCCTGAAAGACAGCTTCCATAGCAGCTCCAACGGTTCCGGAAAGATGTGATATGTCCCCAACGTTCGCTCCGCGATTAATTCCTGACACAACTAGATCAAAACTCTGAGTTTTACCTACCTCTTTCAAACCGAAGCGAACCGCATCAGCGGGCCGGCCGCTTACAGAATATGCCTCTGTTACTCCCTCTATTTTTACTTTCCTAACCGCTAGCGGAGCACCAATACTAGAGTGACTG
Source organism: uncultured Pseudohongiella sp. (assembly GCA_902531515.1). Taxonomy (GTDB): domain Bacteria; phylum Pseudomonadota; class Gammaproteobacteria; order Pseudomonadales; family Pseudohongiellaceae; genus UBA9145. The sequence goes on from CACAEJ010000013.1 coordinate 38,325, forward strand.
CTTCCCGATTGATTCTCACTAGGAGCGGATACTACAACTTCAATATTAGAAAGCTTACTTAAGGCCTGAGCTAAAGAAATTAAGAGAGGCGATTCAATACCGTCATCATTTGTTACTAAAATTCGAAAATTCTGTGCAGTAGATAGGTTTGCGAATAAAAAGCAGGAAGCCGTGATAAAAAGCTTCAGAAGATTTTTGAGATTAAAATTTGTCATAGTTGTGTTGTATATTGTTATTAGTTAAATATGTTAGCTCTTAGGCATGATTTGGAAACTAGAATACGAAGGTAAAGATATGCAAAAAAACCACTTCTTAATGAAACTCATATTTGCTCTCATTACGGCCATAACAAGTGACCTATTGGCACAGCAAAATAACCTCTCTTACTCCGTCGCTTGGAAGCAAACGGCGGCGGAGCACCGAGCACTTTACCATCAAGGATTCAATATAGCCCGCCTTCAAATAGAGTTGGCTCTTGCTGGTGACAGGGAAGGGAAGCCTCTAGCTATCATATCAGACATCGATGAAACCTTATTGCTTGCGAACGATTATTGGGGCTATTTAATTGCAAATGGAGAAGATTTCTTTAATGACGATAGCTGGGATCGTTGGGTTGCTGAAAATAACTTTGTCCCTAGTCCAGGATCTCAAGAATTTCTCAACTATTGTCAGAGCAACAATGTTGAAGTTTTTTACGTCACGAATCGTGATCAAGGAGAAGCTACGTTTGCATTAGTAGAGCGCAACTTAATATCGGCTGGGTTCCCCATGGTAGACCGTGAGCACCTCACTGTGCTGCGCGAAACTTCAAATAAGGAGGAGGTGCAGAATACCATTATGGAAGAATACAACGTAGTAGCGATGCTGGGTGATAATCTCAATGACTTCTCAAGGGTTTTCTACCTAACAGATATAGAGCAACGTGAAAGTCTCGTGAACGAAAAACGTAGTGACTTTGGTAACAAGTTCGTAATTTTTCCTAACCCAACTGATGGTCATTGGATTAGAGCAATTTTTGGTGAATCAGAACCATCGGCCACACAGGAGAACCGCCAAATCTTGCGTTCCGCTGCTACACGAAGTGCTTGGCAGCCCTGAGAGATTTTTAAGGGTTATTAGCAGCTATACCTGCATAGCATCTAGTATGCTAAGGCTGCTACCCAGGCAGAGGACGATGATTAGCCAGGCAACAGGCAACCTGGACATTGAGGCTTCGTTTGTATAGACAAAAAAGAGCCAGCTGGAACAAGCAATGATTATTAATACAGAATCCAAAAACATCTCTTTTTAACCTAACATATGAGAACTTGTTAGATATCGGCTTGTTAGGGTAGTTATATTAGAATTATTTTATGTTATCTTTTTAATTAATTGAAAATTATATAATTAAATACAACATCGTGAGCTTTTAAGTTAGAATTAATACTAGATGTAGTGGATTCCGCAGAGAAATCTCGTTATTAGTTTTATAATCATCTAAATTAACGTCTAAGAAAGCCCAAAACCATACACATAGAAGGGACAGTTTAGTGATTAACCTGCGTCTGGCGACTATATTGATATCTGCTCTTTTACTATCTTGCTCCCCAGAACCGGTGCCCTTGGGAGTATCACCCGAACCAGCAGCAGATTCAGACTTAAATGGGGTAGTTAATGAAACCCAAAGATTCAACGACTGGCTCGATGAACAATGGGAAGAACAACTAAGTTTCAGTCCCCAAACTCAGACTTCACTGGGCCTCAAATCGAATTACAACAAGCTAGATGATTACACGCTAGATGCTCAGGACGCCGAAATAGGGTGGTTACGCGAGTCGGTGGCCGAGATGGAAAGCGAATTCGATTATCAAACCTTATCGGATGAAGGAAAGCTTTCATGGGATATGTGGAAGGACTCCTTAACGGTCGCTGAGGAGGGTATTCCCTTCAGGAATCATCAGTATTTGTTTGGGAGGGGAGGGATTCACGCTCGGCTACCTAATTTTTTAATCAATCTGCATTCGGTAGAAACACTGGAAGATATGGTGGCCTATATAGCACGACTCAAAGAGATTGATCGAGTACTTAATGAGGTATTGGTTAAGGCACAACAAAACGCCATAGAAGGGAAAAGACCGCCGGGTTTTGCCTATGATTACGCCATTGCTGAAATTGATCGAATCATCGAGGGCGCACCATTTAATGCTACCGATACCTCTCCAAACTCGCCTCTATGGGTTGATACTCGAGAAAAAATAGACTCTTTAGGAGTAAATGGGCTTATCGATCCTGGAGCGGCGGAACGACTTGAAAGTGATGCTAGGAAAGTACTTACGGAGGAGGTACTTCAGGCTTACCAAGCTGTAAAAGCCTGGCTAATGGCAGACAAGAGCAACGCTGATTCTGATCCGAGAGGGGTTTGGGCACTACCAAATGGAGATGCCTATTATAACTACCGCCTCAGTCTGATGACCACTTTGGACCTCAGCGCGGATGAGATACATGACATAGGTCTTGAAGAGGTAGCTCGTCTGCGCTCCGAAATGGAAGTGCTGAAAGAAAGAATGGGATTTAAAGGAACGCTACAAGACTTATTTACCTTCGTACGCGAGGATCCAAATAATTATTACGATGCTACAGATGAGGGCCGTCAGAGTTACCTGGCTGATAATTATTCATATCTAAACAATATAAATGAAAAGCTCCCACTTTTTTTCGGGCGTCTCCCAAAAGCATCTTTAGAGATCAGGCGTGTTGAGTCTTTTCGTGAACAAGACGGTGCTGCTCAGCATTATCGCCCAGGAACTCCGGACGGTTCCCGTCCCGGGGTTTATTATTCCCACATGAGCGACATGAGTTCGCTACCAAAGCATCAAGTTGAAGACGTTCTTTATCATGAGGGCAACCCTGGCCATCATATGCAAATTTCTATTCAGCAGGAGTTAACCGATGTTCCAAGATTTCGAACTCAATATTTCAGCACGGCTTATATCGAGGGCTGGGGTCTCTATGCTGAATGGTTGGCAAAGGAAATGGGTGGCTTTGAGGACCCGATGTCAGACTTTGGTCGCCTTGGAGGTGAAATCTGGCGGGCAATTCGCTTAGTGGTAGATACCGGGATTCACTCGAAGGGTTGGAGTGAAGAGGAGGCCGTGAGCTATTTTCTTGGAAACTCCGATAGTTCAGAGGCCACCGTTAAATCTGAAATCCAGCGTTATTTTGCCAGCCCTGGTCAGGCGACGGCATACAAAATAGGGATGATGAATATTCAGCAAGCCAGAACAAACGCAGAGAAAATCCTCGGTGAACAGTTCGATATAAAAACATTTCATGATCTAGTCTTAGGCGCTGGTGCTCTCCCTTTACCAATGTTACATGCCAGAGTAGAAAGCTGGGCTGTTAATATAAAGGGGTCGAACTAAAGATATGCTATCAATCCGATTTCGAATCATTTCTCTTGTATCCCTCGCTATTTTTTCGTTATCAATTTATGCGCAGATTGAAAAGTTTTCTCCCTCTGAAGTTGGTATGTCGTCAATATATCTAAATAGAGCAACACAACGATTGCAACAACATATCGACGAGGGAGATATTGCAGGTGTCACCGCGGCTGTTTCCCGAGATGGAAAGGTTGTGTACTTCGAATCTCTGGGTCTAATGGATATAGCTCTAAACAGGCCTATGCACAGAGATGTATTGTTTCGTACTTACTCCATGACGCGACAAGTAACTACGATAGCAGCACTTATTCTTTATGATCAGGGTAAATTTAAAATGGATGATTCGATCCAATTGTATTTGCCGGAGTTTAATGATCAGCAGGTACTTCTTAGATCGGATAGTCTCGATATCGCTGAAACTAAACCTCGAATTGGAGATATAACTATTCAGCACTTGATCACTCACACGTCTGGCTTGGGTAGTCGTAGTTCTCGATTATATAGAGAGAATGAAGTGAGAGATAAAAATATTTCCCTAGATCAAATGGTTTCAAATGCGGCAGCTATCCCATTATTTCATGACCCCGGAACAGAATTTCGTTATGGAATTCATGCCACCATCTTGGGAAAGCTTATCGAGGTCTGGTCGGGTAAACCGTTTGAAGAATTCTTAAGCGAAGAACTATTTTCGAAACTAAGAATGAATAACACTCTCTTTTGGGTTTCAGGTAGCGATCAAGAGCGATTAGCAACCGTTTATCGACCCATTAACGGTGTGCTTACTCCTTATCAAATCGAAAGTGTCCCTTTTTCAGAACGTCCGACATTAATCGAGGGTGGTGTTGGACTCTTATCCACAATAGAAGATTATCTGAACTTTTCTAAGATGATTTTGGATCGTGGTGTTTTCGAAGGTCGACGCATACTTAAAGCAGAAACGGCTGAATTAATCTATAAGAATGCAGTGCCTGAAAAGGCTATGCCCATTGGTGACAGGGGTTATTGGCGCGGCTCTGGTTGGACTTTTGGTGGATTTAACTTAGTGCTTGATTCTGATGCTTATGATTTTCCGGTAACAGAAGGAACAATCTGGTGGGATGGATCGGCAGGTACCCGCTATTTCATAGATCCGAAGCAGAACATCATCATTGTAATTATGGCGCAGGTTTCTCCATCCAGCGGAGGTGGCTTTCGAGAGAATTTCTCCCGCTTAGTCGACGCTTCTATCGTAGAACGTCGGTAAGGTTATTTTATAGAAATTTTTATGGATCGAGTTTTGTCACTGATGTAAAAATTAGTATGACACCTATGCAGGATTGGATGTTTATGGCAGAAGTATTAGATACGTTTGAATTAAAGCATGTTTCAACATCTTACTCCGAAGATAAAGATGGAAATACCCTTACTCACTTTAACTGTCGGGGAAATGCTGCCGGGTTCGGACTAGTCTATGACACCGCAATCTTTTACGACCTAAAGAGTGATGTAGATACTGGCAAACTAATACGAATTGGTCACGCGTTTGCGAGAAATGGATCTTATATACTCGGTCGTGGCGCAGGGGAATGGGAGAGGGTGCCTGGAGAGCATGCGTGGAAAACCGAGGTGGTTTTCGAGCTCGATGGTCCTAAAATCAGAAGCGTAGGTGAACTGCGTTTGGATACAGAATCCCATTCCGGCACGAACTATTCTGTTGATGATTAACGTCGATTTTTAAACCTTGAGATTCTTGTATGGAAATCGTTGGCCGAGTTATTTCTTTTCTATCCCAAAAGAAGCGCGCTCTTTTTCTTCTGGTGATTTCTTTAACTGGCTTTTATATTTTTCTAAATTCAAGCCTTGGACCTAATAATCTCCTAAGAGCAGACTCAGAACTCTATCACGTTGATTTCGGCGGGGTAGCTTTCATGGCAGTTTTTATTATTGGTTTCTCTACCTATGTTTCTTACAAGACTCTAATTAACTTTGGCTATTTGCTCTTAATATTTTCACTTCCAGTCGCAATTCTTAAGACTTTTGCTGAAATGGTGAGCTTGCTAGCTACCATGGATGGGAATGCGCTGGAGATGACCTCTACTATTAGCGAGTTCTATACTATATTCCTTGTTGGTTGTTTTCTAAGTGCCTGCGGCTATTTCATTGACGAGCGTCAGAAATTCTACGAAACGCGAACCCTGTCCGACCTTGACGTTGTTTTCTGTTTTCTACTTTTAGTGATTTTCAATGCCATTAATATTTATGCAGTCATACTTCGCTCCGATTTTAGTATTTCCTTTGGGGCCTTTTGGAGCGCACCAGCATGGCTGGGGGTGCTTTCAGGCTTGAGTATCGCTTTATCTCTTTACGTGATCTTTGATCGAAAATCTAAGGACTGGAAATTCTCTGAGTATCCTCGACTTGTCATGTCCAACTCAAAACTCTTACTAGATTCTGTAATGAGCGTAGTGCTTATGTCAGCGATATTCGGCGCAATAGCTTTTTATTACACGTCGCAGAGCTCGATCGAAAGTGTTTCTGCCACAACCGAAATTGGATTTCTAAGTATGTTCTATGCGGTGAATATATTCATATTATCAATGGTGAGCGCACTTAGGGTTGAACGTAACTTTCTTGAGCTAGACTTTACCAAGAGGAATTGGCACATTATTGAGGCATTCGCTTTTTTAACATTTATGAGTTTGGCTCCACCTACAATGTGGGATAGGTTCTCGGCGTACTTTGATCAAGCACCGGAGGAGATTTTAGAGCTTCAGGAGAGGATTCGAGCTCTAGAAGAAATAGTCCAGTAACCTTTCTTCAATTCGCTGCCCCATGCACCTAAAGCGCTAACTCCTAGCGATCATATTTCTGCCACAATTGATCTGAAGTTTGCCTCTTCAAAAAACCACAAAGGCTAGTATCCAATGATTAAATACCCAGTAGATCAACCAGCGGTTGATTGTTAACTTCTAAAGCCAATCTCCGATTAGGCCCTCTCCGAGGGCCTCTTTTTTTAGAGCTACTAGTTATTGACCGAGCTAACTTCTCGTCCATTAAGGTTGATGTAGTCAGCCAAGATTCGGCCGCTTTCAAGAATGAGAGGATCATCTTCGTCTAAATCAGTTTCTTCTTCACTTTCTTCTGGCTCTATGACTTCGCTATCAGTAGAGGCTAGTAAATCAGACGATTCGTCATCGACTTCCTCTACCCACTCTTCGAGGGGTAAACCTTTAAGGGCACGCCTCATGTTCTCGGCCTCAAACTCCTCTTTGCGAGCATCTTCTCGCTCTAGTTTAACCACCTCCTCGTTTAATGAGAGTTCTTCACGCTCCCTAAGTTCTCTCGTGCGCTCTATCTGTCCAAGAAGATAGTTGAAATCAGGGGATGCCTTAGCTCTCTCTTCGTGAAGAGACCTAAGCTCTGGAATGGCCGCTTGGATTGGATGATAGGCCCGGTATTCAACTGGCCTGACGGTATCCCAGGGCAGGGCTCCATCCAGACTGCTCTCACCGATGTCATCATAGGCATCATAGAAATCTGGGAAGGTGATGTCTGGTATTACCCCTCGATGTTGCGTGCTTTCTCCCGATATACGATAGAACTTGGACCGAGTTAGTTTCACCTGACCATAATCCATTGGAATTATTTCTTGGACGGTGCCTTTACCGAAGGTCTGACCACCTACAACAATACCTCTTTGGTAATCTTGAATAGCGCCCGCAAAAATCTCAGAAGCGGAAGCGCTTGTCCTGTTAACAAGAACTGCCAGAGGCCCTGTGTAAGCTACCTCGGGATCGTTATCACCAAAAGGTCTTGTAAAACCATTTCGTATCCCTGAATATCTTATCTGAACCGTTGCACCTGTCTCAATAAACAGTCCTACGAGTTGGTTTGCTTCCCCTAAGCTGCCACCACCATTATTTCGAAGGTCTACTACTACACCATCTACGGCATCCTCTTTTAACTCTTCTAAAAGTACTCTTACATCTCTAGTCGAACTCTTGAAGTCTTCCTCACCTCTTGAGGCAGCCTCAAAGTCAAAATAAAACGTAGGTAAGTCAATAACACCGATCTTATAATCTCTATTGTTATAGCTAAGTTCTATTATTTCTTTCTTCGCTGATTGGTCTTCAAGTTTAACCGTATCTCGAGTAATACTAATCGTCTGCGCGCTGGTTTCACTAACAGCGTCCGCCGGGATAACGTTAAGTCTCACTACTGTTCCTTTTTCTCCACGGATCTGAGCCACCACATCATCGAGACGCATCCCAACTACATCTTGAATCTCGCCGTCAACACCTTGACCGATTCCTATTATTCTATCTCCTTGCTTTAACTCCTCGCCTCTCTCTGCAGGCCCACCTTTGATTAGTTCAACTATTTTTGTGTACTCATCTTCCGTAGTCAGTTGCGCACCAATACCTTGCAACGAAAGTGATAGGCCCATATTGAAGTTTTCGGAATCTCTTGGCGAAAAGTATGCTGTGTGTGGGTCTACAGTCTTTGCCACCGTGGATAGAAACGTTTGAAAGATATCTCTCTCGTTTGTTTTTAGGACCTGAGATAGCTGATTCCTGTATCTTTTAGACAGTTTATCTTTGATCTCCTCGTTCTCATCTCCCGTCAACCGGAGACTCAAAACGCTGTTCTTAATTCGAAGGCGCCAGACCTCATTTAAATCGGCAACACTCTCTGCATAGGGTAAATCTTCTCGGTCTAATTGAATGTATTCATCTATTGAAAAATCCATCTCGGGTATATCATTTTCAATCCTATTAATTGCATAGATAAGTCGTTCAAGCACTCGCTTGTAGTAGGTATTGTAAACTTCAAACCCCGGCTCGACACTTCCGGATTTCAAGGAATCGTCTAAGGTATAACGGTACTTACTCAGCTCATTAATATCAGAGCGCAAAAAATAAATATGGGAGTTGTCCAAAGTATCTATAAAGGAATCAAAAATAGCAGAGGAAAAATTATCGTCTACCTCTACCGATCGATAATGCTTTGTTTGTAACTCCTCAAGCAAGTTTACCGCCGTCTCACCGTGAATCTCGAGACTGGAAATCGGCTCATATAGTGAATCAGCGTCGAGCATCTCGCTCAGGTGGATAGGCTCTTCTTCCTGAGCCAGCCCATTCGAAAACCAAATGAGGCTTAAAAAGACAATTGTGAAAGTGTTTAATGGGTTATGAGTATTTCTAAGCGTCAGCATATTTATCTCAATTATTAGTAACTTCAGACAACGAGTTCGCTATCGACCAGCCGGAAAGATGGTATACAGAGACTATTCTAAATCCACTGTGTAGAGAAGTGATTTTGTCAAATATTTGGAGCTTATAACGAGCGTATTCAACGTACAGATTTCAATTTCGCTGTAGCATGCCTTTCAGCGCGCTCCACGTCGATGTAACGATCAGTAATTGCACTTGAACCATGGCCAGCATCGTCTCTAACATGCTCTCTGGGTCGGATCTTAACGTCTTCTGAAATTCCAGTGTGGCGCAGCCAATGCACAGTTGCTGCTTTTAACCTGTCAGCGTCCTCGGAAAAGCCTTCATTTTTCATTTTCTGCGCGGCTCGAGTGAAACAATCCTGGACAATACCCCTAATCTGACGAGTGCTGGTGATTCCCCCTTTTCCCCGAGTCTTGTGTATTAGAGGTGTCGATTCTCCGGGGGAAGGGAGGGGTGGTAATCCTCTGGAGCAGCGATATCGCTTAAGTGCATCCAGCATTGCATCTGAAACAGAAATCTCTCTCTCCTTGTTTCCCTTGCCTACCGTTATGAACCACCAATTTTCCTCTTGATCCATCTGGAAATGACCCATCTGAGGCTGCCAACGCGGCGTCTCAACAAGTTCCGAAATCCTTAAATACATCCCAAATAGAGCGGTCAGAATGAATAATGTTCTTTCGTGTGTTTCGGGATCATCATTTGCCAGCAATTCGGCCGTCTCAATCACAAAATCCCACTGCAGAGGTGAGAGCCTCCGAATCTTACCTTGTGATTGGTGTTTGCGAAGATACTTACTCTTTTGGCGCATTTGGGTTATAGGGTTAGCAGTTAAATAATTTTCTTGTATCAAGTAGTTATAGAAACTACTTAAGACAGAAAATAAAGATTGGATTGCAGCCTGAGACAAGACATATTCACCATTGTAAGACACGTAAGGTCTCCAAGCGTCGTTAGGTAAGCGTTCTCCTGATCGGTTGACGAACCTGGATACATTTTTACTGCCAATCCAGGAGGGTGGTGGGCTCTTACTGAACTCAACATAGGCTTCAATGTCTTGACGTAATACGTTTCTGATGGATTTCTCCGCTATCAACCAAGACCAATGAATAAAGTGCTCTATTTCCCGTCTGTAGGTAGCAAAAGTATCGGGACTTCCTCGATAACTGTAAATAAACTCACTTGCATATTGGTAATCGCTCTGCGCGCCCTCTGGCTCAGTTGCCGACATGCTCCTTACTTCAAGCACAGGATTTTTGAAAGGGTTAGGCATTTCTTCCATAGTATCGAAAAAAGGCTCTGGACACTTAACTTTACTCATTAATTATCCTACATATACCTTTGTATATATTGTTTAATTTACAAATATAT
>CACAEJ010000014.1 GCA_902531515.1 uncultured Pseudohongiella sp.
CTAAAGGAACCAATCTCTGTTTCATAACGAACCCTCCTACTTTAAGCGTAATTAGCAACTTGAGTGTCTGGCTTAGGAATTGCCCTGCCGCTGCGATACGTGAACTGTTTTTAGTCTGTCACGAATCCTTTCCAAGTGCTCATGTAATCAATAAACTTTTCCGATAAACCCTCTTTTTTCAGATGTTCCCGAGAGACCGGATTTTCGACAGGCAGGAAATTGGTATCCTGCTCCATGAGCAATGGGAAATTGTGATGTAAAATGGCTGCCCTTCCCAACATAACCCAATCAATGCCTTCTGCAATAATTCTCTCTGCATCATCTGGTGTGCGAATTTTACCTGCCACGCCCAACCTCACTTCACCTCGATCGATCTCATTAAAATATGACAGAAGACTGCGGCCTTGTTTTTCTTTTTCATTCGGATCTTTAAACGAGTCCCAAAGCGACATATCAAGGAACTCGATGTTGCCTTCTTCGCAAAGTCTCCTAGCCAAAGCGATACTATCGTCGAGTTCCATACCAAAGCGTTCAGCGGATAAACGAACGCCAATAATGAAATTCGGTCCACAGCGCTGGCGAATTCCATCTATTATATCAAATAGTATTCTAGATCGGTTTAGAAGACTCCCACCATATGAATCATCTCTCTTATTTGTTTCCTGGCTAAAGAATTGGCACAGAAGGTAGCCGTGAGCTCCATGTAATTCAACTCCGTCAAATCCCGCTCGCTCAGCACGAATTGCAGCACTAATAAAATCTTCTACTATTTCTTTAATTTCTAGCAAGGACAGCGCTCTTGCGCCGGTCTCTGCATTATCTGAAGGACACAAAGGAGTTAGACCTGTCACTTCTTTTGGCGCACGCATTCCGCCATGGTATAACTGGCAAATTGCAATGCTCTGTTCTTTTTGAATAGCCCTTGAAAGACGTGCTAGGCCGTCAATGTGTGTATCAGCAAAAACACCCAGCTGTCCGGGAAAGCCCTTTCCTGCAGCTTGGACATGAGCGGCACAGGTCATGGTTAGTCCGAATCCGCCCTTGGCCCGCATGGTCAACCAGTGGAGCTCCTCCTCAGAAAGCACGCCGTCCTCGTGACTTTGAGAATTAGTAAGAGGAGCAAGCATGAATCGATTTTTCATACTCGGACCACGTTTAAAACTTAAGGGTTTAAATAACGCGTTCATATTTTCCTCATAAAAAACGGGCGTTGCCCCACGACCACGCCCGCATTTTAATAATTTCCTTGATCAATCAATCAAGCGAGGAACAAAACGGGTCACGCCGGCGACTACTCCTACTTCACCGCCATAAACGTTTCCATCCCTGTCTGCCGTCACACCTTCACCCATGCAACCGATTCCACCCATGCCAGAGAAACCTCTTCCCCCGCAATTATGCTCTGCTACAAAGTAAAGCACCTCACCGTTTCGCGCGTTTCCAACGCGAAGACCTTTTCTCCAACCACCTGGGTTGTAGTTCTGATCGGTCTCAGAATCGATGGCATAAAGCATGTCATTTGTCGGATCAATATAAAGTCCGGATATACGGCTAAACTGATACCAGGTATCTAACCATTCACCATCCTGAGTAAAAATCTGAATTCGGTTGTTGCCGCGGTCTGCTACAAATAAACGTCCTTGAGAGTCCATGGCCAAGGAGTGTGGAGAACGAAATTCGCCATCTTCCCAACCATACTGTCCAAAGTGACCGATGTAAGTGCCGTCCGGCTCCCACATAGTTATTCTGCTTTGGGTCTCATCACTGGGCTCTCCCTGAAACTGGGCTCCATGGGTTTCCGCGATGAAAATCCGGCCATTAGGAGCTATTAACACATCGTTTGGATCTGTTAGGTGCGTTGGTGGATCTCCTAGTTCGCCTGGAGTGCCAATCGTTAACAACAATTCACCGTCAGGACTAAACTTCAGCACGGAGCTTCCGATATTGGCCGCAGCCGGGTTCATCATTAGCTCACGCTCATTTGCGATTCGGGCATCTGCAATCCAAATATTTCCTTCATGGTCAACATCCATACCATGAGGCCAAAGAATCTGACCAGCACCAAACTGTGAAACAACCCGACCATTTGGATCAAGTTTTACGATAGGGTCAATATCTGGGGTTGTGGCACACTGGTTTGTACCGCAGCGATCTCCCGCCCAGATGTGAACACCATCGATATCAACATTTATCGCGCTAACGGAACCCCAGCTTCTGCCATCGGGCAATGTTCCGAAGTTTCGCTCCGTAACGTAAGGGTTCGGTAAGTTGTTTATCGGCTGTTGACCCGCATGTGCAAGAGGTTTTCCGGATTCAGCCATGGATCCACGTTGCGCTATCGCCCCCGAGGAAATCAGGGTAACTGCTATCCCAAAAAAGCTCGTCAAGGCAAGGGTCCCAGCCCTAATTCCGTTTTGTCGTTTCATGTCATTTCCTCTCTAGTAATCTAAATTCTTTTAAGTTTTAAGCAGTCTCTCATAGTAACCACTAAGACCGTGACTGCATGCCAATCGCGTATCAAGCAGACTATGCCACCATTCTTATAAAATTTCACCAAAATGATTTGGTTGAAATCCTTTATATAGTCGAGAATTCGGCTATGATAAGCCGCCGAGTGAAACTTCTAAAATTTCAGACCCAGTCGCAAATTGACTGAGTAAAAATCTAAGACTAAATCAGAAAAGCAAGCTATGAAAATCAATCTGATACATACAATTCTTTGCACAGCAGTGCTCATGGCTATTGTGCTTGCCTCCATCTGTCTAGCAGAGATAGTCCCTGACGCCGCGGGCATGCCGCATCCATCTTATGATGGACTCCAAATTGGCGGTGATGGTGCGGCTCGTCTCCAACACGTTGGCATTCTGGGATTTGCATTTCAGTGCTTATTACTAATCCAAATTATCCTGCTCTGTATATTAGGCGTCCCAGACCGCAACAGAACTTACGAGCTTGCAGCTTATATGGGAGCGAGCCTAGCTTTTATGCTCTTTGTTGCCTGGAAAATGTATTTTGGACATCAAAGCTTTTTAGCCACACATGAAACTGACTACTTTTGGGGATTTCCGGTTGCAACGGCGTGGCAAACCTATGGAACTTGGTTAAGCGCAATACCACTCGTTCTAATTTACAGCATCGGCTTCACCAAATTTATCTATTCGGAGAAAGACGAAGAAACCTTTGATGCCCTTCTGGCCGAAAGAATAGAGAACAACGGATAGATCTCTTGGAAGCTTTCCGACAAGAAATCATCATAAGCGCGGTAATTATCTACATGATTTTCTGCGTGATGACTGGCCTCTGGGCGATGCGACGCACCCATGATACTAGTGACTTCTTCATTGCAAGCCGGGGACTTGGACCGATCGTAGTAAGTCTTGCTTTGTTTTCAAGTACGTTAAGCGGATTTGGATTTGTTGGTGGCCCAGGATTGGTCTACTCGATAGGAGTAAGCTCTTTTTGGATGGTGATTATCTCATCCACTGGGTATGCGGTATGTTTCTTCCTTGTTTCCAAACGTATTCGTATGATCGCGGAACTGAGGAATTGCATTTCACTCCCGGATATTGTTGCAGCACGTTATGGAAGTGAAGCAGTGCGATTTATGCTGGCCATTACAATTGTTTTAGGGGTAATGGGCTATTTAGCAACTCAAATACTTGCGATGGCTGTCGTCATGCAAGCAATACTTTCTGGAACCGAGATTTTTGCCAACATTGGTTTGGTTGCCTGCGTAACAATTTCGTCAGCAGTACTAATTTTTTACTGTGTCACCGGAGGAATTATCGCATCGGTCTACACTGATGTGGTTCAAGGCGCGATAATGATTGTCGCCGGAGCCCTCATTCTTATTGCTGCGACTAGTGTTTTTGATGGAGGGATGCAAGAAGCAACCTCAATTATCCTAAGAGATGATCCAGAGACAGTTATGCCCTACGGTGCAGCTGGCATAATGGCGTCGCTCGGTTGGTTTTTTGTATTTGGCTTGGGTCTGGCTGGACAGCCCCACATCATCACAAAGATGATGATGAACAAAAACATAAAAGACAACCGCAGCATGCTACCCCTTTCTCTGTTCGGATATGCCATGGCGGCTCTCCTTTGGGTGTCTATCGGTATTGTCATGCGCGCTGCCGTATTGGATGGAAGGGTAGAACCACTCGCATTGCCTGATGATGCAGCTTCAGTCTTTCTTTCAATGTTTACGAATCCCTTGCTGGCCGGCATTGTTTTTGCTGGGCTTTTTGCGGCCATCATGTCAACCTCAGATGCATTTTTAAACATTGGAACCGCCGCAATAATTCACGACATTCCTAAAGCGATTCAGGGAAAGAGTATAGACAATGATCTTTTTTGGGCACGAATTGTAACCGTAATTCTAGCTTGTGTTGCTGCAGGCTTTGCGCTTTATTCCCACTTTCAAGACGCTACTCTAGTAGCACTTCTCGGTGCATTTGGCTGGGGGACATTTGCAGCATCAATTTTTCCGGTAGTTGCAATTGGACTTAACTGGAAAGGTGCGACCGTATGGGGCGCGGTGACAGCGATTACCTTTGCATTAATCATTAATTTTGTCTCCCAACTTGCTGGCTACACCTTCCCTTACGGTGTCAGCGGCCAACTTGTAGCCTTTGTATGCTCTATGGTACTTTTTATTGGAGTGTCGTTAGTTAGCCCTAAACCCTCAATTGATTCAGATATCGATCGGGTCCTCGACATCTAAAAACCAAAAATACAAAGGAGAGAGCATGACGTTCCTGACACAATTCCTTCGCAACGTGTTTACCCTGCTATGTATACTAATCAGCTTTAATAGTCAGGGAGCAGATAACTCCGGAATTAGCTCTGCAACTGAGTGGTCAACATATCGGGGAAACACATCTGGAACCGGTTACTCACCTCTTGGCCAAATCACTTCTGAAAATGTGAATAGTCTTGAAGTCGCATGGAGCTACTCACTACGGAATGATTCAGCTGAGTCCGCCCGAGAACCAAATTCTCAGGCGACTCCTATTGTTGTAGATGGTGTCATGTTTCTGCCAACCGCAGACAGAGTGGTAGCTCTGAATCCTCTAACCGGGGAAGAATTATGGTCTCACACAGTCGCACTGAATGCGCCTTCACGTCGGGGAGTCACCTATTGGGCAGGTCAAGGTGGGATCTCTCCCAGAATTTTCTACACTGCTTTTGATCAGTTAATCGCTTTGGATGCTGCAAGCGGCGAGTTAGATTTGGAGTTTGGGGAGTCAGGAAGAGTAACGATGGGAATCCCTTATATTTCAGTGCCCTTTGTTTATAAAAACATTATCGTAGTTGGAGCGAACACACCTAGAGGAGCAAACGGAGGGATCGGAAATGCTAGAGCTTTTGATGCCCTGAGTGGACGCAAATTATGGGAATTTGAATCTGTGCCCTCTCCTGGAAACTCTGGCAACGAAACATGGGAGGGCGATAGCTGGATGGGGCGATTAGGAGCAAATGCATGGCCTTTCTATTTCACAGTGGACGAAAGTAAGGACCAACTTTATATTCCACTGGCGTCACCCATACCCTTTGCTTACGGAGGTGATCGCGCTGGTTCTAATCTCTATGCTAATTCAATCGTGGCGGTCAACATTCTTACTGGCGAGTATGATTGGCACTTTCAGACTATCCATCATGACTTGTGGGACCATGACCCACCGGCCCCACCTACCTTATTTGAAGTCAACTACAATGGGGAAACTACTCCGGCTTTGGCAGTGACAACAAAGTCTGGGTATCTATTTGTTTTGAACAGAGAAAATGGAGAGCCTATTTATGGAGTGACAGAATCATCTGTACCTCAAAGTTCCGTGCCTGGAGAAGAAACTTTCCCTACTCAACCTATACCTCTTAAGCCCGGCCCAATGGCTCGCGTGAGCTACATGTCCAATGATTTAGTAACTGCGCAAGATACAAATGAAGAGCATGCCAATGCTTGTCTCGAGTTGGTCAAATCATTGGGGAGCATAACTAACAATGGTCCTTACACACCCTGGACATATAGGTCTGACGAAACAAGCAATCAGACAACTTTATTGTTTCCGGGATTATCCGGTGGTCCAAACTGGGGGGGTATTGCCCACAACCCTGACAACGGTTACGTCTATGTTTTTGCTGCCAATCTTGGGTCTGTGGGTTGGATGAAAGATGCTGAACCAGGCTCAGATCTGCCCTATGTGCTTAGCGGTCCAAGCTCGAGACCCGGAGGGTTTAACGTGCGGATGAATGGAAAGACTATGCCTTGCCAAAAACCCCCGTGGGGGCAACTAACTGCCGTTGACACTAATAGCGGGGAAATTGCGTGGCAAGTACCTCTAGGAATAACAGAGGAGCTTCCGAGCGAGCGACAACTAACAGGCCGCCCCGGGCGAGCCGGAGCACTCGTCACAGGCAGCAACTTACTTTTTATCGGTGCTACTGACGACAACCGATTTAGAGCCCTTGATGCGACTACTGGCGATATTGTTTGGGAAGATCAAATGAACCGCAGAGGCAACGCTAACCCCATGACCTTCCTAGGCAATGACAACAAACAATACATCCTGATTACGGCTACAGACACACTTATCAGTTATTCACTGCCTTAGTATCTCGATGGCTTATACAAGAGAAACAAAAATGCAAAAATCCAAAAAAAATAATCGTTTATACTGCAATGTATTAGTTGTCCTGTGTTTTTTATTCCTCAAACAAGTATATGCCCAATACGGAACTCAATCAGGAGATTGGACAAGTTACGGAGGGGACACTGGCTCTACCAAGTATTCTCCGCTCAATCAAATTACTCCTCAGAATTTCGAGGATCTTGAAGTAGCGTGGACCTGGACATCAATTGACGCAGATCTGGATCTTGATGCGATTCAAGAAATAAACGAAGCTGTTCGCATCAATAACTTTCAAGGCACACCCTTAAAAGTTGGAGATCGGCTATTCATCATAACGGCTCTAAATCAAGTAGCAGCACTCAATCCAATTACCGGAGAGACACTATGGTCTTTTAATCCTGAAGTGTACTTGTCAGGGTCACCAATCAACTACATTGGTTACCATAACCGAGGATTAGCCTATTGGAGTGACGGCGAAAATGAGCGGATATTAGCCGGCCTTAATGATGGGTATCTCTTGTCTTTGGATGCTTCCACTGGGTTGCCTGACCCTGAATTCGGGGGAGGAAAAATTGATCTCGCCGACGGACTTCCCAGAGCTACCAGAGATGTCTTAGATTGGACCGGCGCTCAGCCAGTAGCTGTCGTGTCGCCACCAATCGTTGTTGGCAATATCGTGGTTACTTCATCGATCACTCAGGCTAGACCGATTAACCGAGAGCGCCCACCCATGTGGGTTAGAGGCTATGATATTACTAACGGTGAGCACGTTTGGGACTTCCATACAATTCCCGAAGCTGGGGAATATGGGGTTGATACTTGGGAAGAGGAATCTTGGCGCCGCACAGGAAACACCGGAGTTTGGTCGATGATGAGCGCCGACACGGAGCTTGGATTAGTCTACTTACCTATCGATGCTCCAACTGACGATTTCTATGGTGGAAACCGGCCAGGAGATAATTTATTTAGTCAAAGCGTAGTGGCAGTTGATGCACTAACTGGCGAGAGACGCTGGCATTTTCAGATGATTCATCACGGATTATGGGACTATGATCCTCCAGCCGCGCCCAACCTTATCGACATAACAGTTGAAGGACGACAGATCAAAGCACTTGCTCAGATTACTAAACAAGGGTTCGTCTACACATTTGACCGAGAAACCGGAGAGCCTGTGTGGGTTATCGAAGAAAGAGAGGTTCCGCAATTGCCCCTCATTCCTGGCGAGCGACTCTCCCCGACTCAACCTTTTCCAACTAAGCCACCACCTTTCGAAAAACAGGGTCTAACCATCGACGACTTGGTCGACTTCACACCACAGATTCACCAGGAAGCAGTGAGCATTCTTGAGAATTATACCTATGGGCCGCTCTTTACTCCTCCTAGCGTATCAGTTCCTGGTGGCAATCGTGGCACCATTCTGCGCCCCAGTGCTGGCGGCGGAGCTAATTGGATGGGCGCAGCCGTGGATCCCGAGAGCTCAGTTATCTTCATACCGTCATCAGATTCAATCTCTGTTCCAGTGGTCGTCGAAACAAACCCAGAAGAATCAAGCCTTCAGTATCGTAGAATTTCTTACGGAGGTGCTCGAGGGCCCGGAGGATTACCACTACTCAAACCACCTTACTCAACGATAACTGCGATAGACATGAACAAGGGCGAAATACTTTGGCAAGTGCCTAATGGAAGTCGAGCACCAAGTGTTGAGAGAAATCCTGTTTTGGAAGGAATAGACTTGCCCCCTTTAGGTGGTGGCGGCAGAAATCCCATAGTTGCTACTCCGAATATGTTAATTCATGCGCAGAATTATCAAGATGGCCCTCTCCTCATCGCTCGCGACAAAACTACTGGCGAAGAGCTGGGCTCTATTGATATACCAGCCCGCGCCATAGCCGCACCTATTACTTATCAGTTATTGGATAATCAATACCTAGTTGTCGCTGTTCTGACAGAGCCAGCACCTCAGTTAATTGCGTGGAAGCTGCCATAATTCCGCAAGATATAAGGAGAACTTATGAAAGATAAAAGAATAAAGATATACAAAGTTGGTCCCTTTAGAATACCTGATTACATTCCAGGAATTTTTTCCGCTTTCTTATTAATAGTAGGTTTCCCCTTTGTTGTGCAGAGTCAACAGACCGCCGAAATTACAACGCAAACAGTAGGTGAAGGACGACATGTATTATTTGGAAGAGGTGGAAATATCCTGGCCTCAATCGGAGATCAAGGTGTTTTGATTGTTGATTCACAGTTTCCCGATATGGTTCCGAAATATCAATCAACTATAAAGTCTTTGGGAGGTCGTGAGATAGACTTCACCGTCAATACACACTGGCATTACGATCATGCCGATGGCAATGAACTCCTTGGTGATGCAGGATCTTGGATTATTGCTCATTCTCATTCACGAGACATGATGACTAGACATAATACAATAAATACCGTCGTCAATCCGATAGTAGAGCAAGCACCCTATAGTCAAGCTGGACTGCCCGTGGCGACCTATGAAGAAAAAATGGAGCTTTTCTTTAATGGAGAACAAATCGATTTGCTCCACGCAGGGCCTGCCCACACGCAAGGAGACACCGCCGTCTTTTTTAGAGATTCTAATATAGTCCATATGGGTGATGTTTTTAATAACGCCGGTTACCCTTTTATTGATTCAGAAAATGGTGGAGAAATTGAAGGAATGATTGCTTTTTGTGAAACGATCTTAGGCGAGATAAATGCCGATACCATTGTTGTCCCAGGGCACGGAGAGGTAGCAACATACTATGATCTCCTCGAATATATTACGATGCTTACGGAAATTAGGGGCAAAATAAAAGCGTTAATTGAACAGGGGGCGTCTTTGCAAGAGGTGATTGCGGCCAATCCGACTGTAAATTGGGACGCAAAAAAAGGGGACCCCCTCAGACTAATCGATCGTGCTTATATGAGTCTCACCCGGTAATCGTTTTTTAACTGAGTTTGAAGACCATAGGGAACCTAAAACAGCAATCAATGTATTTACTATTAATCCATAAAACCCTGGGTGAAAACCCCACAGCTTGCCGTCTACGACGAAGCTAAATTCGCCAAATGCTAACAGCAGAGAGATTATCAGACCACTAATAAGCCCCAAAAAGACCGGCCCAGCCTTTAATTGTGAAAAATGGATGCCCAGCATAAAAGCCGGTGCAATTTGAATAAGTAAATCAAATTTCCGGTCGAGCAAACTTATAAGTGATGTTTGCTCCTTCAACACTATTGCAAGTATGCTGAGCATGGCCACTACGACCCATGAACAACGTTTACCAAGAAGAGTCAACTCTGATTCTTTAGCTCTAGGTTTGATGTGTGGAGAGTAGATATCCTTAGTAAACATTGAAGAAATGGACAACATCGCAGAATCTGCAGTGGACATCAGTGCCGCCAGTACTGCGCTGAATATTATGACGACCAACCCATAACCTACTAAAGAGCTTTCCTGAATTATCCTCAGGATACTGGCAAAAGCTTGGTCTGAATCAGCACCTTCTAAGCCTGGAATATACGCCAATGCATAAATACCAACAATTATTGAGATCAACACCGAAATAAATGGCATGAAAGCCATGGCTGCAAAGCTACGTTTCAAAGTGTTCGTAGAGCGCGCCGAATAAATCCGCTGGATTGCTTGCGGATATAATGCTCCCCCCATACCCACTAACAATATGTAACTAAGCCACTCTCTTAACATCAAGGAGTCAGGCGACATTAATTTGTTAGAATTCTTTGAGTTCGAGATCATATCAGTTGCTAAAGAAATAGATCCAAATTCTTCTATCATGAGGAACATCAATAGGATAAAACCTAAGAAAAGTACGGCACCCTGAATAACATCTGTCCATGCTATTGCTCTAATTCCGCCAAGAGTGCCATAAACAACCATGATCGTGGCAAGACCGATAACGCCATAGTTATAAGCAATGTCGCCTGCAGGTCCAGCAAGACCTTGCATTGCACGACCCATAGTCATCAACTGGGCGAGTAGATAATTGCTCAGCGCTATAATCATTACGATAGACGCCAGTGTCGCTAATCCCCTTGATTGAAATCGGTCCCAAATGAAATCGACTGGGGTAACAAAGTTCCTCTTAATTGCTAAAGCATGTAGTTTAAAAGCAAAGGTTTGATAGAATACAATTATTGCCATCATATAGTGCACGCTTATCAACCATGAGAAGCCAAGGCGATAGGTTGCGCCCGCAACACCAAAGACTGTATTACCACTGTATTGGGTCGCATAAAGGGTTAGAAACAAAACTATAAAGCTAAAGCCCCTTCCTGCGAGATAAAAATCTTGCATCGAATCTTCTTTTCGGGCCTTACGTCCTAACAGACCCAACAAGAGTAATGAAGCCAGGTAGCAACCAAAGAAAATCCACGCGCCTAAGCCAAAAGGCAACAAGTCACTCATTCTTTTGGCACCTCTGCTCGCAGACAGATCCAAGCAGTAAAACAAGAGGTTAAAAATAAGCCACTAAGACTTATTAATACCCATATTGGAAACCCAAATATCTGCCTAACATCGCCGGCAGGCCAATACCACGGTATGATGATAGCGAGCAAAAGAAGATAAATCGCCACAATCCAACTTAGTTTTGACCGCTGATAATTACCCACTTGCGACCCCAAAAGGATAGCGGCTCTCTTGAATAGGTGCAGAAATTATGTCTGATAAATCTCTAAGACTCTTAATATTGTGTGCGGTTTTAAATTCATCGACATAGGGTAGCATTTTCCTTATACCATGCGCCCTGGGTTCAAAACCCTCGTATCGTAATAGCGGATTTAACCAGATTAATCTTTTCACCGATTTATTCAGCCTCTCCATCTCCTTATCTAAACCGTCAGTCTGATCTCGGTCTAGCCCATCAGTGACTAGGATACAAACTGCCCCTTGCGTTAGAACCCGTCTTGACCAATGAGTATTAAACTGTTTAAGGCAATAGCCGATTCGAGTTCCGCCAGACCAATCCTTGACAGACCGTGACGCGCTCTCTAAAGCCAAATCAACATCCCTGCGTCGAAGGTGCCTGGAAATATTTGTAAGCCGTGTGCCGAAAACAAAACAATGCACTCTATCCCTATCATTGGTCACCGAGTGCATAAAATGCAACAACATACGACTGTACTGATCCATAGATCCAGAAATATCACAAAGTATTACGATGGGCGGATGTCGTAGCTTATGACTTTTAAAGGCAAGAGGCATTGTTTCTGGCTGACGTAAGGCGGCTCGAAGCGTTCTTCGCATATCGATCTTTTTATCTCGGCCTCCACTACGATATCTTCTCGTCATCACATTTGGTATCGGTAACTTAACTTCTTGGATGGCTCTCTTTGCTTGTTCAATCTCATCCTGCGACATTTGCTCAAAATCTTTGTCTTGCAATACCTCATCACTAGAAAAAGTAAAGCTCGCATCAAACTCTATTTGATTCTCGCCGTCGCCTTTACTTTTATCCGATTGGAGATTAGGCGTTATAGCCTCGCTTACTCGCCTGGAGATTGTTTGAGTTTCATCTTCCGCTACACGAACAACAGGCAACATCAAACCCATCATACGCTCCATGATTTGCGGATTCTTCCAAAATATATGGAATGCTTGATCAAAAATTTGTCTTTGATCGCTTTTTTTTACAAAATTTGAAAATAAAAGCCAGTACAAATCTTCTCGCGAGGAGAAACCTACTAAAGATAAAGCACTAATTGCATCGAGAACTTCTCGAGGACCAACAAGCAGGCCAGCAGAGCGCAACATACGAGAAAAATGAAGAACATTTTCTGCAATTCGGCCTTCAATCATCTCGTCATTCATTAAGAGGCTTTTGCAAGTTCTAGTTTAACTTGTTCCAAAATTCGAGCCGCCTCGCTACCACGAATCTTTGCTATATCGTCCTGATACTTAAGTAACGTCCCAAGAGTGTGATCAACTCCTTCAGTATCTAGCACCATTTTATCGAGTTGCGTCAAAGCCTCAGCCCAATCCAGCGTTTCTGCGACTCCCGGAAGCTTAAATAAATCTTCTTTTCTCAGTTGCTGCACAAATGTCACAACCTGTTCACTTAATTGTTTGTCGATTCCAGGTAATTTAGTGTGAATAATCTGAAGCTCCCTGTCCACGCTCGGATAGTCTACCCAGTGATACAGGCATCGGCGTTTTAATGCGTCGTGTATTTCTCGAGTTCGATTAGAAGTAACAATAACCACCGGAGGTTTTTCTGCATTTATGGTGCCCATTTCAGGTATCGTTATCTGGAAATCTGAAAGCATCTCCAATAAAAATGCCTCAAACGGCTCATCAGTTCGGTCCAGTTCGTCAATCAGCAAAACTGGTGACTTACCATTATCAGATTTCAAAGCCTGCAATAATGGCCTCTCAATTAAAAATTCTTCGGAAAACACGTCACTGGCTAACGACTGCTTGTCATGATTTCCTGACGCTTCGGCTAATCTGATTTCGATCATCTGTCTTGAATAATTCCACTCATAAACCGCTGAGCTCACGTCTAGACCTTCGTAGCATTGCAATCGCACCAGTTTCCGATCTAAAGCAGACGATAACACTTTCGCAATCTCGGTCTTTCCTACACCGGCTTCGCCTTCGAGGAAGAGGGGCTTTCCCATTTTAAGGGATAAAAAGAGAGTGGTTGCAAGTGGACGATCAGCAATATAGCCAGACGATGCCAACAAGGACAAGACTGCATCTATACTTTCTGGAATGCCTGGTCTCATCTTTCTAGGTGCAGGCCTGAACTGCTCGTTTAGTCATGACTTTCACCAAATGAGCACGATATTCGGCACTCGCGTGTATGTCAGAATTCATTTTCTCAACAGGCAGATCTATTTTATCTACCGAATTTGGAGAAAAATCCTGATTCAAAGCGTCCTCAAGTCTCATTCCACGATGTGCACAGGCCGTCGCTCCAGTTACACCAATTCTCACCCCATCAGCCGTTTTCGCTAAAAAGACTCCTGCAATAGCATACCTAGAAGCGGGGTTCTCAAATTTCATGTAAGCAGCCACTTCTGTTTTCGGGAATTTAACCGAGACAATTATCTCATCGTCATCTAAAGCTGTTTCAAACATGCCCGTAAAAAAATCGTCTCCAACAAACTCACGCTTGTTAGTAATTACTGTAGCGCCCAAAGCAATAACTGCAGCTGGATAATCTGCGGCGGGGTCATTGTTTGCAATTGAGCCCCCTATGGTTCCCCGATTGCGAACAGCCGGATCTCCTATGTTTCCAGCCAGTTTAGAGAGCGCCGGGATCGCTTCATTAATTTCAATAGAAGCTGCTACTGCGGCGTGCGTGACCATAGCGCCAATTGTCACCGAATTCTCGTCAGAACTAATTTCTTTTAACTCTTTGATCCCCCCTAGATCTATAAGATTGCTGGGATCAGCCAATCTATGTTTCATTGTCGGAAGCATGGTCTGACCACCGGCTAGAAATTTTCCATCCTCAGCACTTCTGATTATTTCCACTGCTTTATCTACACTACTTACTTTTTCATATGAAAAATTATACATTACTCATTCCTCACTAATTTCTACGACGCACGCTAGCGCCTATTCCGTTCTCCGTCATTTCACTGCCCCCCCATATCCTTTGCCCCTGCCTGAATGGCTTTGACGATATTGTGGTAGCCAGTGCATCGGCATATATTGCCCTCTAATTCTTTTCTCACAGTCGCCTCGTCTACTTCGCTTCCATTTCGATTAACGATATCCACACCGCTCATCACCATGCCCGGCGTACAAAACCCGCACTGCAAACCATGATTATCTTTGAACGCCTGCTGCATAGGATGCAACTGTCCATTGCCGGCTAAGCCCTCTATCGTGACCACCTCAGATCCCTCCGCCTGAATGGCTAACATTGTGCAAGATTTAATAGAAACACCATCCACATGAATAACGCAGGCCCCACACTGGCTAGTATCACAACCAACATGAGTACCCGTGAGCTTTAAATGCTCCCGCAGAAACTGCACTAGCAATGTTCTTTCTTCTATTTCACCGCTGACGGACTGGCCGTTCACGTTCATTGAAACAGTTAACATGATTTCTCTCCCTTAATTCTTAAGTGGCATAAAATCTGCCACAAATTCGTTCAAACTCTCATAGTAGCAAGTCGTTTTGATCAGTTTTAAAGATTGATTAACCCAGGTCAAGCGTTATCGTCTGAACTTAACAAGTCGTTAAAATTCCCGAAAAATTCGTCTGACATTTTTTTTGCGGTTCCATCGATTAAACGTGCTCCGAGTTGGGCGAGTTTACCACCCACACTTGCTTGCACATCGTAAACCAGAATTGTTTCAATACCATCTTCTGTTAAATCGACTTTCGCAGAGCCTTTCGCGAATCCCGCTACTCCGCCCTGTCCCTCGCCCTTGATGGTATAGCCATGAGGCGCGTTTATATCTGCTAATTCTACTTTGAATTTGAACTTCGCTTTTACGGGGCCCACTTTGGTTGTAATTTTTGCTTCAAAAGCATTCTCGCCGACCGCCTCAAAGGATTCACATCCCGGCATAGACTGTTTTAAAATCTCGGTATCATTGAGAGCGGCCCAGACCTTTTCTATAGTAGCAGCTATTCTCTGTTCGGAAATCATCTCCATATTTTTTGCCTATATAGCTGTCAGGTACTTTCCAATCGATCCCAACACTCGCTAACAACTTATTACTTAATCAACGAATAACTGCTCTGCTTTAAATGTTCTATGAAATCAGTTACCAACCTACAGCGCCACCATCCTTTCTATGATCTGAGCCAGCCCTGTATATGCCATTAACTGGATGATCTTCCTCTATACTCTCTTGAGAGTAAGTTGGCGTGGGCAAATTTGGATCTCTCGTGAACAAAATACCCTGATAACCGCCGACTGCGCTTCCATTGACAGGTCTCACTTCATGGCCTCTAGCCTCAAGTGATCTACCCACTAGATTATAGAGATTGTGCTCAAGGGAAAGTCGATTGCTAGTCTGACTGTGAGTAAATCTAGCCGCGTCTGTTGTCATTTGTAAGTTCATTCCATGATCTATTACATTTACCATATGCTGCGCATGAGTCTCAGGCTGAACAGCCCCACCCATATTGCCAAAAGTCATTAGAGGCTCACCATTCTGCATAACAAAACCAGCAATGATCGAATGGAATGGCCGCTTCCGGGGAGCAACAACGTTAGGGGATTCCGCATCGAGGGAAAATGCCACTCCCCGATTATGCAGTATCATTCCATAAGGCGGGATAGCAACCGCGGAACCGTAAACCGAAAAGATACTGTGTATGAAAGACACCATGTTGCCCCATCGGTCTGCCGTGGTCAGGTAAATAGTTCCCCCATCTAAACCACCTTTTACAGAAGGTTCAGAGGCATGATCCATATCTATTCGGTTACACAGACCTGCAGCGTAAGACTTGTCTAATAGCCTTTCTAGCGGAACATCTACAAAAAGTGGGTCGCCGTTGTATGCTTGTAAATCGGAGTAAGCTAATTTTTTTGCCTCGACCATTAAATGCCAATAGTCCGGGTTTGAAGGCCCTAAGGAACTTAGGTTTAATTCATGATGAGCAGCGCAAACCTCCAGTATGTTGAGCATTTCCAAGCCCGCCCAACCCTGCCCTGGTGGTGGTAGCTGAAATATCTCGTAACCGTGATAAGTGGTGGAAATAGGCTCCACCCACTCAGACTCAAATTCAACTAGGTCAGCATGGGTCATGACACCGCCACCTTTCTGGACTCGAGTAACAAGAGCATCCGCAATCGGTCCCTTATAGAAGGCATCTCGACCATCTTTTTGAATCAAACGAAGTCCAGTTGCTAAATCTGGATTCCTTAAGATGCTATACAGATCAGGAGCCTTGCCTTTTTCTAAAAAAACTTCAGCCGAATAATCATCATTCCGCAATCTGCGTTCGGCGGACACTAAATCTCGATGACGTCGTTCCCCCTGACCCCAACCCTCTTCAGCGATGCGCGCGGCCCGCTCAAAAGTTTCCTGAAAACCTAAAGTACCGAACCGTGAGAGCAACGCGTCATAACCTGAAATAGCTCCTGGCACGGTTGCCGCATTTACCCCCGAACCGGGCACAGACTCAAGGCCTAGATCATTTTTGAAGAATTCTGGAGTCCAACCTGAAGGAGCCCAACCAGCGGAATTAAGCGCATATAATTTATTCTCTTGCGCAATGTAAACTAGTGCAAATAAGTCTCCGGCTATCCCAGTATCATTTTGAGAAGTCACGTCGAGAACCGCGCCTGCAGCTACTGCAGCATCAATCGCGTTACCACCACCCTGCAAAATTTCCAAACCTGCCTGAGCCGCAAGTGTGTCGCTTGTAGCAACAATTCCATGACGAGCAATTACTTCAGAGCGTCCTTGGCCCAACCATCCCTGCGCTCTTGACCCACTCGCAGCAACAACATTTGCAGCGGGTGTCGGAGAATCCTCAGTTGGTATGCCAAACGGATTTAGAGACTGCGCGACAGCAAAATTACTTGTTAAAAAAATGGTGGTCAAAATAACTGGGAAAAACTTTAACATTTTTTTCATTATCTGTTTTAACCTTAGCGAAGAATAAATTAGTTTCAGAAACGTTAGGGGTTAGTGATCTCTTGCCAAATGCTGCGCTAGCAAGTCTTTACCGTAATCATTCCCGTTCGGAGTCCTCACTACCGTGTGAATATGATCCCGAGTTGGCACTCCAGCTGGGTTTTTGTGAAGGGTGCCGACCGGACCTTGGTGGTCAAATTCTATTAATATAACCGGGCTATGGACTCGATAGTAAAAAACAGAATCATCCTTCGACTCACCCACCCAAGCAAAATAAGTATCATCTATATGTTGTCCTATTTCTTCCATCGTCACCTCCGCATGAGGCTCTCTCAAAGCCCCCACAAACGAGCGGATGACATTCAACAGTTGAAGTCTTTGCTGACTATTCAAATCACTTCCCTTAATCCCTTCGTAATCTAGAACCAAGTTATCCTGATTAGCGGCTGCCACCTGATCATTTCTTACCTTACTAGATTCGATCGTCGCCCGTTGCCTTTGTCCAGAATCAAGAGACTGCATTAATCTGAGGCCAGTATTTTGCTCCTCTTGCAATATATGATTTCCCAGATACATTCCCGCATCGGCATATACCGGCTCACCGCCCCAAAACGCCGGTGTCATTACAACCTGGTCACCCAATACAAAATAATTGATGACTAAATGATGACCATCGAGTTGAAAACCCCAGGGGTTGTCCGGCGATGGAATGCCCATCATCGTAATGTAGTACTTCTCGGTGCCATATCTAATAGGCTCACCGTTGACTTCAAAAAGTGTTTGCTCAGTTTTCATAATATTCTGCGTTTGTTCAAGTCCCTCAGCACTCAATGCGACAGCTAAAAGATTCCAGGCAGACTCCTTCTGATCTTCATTCATCTCCTCAAGACTTATCCCTCGTCGAGGAAAAATCCCTACATCAACGTTTGACCAATCCCGCCATTCTGGATCACTAATAGCAAAATGTACCCGCGAAAGATCAGCAGTACTCATAGTCGCTAAAAACCTTTCTGCCGCCTCCATAATCAGTGTAGTTTGCTGTCCTGTGGATTTGACCGGGAACAGCCCCTGAATAATTCCATCCGATGTCGTTACCCCCTGAAACGGCTGCCCAAGAGCCCTAGCAGCACCAGCGGAGAAATTGCCCTTTTGCTCAAGCAAGTTTGATGGATACTGGGACTGAGAATATGCGATGGTTGCCGCGGAAGAAATGGCAAGTATCGTGGCTACGACTTTTCTTATAATCTGCAGAGGTCTCATAATCGTGTCTCTATTTCGTTTTTCTGTCGTTATATACATGGGTTAAGAAGGCTAACTGCTCACGATCAAGTCTGCAAGATGAAGTTGGGCATCTATTCATTCATTACGAGCTTCAATCTCTCAGGGTCTCGCCACACACCGCTTTGTAGTCTCCACACATAGACTATAGCGATCGCGAAGATCATCGCACAGAAGGTTAACCAGGATACTCGGGGGCCGAACTGCCAGACCAATATCACATAATACTGAGCAATCAGCATTGCCCAATGAAGCCCAACAGAAGTATACATGAGCCAGCGAGTGTCGCCTGCTCCCCGCAAGACTCCCCCTGAAATAATAATAATAGCGTCAGCCATTACATAGCTGGAGAGACCTATCATCATAAAAGCTGCTAGTTCGCGAATTTCGGAAAAATTCCCCTCTGGCGGTGAAAAAACCTCAACCAATGGAAACCGAAAGCTGATATACAGTATCGCAAGAACCGCCGAGTAAAAGATGCCAAGAAAAAAAGCAGCGGACATAACCTCATCTGTCCGAGCCATGTCATTAGCCCCGACAAATCGTCCTATCAAGCTAATCACCCCAATGTTTAAACCGATCATGGGAACGAACGACAGTAAATCCCAATTGAATACAATGGCAGCTGAAGCGCCCTCCACCACTCCATAGCCCTGAAACATAAGGAGGAAGAGATTGAAAGCGGCAACGTTCAGAAATAACTCTAGCCCTGAGGGAAAACCTAGCCTCCAAAAACGGCGAAGCACCCCCCAATCAACATGAAAAGAATTCATAACAAAGAATTTCACACGGTTTTCCCTTTCCATATAAAAGAGAATAAAAAGCAGGCATGCCAGGGCACTCGCGATTATTGTCGATACTCCGGCCCCTATGATACCAAGCGCCGGTAACCCCAACTTTCCAAAGACCATGACATAACATAAAGGTACATTAAAAACCAAGCCACATACATCACAGAGCATCACTACTCTAGTCCGACCAATACCCGCAAAATAAGACGACAGACAAGTCTTAGTTAAGGTAACGACTACCCCGAGCATCAAGATAATGTAATAAGTCTTTTCTAATTCGACTTGGACAGGGTCATGACCTACATTTTCAAATATACCAGACACAAAATAGGTTATGACCACCAAGGCCGGCGAGCACATTACCGTTATCACGATCCCTTGCGTAACAACTTTTGAACACTTACCAATCTCACCCGCTCCCAAATACTGAGCGGTAAGCGCATTCGCGTAAGATAGCAGTCCAGTAAAAAAACAAAATGAGAAAAAAGCCGCGACTCCTCCCCCCAGGGCTGCTGCCATATGAACAGAGTCAATTTGCGACATAAAGTAGCGATCTGTAAAAATCATGACCGCAAACGTGCCCTGAGAGACAACCATCGGCAAAGCAATTCTCGCCAACTCCATCAGGGTTTCTTTTCTGAATTGAAATCTGGATAAAAACATAAACAAAACCCAGCCGCCAAGTCGACGACTCGGTTAACTCACAAGTCCTTAATTTTATTTAGTCTTTCGCAAGAACGACTCACGCGCTTTCTTGAAGTCTTCTCCTAGAGTCGCTAAAGCATTCTGATCGCCGTCCATATGCATTATGCCAGAATTAGCCAACTGAATTGCATTTATGCTGCGTTTTATCATTTGTGCTGCCATTGCAGGCCTATCAGCATAAAACTTGGCAAGTTCAATCACTCTTGAATCTAAAGATTTTTCATCAACAACCTCATCAATAAATCCCCAGGTTAAGAGATCATCAGCCTTCTCTAAATCTCCGCCCATTAACAAACGTTTTGCGATAGAAGGACCAACAAGGTTGTAACATAAAGGTAGAGCTCCCCAGCTAAGATTCATACCAAGCTTCACCTCAGGATAACCAAGAACTGCATTGCTAGAAGCAACGCGAAAGTCACAAGCCGACGGTATGCATGCTCCTCCTCCCGCTGCTGCGCCATGCAAAGAAGCAATAGTCACTTGATTGATACCAAGAACAGCTTCGATTAACTCCCTTCCAATCTGAGTAGCACGACTCCTCAAAAGCAAACCACCCGAATCACCAACTTTCCATCGCTCTTCATCCTTCAGGTCGGCTCCTACACAAAAATGCTTCCCTTGGCCTTTTACAATTACTACTCGGGTCTTAGTGTCATACTTGAATGTGTTTGCAGCCTCAATAATTTCTCTCATCAGCGACAAACTGAGCGCGTTACCACAGTCCGGTCTGTTAAGGGTTAGCGTTGCGATTTGGACATCCTTGTCAATTTCTAAATATTTATAAGTCATCGATTTAAAATTAGGCTGCTATTTTTCTAAAAGGTTGTCGTTTGCGATAAGTGAGGCTGCGCCATAACCATTCAGCCGGACCAAAACGGTATTTCTCTAACCAAGCTACACTGTATATGATCTGAAAAATCCAGATAACGAGAACAACGAGGTAAATTTCATATCGCTGTAGTTTTCCCCAAAGCCCAAAACCAAATCCAAGAAAGATCGTATTGCATATAATAGTCTGAGCCAGATAATTTGTTAACGTCATTTGACCAACGCACGAAAGAGCACGAAGTAGCCCCGAAAAAATATTAAGCTTACAGCAAATCATGACCATACCTATATAGCCTAACGCCATGGCTAGTCGCCCTAAGTCATAGGTTGGCCTCAATGCCGGCGCCAAAAAAGGTTCAAAACCGCCACTTACGAAAGTAATCATTTCCCAAGAATTGACAAACAGACCCACGCCGAACCCTACGATCGTCGCCATGACATAAAAACTCAAGTCGCGTGAGGCATCAAAAATTTTCCACTTCATGAGAGCCATCCCCAACAACATCATTGCCGCAGCATCCCAAAAAGCGCTAAACAAAAAGATAACTGTCTGAAAAATGATATTGATTTGTGCGGTGAATATAAAATTTTCAACGTAACCTTTACTCCGAATACTCGTTTCGATTGCAATTTGTTCTGGCGACGCCAGCTGAGCCTCCAAGTAGGAATCCCAATTTTCGAGAGCTTGATATTGCGCCTCTGAAAGTTCTGTCCCAGACGGCTGGCGAAGAACCTCTTGATAATCAGCATAAATAGACTCAGTGCCAAAATACGACGCAACATGGATTAAACCAAGAAACACAAAAAGTGCCATAGAACAAAGTGCTAGCTTAAACGCAGATAGGTCCTTGAAGAAATACAACAGCAGACCGGTCACTCCATATGCGTAAAGTATATCTCCGACCCATAAGAATATATAAGCATTTATCAACCCGAATCCAATCAAAAGCCGGGTTCGCCTGTAGAAAAGAGATTTCAATGTCTCTTTGCCAACGCTAGGCTTTTCTAAGAAAATGAGCAACCCGGCACCAAATAGCATAGAAAATATTGCCCTAAATGCACCCTCAGCCCAAATATCGACTAACATGGCCGTAGCCAGATTTAACCCCGATATACCATTGTTTGCTGATGGATCGTAGTAGGCAGCCAACGGACCAGAGAAGGCGATTATATTAAGCAACAAAATCCCTAGCAGAGCAAAACCACGGAGAGTATCGATGGACCGTATCCTTTGTGATTCAGTTACCGGCTCATAGAGTACAGGTTTGTGGATGGAAACTTTATCTTGTGCAGAACTATTCATGCGAATAGCATAAAATTTTATATCCTTGTTATCAATAAACCTTAAATGTAAGCATCATGAATTTCAAATTTACAAAAACCAATCTGGACTCGTACCTGAAGGGAGTTTAAGCTTGGATATACCTTAGTTATAAAAGAAAAACTACATGAGAAAATTTCTATTCCTGCTTTTCGTAATTTCCGGATGTTCACCAGAGGCTGAGAAAAACGCATCTATGGATCAGAATTGGGATACCTATTTAGGTGATCCCGGCAGATCTCATTTCTCTCCTTTATCAGAAATCACTCGAGAGAATGCGGCACAACTAGAACTTGCGTGGTCGTACGACTCAGGAGAGCCGCGAGAAGGTAGCTCAACGATGTACACAAGTCCATTAGTTGTCAACGGAGTGCTGTATGGACTATCACCAAAACTTATTGCTTTTGCTTTAGACGCGGCAACCGGAGAGGAACTCTGGCGCTCAAACTACGTTGGTCCAGGCGCGGCTCAGAGAGGCTTAATGTGGTGGGAAGACGGAGAAGAGAGGCGGGTAATCTACCCTGCTGGAAGCGAGTTAATTGCTCTCAATGCAGACACCGGAGAACCAATTAGAAGTTTTGGGGTAAATGGTAGAATAAATCTCAAACCCGAGGACAAAGAGGTTCCATTCTTTACCAGTGTTCCAGGGGTAGTTTTTGAAGACAAACTCATTCTAGGCTTCTCAACGGCTGAAAGTGCAAACTCTCAGGCAGGTATGATTAGAGCATTTGACGCTCGCTCAGGAGCAGAAGTTTGGCGGTTTAATAGTCTGCCTCGGGAAGGTGGGCTCGGGTCGGACACCTGGGAGGAGGGATCACTTGAGGATTCTGGAGGAGCGAATAATTGGACCGGAATGGCCCTTGATGAACAGCGTGGCATGTTATTCGTTCCCACTGGATCTGCCACACCCGACTTTTATGGGGCCTCAAGAACGGGAGACAATTTATTTGCAAACAGCCTAATCGCCCTCGATGCTAGGACGGGCGATTATCGTTGGCACTATCAAACCGTTCGACATGATTTGTGGGACAGAGACTTACCCTCGCCCCCAACCTTAGTCCAGTTAGAGAGAGACGGTGCACTAATCGATGCTGTCGCTCTAACCACAAAATCAGGCCACCTGTTCCTCTTTAATCGAGACACTGGTGAATCTTTATATGAAATTTATGAAGAGGAAGGATTAACAAGTTCTTTGCCGGGTGAAGTAGTTTCTCCAACCCAACCGGTCTCCTCCGTCGCATTTACCAGACAAGAATTTGAACTCACTACGCGTAATCAAGAGTCTATTGATTATGTGTCAGAATTAATTGAACCTCTCGACCAGAGACCATGGGCTCCTCCAACCACCGCGGGTGTTCTTTTCTATCCAGCGTATGATGGCGGGGCCGAATGGGGTGGATCAGCATACTTACCGAGTGACCACAAACTAATTTTAAACGCGCAGGAGATTGGCGGTATTTTGAGGGTCTATGAGAGGCCTCCTGGTTTTGCGACGGGTCTTTATTCTGAAAATTGCGGTGCTTGTCATGGCGCCGACAGAACAGGAACAGACAGAGGGCCGAGTCTTTTAGACATAGCTGCGCGGATTTCAACCTCGCAAATTAATAGTATAGTTCGTGAAGGAAGGGGGAACATGCCTGGCTTTGCAAACTTGGAAGGCTATGAGCGAGGCGCAATCGTGGGCTACCTTCGGAATCCTGATATGGTGGATCTTCAAGACCCTACTCAAGAAGTCGACTATGCCTTCGCAGGTTACCTTCGGGTAAGAGACCAGGACGGTCTGCCTGGAAATACTCCTCCTTGGGGAACGCTCAATTCGATCGACTTAGCATCCGGAGAAATAGACTGGCAAATAAATTTTGGGAATTATCCAAGCCATCCTGATTTGAACTGGGGCGCTGAAAGTTATGGCGGGCCAGTAGTCACAGAGTCAGGTTTAATCTTTATTGCAGCCACACCAGATAAGATGTTTCGCGTCTATGACGTCAAAGACGGCTCTATTTTATGGGAATACGAACTATCAGCTGCGGGTTTTGCAACACCAGCTATGTACAGTGTTGATGGTAAACAGTATGTCGTTATAGCAGCGGGAGGCGGACGAATGGGACCTCCGTCTGGATCTGAATATTTTGCTTTCAGTTTACCCAAGCTTAACTAGGTCATCTACAATAAAGCGAAACTAGTCTTAGTTTAAAAACTTAATCTCGCCTCTACTATTCCAAAACTGAATTACCTTGACCAGCTGGGTAGCCATGTATCGTCTTCTTCGCCGTTTGCTTCTTGTTTTCTCGCACCGCTGAGCATCAAGGGCATGGCATAATTGGCTTCGTGACAAGCATACTCATAGACATCGTCATTGGTAAGTTGCATCTCAACAACAGCAGTAAATTTATCTTCAAACATTTCCCGGTCTTCAACGGTCCACTCATACTCTAAGCGTTGTTCATCAAGACGTGTAAACCTCTCGGTCAGAACCATGTTTTCGCCAGTACCACTGAAACGGCTCAAATGTGTGAAATTTTTTGTGGTCACAACAAAAGTATTACCGTCCCAAAAACCCTTTGAGTCACCTTTCCACAGGCGCATATCCTCAGGCAAATCAGGAGCACTGTTTTCTGTTGGAATTATCCGATGGTCGTTTACCATTTCAACCATGATTGCGACATGATCTTCGGTTTGAACTAACTTCATAATATTGTTGTAAGCACCAGAACGCATTGGAGGACCAGCATTAAATCCGAGAATGCAGCGGTCATATAAGTTACGATCCTCTGGCCCCTCTGGCGAACGACTTTGCAATACGCGAAAGTAGGCTGCGGTTTCCCTACCCCTGGCCGTCATTCCCGGCATGCGCCCATTGTTAGGATAAATTAATTGAGAGGTTCGCATCGTAGTCGTCATGCGAGTGCCCTGGTCTAAGTAGAACTGGTTATATCCAACATCCAGATCTTGTTGATCATACTCACCGTCGAAATCAGCAGAAGCACGAGCCTGTCGACCCGCTATAACCGCTGCTTCAAATTCCTCTACCTCTTCGGGTGTAAGAAATTCTTTTTCGGAGAAGGACGCGGGACGTTGAAAAGGAGTCACTGTTCTAAAATCCCAGTTACCCTGGAGACTGGGTTTACCCCATTTTGTCATTGGAACATCTCCTAAACTTCCCAAAGACACCAGTCCTGAAAACAGGCCTACACTTAATGAAGTTAATATCTTCATAAAAATTTCCTCGTCATCAAATTCCTATTCTAAGCGTCTTCTCGGACGCTTCCATCTAAAGCCTTCGGTCCGTCGTAGCCTCTGCGCAAATGGTCGTAGAGAAGGTCTTCACCAAATTCAACGCACTTATACTCTAATAATCGCGCTCCATCTTCCATTCTTCGATACAGCGGTATCTTTATTTTCCAAGGCCTACTGAATACGTCTGGGTCGTCGATAGTCGCCTCGTACTGAATGCGATTTTCATCCACAAGGGTGTAGCGTTCCTCTACTACTAGATCCGCGCCGTGATAATTCCCAGACGCATCCAACCACGTATCTGGGACCTGTTTTGTCACATTTACTACCAATGTTTCGTTCTCCCAGTGGCCCAACGAATAACCCATCCATGAAGGTAATGGGGCCTCTGTTCCCGGCCTGTCCATAAAAATAGTACGGCTATTGCTGCCAAACTCATAGGCGATAAATATTTCGGTATCCGTCTGCAGGATCTGAAATGGCCAAGGCATATATGTCGACCGAGGAACACCCGGGATGTAGCATTTTGCAACCGGATCTAAATTCGTCCAGTCAGATCGATTTTGATCTCTTCTTTCAAGCGCCTCGGGCAAGTAGGGAATCTCACCGCCCTCGACAACGCTTATGCCTGCGGGAATTCCTCCTAGGGCTCCCAGTATGTTCGTAACTGGCATTTTGCTCGCAGTATGACCCTCCAAATTCCAACTCGCTGTATTCATAGTCTGCCAAATTCCGCTCAAATCAGGTGGGTCTAAGCTTACAACAGGCGCTGCTATGTTCGATTCTGAAGTTTGCTCTTGGGTGCATCCTAGCAGGGAGATCACAGTCAGAGACACCATGCTTGCAAACAGAGATTTTCGCAGTCTTATCACCTCAATTTCCTCGGTTATTGGTCATCATCTTCAGGGAAACCACCCGGAGGCGCACCCACACCGGAAGAGCCCATAAAAATACTCCGGCCATCGGGAAAAGTAATGTCGCGACCACTTCCACGACATTTTGGAATACAGTCCGGGTCTTTACTTTGATATCCCCGAACTAAAATTTCCGTGCCAATTTGAAGAATTTTATCTGTCAGCCCCTGACGAAGAAGCGTATTTGGCGTTCCGCCTTCCAACATCCACTCCTCTCGTGTTCCATCGTCAAGTACGGCAGTCATATGCAACCAACTGTGGGGATTCACCCATTCCATTCGAGTTATTTCTCCTCTGAGTCTGATTGGCTTGTCGATATCAAATTCTGACGAAAAAGCGTGGTGCCCTTGAATAGGAGACTGCAGACAAATCGTTGCGCCGATTAATGTGGTCAAAGCAAGGAATCGTTTCATTTTTACTGCGTCCCCATAATCTTTTGTGTTTTAGAAATATTGCCTCATAAAAAGTGAATTTTCCACAAATACTTCACTGCTATGATGAAATCTCGTCGCCCTGAGCGTATAGTCACCATATAACTATCGTTTTGGCACCGGGCATCATTGCTCAAGAGAGAGGCAAACAATGGGCAAGGGACTTTTTTCAGCAAAGAGTATTCAAAACCAGCTTTTTTGGTCAACCTTTATGTCGGTGCTTGCAGTTGTTAGCTATGCACAAGAGGTCATTAATACGAATACTCATCGTCTCGAACAAGTAGCGGACGGAGTATATTTCGCCACTGGTACGGGTGACATTTACACGATGAGCAATGCGCTCATTATTGAGCGAGATGAAGACATCGTAATTGTCGACTCTCATATTACTCCTGCTGCGGGAAGAGCACTTTTGGATTCGATACGAATCGTGAGCGATAAACCCGTAACCACCATGATAAATTCCCACTTTCATTATGATCATTCGAATGGAACTCCGGCCTTTGGCGAAGGTTTGGAAATAATAGGTCACCAAGTTACCTACGATAAATTGACCGGTGATCCAGAAAATGAACACACTTATCAGTCCTCGCTTCGCCGGTTCGATAGCACGGTGGCCCGACTCGAAAATGAACTATCTAACGTGACAGATTCTGATGAGAGACGGCAAATCCAAAACCAATTAGACTACTGGAAGCGTCATGTGGAAGCACAATCAGAGATAGTATTCACGCCACCCACGCAGACCTTGCGAGATAAGATGACTCTGTATCGGGGGGGCAGAGAAATCCAGTTACACTACTTCGGTCGCGCTCATACTGGTGGTGACTTAGCAATCTATCTGCCAGACGAAAAAATTGTTTTCACTGGAGATATGATGCTCGGAGGAATCTCTTATATGGGTGATGGTTACGTCACGGAATGGGCAGATACACTCCAAGGTCTCAAAGGTCTGGATATTGAACTAATCTTGCCAGGACACGGGCCAAGGATCACTGACATCGAGCGGATATCTTTTGTTCAAGCCTACTACACAGATTTAACTGAGGAAATTAGACGACTCAAAGATCTGGGTTATTCTGCAGAAGAGGCTTCCGCGCGCGCAGACCTTCGACAACACGAACAAACTCTTGGTGTTCGTCAGCTAGGAGCGAACTTAGAAGCTGTTCAAAGAATGTATGACATATGGGATGGCCTTATTCAGTAATTTGGAGTCTAGTATGAGAATTATAATTGAGAAATTTACTATTTTAGTATGTGCACTATGCATTGTCGGCTGCAGTAGCGATGAAGCTGCAGAGTCGAAAATTATTGATAATGCCGGGAGTATTGAGCGTCTTGACCCGAGACTCGATACATTAATACCCGCAGATGCCAACATCCAAAAGCTGGCCGGTGGCTTCACCTTCACAGAAGGCCCGGTGTGGGATAAACGTAAAAATCTGCTCTATTTTAGTGATGTACGCGACAACACTATCTACTCTTGGAGTGAAAATGAAGGTGTAAATGTTTTTATCCAACCAGTTTTTGCCGAAGAAACAGATCATCCATCAGTCGGCTCTAACGGCCTTACATTAGATAGTGAAGGTCACCTAATACTAATGGAGCATGGCTATAGGCGGGTTTCACGTCTTGAAACCAACGGTGAAAGGACAACATTAGCTGGCAACTATCGGGGTAACCGACTGAATAGCCCAAACGATGTGGCTTGGCATACAAACGGTTGGTTGTATTTCACGGACCCTCCCTATGGATTGGCGGGACTCGAGAATGATCCAGCAAGAGAACTCGATTACAACGGTATCTATCGGTTAAGTCCCGAAGGGGAAATTCAGCTACTCGAGCGGAACCAGACTCGACCTAATGGGATTGCTTTTTCTCCGGATGAGGAGACATTGTACGTAGCTAATTCGGATGCGGAAAATAAAGTCTGGTATGCGTATACCGTTATTCACGGAATCATAGGAAATCCTCGTGTATTTTATGACGTGAATGATCAGACAGGCGAAGGTGCAGCTGATGGTATGAAGGTAGATATTGAGGGTAATATTTTCGCTACAGGCCCCGGAGGTGTATGGATTTTTGACCCGGATGGGACACACCTTGGAACAATCAAACCCAGCGAAGTACCGGCTAACGTTGCCTGGGGTGACGATGGATCGACCTTGTATATGACCGCGCGGACTGGTCTTTATCGCATTCGCTTAAATACCAGCGGAGAAATCCCATAGGTAGGAGGACAGAAATTAGTGAAACCGTAGGCAAAATCATTTACAGTTCCTTGTGTAGTTGAAGCTGACAATCGGAGATGAAGATGAAGTTGAAGGCATTTAACAGTCTTATTGCTGGCTTATTCGTGAGCGTAACCGGCTCTTTTGCAAACGCTCAATCCATCGAAGACGTTGTGCTCAATGTATACAAAGAGCCTACGTGTGGTTGCTGTAACGGATGGATAGAGCACATGAACGACAACGGATATTCAACAACCTTTCATCACCCAACTAATATACAAAAGCTGAAGGACGAATTTGGATTGAAGAACGAGTGGCGATCCTGTCATACCGCAGTGCACAAGGATGGCTATTACTTTGAGGGGCATATTCCAGAAAAATTTATCGCTCAATTTCTCTCTGCGCCTCCTCAGGGATCGATGGGCCTTGCAGTGCCCGGCATGCCAATCGGTGGTCCAGGCATGGAAATGGGAAATAGATTTACGCCGTACGACATACTGCTAATCAATAAGGATGGAAGCCATTCTATTTTTGCCAGTATCAAAAAAGCCTCTGACCAACACTAAATTTGACTTAAATTTCGCTTCTTCGCGCTGCTTGATTGATTAAGTCAGCTGCGCGAAATGCGAGTGCCATAATCGTCATTGTAGGTTGACCTCGGCTTGAGGTTACTAGAGAGCTACCATCACAAAGAAACAGATTGGGGACATCATGAGCTCTATGGTTTGGGTTTATAACCGATGTGTCAGGGTCATCGCCCATCCTACACGTCCCCAGCAAATGAACATTGCCAGTCTGACCTCCTGAAGGATACGAGGCGCTTATATTTTTTGCTCCAACCGCCTCCATCAGCTCCACGCTCTTATTCATAAACCATTCCATTGTGGCAAGATCATCTGGATGATCCATATAGGTGCAACGAATTGCCGGTCGACCAAAATTATCTCTGTGTGTGGGATCAAGTGTTACATTATTTGTTGGCAGAGGCAGCGATGTGGTATGACCATCAAAAGCTGCTGAATGTGAAAATCTACTTGCCAAGCTATCTTTAAAATCCGCACCCCAACTTGGTCCCCCGAAAGAATCTGAAGCTCCAAGCGCAAACTCTATAGGCGTTCCGGCAGACGGATGTCTCCCATCAATACCCCCGCCGCCGTAAAAACCTAGTTCCGAATCTAACTCGTAGAAGTCATGCACCACTCGCGTTGCCGGTATGCTCTTCCACGCTTTCACAGGCTCCTCAAACAAACCTGCTACCGAAGAGTAGCCATTAAACATAAGGTTTTGACCCACGACACCGCTGGAGTTCGCGAGACCTCGAGGAAAAAGGTTGGACTCAGACATCAACAAAAGTCGTGGGGTTTCAGCACCATTTGCAGATAAAACAACTGCCTTCGTTTTTTGAGCCTGCTCGACCCCATCTGCATCAAAATAAACTACCTCATTTGCCCGACCACTAGAGTCGGTATTAATTCGTGAGACAGTGGCCCAAGTTCTTAATTCACAATTACCTGTCGCCAATGCGAACGGAATCATTGCCACCATCGAAGATGATTTTGCGTCTACCTCACAACCAAAACCGTTACACCATCCACAATTAATACAGCCAGGCCTTCCATTGTGTGGCTTCGAAAGAATTGCGACAGGCGCTGGATATGGATTTAAACCAAGTTTTTTCGCCGCTCTCTCTAAAAGAACATCTGACCCTTTTATAGGCATAGGTGGGCACGGATAGTCCCGTGATCGAAATGGGTCCCAAGGTCCCTGTAGACCGGACACTCCAATTTCCCAATCAACTTTTGTGTAGTAGGGCTCCAAATCTTCGTATCGGATTGGCCAGTCTGAAAAATTGGTTCCGGCGATTGTTCCCTTGACACTTGCTTCCATAAAATCAATCGGGCGGAGTCTCCAAAAATTTCCAGAAAAATGTACGCTGCTTCCACCTACATTGTGAGCATAGCGGAGGACCGCTTCCCTTGGTTCAGCCTCTTCGTCTGAAGTCTTACGAAAAGTTTGAACGTTTCCGCGCCTAGCACTCCAGGTCAAGTCGAAATTATGCTTGTAACCCCATTCGTCATGTCTGAAGTCGGCGGCTTTCAGATGAGGTCCTTGCTCAAGGATTACGACAGAATGACCCGCTTCGGCCAACTCTTTGGCAAGAATGCCTCCTGCCGCACCGGAGCCAATGATAACGAAGTCAACTTGCTCTCTTGTTTTAAAAGCTTGAGTAGACGGTTCAGCCAATTCACTCACCTTTTTCCATATAGTCGGCATCGTAATAACCAAACGGTGTGGTCCATCCAAGGCGACCATCAAATCCGACTAACTGATCACCGACTAAATTACGGTTACCACCGTACTCTGGCAGAGCGAACATGCCAGCTATGGTCAAATACCTGGCAGTTGCAAAGAACTCAGTGTCTTCAATACTCTTTAGAAGCTGATCCTGATCCAAAGACGAAAGTGGATGAAAAAAAGGACTATTAAATTCTGAACCTGTATTCTTCTGCAAATCATGCAATCCGATTCGCAGGATATCTAACGCGTCAATTCTATCTTTTAAAACATTATCAAAGAAATAAACCACCCCCGCTTCCCTTGCTCCAGGAGAGTCAGTCGCAGGTAAAATTCTTTCGGCAACTGCATCTAATTCCATGGCTTCAGTTGAACTTAATGTTTGAAAAGCTGATGCAGTTAACTGGTTTTTTTTCGCCTCTTGACAGGCACTGATTATTGTCGGCAATGTCAGCAACATCGCCGACTTACTCGCGGAATTTTGTAACAGACGCATGAAGGACCTGCGCGTAAGGAGATTAATTTCCACTTAGCCCCCCGACTAAAATTTTATCCTAACTATAGAACGTCAGTTTAACAGCGTTGGATCCCAAATTACTAGACTGTCAGAAATGATCTGGCGCGCTTGAGCAGAGGCTCTATAGAATCTTTTGTGATTTCCCAAGCCGGGTCTTCACGCTTGCCCCGTCTGTGGAGCATTAAATTGAAACTGGTAATTATCGCAAATTTGTACGCAGCTAGTGCCCGATACCAATTTATATCGGATGAATTTATGCCAGACGTTTCTGAATACATACTTATAAGCTCCTCTGCATTTGGCATCGTATATTCGGAATGATTGACGTCATCCCAAGCCATAGGGTCATTGAACGTTGCAAACCAACCAATATCATTCAGTATTGAACCAATACCGACGAGCTCCCAATCAATCACGGCGAGAAGTTGACCGTCCTTGGAGTAGAATAAATTAGACCATTGAAAATCACCATGGAAAATTCCAATTTGAATATTTTTTGGAAGTCTAGCTAAAAGTAGTTTCTTTACTTCAGGAACCAGTTTGAGTCTTTGTTTTTCCGCCCCCTTTTCAAAAAATCTGTCCCA
Organism: uncultured Pseudohongiella sp.; assembly: GCA_902531515.1. Lineage (GTDB taxonomy): Bacteria > Pseudomonadota > Gammaproteobacteria > Pseudomonadales > Pseudohongiellaceae > UBA9145. Next base: position 32,346 of record CACAEJ010000014.1, read on the forward strand.
CCTATTAACGTCATGATCCAATCTGATGGGAGCACCTAAGTAACTTGCCTGACTCCAGTCTAAATTGTGAATCTCACTCATCGCCCTAATGGCTTGGTAAGCCATTCCAAAGCGAACCTGACGTGGAAGGTCCTTAACCCAACTATCGGACAAGCGCACTGTGTCACCGTCCAAAAGACGAACAATGAAATAAGGTCTCCCAAACCAGCAGGGATCTTCCCCAAACCACTTTACTTCGCAATGAGGAACTGAGTCGGGCAGGAGATTAAGAGCTGTGACTTGTCGGATGACATCAGCCGTGCTCTCCAACTTTACATCAGGTGGAGGCAGGCGAATGTACCAACTATCTTTCCGATTCAATGTGTTTACGGTGAATCCGTAAGAAAAGCCGGCGTGGCCCGGCATCTTCATAACGTCCGAGACAGAAATATTCTTGTCGTTGTAGTGAGCTTGACTAAAAGGTAAAAGCCGCTGTGCTAGCTCATCGAGTTCCATAAGCTTCTATTTACGAAAGTAACCAATACTTGAGTCGACCCGAGGACATAAGATAAAGTTTAATAAAATCAAACGTTAAACAAGTTCTCTATTACTCCCGTGCTATCTCCTAAGGCGCCCACATTAACACCGAAGTTGTTTAGCATGGTCAATTGTAAGTTACTAATTGGAAGATCGGCTTCAAAAGAAATGTGGCGTCCACCCTTATGCGTACCCGAACCTCCTCCAGCGATAAAACAGGGTAGATCAGTATGTAAGTGCTTATTACCATCACTAATTCCGCAGCCATAAAGCATAACGATGTTATCAAGCAAGGTGGCATCCCCGTCTGGGGTCTCAGCAAGCTTGTCCATAAAGTAAGCAAATTGCTCAATATGGTGGCGGTTAAGTTTTGCTAATTTTTCCATTTGTACCGGATTATCCTGGTGGTGCGAAAGGCCATGGTGAGGGTCAGGTATCCCTAATTCAGGATAACTTCTGGGCGACACCTCTCTTGACATCATAAAGGTGATAACCCGAGTCATATCCGTTTGAAAAGCCATCAGCTGTAAATCAAACATCAATTTGGCATGCTCTGCAAAAGTATCGGGGATACCCCCTGACGGTCGAACCATTTCAGGCAATTCAATGCTCTGCCTTTCAGCGATAGCAATCCGTCTCTCAGAGTCTCGAATCGCTTCTAAGTATTGATCTATCTTCTGCCTATCATAGCTAGGTAAGGTTTTTTGTAGTTTATCAACTTCAGTCAACAGAGAATCCAAGATACTTCTTTCTTCCTTGAGCCTCGCATCTCGGGCCTCTTTGGAGGTGTCGTCTGAGTCTCCAAAAAGTCGCTCAAAAACAGCCCGGGGCTGATTTTCCATCGGCAACGGCGTTGACTCATTGCGCCAGCTTAAGGTGTTTGCATAAGCGCAACTCCAACCGGCCTCACATGCTCCAATTAGCTCATTTGGATCAAGGGCTATTTCAAGGGACCTCATTTGAGTCGCATTACCTATATGTGCGGCTGCTAGTTGATCCATTGAGACTCCGCACTCAATGTCCGCACCTTCGGTTTTTTTAGGATGAGCTCCTGTCAAATAAGCTGCGGAAGCCCTTACGTGGTCGCCCGTGCCCTCACCGGGCTGAGGCATGGCAGGGTGTAGTGCCAAACCCGACAATATCGAAATCTTTTCCTTATACTTACCTAAAGGTTTAAGAGTTTCGGGTAATTCAAAATTCGTACCTATAGTTTTCGGAGTCCACTTGTCCATAATCACGCCGTTAGGAACATACCCAACAAATAGACGCTGAGCCGGTTTAATATAATCTTGAGCATTCGAGAGCGCTGGTACCATTGATTCTAGAGCGGGTAGCGCGAGAACTGCCCCGGCTCCTCTTAGAAAAGTTCTTCGTGACAACGCTTTTTTAGTAATTATCATTTTGTTCAATCCTCCTCATCTGGAAGGGCTTGCTGTTAACGATGCCTGACACTAGTGCCGACCACTCGTAATCGCTTTCCGCGGCGCCTTGTACTATTTCCCTTATGGCTGGAGCATCATAGTACTCCACTCCACGACCCAAAGCATAGGTTAATAACTTGTTTGCCACTGTGGTGGTAAAGACTTTTGGATCTGAAATTAATGCTTCCCTTAGATCAAAAACACCATCTACCGGGGTTCCATTGGCAAGTGTTCCTGAAGTATCGATAGGGTCCCCCGCGACACTTGTTGTGCGGTACCTTCCAATTGCGTCAAAATTTTCTAACGCAAAACCAAGCGGATCCATTACCTGATGACAACTCGCGCAGACTGGATTACTTCTGTGAAGCTCCATTCGCTCTCTAACCGATAATGGCTTAGCAGACTTGTCCTCATTTTCTGACAGAGCGGGAACGTCTGGTGGTGGCGGTGGAGGTGGAGTCCCCAAGACATTTTCGAGCAACCATTTCCCACGAATAACCGGAGAGGTCCTATGTGCGTAAGAGGTGACTGTCAGTATCCCTGCCTTGCCCAAAAGACCGGCCCGCGAATTATCATCAAGATCCACTCTTCGGAAGTGCGTCCCATAAATACCTTCTATGCCGTAATGTTTAGCTAGCCGTTCATTCAGAAAAGTAGAGTTGCCTGTCAGCAGTTCGGGGACTGGGCGGTCTTCCCGGAACTGACTTTTTAGAAAGAGTCTTGCCTCAGTAGCCATAGCATGGCGCAAATTCGAATCAAAGTCTGGAAATTCTGTCGGGTCGGGTGACACTAAACTTATGTTCCGTAAATGAAGCCACTGCTCCGTAAAGTTCTCTATTAACTCATCAGATCTACTATCAACCAACATCCGCTGAACTTGTTGGTCTATTATGCTTGGGTCACTTAGTCGCCCGGATTCTGCTAAATCCAATAGTTCTTTATCCGGCACACTACTCCATAAGAAAAATGATAAACGAGATGCCAACTCTAAGTCAGAGATTTGATAAATACCTTCAACTGCTTCCTGCCTTGGATCTTGCGATTCTCTGAATAGGAAGTCAGGGCTCACTAGTATCCGTCTCAGTGCCATTTCAATTCCTGAATCAAAATCACCCTGCGCCCTTCCACTTCTGTAAGAACCCAATAAGGTCTGCAACTGAACGTCAGATAGAGTTTCTCTGTAAGCAAGCCTGCCTATATTGTCTATTATTCTGGCAGCACAATATTCCTCATCCTGACTTTCTGACGAGGCTGGTCGGCAACTGAAAATCTTTCTTCGCGCTGGAGTATCGCCCCGAGATAGTTCACCGTAAGGTCCGCGAAGCTCAACCCTGGCGATTCCGGTTTTTTCGACACGGTCACCCGCATACTCATAACTCGTTATTGCATAGTATGGTCTTAACATGCCCTCCGCCAACGCACCATCATCAACAAAATTTACCCCCAGTGTGGCAGGTCCCGCTTCAGCAAAAAAGCGAATTTCAACCCCTTCTGCATCTGGGCCGGTACCACTTTGCTCTCCAGTTTGTCTGCCGACTTTAATTGACTGTATAAGTTCTCCGTTCAATCGAACCTCTAGATCGTTCGGTTCATGAAGGCCTCTAATTACTCCGTTATAAGTCCGAAGAAGGAAAATCCTAGCTACGTATTCACCGTCAGTAGGAAAGTAATGATCAACCGATATGCCCCCCCGCGAACCAAAGGGTAAATCTTCACTTACTTTAACGTCTTGTCTCAGTAATTTATCGACTTCAAATATTTCAGTGTTCGGAGTAAGTTCTAGATCCCCCACCGCTAGCTGACTTATCTTGCGGGCCGCCGCCAAATAGCGCTCCGTCAACATAGGAGATACCGTCAGCACATCGGCAATATTGTCAAAACCGTAACCGGAATCATCCGGAGGCAGCAGAGCTGAGGCATCGTAGTCCAAATCAAAGATGTCACGAATTGCGTTCCTATACTCTCGGCGGTTAAGCCGATGAAATGCATTAACTCTCCCGGGATTTGGTCTATCAGCAGCAGAGCGATCTATTGTGTTTTCGAGAAAGGCAACAAATTCCTTATACTCAACCTCATTTGGCCGAGGCATTTGCTGGGGTGGCATTGCCCGCGTTTGGAGC
>CACAEJ010000015.1 GCA_902531515.1 uncultured Pseudohongiella sp.
GCAAAGAATATCGACGAGATAATAACAGTACCCGGACTAGGCGGTATTTTTATCGGGCCTTCTGATTTAAGTACATCGATGGGTTACGCCAGTCCCGGGGCTCCTCAGGTAGAGGAGGCGATACAGCGAGTGTTGCAGGCATGTTTGGACCATGATGTGCCTTGTGCCATAACAACATCAGCAAGTTCAGTGCAGGAACGAATTGAACAAGGCTTCAGTTTTGTTACCGTTGGAGCGGATGGCGGATTGAATGCTAATGCAGCAAGCGCCCTTCAGATAGGCCGAGAGACAGCCGGACGAGATTAATTAGAATTAGAGGGTAGCGGGACTTTATCATGCTCGCTCCCTCTATTTGTAATTCATCCCCAATAAAATTATCTTGGATATTATAAATCGTGGCTTGTGGCGTGTTTAAATGCTTCAACAAGGTTCTACCTATATTCTATTTCAAGAACATCAATAATGATTGAATTGCAAAATATAGAGAAATCTTTTGATCTTGGTCGGTCCTTTGTCGTATCTGATGTCTCTCTGAAAGTTGAGAGAGGTCAGTTGCTTTGTCTTATTGGTGAATCCGGCAGTGGTAAAACGACCACGTTGAAAATGATTAACAGAATCCAGGAGCCATCTTCCGGCACGATTATAGTAAACGGTGAAAATATTCTTCAGCAAGACCCAGTCAAATTGAGACGCAGTATTGGGTACGTTTTTCAAGGAATCGGATTGTTTCCTCACTACACTGTGTTGAATAATGTAGCTGCGGTCCCTTCCTTGCTCCGTTGGGAAGGCTCTCTAATTCATTCAGGCTGCGAAGAGATTCTGGAAATGGTTGGGCTCCCTATTAAGGATTATGGTGATCGTTATCCTTCACAACTGTCTGGAGGCCAGCAACAGAGAGTTGGGGTGGCGAGAGCGTTAATAGCAAAGCCGGAGGTGTTACTCATGGATGAACCTTTTGGTGCTCTTGACCCAATCACTCGAGCAGGTTTACAGGAAGAATTCAAGCGTATTCAGAGATTGTTAAATTTAACGGTCATAATGGTTACTCATGATATGACCGAAGCCTTACTCATGGCAGACCAAATTGCCGTCATGAGGAAAGGACAAATACTTCAGATGGGTCCTCCCAAAGAATTACTGAATCGTCCCGAGCACGATTACGTTAGGAAATTAATCGAGTTACCTCGGAACAGGGCAAGCCGGTTAGAAGAATTAATGGATTCACTATGAACCAGAATCTGAAAGAACAGCTTTTGCTTCTTCCTGAATACTTTCAGGGACATTTGACTCTAACCTTAATTGCGCTCCTTTTAGGAATATTACTAAGTATCCCGCTGGGGGTATGGGCGGCTCAATCGCCGAGGATCAAGCGACCCCTCCTCGCAATTATTAGCGTCATTCAAACTTTTCCAAGCGTTGCAATACTAGCCCTTGTTGTTGCTCTGCTGGGTGGAAAAATTGGCGTCTTACCGGCTGTGATTGCTCTTGTTCTTTATTCAATATTACCAATCGCAAGAAACACCGTCACTGGTTTGGATTCGGTACCTTCAGAAGTTTTGGAAGCGGCTATGGGGATAGGTATGAATCCCCAGCAAGTATTAGTAAAGATCAAATTGCCGCTGGCAATGCCTATAATTATTGCTGGTATTAGAACAGCCACAGTTTGGACGGTTGGTTTGGCAACCTTGTCCACCTTAGTGGGAGCAACAAGTTTCGGCAATTACATATTTACGGGGCTGCAAACTCGAAATTTAGTTTCAGTAACCGTGGGTTCGATTGCCGCCGCGGCCATGGCAGTGATACTTGACGCTTTGATAGCAGGGATACAGTGGTTAGTTGAAAATAGAAATAAGTCGATTAATTCAAGCAAATACAATCGGGTAAGAAATATCTTAGTGGGAGCGGTACTGCTAATCGTCGTTGGGTCGCTTTCTAGTATTTTACCAAGAAGTGAACCTGATTTTGTTGTTGGCGGTAAAGGTTTCACGGAGCAGTATATTATTGCGGGCCTATTGGCAGCAAAGTTGGAGGAATCTGGCTTTAATGTTGAACAGCGGCTTGGATTAGGTACAGAGATAGTTTATTCAGCGACCGCAAATAATACTGTAGATATTTATCTCGAATATACCGGCACGGTGTGGGCTAATCGGATGAAAAACTCCCATAACCCCGGAAGAGATTCGGTGATGCGGGGTGTGTTTAATCATGTCGAGCGAGTGGACGGTATGGTAAGCGTCGGGGCGCTCGGCTTCCAGAATTTATACGCACTGGCTATGCGCAAAGACCGAGCTCAAGAGCTTGGAATTGACTCTATTGAAGATATGATACCCGTGGCTCACAATCTCATAGCAGCCGGTGATCTTGAATTTTTTGGAAGGCCTGAGTGGATTGCATTGCGCGAAACTTACGGTATAGATTTTTCTGAAAAACTAACTTTTGACGCTGCTCTTATGTATAACGCAGTAGACGACCGCCAGGTAGACTTAATTGTTGCCTATACAAGTGACGGTCGCGTAGCAGCGTTTGACCTTAAGATTCTGGAAGATCCCAGGAGTGCCTTCTTACCCTATGATGGAATACTTGTCGCTTCCTCCTCTGCATCCAAAAACCCAGTGTTTATGGGAGTTATAGAATCTCTAGTCGGGCAAATTTCGGACGAAGAGATGCGAGAGGCTAACAGGATTGTTGATGTAAATGGAGGTTCAATTCTCGACGCAGTAAGTTACCTACAAAGCGCAATAGACTGAAATCTTCCTAATTTGTTATTCGTAAATGGCGGAACGCGCTGCTCTATGTATTTGAAGTGAGAGCAGTATGTCGTTATTTTGAATCATCCCGATAAAAACGGTTTCGGTAACAGGATCTACCCAAAACCAGGATCCTGCTATACCCCACCACCAATGTGTTCCAACTGGCGCTTTCTGAAAAATTTCAGAGTTTTCTACAACAGCGAAATCGAGACCGAATACGTTGCCAGGATAAAGTTGTCCGATTTCCTTTACTTCTTCAGGCAACTGATTGCCCCTCATTAAATCGATAGCGTCTTCAGAAAGTATGCGTATCCCGTTCAGCGTTCCTCTATTAAGATGCATCTGAGCAAATTTCATATAGTCAGAAGCAGTTGATGTAAGTCCATGCCCTCCAGCTAAAAATGCTGGTTTTTCCAAGAAAGATCCGCCCAAGGAATTGCCGAGGTTATCTGTTCTAAGCAGGCTTCCATTGCTTGGCATATACATCCCAGAGAGGCGGTGCGCTTTGTCGGCTGAAACATAGAAGGCTGTATCCTCCATTTCCAGGGGTTCGAATATTCTTTCCTGAAAGAATGCGTCTAAAGTCTGACCTGAGAGTTTTTCGATCAAATAGCCTTGAATGTCTACGGAGATACTGTAGACCCATTTTGTACCAGGCTGGTAATCCAAAGGGATGCCTCTTAACTTGGGTATGCTTTCAGCAAGTGTTGCGTCTCCTCCGATGCCTGCTCCAACGTATGCTTGAGCTATCGGACCATTTCCAATGGGAGGGAAATAAGTAAATCCCCCAGTGTGGCTCATCAGCTCCCTTACAGTAAGTGGATGATCAGCAGGTTCCGTTTCCCAAGTACCATCGTCATTAGCTGAGATGGCTACTCGTAAGTTAGAGAGTTCCGGCAAATATTTTTCGAGAGGATCACCGAGACTAAATTTGCCTTCGTCATGCAAAATCATAAGTGCCGTGCCAGTGATTGGCTTGGTCATAGAAAAGATACGAAATATTGTGTCGTTCTTCATTAGAATTTGCTCTTCTACATCTTGGTAACCAAGAGCTTTATGCATTTGTAGCTCGCCGCCTTGTGCGATCATGAGCACTGCGCCCGATAATTTACCTTCGTCAATTCGGGCCCTTAAATCTGCTTCCACTGCTTCTAGACGCGCGGGCTCGATGTCCCCAAAAGCACTAGACGCGAGAGCCCATAAGAAAAAGTAAACGCTCATTTTGATCGTAAGGAATTGATTGCTAGAGCTAGACATTAATTATTTCCTTTTACTCATAAATTTATATAGAAAAGTACCAGGCACGTAGTATACCTTATCGAAAGTTTTAACATCGTAAATGTGCTGGTGTTGATTATTGCGGAAGTGGGAAGCGCTCCAGAATTTCCCTGATAGCCACCTCTGTCACACTTGAGGCAACAATGTTCATTCCGCGGTGGATGCCCTCTGCTATTAGCAACGGAGTATGACCGACTTCATTCTCTTGATTCCAAATTGAAATCTCGGCCCCTTGTTCGTTCAAATAGGCCACTACTGAGGGTAGATGTTTGTAGGCTGCTCCATGCATTGCTGTGTTACCCATAACATCTACTGCATTAATGTCTTCGCCAAGGCTTAGCGCATATTCGACTGCCTCAAGAACTTCCTCCTCAGTACCTGGATCTTCCCCAGGGGCACCTGTCCCCAAGCCTGCTGCCACCATTAGAGGCGTGCTTAGATCATCATTAGTCTCATGAGGATCCGCTCCCAATTCAACCAGTAAGCGCATCAGATCAATATCTGCTGTTCGAGCAGCAAGAAGGAAGGCAGTTCCCCCACGCATATTCAGATCGCTAACTCCAACAGGAGGACGTTTGGTAACTTTCGCGTTTATGTCTGCTCCTGACTCCACAAGTTTTCTGGTAAATTCCAAACTACCTAGTTTGCCCGAGCCTTGAGGAGCAGGGTTATTAGAGCCCGCCTGTCCCGCTTTGCGAATCCAGGTAATTTGATGAATAGGCGCCCAGCCCAAAGGTGCGGCGTTTGGATCAGCTCCCAACTCTAAGAGCAGCGCAGCAGTTTCGAAATGAGCACTTCCGATCGCCAATAGCAGTGGCGTCATTCCAGTCTGTGCGGCTGAAGACATCCCATTCTCAGTAACTACCGCTTCTCTGGACGGGAGTGCTTCGTTGGCGGACGCGCCGCTCTTAATCAATGAGTGAACTGCACTAGTTTCCCCCTCCCTTGCTGCGAAAAGTAGAGGTGTGAACCCCTTGTCTGACCTCGCTGAAACGTCCGCACCCATAGAAACCAATAACTCTAGTACTTCTAGATTGCCTTCAGCGGCCGCCCACATAAGAGCGGTTTGACCTCTCCAACTCTCTTTCGCATTCACATTAGCGCCAGCTGAAATAAGCAAGTTAACAACCTCTTCAACACCAGCTCGAGCGGCTGTCATCAAAACAGACTCGTCCTCAGCCATAACGGTATTAGCAAACGCACCCCTATCTAATAATATCTTAACCATGGAAGTGCTTCCATTGTTAGCAGCTAAAGACAGCGGTGCCACTCCGTACCGATTTTTTGCGTTAACATCTGAGCCAGCACTCAAGAGCAGCTCAGTTATTTCTAGTGAATCCTTGTGCACCGCCCAGTGCAAAGCGATTGAACCATCTGGGTCAACGGCACTCACGCTCTCTCCAGAATCTAACAGTATTCGTAAGGATGAAATATCATTCTCCTTAACGGCCTCAATGATAGTGTTTTGATTTTGGGCGAAAAGCCAATTACCACCAAATACAATTAAGACTATCGTTAAGTTCTTTAACATGATTCTCTCACTTAGGCTGGGTGAAATAATTCGTCAACGCGACCTGTATTATCAGCAAAATTTTCCAGATGCACACCAACGCTGTCTAAAAGCGTAAGGTGAAGGTTAGCTAAAGGTGTTTGCTCATCACCGAATCGAATATGTCTACCACCATATATTCCAGTTTTTGATCCGCTGGCAACAACGATAGGTAGATCCTTATGATCATGAACATCCGGATTTCCCATTCCGCTCCCCAATAGATATGTAGCACCGTCGAGCAGCGAGCCATTGCCATCAGTCGTAGACGCCATTCTTTCTAACATATAAGAAAAAAGAGACACATGATACTTGTTTATTTTGGCAAGCTTTTCAAGTTGAATAGGATCGTTACCATGATGTGATATTGGATGATGCGGCTCAACCACTCCAATCTGAGGATAGGTTCGGGTGCTGGCTTCTCTTGCTAATTGAAAGGTGACTACTCTTGTTAAATCAGCCTGCATAGCTAAAACTTGAAGATCCATCATCAGTTTTACATGTTCTTCCCAATCTTCTGGCACAGTAGTGGGTCTTTCTAGATCAGGCAATTTCGCTTTTTCACTTTGTGCCTGAGACATTTGTATTCGTCTCTCGACTTCTCTTACCGTATCCAGATATTCATCGACTTTTAGTTTGTCGGTGGACCCCAGCTCTTTCTGATACCTGCTCATATCGTCCATTACCGCATCCAGTAACGAGGCGTTTGCTGTTAGCTGGGCGTTTCGCTGCTCTGGGGTTCCCCCGTCCCCAAATAGGCGCTCGAACAGCACCCGTGGGTCGGCTTCTGTAGGGAGCGCAGTAGTAGGAGATGACCATGACAAACTATTCTGGTAAACGCATGCGTAGCCATTATCACAATTACCAACCTGTGAAATTATGTCGGTACCGAGTTCTAAGGACGGGAAAGGAGTATTGGAACCAATAACTTTGGCTGCTATCTGGTCCACGGTTGTACCAAGAAAATAATCACTCCCTTCTGTTCGTTTGGCTTTAACGCAGCTGAGAAAAGCGCAATTCGAGGAGGCATGGTTTCCCGTAGTGTGCGCATCTCTAATTTCAAGGTTTGATATCACAGAGACATTATCAATAAATGGATTCAGTGACTCTAAAGAGGGCGTCAGCTTGTTTAGCTTTCCTTCTTTTTTAGGAACCCAAGGGCTTGGATCCATTCCCATGGGTAAATACATGTAGCCTAAACGACTAACCGGCTCAGTCAATTTGTTGGACTGTCCAAGAGCAGGTACCATTGCATCAAGCAAAGGCAACGCAACTGAAGCTCCGAGACCTCTAAGAACCGCTCTACGGGGTAATACCTTTTTTGTAATAATCATAGGGTTCGCCTCATTTGGAAGGGTGTGCTCTTAACAAGAGCCAAAATCATGGAACTGAAGCTATAATCGTTTTCCGCAGCTTCTTTGGTGATTGATCTAATGGTCGGTGCGTCATAGTACTCGAGCCCACGTCCCAGAGCGAAGGTCAGTAACTTCTCGCTCATGGTACCTACAAATGCTTCCGGGTTTTGAACTAACATATTTCGTAGACCTATGACACCATCGAGGGGCGCGCTGCCAGGAAGATGCCCAGATGTATCGATCGGAGGATGGTCGCTGTTTACATTGCGTATCCTACCTATCGCATCAAAGTTCTCCATGACAAGTCCTATAGGATCCATAACTTCGTGGCATGCGGCGCAAACCGGATTGGCTCTATGTTGAGCCATTCGGTCGCGCATGGTTTCTATTTTCACCTCAGACGTATTCTCGTCTAATGCTGGCACATCGTCGGGAGGTGGGGGAGGTGGAATACCCAACACGTTTTCTAGGACCCACTTGCCTCGTTGCACGGGAGAGGTTCGCGTTGCGTAAGATGTAACTGTTAGCACACTTCCATGTCCGAGAATCCCGATTCTCTGGCTTGCAGGATCAAGGTCTACTTTCCGGAAATGATCACCATATACATTCGGGATGTCGTAGTGACGCGCAAGCCTCTCGTTTAAAAATGTATAATCTGCACTGAGTAATTCCATAACATTTCGATCATCAGAAATGATATTTTCGAAAAGCATCTCTGTTTCTTTTCGCATCGCTTGGCGCAGATTGTCATCAAAGTCGGGGAAAAGTCGTAGGTTCGGGTCTACCGCATCTAGGTTTCGCAGATAGAGCCACTGGTCGGCGAAATTTGATGCTAGCGATGCTGCTTTTGGATCCGTTAGCATCCTCTTGACTTGCTGCTCTAGAACTCGCGGGTCGCTCAAGGACCCGCGTATTGCCAACGCCATCAACTCATCATCTGGAATGCTACTCCATAAAAAGAAAGAAAGTCTCGAAGCTAATTCAAAGTCGTTTAAGGCATAAATCTCCCCTGAGCCGAAATCCTTTGGATCTTGTTCAATTCGGAACAAAAATTCTGGACTAACCAAAATTGCTCTCAACGCCATTTCGATTCCGGGTTCGAAACCTCTTTCGCTATTAACTTGTTCAAAGAACTTCAGGGGAGTGTCTATGTCTTCGTCTGAGATAGGTCGGCGAAATGCTGCGGTGGCTAAATCGGTGACTATGTTTTTTGCGCATACGCTTGCCGAATTTTCTGCATCTGGTTTGCAGCTAAAGATTCGATTGCGGCTGCTAGTTTCAGATATACCGGTCGAATCATAGGGTCCAGCTATAGAGACGGATAATACAGCAGGCTGCTGACGGGGATGTCTGTCTCGATTAAAGTGGGCTTGATAGGGTTGTCTAGTGCTTTCGATTACTGCTGAATTCTTTTTAATAAAAGTAACGCCCACTTCTCGTGCTCCAGCTTTAACGAAGGTAGAAGTTTGCAACCCGGTTCCTGCTCCCTGGTCTGAGTAGTAAAATTTGGCAAATCTCTCCGAGCGATTGGGCTCAACCTGGAAGATATCTACTCGTTCACCGTCGATGTTAACCTCGACTTCATGAGATTCAGTCAGGCCTTCTATATTTTCATTTCGATCTCTCGCTAAAGTTACATCGAGACGGTATTCGCCGTCTCGAGGGAAATGATAGGAAAATTGAGTTCCACCTCTAGTCCCGAATGGTAAGCCTTCAAAACGGTCTTCCTGGGTTCGATCAGCTGCTACGAGTTCCACATGACTCGAGGGGCTATTTAATGGAGATCCTATTGCTAACCGCGAAATCTTCTGCGCTGCTGCGAGGTAGCGTTCCATTAAAGTTGGCGACAGATTGGTAAGATTTACATTATCAAAACCAAAGCTGGCGTCGTCTTTTGGGAGTAATTCGGAAACGTCGACATCAAGATCCAAGATATCCTTTATCGCATTCTGGTATTGTTGCCTATTTAAGCGGCTAAACGTCGCAGTGCGCCCTGGGTTCGGGCTTTTGAGTGCCAGCGTATCCAAAGAGTTGGCCAAATCTGATTCAAATTTTTCGAAAACCGCTTTTTCTGGCCTGGGCATTCCAGTGGGCGGCATTGCGTTGGCTCGTAGTTTTCTTAGAACCCTTTCCCACACGTCAGGGTGCTCTTCGATATTGCTGATATCGTATTTATCAAGCTCAAGGCCACCAGTTTTAAGAGTGCCGTTGTGGCAAACAACGCAATATTGGTCGATGATTTGAGTACTATTGTTACCTTTGGTCAGGGCAAGCTTGTCTGCAGGACCGGGACTTAAATCACTAAAGGAAGTGGGCCGCACATAGATTGCGCTGACAATGAGGCAAGTCAAGAAAGCTATTGATGCAAGAAGACCTTTATTATTCATTTGTCCTCCATTTTGAAGGTGCTATTTTGTTAGGCTGAATTGCGCTCTAATATGGCTTAAATCATCATATCTGACCGATCAAGGTAAACTTCCACCTTAAGCCTGTCAAGCGCCTTTCAGCTCTTCCACTAGGGCAAATTTAAAGGATTTTTGGTTAATTGCTGGTAGAAACTGTAATGCGATCGAATACAAATATATTGTTTGTCTCTGACAAGGGGTTTCGCTTGGCTGAAAATTCAGCAGAGAGTGAGTATTTATCCGATTCACCCCGCACGTAGAGCTTATCAGTATTAAATTCCGCAGAGGTCACCGAATCCGGCTGATTCTGCCAAATTTGAAGTTCGTCGCTGCAAATTTGTGTCTGCTTATTTCTTGGATGAAAGTCATTCAGGATCAGGGTTGAATCGACCAATTTAAAGCTTAAACTGAACCACGAATGCTGATTGTTGTTACCTGTTTTAACTTGCACGCAATCGGAAACCAGTTGCGATGTCGTTTGGTAGAAATTCGTACCCATTGAGAGGCTCTCGTAAGGACTTTCATTGACAGCCAATGCGGATCTAATAACTTCACTCCATATTTTGTAACCGGTCGCATTTAGGTGGAGTCCATCTGATACAAAAATGTCTCCACGAACCTCGCCATTTTTCTGAACCATATAGGTATCAATATCTACATGGGTGATCTGATCATCAGTTTCAGATCTCTTGCTAAATCCTTCGTTAACTATTCTTGCTTTTTCCCAAAGGTGAGATCGAGCGATGCTAGGCTTCACCGATAGCACGTATATGCGGGTTTGAGGAAGAGAGGATTTCATCATCTCGACTAACTTATCGAATTGCGTGAGTATTGAAGATGGAGAAAGACCCCAAGCTAGATCATTATCCCCTTCGTATAGGACGATGGCTCGAGGGTTGTATTTGGCGATAATACGATCGAAGTAATAAATTACATCGTTCATAACGCTTCCGCCGAAGCCTCGGTTTATTGCAGTAATAGGGGAAAGCTCCGCGATGGCATTAGACCAGAATCGAATACTTGAACTTCCAACAAGCAATACTGCGTTGTCAGGAGGAGGTTCAGAGAAGTCTTGTTCTTCAAAAGCAATAATTTGCGATTGGTAGCGAAGAGGGTCTGGCGGGGACTGAGCAAAGCTAGTTTGCACCTGCCCAGTCAGTATAATTACCCAAAAGCTTTTTCCCAGGTGACACGCTATCAATCGAACAGACCTAGTCATATCTTAGCCAACACAGTTGCTTTCAGAAAGCAAAGACCGAACGCAAATCGAAATTTGCTTACGCCACGCCAGCCCCGCGCACACCCACATAAACTGAATAGAGAGATTGGCTCGCCGTCATGAATAGGCGATTTCTTTTAGCTCCCCCAAAGCACACGTTTGCGCAAACCTCGGGTAGTCTTATAACACCTATTGTGTCGCCATCAGGCGCAACGACCTGCACTCCTGGTCTTGCTCCGGCCCAAACATTGCCATCCACATCACAGCGAATTCCATCTGCCGAAGTTCGAGAGTCTGTGGTGGGGTCAACTAGCTCGGTAAATACTCGCCCGTTTCGCAATCTGGCGCCATCTACATCCCAGACTTTGATGTCTCGACCAGCCCCGGTGTTTGCAACATAGAGAAGTGAGTAATCAGGAGAGAAACAAAGCCCATTAGGAGCGTCTATATCGTCTGTTACTCTATTGATCTGTCCAGAGCTATCGACTCTGTAAACAGATAGTGGGTGAAGCTGTTCTGCTCGGTTTCCCTCATAGTTTCCCCTGATGCCATAAGGGGGGTCAGTGAACCAAATGCTACCATCTGGATGCACTGTGGCGTCATTGGGAGAGTTTAAAGGCTGACCCTCGTAGCTATCAGCGATCACTGTAATTGTGCCGTCGTACTCATAACGAACAACTCGTCGATTCCCGTGCTCGCAAGAAATTTGTCTTCCTTCAAAATCAAAAGTATTTCCGTTGCTATTGCCGGACGGGTTTCGAAATTCGGTCACCCGGTTGTCGTCCTCGATCCATCTTAACTGTCGATTATTGGGTATGTCGCTCCATACGAGGAATCGCCCTACGCCGTTCCACGCCGGCCCTTCTGCCCACATTGTTCCTACATGATGGCGCAGGATGGGAGTGTTAAACAAAATATAGCGTTGGAAACGGTTATCTAATGCAATCAAGTCGGGGTCTGGATACCTCAGAGGGGTATTCCCGGACCAATCTCGCTGTGCCGCCTGTTCAAGTTCTTGAGAGTTAACCATCTTAGGTAAGAGTGCTATAGCCGCCGAGCTTGCAGCAATGAAGTCGCGCCGTTTCATACAAACCTCTTCGATATCTAAGTTTATTTAATAAGTGATTTGCCATTTAGGGGTTATGAAGACAAATGAAGATCCTAATGCAAGCGTCACTTCTTGTCGAGAAAGGAGTTTCTAGGAGCCTCAATTGCATAATTGCGGCTTTTCGTAACTCCCATAGGATAGATACCAATCGAATGAGCAAAAGACTTTAAAAACGTTGGTCTAAAGCTATTGACTGATTATATCTTTCTTACAGAAAATATACTGGTTGCTACAGAGAGTCCTTAGTCCTATGTTGTACCCTATTATAGCTAAGTGTCTGATGCTCATGGACCCAGAGAGAGCTCATGATTTAACGCTCAGATTTCTGAAAGAAACAGCTAACACACCACTTAGCTTTCTTTATGACCAGTCTTTGGAGACACGAAAGGTGGAGCTGATGGGTTTGGAATTTCCAAATCCGATTGGTTTGGCGGCTGGTCTGGATAAGGATGGGGAGGCTATAGATGCTTTTCACCAAATGGGTTTTGGCCATGTTGAGGTTGGGACGGTTACACCCGAGCCTCAACCAGGGAATACAAAACCAAGGATGTTCAGAATTAAGCCGCAGCAAGCATTGATTAATCGCATGGGGTTTAACAATAAGGGTGTTGATAATTTGGTAGTGAATTTAAAGTCGCGAAAATCTAAAGGTGTGGTAGGTGTAAACATTGGGAAAAATAAGAAAACTAGTCTAAAGGAAAGTAAATTCGATTATTTGGCTTGTTTAGAGAAATTATATCCGCATGCTTCTTATGTAACAGTAAATATTTCCTCTCCAAATACTAAAGAGCTCAGATCTTTGCAATTCGGTGAATTGCTGAGTGAGCTGCTGGATACGCTCAAAGAAAAACAAGATAAACTCGCTAGGAGTTATGGTTTTTATGTTCCGCTAGCCTTAAAAATTTCGCCTGATTTATCCGAGGAAGAAGTGATACGTATCGCTCTTAAGTTAGTGGAGTATCAAATTGACGCTATTGTAGCAACGAACACTACGATAAATAGAGACTCTGTTTCTGGCCTGCAATTTTCTGTGGAAGAAGGAGGTTTAAGCGGGCCGCCCGTAAAAAAATTATCCGACACTATAATAGGTTGCCTCTCGAAAGAAATTGGTGATGAAATTCCGATTATCGGAGTGGGGGGTATAAATTCAGCATCTGACGCACGTGATAAATTAAATTTAGGTGCCAAACTGCTCCAGCTCTACACTGGGCTAATTTATCAAGGTCCTGAACTTTTAAAGGCGATTTCCAAAGCATATCCATAAGAGAGAACTCTGAATGAGTCTCTTTATAGCGAGACTGTCAGAATCATTTCTAACTATTGGGAGATCAGTTGATTAAGTTTAGGCTTTGTAACCTTACCCATTGCATTTCTAGGAAGTGCATCTACGATGACAAGTTTTTTAGGTATCTTATAGGGCGACATGCGATCACCACACCAAATCTTTAAAGAATCGTAACTTAACTCACTCCCATCCTTAATAACTACAAATGCCGTTACCGCTTCACCCCAAGTGTCGTCTTCAACTCCGATTACGGCTACTTCAGCAATAGACTCATGCGTTAGTAAAACGCCCTCGATCTCCAATGCGGATAGTTTGTAACCGCCGGACTTGATTATATCGACCGAGGATCTTCCCATTATTCTGAAGTATCCGTCCTCTATAACTGCGACATCTCCCGTACAAAACCAGCCGTCTCTGAAAGAACTTTCCGTTGCTTCTTTATTGCCCCAATACTCTAGAAAGACATTATCCCCCTTTATTCTGATTTCTCCCGACTCTGATTCTCTTTCTATGGGATTATCACTTTCGTCGAAAAGTTGGCACTCTACTCCTGGCAATGGTTGACCTACTGCTCCTGCGCGACGCTCACCGTTATAGGGGTTAGAAATACCCATGCCAATTTCTGTCATACCATATCTTTCAAGTAAGATTTGCCCGGTCAATTCCTTCCATTGCTCAAACAGCTTTACAGGACATGCAGCGGAGCCCGAAATATTTAACCGCATGGCTTTAAACCCTGCACAGATTTTCTCTACTTCATCTTCACCAATAGTTTCAAAGTATTGGATTAGTTTTACGTAAATGGTTGGCACAGCCATAAATACATTGTAAGTACCAAGTGTAATTTGTTCAGAAATCTTAGGGATATCGAACTTAGAAAATAGGTGCACTGTAGCGCCAGACCATAAACCACAGCTTAATATATTGATGATACCGTGAATGTGATGAAGGGGAAGGAATAAGGGGATAACATCGTTTTCTGACCACTCCCATGCGGTTATAAGTGTTGTTATTTGGGCATAGATGGTCTTGTGTGTGCTAACAACCCCTTTTGGCTTATTAGTGGTCCCTGAAGTGAAAAGCATCATGGCTCTTCTTTCTGAATCAATTAAAGGGAGTTCTTGAGGTTCTTCAGCTAGCACGTCGCCTACCGATAGGAGCTCAATTTCAAGCGAATTACAAAGTTCCTTTAGAGAATCATGATATTGAGCGCCTGCTATCAATCTTGTAACGTTTGCACAGGTTAGATAGTGGTCTAGTTCGGAGACTGCAGAGGCAACATTTAGTGGAACAGCGATACCTCCAGCCCTCCAGACCCCATGCATGGTTGTTACATAGTCCAAACTGGCTGGCAAAAAGAAAGCAATGCGTTCTTCATTCAGATCCTCTCTATCTCCGAGAATTCCAGCGGAGAAAAGATTTATTCGATTATTAATCTCGGAATAAGTGTGCTTATTGGCGTCTTCTACCAAGGCAACTTTTTTGCTGTTACCGCGGAAGAAGGGGAAAGGAATTTCAGACATAGTTGCTTCCGTAATCTAATGTTGCTTATTTTTAATAAATTGCACTGACGATAAAAAACAAAATGGACGGGCCTAGTAAGCAGCCTACGCCAGTATAAAAAGTGGCTGTCATTGCTCCATAAGGAACAAGCTTTGGGTCAGTTGCAGCTAAGCCTGCAGCCACACCGCTCGTGGTGCCCATCAGACCACCAAAAACCATCGCAGATTGAGGGTTGTTCAGTCCGATGTACTTGGCCACTAAGGGCGTGCCTATCATTACTAGTATAGATTTTACCAGGCCCGCTGCCACACTTAACGTTATAACCGTATCTGAGGCACCGATAGCTTCTCCAGTCACTGGTCCTACAATATAAGTCACAGCGCCGGAGCCGATGGTTGTGATCGCCGCGGGATCGGTGTAACCAAAGAGTATGGCGACCACGGCACCTATTATAAATGACACGACTACGCCGGCAAAAATTGAGATGACGCCTGCTACCCCAGCCTTTTTTAACTCGCTTAGTTGGACGCCAAAGGCGGTAGCAACTATTGCGAAATCTCTCATCATCCCACCGCCCATTAGCCCGATACCACCAAGCAGAGCTATATCTGCAGCTCCGGTGCTACCTCCGGTTGCGATCCCACCGAAATAGGCAGCTAACAAACCCAACGCGATAGCTATCGCTGAGCCATGAATTCTGCCAGCGGTTAATTTGTCAGCGAGAACATATGAAATCCAGATAGTAATACCGACGACCGCGAAAGCTACGACCAAACTGTTTCGAACAAAAACCGTTTCAAAAATGTCCATGAGAATAATCCTTTAGTCTTCGTTGGTCGCCGCGCTGCTGCCAATCTTGCTCAGGACAGGCACCAGTGCAAAGCTGACCGCGACAGCTGCGACTCCAGCAACCACGGCTAGTAACCCACCTTCAGTAGCGCCAGCTACATCTTGTCTTGCGGCCATGGCGACAACGATCGGTATGTACATTGCACTCCAAAATTTAATGCCGCTCCCGGCAGCGCCTTCGGTCAAGGCTTTAAACTTTTCTGAATTACTCGCCAGCACGAGGAATATCATTGCTATGCCCACACCTCCAACATTAGCATCTACATTTAAGAATACGCCGATTGATTCTCCTATCAGCATACCTAGAATTAGGCACCCTGAAAGCAGGGCTACACCATAAACTATCATTATAATTTTCCTCTTTAGGTAGCGCTCGCACGTTTAAGATCGAATTGGATGATATGATGGTGGTCAAGTAAGTGCAATTTGGTATCTTACAGTGAAACCAATTTGCGAACTGAGTTAATAGTGCTATATTAAAGTTCAAAGTTTTAAGACGATTAGTCTGATTTTTCGGAGAGCAACGATGCCAAAGACATTAGTAATTCTTTTAAGCCTAATTATTAGCTTCATTTCGGTTAGTCATGCAGACAAACCCTTTAGTGCGGATCAGTCTTTTGGGGGTCAGATACCAACGGAAGGTGAGGCATTAACTCTAAAGGAAGCGATAGGGGATATTGGTCGTGTTGAGGACCAATTCATAAAGATCGAAGGACAGATAACAGAGGTATGTCAGGCGAAGGGATGCTGGATGATACTCGTGGAGGGAGATACTTACGCGAGGGTAACCTTTGAGAATTACGGTTTTTTTGTGCCGACCGAAACCAGTATGCAGCGCTCCGTGATTTATGGACAGCTAAGTGAACGAACTCTCTCCGGACAGCAAGCTGAACATTTTGCTCAAGACGCTGGTTCGCAGTCTAAAATTAAACTTGAGGGAGAGATAAGAGAATATTCTATCTTGGCAAGAGGAGTGCAGCTCGAGAGCAGAAGCTGAACATAGAAGCCTAAATATTAAAAAAGGAAGGTTCTACCTTCCTTTTTTTTGCTTCGGAATTTGGTGTTTCGGTCTAAAAGCCCGACCCATCGCTAAAAGCGGTAGGGCCGGGAATTCAAGGAGCATTTGGATACAGCTCAGCAGCTTGTATCTCAAATAGCGCAATACATCACTTGATCATTATGTCGTATCGCGAGTCGGATCTTAACTCCATATGTTGTGCCATACAAGGTCGCAGTGACACAAAAGCTGAAGATTTAAAGCACGATACCGACTAGACAGGAGACTTCAATAAGATAGTAAAGTAATTACTTTACTATCTTTTCTCATAACTGGATTTCTTGGGTAAAAGAGTAAGTATAATTACAGCTCGCGTAGCCAGATGTTCCTAAAGGACACGACTTGGCCGTGGTCTTGAAGCAAAAGTGGCAATTTCCCCGTGCAGTCTATCGTTTTTTGGATCTCATACGGCTCACAGATAGCGCCGTACTCCGGCACTTTAGGATAAGTACTACCAAGTACCTCTACGTGATTTAGGACTAAGACTCCATTATGGAACAAAGTTATGTATGCGGGTGATTCCAGCTCTCCCTCTCTATTATAAATTGGGGCCTTGAAGACTATGTCGTAGGCCTGCCACTCGCCTGGGCGTCGGGATGCATTAACAAGTGGTGGGTACTGATGGTAAACGGATCCAGCCTGTCCATTTACATAAGTCGGGTTTTCCCAGCTGTCCAGCATTTGAATCTCGAACAAAGCCTGCATGAATATGCCACTGTTACCTCGACTCTGGCCAGCGCCCTTAATATCTGCGCTTGGCATCCACTCTATGTGCATTTGGATGTCACCAAAAGACTGTTTACTTACAAGCGTCCCAGTCCCATTTGCCACCGTTAGAACTCCATCTTCTACTATCCATTGTGAGGACTCCCCCGAACGGACATGTGCCCAGCTATCCATATTCATTCCATCAAAGAGAATGACTGCATCTGATGGAGGTTTCCCGTCGACAACACCGGTAACCTTTTGAGGTACAGGCCCGCTCGGGTCGCCAAGTATTGGTGTCTGTGCTGCGGTTTTCGCCACAAGAATCGTTAAAAGCGCGGTAATGAGTGCTCTCATCTTGAAGGAGTCTCCTCAAAAATAAATGTTTTTCAGCGTATTAATACTGTAGGTAACCGAATCAAGGCCGTCCCCAGGGAAGTCATGCTCGACGAAATAGTGCTGAATACCGGCAATTTCAGAATGCGAGAAAATTTCAGCAAAATCGATTTGACCCTTTCCGACTTCCGTCATTTCTCCAGCAGAGTTGCGGTCTTTGACATGCACCATCGGGAACCGGCCAGGGTTGTCCTTAAACAAAGCAATCGGATTCTTATTTGCATTCACTGCCCAGTACAGGTCTAGTTCAAATGACACTAAGTCAGGGTCTGTGAGTTCTAGAAGTTCGTCATATCCTGTTCTGCCTCCCTGCGACTCAAATTCAAAGCTGTGGTTGTGGTACGCGATATTCAAACCAACTTCTTTGCATCTTTGCCCTGCTTCGTTCAAAGATTTTGCGTGATCCTCAAAGTGAGCTAAGGTCCGCTCATCTTGCGGAACAGAAGGTATGACAATGTAGCTCTGGCCAATTTCTTTGGCGATATCTATCTGCTTTGCTAAATCTTCTCGAATAAGGCCAAGTGATACATGGGCGGCCGGAGAGGAGAGGCCCAGTTGTTCTAACAAATCCCTCACTTGTTGGGGCGACCTTCCGTAATAACCGGCAAACTGCATTTCTTTATACCCTAGCTCCGCAACTGTCCGTAATGTTCCCTCAAAATCATTAGCCATTTCCTGGCGAAGGGTATAAAGCTGGAGTCCAACACGATCTACCTTACGACCTTGAGCCTGGGCAGCGATGAGCGGTAAAAAGATACAGGCGCTGGCTGCGCTCGCACGGAGCAAAAACTCTCTCCGGGTCTGGGTTGGATTCCTCATTGGCCTCTCCTATTAACTTGGAGGATTAAGTCTATAGGATCAGACGAGGATGTGACAGTTGTTAAATATAATGAGAGTTTTAGGAACCAAAGGTTAACCAGGCAGCGCCGGATTTGCTCGATTTAACTGCTGTTTCAATAAACTGCATGCCTCTGATTCCATCATTTACCGCTGGTACTAAGGACTCGATTTTAGCACTTGTTTTGTATGCAACTATTAGATCAGCACAATCGCTGTAGATGTTCGCGAAACCTTCTATAAAACCTTCAGGATGACCGCTCGGGATTCTAGTTGCATTGCCAGCCAAGGCGCCGGCAGAAGGTCCGCCTCTGGATAGTGTGCGAGGAGATTCACCCAAAGGTGAAAATTTAAGGAAATTGGGGTTCTCCTGCGACCACTCCAATCCAGCATTGCTTCCATAGATCCGGATCTTGAGACCATTTTCTTTGCCAGCAGCTATTTGACTAACCCATAGCATTGCCTTGGCGCCATTTGTATATTCCATTAAGATGCTAGCGTTATCGTCAAGCTCTCGACCTGGAACAAAAGAATCTAAGTCTGCGAGCAACCTTCTTACACGTAATCCAGTAACGAATTCGGACAAATGAAACGCATGGGTGCCGATGTCACCAATAGCGCCACCCATGCCTGCTTTCTCTGGATTAGTTCTCCAGAGGGCTTGTTTATGACCGGTATTCTCAATGCCTGTTGCTAGCCAATCTTGGGCATACTCGATTTGAACTGCTCTTATCCCACCCAGATCATTATTTTGGATCATTTCACGAGCCTGACGGACCATCGGATAGCCACTATAGTTATAGGTAACGGCGAAGACTAAGCCAGACTCTTTGACGATGGATGCTAGGTATTCTGCGTCATCAAGATTTGTAGTCAGGGGCTTATCACAGATTACGTGAATACCTCTGCGTAAAAATATTTCAGCTATCTTTGCGTGCAAATGATTTGGTGTAACGATCGCAACGACGTCTATCCCTGACTCTAAGCTACTTTCAACTTCCGCCATAGTTTCATAAGATGGGTAGCTTCGGCTTTTGTCCAAATTAAGATTGAGCGCTGACTCCTCAGCGGTTTTTGCATCAGCACTGAGGGCGCCGGCTACTAGCTCATACCTGTCATCTAGCCTTGCCGCCATTCGATGAACTTCACCAATAAAGGATCCTTTGCCACCACCTACCATTCCAAGCTTGATTTTGCTCATCTGCAATCAACTCATTTCTGTTTGGGGATTTTAGGGTCTTTTAATTAACCTGACATTACTCAAGTAACTACCTCCGTAATAAAAGATCAGTAGTTCGAATCAATCGATCCCTAGAATTTTCTTATTTACGCTTTCATCCATGCCGGCATTAGCAAAGTCATCAAATCCTTTGTCTGTTACTCGAATTATGTGATCTTTTATAAACTGAGCTCCTTCTCGAGCACCATCTTCTTGATGTTTTAGGCAGCACTCCCACTCCAGTACAGCCCAACCTTCAAAGTCATTTGCAGCAAGTTTCGAGAAAATATTCTTAAAATCAACTTGTCCATCGCCTAAAGACCGAAATCTTCCAGCTCGATTTATCCATGATTGATAACCACCATATACCCCTTGCTTTGCAGAGGAATTGAATTCAGCGTCTTTGATATGAACTAATTTTATGCGGTCTTTGTACTCGTCTAGGAATGCTAGATAGTCCAGTTGTTGAAGAACTAGGTGGCTAGGATCGAATAATATGTTACACCTGGGATGATTGTTTACTCGCTCAAGAAACATCTCAAAAGTTATGCCATCATGAAGATCTTCCCCTGGGTGGATTTCAAATCCAATGTCAACGCCTACCTCTTCAAAGGAGTCAAGAATGGGATGCCAGCGCTTTGCCAACTCATCAAAAGCTTGTTCAACGAGACCGTTTGGTCTCTGGGGCCACGGATAAAAATATGGCCATGCAAGAGCTCCTGGAAAACTTGCATGAGTGCTTAATTTAAGATTTGAAGACGCTTTTGCAGCAAGTTTAAGTTGTTTGACGGCCCAAGCCTGTCTCGCCGAAGGGTTATTTCTTACCTCAGGTGCGGCGAAGCCGTCAAACATGGAGTCATATGCAGGGTGCACAGCCACCAACTGTCCTTGTAAGTGAGTTGAAAGTTCGGTGATCTCAACACCATGATTTTGAAGAATTGCCTGGATATCTTGGCAGTAACTTTCACTATTAGCAGCTGTCTCTAAATCAAAAAGCCGGCTATCCCAGCTTGGAATTTGCACGCCTTTAAATCCCAACGCGGAAGCCCAAGAGGCGATTTCTTCAAGTGAATTGAAAGGAGGTTGATCGTCGGCAAATTGTGCAAGAAAAATTGCCGGACCTTTAATCGTTTTCATGCCGAGTTTCCTTTTTCTAATCTCAATACACCGGGACCAAGTTTATAATCTATTAAACATATTGGGCAGCACTCTTGAGTTCAATGCTTCTTGCCCTTCTATTAGATGGGTGTGCAATTTTTCAGCTACTTCCGGATACTCGCGGGTGAAGCTATAAGTTTCAGTTGGGTCTTTTTCTAGATCGAATAGTAAGCCGTGTGGGGCGTAGTAGGAGCTTGGGTTATCAAAGCTCGGGACACCAGTGCGATAGAAAGTTTCTACCACCAGCTTCCATTTCCCACTTCGTACAGCAGCTATGCGGTCGTTGTTAAACAAATACAGGTAGTCATGAGGAGTTCCCTCGCCCTTAGTCAGCATACCTCGCAGACTTCTGCCATCTGGCGGCATCTCGGAGGAAGTAGATACGCCAGCAAAATCTAGTATCGTAGGCAGAATATCAATATTCATGGCTGCATCAGAGTTACGCTGGCTCGCCGATATCTTAGACGGCCAACGAGCAATGAAGGGAACCCTCAAGCCACCCTCCCAACTCGTACCTTTCCGGTTCCTGAATTGACCTGAGCTACCCTCAAACCAGGGTCCGTTATCTGAAGTGAAGATAACCATAGTTTTTTCATCGATGCCTAGTTCAACCAGTTTCCCTAAGATCTGTCCCATACTCCAGTCTATGGTTTCTACTACATCACCATAGAGTCCAGCATCGGATCTGCCCTCGAATTCTTCGGTAACAAAAAGTGGGACATGGGGAAAACTATGCGGAATATATAAGAAGAACGAGTTGTCCTTGTTTTGCTCGATGAATCTCAATGCCTCTGACGTGTACCTTTGGGTGAGTGTGGTTTGATCGACCGGATCTTCAATGACCTGGTCATCTCGATAAAGCTTAAAAGGTGCCATGTCATTCGAGTGAAGAGCTCCATAAAATTCATCAAATCCATGGTTTAGTGGATACCACTCAACTCGAGAGCCAAGGTGCCATTTGCCGAATATGGCTGTTTTATATCCCTCTTCCTTTAAGGCTTCCGCAATTGTAATTTCTGTTTCCGCGAGGTGTATGTCATTTGAAGGTCTCGCAACATCGTCTACCAAACCAAGTCTGATAGGATATCGTCCTGTAAGAAGTCCGCCGCGAGAGGCAGTACAAACGTTAGCACTCGCGTAAAATGAATCGAAGACCACGCCTTCCGCGGCCATTCGATCAATGTTTGGTGTATTGATCAACTTTGATCCGTAAACACCCAAATCTCCAATGCCTAGATCGTCAGCCATAATGACAATAAAATTGGGTTTTCCATTTTGGGCCCATACAAATGAGACGCAAAGTAGGCCTAGATAAAGGAAAGCAACTTTAATTATTGGCATAAATAATTTCCAAAGATTTTAGAAAGACTAAAAAGCACTAAGCATGCGAACTTGATCGAAGACGTAATTTAAAAACATGATCATTTTTGATCGGCAGACCTGTTTTAAATATCAGAGAGAAGTCCTAAAACGGCTCCGGATGGATCTTTGATTACGCAAAAGCGCTGCTTGCCCATTCGTCTTGGTCCATCAATAACTTCGCCTCCAAGGTTTTCGCACTTCGCAATGCTGTTTGAAATGTCTGCTACTCGCACATACATTAACCACTGTGCTGGAAGGTCTGCATTTGGGCCGCGCGCATGACACACCCCTGCTACAGTTTTTGTAGTTCCTGGCAGATTAATGTTGTAATCGCTGTAACTCCCCATATCCTGTTCAGAGCTTGACCAGCCAACGACCGAGCAGTAGAAATCGCGTATGCGGGAAGCTTCGTCAACTGTTAGATCTAACCACTCTATCTTTCCGATTTCGTTCGCTGATTTATCGTTATCTGTTTGTTCGTTCTCTTCTTCCACTCAGTGTTCCTTGCGAATCAATAAGAATGCTCCATCTCACCATCTTCCTTATTCCCCAAGGCTGAAAACATAGAGAGCATTTCCTGAGCTGGGATGCCTTATGTCCGGAGCAACGACCCGAGGCACTGTCCTGGGACTTACCCCTCTCGCGCCCATTGCGCTGTTGACAGCTATGTACTGTTTTCCATCAATACTAAAAGTAGCTGGATGGCCTTGAACTGATGTGCCTAAGCGGGTCTCCCACAAGATCTCGCCGGTGCTAGTGTTATGGGCTCTGAAGTAACGGTCGAGGTCTCCCACAAAGGCGATGTTCCCAGCGGTTGATAGAACTCCTGTTAGAAGTGCTGCGCGTTGTTCGTACGACCAAACTTCTTCCATGGTGTCGACATTAAAGGCCGCTAGCTTGCCCATATTTCCGTTTGATCCGGGCATTTCAAACCATCGTCTATTTGCAGCTGTTCCTCCTGCGCCATGAACCAATGGGACTTCTCGGGCAGCAATTTCTAAGCAGGATTGACTGAGTGGAATTATCAAAGAAGCGGTGGGCTCATGATAACTCATTGAATGCCAATCCTTTCCGCCTGCAGTTGAAGGACAGACTGATATCCACTGATCTATTTGAGCATTCTGGATATCTTGCCGGTAGGTAACCTCCCCAGTTTTCTTGTCAATATTTGTAAAAGCGTTTTGGAAAATAGTTTCTTTAAAGTCAACAAATTTTCCGGATACTCGGTCGTGCTTCCACAAGATTCCGTGTTTTCCGATTGAGAACACTAATTTATCATCACCTCGATCTATAAGAACCCGCTCAAAGACCTCGTCTAAATCTAATGCTTCTGCTGGGACATGTTGAAAATGCCAATCCAGTTGGCCGCTATCGACATCGATCGCGACGGTCGAGTTGGTAAACAAGCCGGCATCGAAAATAGACAGTGATCGACTTGCGGGCATCCAGGGTTTCTGTTGAGCGGTTCCCCAGTAAGTTAATTTTAGCTCCGGGTCATAGGAGCCTGTGATCCATGTTTCTCCGCCTGCGCGAAACAGATCGTCAATATCGCCCCAGGTATCACCTCCAGGAGTGCCGGATTTCGCAATTGTGTTAAATCTCCAGGACAGCTCGCCCGTGTTCGCATCATGAGCGCTGATATAACACTCCTCCTCTATAAATCTAGAACACCCTAATAAGCCTTGAAGTACTTTCCCGTCGGCGATGATAGGACCACTGGAATTCCCGAAGCCCTTAGATCCGTCAGCAATCTCTACCTCCCACATTTTTTCCCCTGTAGCGGCATCAAGAGCTAGTAGCCTTGCATCGGTAGTTGCCTGGATAATCTTATCTTCATAGATAGCAATATTTCGCATGTCTTCACTATCAAACGGCCCAGCGTGGTGCTCCCAAATAAGCTCACCTGTTTTCCCGTCTAGTGCCTGGATAATATTACTAGTATTAATGAGATATATGACCCCATTATAGACAAGAGGAGCCGGCTCTCCATCACCTTCATGCATATACCACATCCACTCAAGACGAAGGCTTCCAACATTCTCTGAGTTAATTTGATCGAGTTCCGAAAAACTCCATGCCTGGTAGTTTCCACGCAACATCAACCAGTCATTTGGTGAAGGGTCGGCGAGCATAGCATCAGTGACAGGAGAAAAATTTCTGACTGTGCCGGGGACTACTACGCCAGTGGGTCGCTCGGGCTCAATACGCTGCACGGCAACAGCAGGGCTATCGCTTGCACCCGCTTGGCCTGCAACGGGAATAACAGACATCTCGCTACTACTTGACGAATCGCTATTTGCTGATGCTGTTTGAACGTTCTCATTCTTCTCGGTTCCACATGCAACCAGGAACGACAAAATTAATACTTTAAGAAGCAACTTAACTATATTCATATCTCCAAACCCACGTATGGTGTTTCAATTAGATTTAATCCTCTCTCAAGGAAAAAACATAGAGAGCATTTCCTGAGCTGGGATGCCTTATGTCCGGAGCAACGACCCGAGGCACTGTCCTGGGACTTACCCCTCTCGCGCCCATTGCGCTGTTGACAGCTATGTACTGTTTTCCATCAATACTAAAAGTAGCTGGATGGCCTTGAACTGATGTGCCTAAGCGGGTCTCCCACAAGATCTCGCCGGTGCTAGTGTTATGGGCTCTGAAGTAACGGTCGAGGTCTCCCACAAAGGCGATGTTCCCAGCGGTTGATAGAACTCCTGTTAGAAGTGCTGCGCGTTGTTCGTACGACCAAACTTCTTCCATGGTGTCGACATTAAAGGCCGCTAGCTTGCCCATATTTCCGTTTGATCCGGGCATTTCAAACCATCGTCTATTTGCAGCTGTTCCTCCTGCGCCATGAACCAATGGGACTTCTCGGGCAGCAATTTCTAAGCAGGATTGACTGAGTGGAATTATCAAAGAAGCGGTGGGCTCATGATAACTCATTGAATGCCAATCCTTTCCGCCTGCAGTTGAAGGACAGACTGATATCCACTGATCTATTTGAGCATTCTGGATATCTTGCCGGTAGGTAACCTCCCCAGTTTTCTTGTCAATATTTGTAAAAGCGTTTTGGAAAATAGTTTCTTTAAAGTCAACAAATTTTCCGGATACTCGGTCGTGCTTCCACAAGATTCCGTGTTTTCCGATTGAGAACACTAATTTATCATCACCTCGATCTATAAGAACCCGCTCAAAGACCTCGTCTAAATCTAATGCTTCTGCTGGGACATGTTGAAAATGCCAATCCAGTTGGCCGCTATCGACATCGATCGCGACGGTCGAGTTGGTAAACAAGCCGGCATCGAAAATAGACAGTGATCGACTTGCGGGCATCCAGGGTTTCTGTTGAGCGGTTCCCCAGTAAGTTAATTTTAGCTCCGGGTCATAGGAGCCTGTGATCCATGTTTCTCCGCCTGCGCGAAACAGATCGTCAATATCGCCCCAGGTATCACCTCCAGGAGTGCCGGATTTCGCAATTGTGTTAAATCTCCAGGACAGCTCGCCCGTGTTCGCATCATGAGCGCTGATATAACACTCCTCCTCTATAAATCTAGAACACCCTAATAAGCCTTGAAGTACTTTCCCGTCGGCGATGATAGGACCACTGGAATTCCCGAAGCCCTTAGATCCGTCAGCAATCTCTACCTCCCACATTTTTTCCCCTGTAGCGGCATCAAGAGCTAGTAGCCTTGCATCGGTAGTTGCCTGGATAATCTTATCTTCATAGATAGCAATATTTCGCATGTCTTCACTATCAAACGGCCCAGCGTGGTGCTCCCAAATAAGCTCACCTGTTTTCCCGTCTAGTGCCTGGATAATATTACTAGTATTAATGAGATATATGACCCCATTATAGACAAGAGGAGCCGGCTCTCCATCACCTTCATGCATATTCCACATCCACTCAAGACGAAGGCTTCCAACATTCTCTGAGTTAATTTGATCGAGTTCCGAAAAACTCCATGCCTGGTAGTTTCCACGCAACATCAACCAGTCATTTGGTGAAGGGTCGGCGAGCATAGCATCAGTGACAGGAGAAAAATTTCTGACTGTGCCGGGGACTACTACGCCAGTGGGTCGCTCGGGCTCAATACGCTGCACGGCAACAGCAGGGCTATCGCCAGGTATATTGGTAGCCATGGCGTAACTTGCAGTTTCATCCAGCGGCGGATTTAGGTCTGCAACTCCGTTAGTTCTCATGACGTGAGCGACGATTGCCCAATAATCATCATCACTTATCCCGGCGTTGCCGCCAGGAGGCATATTAGACTTAAGAAAGTTAAAAAACTCGTAAGGAGATTGTCTACCGTAACTGCCAAGAAAGCCCCCTCCGCTCAACATTGGCCCGACGGCCGAACCCTGTAGCTCAGATCCATGACATGCTCCGCAATTCGCTGCGTAAGTCTGCTCGCCGGCGTCAGCCTGGTTCGCAAAAGAAATTATGGGCATCTCGTTATTATTTGACGAATTGCTATTTGCTGAAGTTGTTTGAACGTTCTCATTCGTCTCGGCTCCACACGCAACTAGGGTCGACAAAATTGATACTTTGAGAAGCAACTTAACTATATTCATATTTCCAAACCCACGTATTGTATTTCAATTAGATTTAATTTTCGGGCAAGGAAAAAACATAAAGAGCATTCCCAGACCTTGGATAAGTAATCTCGGTGGCTATCACGCCGGGCACCACCCGAGGGCTCGTCCCGCCCAAAGCTGTTGTAACGGCTATATACTGTTTGTCGTCGACGGCAAAAGAAACTGGGTGGCCTTGTACTGAAGTTCCTAGCCGCGTCTCCCAGAGCACCTCACCAGAGTTGACATCTAAGGCTTTGAACCGACGATCGAGATCGCCGACAAAAACCAGGTCGCCCCCAGTTGAAATTGTTCCGGTATGAAGTGAGGCTCGCTGTTGATGATTCCACACTTCTTTTAACGTATCTGCGTGGTAAGCCCCAATCTTACCCAAGTTACCATTGGTTCCAGGCATTTCAAAAAATTTTCGACTCGCACCAACTCCACCACCACCTTGCACCAGTGCGACTTCTCGTGCTGCATTTTCAAGGCAAGTTTGGCTTAGAGGTGCGACCAATAAACCGGAAGGAGGGTGATACGTCATAGAGTGCCAATCTTTTCCTCCAGCGCTTGAAGGACAGGCAGAGGTCCACTCATTAAGTTGGGCATTCTGAATATCTTCTCGGTAAGTGACAGTGCCATTTTCTGGGTCGATATGTGTAAAAACATTTTGAAACATGGTCTCAGTATGCTTGAGAAACTTTCCACTGACTCGATCATTCTTCCAAAGAATACCGTGCTTGCCGAGAGAAAAAACTAGCTTTTCATCGCCCCTATTTACCAATACTCGTTCAAAAACCTCATCAAGGTCCAGAGCTTCGGCAGGAACATGCTGGAAATACCAGTCTAGTTCTCCGCTTTCAACGTCAACAGCTACGGTAGAATTTGTGTATAGACCGTAGTCAAATATTGTCATATGGCGCGATACCGGCACCCATGGTTTTTGCTGTGCTGTTCCCCAGTAGGTTAGTTGAAGATCAGGGTCATAGCTTCCAGTAATCCAAGTATCTCCGCCGGATCTGAAAATATTGTCTAGACCGCCCCACGTGTCTCCGCCAGGCTCTCCCATTTTTGCTACTGTGACGAACCGCCAGAGCAGTTCTCCATTGCTGGCGTCATATGCACTTATGTAGCAGTCCTCTGTGGTATAGCGTGTGCAACCAGTTAAACCCGAAATAACCATGCCATCAGCGACAATGGGGCCACTAGAATTCGAGAACCCTTGACGATTATCGGCAATCTGGGTTTCCCAAACTTTGTTACCAGTTTTAGCATCAAGTGCGACAATTCGCGCATCAGTTGTCGACTGTATGATCTTATCTTCATACATGGCTATGTTGCGCATATCTTGGCGATTTGCAGGTCCAGTCCAATGCTCCCAAATCAACTCACCAGTCTTTCCGTCCAATGCCTGAACCACGTTCCCGGGATTTATGAGATAGACGATTCCGTTGTATACGAGAGGTGCTGGCTCAGAATCTCCCTCGTGCATGTTCCAAACCCACTCAAGCCTGAGATTCTTGACATTTTCTGCATTAATCTGTGTCAGCGGGCTGTAACTGTGTGCGTAAAAATTGCGTCTATGCATCGGCCAGTCTTGAGGGTTTGGGTTGCGGAGTATTTCCTGTGTTAATGGTTTGAATGGGACAAAGTCCTCGGTATTGCCGCGCACAGTCAGGCCTGCCGGGGCAGGGGGTTCTGACCGATCGCGCTGGGCTGCCACCTGCGAAATATTGTCTGCGATTTCAAAGTCCGAAGTTGCTGTAATTGCCTCGTTTATCTCGCCTACTCCATTGACGTTCAAAATATGTGCGACGATATTCAAATAGTCTGAATTGCTTATGTTTTCATTACCCCCTGGTGGCATATTTGCCTGAATGTTGCCTAGCAAAAGAGCAGGTGTTTGTGTGCCCCATCTCTGAATGAAGGTATAGCCACTAAGTAATGGACCTAATGTGGATCCTTCGAGGTTCGAACCGTGGCAGGTTGCGCAGTTACTGGAATAAAGTTCAGCCCCGGTGGTCACCTGGTTATCAAAGGTCAGTGTCGAAACTTCCGCCGATTTGTCTATGGTGGTTTCGGGTTGTAGGTTGCTATTGTCGCTGCAAGCAATTAGCGAGGTGGTAACTAGTCCAAAAAGAAAGTGTCTTATTAGTTGTAATTCTTGTGGGATAACCATAGGAATAATCCGGTTCTATAAGTCTGAGAAGTGACTACGTAAAAAGACCCAACCGCGCAACTCCCCCGCGGGGTTGCTCTCGGAGTGAATTTGAATGTAAAACTCATTATTGCTAAGAGCTTCAACTTGCTCGTCCGATAAAGATAGAGTTCCGTTCACAGAACCATCGGTAGATTGAGAAACCTCCAAGGTATGAATAACTGGTCCGGGTTGAGCGGGAGGTCCATTATGTATGTGGGCGCCAGTTGCAGCAGAACTCATTCCAGAAAAATTACCGTCAACGATGAGTGAGTTGCCATTTAGTGTTAAGATCACCTCGCCCTCTCCCAGAATTGTGGTAACGGTTTGAGGGGTCGTTGGCATGGGTGAAAGCCTAGCTCTGTAAATTTCTTGAGCTTGAATATTTGTCACAAAAAGAAAACTGCCGGCTACCAGCATTGGTAATAAATTTCGGCCGAGTTTCATAAACACCTCTTGGCTCTAATTGTTAAAGAATAAGGCAACAAAACTATCAGGAAAACACGAGGCATTGCAATCACTGGAAGAAAACTATGACAGAATTCAGTCAGTTACTGAGTTGACCTCTCTTCTGACTATCGACATTCAAAATTTTCGGTGACCCAATTTATGGGATCATTAGCACCATTAATTGGGCCAACATACTCCGCTTGTTTTGGATATGCGCACACTGGGCGCTGATTGTCGACTTGACCATCAGTGATATGCTCGGCGACCACAAAGTCAGGGGCGATACCATTTTCGACCCAATCAACCATTGGTACGAGCTTATCCCAGGTATTTGGGCCAGGGCCCCCGGCGCAATGTCCCATACCAGGGGCCATAAAAAGGCGTGCGTCTTTAGCGGCTCTAGTTATGTCTCCTTCGAATGTTGCGTCAACCATCTCTTCGAAATAATCGACTGTATCTTCACCTACAATAAGTGTATCTAACCATCCGTGGTAGATGATCAATTTACCTTCATGATCTTTGAGAAACTGGCTCAAATTAGGGTCCGTTGCATCGGTAATCGACTTCATTAAATCTCCTTTACCGGAATAAAAGTCATTAATATCATAGTCTTTCCAGTGGAATTCGGGGAATGGGCCGGTGGTTTTTGCCTCATAACTATAGTCGCGTACATCTGGAACGGTCCTTCCTGGGTCATTTTCGTAAAATAAATAATTCATATGATCGCCAGCGACTCCAACGAGCTTTGAAGGACCCATGTTGTTGCCTTCATGCGGGATATAATAACCAGCCCAGCGAGGCTCTGAGCCAAAAGCTTTGCCGGGATATACTTCTCTTCCTGAATCATCGACGGGGCCGCTGTATAAATCTGTTATTGTGTTTATTTGAGCCTCATTAAAGCATCCACTCGAATAACCCTCCGATGGACACCGAAGGTCGTCTAAATCTATATCTGGGTCAAAGTCGCAAGCTAGTGGATTGTCGATCACACCATCAGAAATTCCGTCCAGCGCATCACATTTACCGAGAACCTTTTCATGAAGTATTTCGATAAGCTGCAGACTATCGTAAGAACCATCTCCATCAGAGTCAGAGGCAAGGTTACCAGCAAGGTTATTTTTATAGACGCGCTGAAGGTTCCATACCCCAGAGGCGTTAAGAGCCTGGTATGCGAAAGCCGGTGCGCCGGCCACAATACCGTCAAAATCATTGGGGTATCGCTGGGCTTCCATAAGTCCTTGACGGCCACCTTGAGAGCAACCCTCAAAATACGAATAGTCTGGCGCTTTTTTATAGTATTGATTAACTAATAGCTTACCGGCCATAACGGTTAAATGGACTGCACGATAGCCAAAATCGATCTCAGCCTGTCTATTATTGAATGCAAATGAAGCACCAGGTTCAACGCCATTGTCGTGACCCGTATTACTATTGGCTACTGCATAGCCTTCTGCGACACGATGGTCAGCGTAATCCAAATCTCCGTCTTTTCCCCCGTCGCCCCACTGCAAAAATCGGCCGTTCCAGTGTTGTTTCAAAGGAAGCTGTGCATGGAAATGAATCGCGGGTGCAATTATTCCTCGAACATAGCAATACGGGTCTTCTGATCGATCGTTTTCCCTAATTTCTGCTGAAGTGATGGTAAGATTACGAATATTTTCTAGGTTCTCACAAGCGAATTTCTCATCCAAATCCGAGATCTGTGCGCGAGTTAAATATGGATAAAGAATTAAGCTGAGGATAGCGACAGTTTTTGTCAATTTTACGGTGATCATAGTTCCATGCTTCTTTGTTATTGTTGTCAATTTCGATACAGGAGAGATTACAGGCAGTGTGTGGTCGATTCAATGTTGTAGACAGTCCTGAAGTTAAGGATTTTTGCAAAAAGTTGGGTGTGCGCCTAGCCAAGAACCCAACTCAGTTAGATATTGCGCCAGGTAGCAAAATAAGCATAATCCGCGGCAATAGCGCAGCTAGACAAATATCAGAAGCAACCTGGTGGCTTTTACTCGATACTAAAAGCCTGAAGCCGAACTATCGATACGCAAGTTTTAATTCAAGAAGTGACAAGTTGTTTGTCAAAAATTCAATATCATATAGGCCATTTAGGGAGTCGCGCTGTATCATTCCAGGCTCAGCTTTCATTGAGGGTTTAGGCGATAAGAAGACTTATCATAAAATTGAACTCGAAACTTCTGCTATCGCTTTTGGAGGACTTTATAAGGAACATTTGAATCCAATTACTGGAGAGATCATTTACTCAGCGTCAATAATTACTCTTCCGCCGAGTTCGCCAGAGTGGCAAAAAATTCACCCCAAATCGATACCCCTAATGATTGATTACTCGGACGATCAATTGGTGAACCTTTGGCTTGACCCCGATTTTAAAGTAGTTACACAATTCCAGTCACTTTTTGCAGAAATGGGTAATAGGCCGATGAAAGTTACGCGGATAGGTAAGGCGAGCCAATGGAATGTTGTTGGTGACAGCTTTTCGATACTTGCTTAAAGTAATTAAATTTTAGCAGCCGCCTTAAGTAAACTGGGTTGGGCTTTAAGAGGCAAGCCACAGGATAAACCCGCAGCCGACAACTAGGATTTGGCCGACATGATCCGTGAGAGCAAAAAGCACAGGGTCTTCTGAAACTTTTCCTTCCAAAGCATTTTTCCAGATGCGAAAAAGCAAATAAGAAAGAAGAGGAAAAATTGCCCAAAGAATTAGCGGTGCAGCATAGAGCTGAGTGGTTTTTGGATCAGTGATATAGAATGCGAATATGCCGATTGCGACAGCAGTGGATAGAATTCCCGTAACACTCAAAAAGCTCATGTGGTCTTTGCTATAAGCGCGACCCTCAATATTTTCGTTTCCAGCAGAAATTACGTTGAATAACTCGGCTACACGCTTAACCATTGCTAGCCCAAGGAACAGAGAAAAAGAAAATCCGAGAAGCCAAGAAGTGGTTTGCAATTCTATCGATTCAGCTCCGGCTATTATTCTGAGAGTGTATAGAAACGCGAGTACAATTACGTCTAACATGAAAATTTTCTTCAAATAAAAACTGTAAGCAAAATTGATTAGCCCATAGGTAAAGAAAATTATGAGAAAGTTAAAAGGCAGATAAAAAGCAGTGATTGCGCCTAATATGAATAAGCATGGCCCTGCGATTAGACCAGTAACAATCGATAGATTTCCGGACGCAAAAGGCCGGTTGAATTTTGTAAGGTGGTTTCGATCGTGTGCTAAGTCGAATAGGTCATTCAGTAGATAAAAACTTGAAGCACATAGTGAAAAACTAATAAATGTTACAAATAATGCTGCGATTAAGGCTGTGTCTGATATCTGATGTGACAGTATTAGGGGAATAAATACTAATAGATTTTTTAGCCATTGATGAGGACGGACTGATCTGAGCAACTGCCCTAATATAGGTTCTGGAGGATCAAAGCTAAGAGCACTTTCGAATTTTTCGGAATTTATTGCCTTAACTCCACAGTTCACGATAATTACCTGTGAGGCTTCATTCCAAATTACCGTGTCGTCTCGAGAGTTTCCTGCGTAGGCAAAAGACTTTCCACCAGTGAGTTTTTTTATTTTTTCTAATTTTGTTTGTCCTTTTAGGTTTACATTTGCGTCACTTCCAAAAGCAGCGTCAAAAATTTTCATGTGATTTTTTACTTGGTCGACAGCTTTTTGGCTTGATGCAGAGATAAGTATTACTTCCCTATTATTTTTCTTCTGTTTTTGTAAATACTTCAGGAATTCGGTATTTAGGGGCAAATCGGCTACTGGTATATCAATTCTATTGGATAACTGATATTTCAAATTTGCGCGACCTTTTGCAAGCCAGAGCAAGAGCGATAAGCAATAGAAAATATTTTTCTTTAAAAGGAGGAGCATTGCCTCAAACATTGTGTCGGTCTTTAGAAGGGTTCCGTCTAAATCGACGAATAGAGGTATGTCTTTTTCGGAATTGGTCAATTTCTTATATCTTGATTCGTTTGAAGATGGTTTCAGGAATCAAGCAGACAAAGAGCATAATTAAGCGCCAATAAGATGGGGCGTAAATGATATGTCTCTTTTTGCCGATGCCTTTGATGATTGAAGAAGCAATTGACTCTGGAGAAGACCAAAGCAGCCCCTTTTTTAAATGTGCTGTCATTGGAGAATCTACAAGCCCGGGCCTTACATCGACTATATGTACATTGTCCTTCATTAGACTTCCACGGAGGCCCTGAAGGTATGTGGAGACCATTGATTTTGCGGCACCGTAAACGAAGTTAGTCTGCCTCCCACGCTCTCCGGCTACAGAGGTGATTACGGCAAGTGTACCTTTTTTCTGTGCTCTCAACTGATTGACTATTTCAGTACACAGAGAGATAACGCTTAGTCCGTTCACGCGAATGGCGTCTTCGGCTTTCCGATAGTCCGCCTGACATTCTTCCTGATTTGGTAGGTTGCCATGGCAAATTAATGCAATATCAATACTCCCCAAAAATTCAACTGCTGCATCAACTATCGTTGAGTGTTTGTTCGTATTTTCAGCATCGTAATTCAGAGCTTTGACTTCGCTTGCGCCTCTTAATTCAAGATCAGCAGCTGACTCGCGAAGACGTTCTTCGTCCCTCGCTAGCAGAAAAAGTTTCGCACTCTTGACAGCATACAGACGAGATATTGATCGCGCTATTGCTGACGTTGCACCAATGACTAAAATATTCATAAGCCCAAGACGAGATTTAGTTTGTTAACCCCAATCGTTTTGATTGTTGGGAAGCAAAGATATTTTTGGGATCATATTTAGATTTTACAGCGATAAACTTTTCCCAGTTTTCGTAGGATTGCTTAAAAACCCTCTCACTCATTCTCGCATCTTTCGCAAGGTATTGTCTTCCCTCATACGCCAACACTAACTCGTCTATTTTTTCGAGCAGCGGAAAGAGCGTCGCATCTCTCTGAAAATCCATAGCAAGTGTATAGCCGGAGCGAGGGAAGGAGAGATAATTGTTATTACCCTTTACGAATTTTTTCAGTACTGATAGTGCCGGCGCCTTGCCGGCGTCGGCTATTTTTTCCAAAATGGCTGATATTGCCTCCAACGAGCAATCTAGAGGCACTAAAAACTGGTACTGAATAAATCCTCTAGAGCCATAGAGCAAATTCCAATTCTTTATACTATCCAGTGGAAAAAAATAAGATTCATAATTAACTTTTTTTGATTCACGTCTTATTAATTGCGACTTATAAATGAATTCGTTAAACAGCTGGAGAGAGTATTTGTTAAGCAACATCGCTGGTGTTGAAGAAGGGATCGATAGTTCTCGTCGAGAAATTGGCTGTTTCACCCCCTCGATGCTGTGGTTTCCGGTGTGAACCAATGACCTCCCTTTTTGCTTTCCTCGCGCCAGACCATCTAGCCATGCTACGGAATATTCACTATCCTCAACTGAATCAAATATATCCATGCACTCACCCAAGCTATGTGCAACTCGAGTTTTTTGTTCAATAGAGACACTAGGCACTTTCTTCAGAATAATTGTCGCATCAAGGATTATGCCTGTTAAACCCATGCCTCCACATGTCGCTAAGAATAACTCTTTGTTTTTGGTTTTCGAGCAATTCAAGAGCTCTCCATTGGCTAGCAGCAAGGTCAAGCAGGACACATGCT
The DNA here is from genome assembly GCA_902531515.1 of uncultured Pseudohongiella sp. Classification (GTDB taxonomy): domain Bacteria; phylum Pseudomonadota; class Gammaproteobacteria; order Pseudomonadales; family Pseudohongiellaceae; genus UBA9145. The sequence goes on from CACAEJ010000015.1 coordinate 34,918, forward strand.
GGCAGAAACTGCCTTCTTGATGATGATTCTTCCCGTGGATATCTCCAGCAATGGCGCCACCTATAGTGACGTATTTAGTGCCCGGTAAGACTGGAGGAAAATATCCGGTAGGAATAACGAGATGAAGTAATTCTTTAAGTTGAACGCCCGACCCACATCGTATGGCCCCTTGATCCGTATTTAATGAGATAAAGTTGTCAAAAAACCGGGTGCTCAGCACGTTATCTGCCAAAGCACTGTCACCATAGCTGCGGCCACCTCCGCGGGCAATAATTTGGG